>NZ_JBIVFA010000004.1:0-675064 GCF_044747975.1 Streptomyces sp. NPDC090045
CTCGCCCTCGCCCTCGTCCTCGTTCACGCCGCCGCCACGCCCGCCCCCCGGCCCCCCCCCCCCCCCCCCCCCCCCCCCCCCCCCCCCCCCCCCCCCCCCCCCCCCCCCCCCCGCGGGGGGGGGGGGGGGGCCGCGGGGGGGGGGGGGGGGGGGGGGGGGGGGGGGGGGGGGGGGGGGGGGGTGCGGGGGGGGGGGGGGGGGGGGGGGGGGCGGGGGGGGCCCCCCCCCCGCCCCCGCGACGGTGCAGGGGGCGGGCCAGCAGGGCGCCCACGAAGCCCGCCACCGCACCCCAGAGGAGGGCGAGCCCGACCGTGCGCCACAGGACGGGATCCAGCACGAGCTCGCCGCCGAGCCCGTCCACCTCGCCGATGCCCAGCAGGGAGAGGCCGAACTGCGCCTGCACGCGCGCGAGCAGACAGACCATCAGAGTCGCCAGGGCCAGGGCCACGCCCAGGTGGAGCGCATGCTGCCAGGGGCGGACGTGGGCGGGGGAGCGTACGGCCGCCAGTACCCCGGTGCCGAGCAGCAGGACGGCGGCCACGGCCACCAGCCACCACGCCCGGGAGTCGCGCTCCGCGAGCGAGGCCACGTCCACCGTGGACAGCTCGGAGCCGCGCAGGACCTCGTCCAGGAGCTGGGGCATCGGCAGCCCGAACGGCCCCTCCACCCGGCCCTCCCAGGCGCCGCCGAAGCCCACGGTGAACGCGAACCAGGCGAGGTTCGGCAACGCGAGCAGGATCACGGCGAAGGTCCGGGCGGCATGGCCCTGGGTGGCGGCCACCACCAGGCCGACCACGACACCGAGGGCGACGTAGGCCAGGAGCAGCAGCATCGTGGCGAAGGCGGCCGGGCGCAGCGCCGCGTGGTAGCGGACCAGCCGGGCGGGGAGCGGCGCGCGGCGCGAGACCAGCAGGGCGATCAGCAACAGGCCCAGGATCCACAGCAGTCCGAAGAGGAGCGTGGCGGGCAGGTCGGCCCGGAAGCCCACCGTCGGGGCGGAGTCGAGGAGTTCACCGATCACCCCGACCGGGGAGTCGCCGGTGGAGATGCCGAAGGACTGCCGGGCGAGGAGCGCGGCCCCGGTCAGCGCGAGCAGCCACAGCACGACCAACGGGAGGGCCCGGCCGACGAGTTCACGGGGCCCCGCCACCGCCCGGTTGTGCAGGGGGTGCAGGAAGCAGGAGCCCGCGGTGAGGGCGCCGGCCAGGCTCACCGAGAGCGGGAGCACCGACAGGCTCACGTCGGCTCCCGCGAGGACACCGGCCCCGCCCGACACCTCCAGGGAACCGCCGGCCGCCATCACGACGACCGCGGCGACCACGCGGGGGAACGCACCGCCCGGCAGATCGCCCGCGCCCGCGCACGCGAGCCCCGCGGCGGCGACCGCGGTCATCACGGCGAACCCCGCGACGACGGCGACGAGGGCGTCGCGCCATGCCCTCGCGGAGCCCCCGGACGATGGTGATCTCGGTATCCGGCTCACCCTGCCACCGTGGCATCCTCGGCTTGCGGGCACCACCCGGATGGCGCACACAATGGTCCGCAGGGAACTCCCTCCTCCTGGGAAGAAGAGCCCGTGACCACGCAACCCTCCGGCCGGCCGCCCTCGTCAGAGCGCCCCAGCGGGCCGCCTTCCGGCCCGCTCTCGGGCGGGCAGCAAGGGCCGCCGCCCCCGCCTCCGCCCGCACCGCCCGCCTCGGGATCCCCCGGCGGGCCCGGTGGTCCCGACAAGGGGCCGTGGTGGCGATCCGTGCCACGGCTCGCCACGGCGCTCGTCGCGGTGGTGGCGGTCGTGGCCCTGGCCATCGTCCTCACCCGGCCCAGCGGCACCGACAACGCCGGTGGGGAGGTCTTCCTCCAGCCGGCCGCCGCCTCCGGTCCCGATCCGTTCACCGAGTCGACCGTGACCGCCGAGACGCCGCCGGAGAGCCCGACGGCGTCCCCCTCGTCTCCCACGGGTCCCAAGACCCCCAGCGCCACGGGGGGCACCACGACGGGCACCAGGAGCATCAGCGGCTCCGCGCCGGGCGTGTACGGGGGCACGCGGGACACCGCCAGCTGCGACGTGGAGAAGCAGATCAAGGCGCTGTCCGCGGATCCCAGCAAGAACGCCGCCTTCGCCTCGGCCCTCGGCATCCAGCCGCAGTCCGTCCCCACGTACCTCCGCTCGCTCACCTCGGTGCAGCTGCGGATGGACACCCGGGTCACGAACCACGGCTACCAGGACGGCAAGCTCACCAGCTACCAGGCCGTACTGCAGGCCGGGACGGCCGTGCTGGTGGACGACCGGGGAGTGCCGCGGGTGCGGTGCGCGTGCGGGAACCCGCTCGGCCCGCCGGTGGCCCTGAAGGCCGAGCCGAAGCGCTTCGGGCAGACGTGGCCCTCGTACCAGCCGCAGAAGGTGGTGGTCATCGCACCGGCGCCGACCGTGGTGCACAAGATCGTGATCTATGACCAGGACAACCGGAGCTGGTACGAGCGCGACAAGGGCAGCCACCACGGCAGGCCCGACCGCCCGGTGCCGCCGCCGGTGATCCACACGCCGACGCTCATCCCGACGCAGCCGAACCCGACCGGCACCGAGCCGAAGCCGAAGCCCACGGAGACGAAGACGGGCAAGCCCACGGAGACGAAGACGGGCAAGCCCACGGAGACGAAGACGGGCAAGCCCACGGAAACGAAGACGGGCAAGCCCACGGAGACGAAGACGGGCAAGCCCACGGAAACGAAGACGCCGAAGCCCACGGAAACGAAGACGCCGAAGCCGACGGATACGAAGACCGAGACGCCGAAGCCGACGGATACGAAGACGGAGACGGAGACGCCGAAGCCCACGGAGACGAAGACCGAGACGGAGACGCCGAAGCCCACGGAGACGGAGACCGAGACGGGAAAGCCCACGGCGACGGAAACGGAAACGGAGACGGCGAATCCCACTGAGACGGAGACGCCGACGACGGAGCCCGAGAAGCAGACCGAGACGCCCACGGCGTCGACCGAGAAGGACACCGAGACGCCCACGACGGAAACCGAGACGCGCACGACGGCGACGGCCGAGACGGAGGCGAAGCCGGACACGTCCAACGAGGAGCATGACAAGGCCACCCCGGCGCAGCCCGAGAGCGAGGTTCCGCCGCCGCCCGGAGAGCAACAGCAGGACCAGGAACAGCAGCAGGACCAAGAGCAGCAGCAGGAGCAGCAGCAGGAGCAGCAGCAGGAACAGCAGCAGGAGGGCAATGAGTCCTAGCAGGCCGGTGCCGGCCTCCAGCGACAGCCCTTCAGTGCACCGCCTCCCCCCACGCGGGGCAGGCGGTGCACTTCCAGGTCCGGAACCCCTCTCGCCGGTCCCGGCCGGCGGAGACACGAATGGCGTAACGGCCGACGGCGCGACGTGCCGGATCAGGCGAGGCCCCGCCGGGTCAGTGCGTCGCCCGCCGCGCCCACCGCGAGGCCGAGGACGACCATGACGACGTAGCTGTAGATCTCGTAGCCGCCGGGGGCGAGGAACCGGACGAAGCCCATGAAGTGGATCCAGCCGAGCCACTCGTGCAGGAGACCGCTCGCGCCGCCGACGACGAGGACGAAGGAGAGCAGCCCCGTGACGGCGGCCAGCGGGGACTTCGGGGACTTCGGGGTGGAGGAGGTCATGCTCCGACGGTAGGAGCCGGGCGCCGGCCCCCGGATCGGTCTTAGGGCGCTCAGGGCTCGTACTTAAGTATCCGGTCCGGGGCGGGCGGCTCCCGTCACGGGTCCGCCCGCGTAGATTCCGGGGCTATGCGCCGCATCCACCGAACCCGCCGGGACTGGGCCGTCGACCTGGGGCTCTTCCTCTTCGCCGCCTGTTTCGCGGCGGTCAGCTCACAGTCCATCCCGGTCGCGGAGGACCTCGGTCCGGGGTGGAGGGCCGCCGACCAGGTCGCCGGCGGGCTGGGCTGCGCGGCGGTCCTGCTGCGGCGGCGCTGGCCGGTCCAGCTCGCCGTGGTCCTGCTCCTGGCGGGCAGTCAGGCGCACTATCTGGCCGGCCCCACCATGGTCGCGGTGTTCACGGTGGCCGCGGCCCGGCCGTGGAAGACCACGGCGTGGGTGGTGGCACTGGCCTTCGCCCCGCTGCCCGTGCTCCTGTGGCAGCTGCCGGACATGGCCGAGGAGCGGGCGGGCTCGGCGGTGACGTACTTCGCCCTGATCGCCGGGGCCATCGGCTGGGGGCTGTTCCGGCGGTCCCGGCAGCAGCTGATCGCCTCCCTGCGCGAGCGGGCCGAACTGGCCGAGGCGGACGCGGAGTCACGCGCGGAACGGGCGCGCAGGGAGGCCCGGGAGGAGATCGCCCGCGAGATGCACGACGTGCTCGGCCACCGGCTGACGCTGCTGAGCGTGCATGCGGGCGCCCTGGAGTTCAACTCCGGTGCCCCGCGGGCCGAGATCGAACGGGCCGCCGGGGTGATGCGGGAGAGCGCCCACCTGGCCCTGCACGATCTGCGCGAGGTGATCGGCGTACTGCGGACGGGATCCGGGTCGGCGCCCGCGGAGGGCGAACGGCCGCAGCCCGAACTGGCGGACCTGGCCCGGCTGGTGGCGGAGGCCCGGGCCGCGGGAGGCCGGATCGACCTGGCCGGGCCGCCCGAGGAGGCCGCGCCGCCGCCCCTGGTGGGGCGTACGGCGTACCGGATCGTCCAGGAGTCGCTGACCAACGTACGCAAGCACGCGCCCGGCGCGGCCGTCGACGTACGGGTGACCGGCGGCCCGGGGGAGGGCCTGACCGTGGAGGTCCGCAACGCCCGGCCGCCAGGGCCGGATCAGGCCCCGGCCGCGGCGGCCGCCGGGGCGACGGGCGAGGGCGGCGGGCAGGGGCTGATCGGCCTGGCGGAACGCGCCCGGCTGGCGGGCGGGGAGCTGACGGCCGCCCCCGCCGACGGCGGGTTCCGGGTCAACGCCTGGCTACCCTGGCAGGGCTGACCGAAGGACGAGGGAGACGAGGGAGGAGCGCCGGGTGATCCGCGTACTGCTGGTCGACGACGACGCGATCGTCCGGGCCGGGCTGCGCCTGATGCTGGGCGGGGCCCCCGACATCGAGCTGGTCGCCGAGGCCGCCGACGGGGCGGAGGTGCCCGGGCTGGTCGCCGCGCACGGCCCCGACCTGGTGCTGATGGACATCCGGATGCCCGGTGTCGACGGGCTGGCCGCGACCGAGGCCCTCCGGGCACGGCCGGGAGCTCCGGAAGTCCTCGTCCTGACCACCTTCCACACCGACGCGCACGTCCTGCGGGCCCTGCGCGCCGGTGCGGCCGGGTTCCTCCTCAAGGACACGCCGCCGCAGCAGATCGTGACGGCCATCCGGACGGTGGCCGCCGGGGACCCGGTGCTCTCCCCGGCCGTCACGCGCCGCCTGATCGACCAGGTGGCGGGCGGATCGGGCCAGGACGGCCGGGCGGCCGCCGCCCGCGCCCGGCTGGTACTGCTGGCCGACCGCGAGCGGGAGGTGGCCCTGGCGGTCGGGCGGGGCCTGTCCAACGCGGAGATCGCGCGGGAACTCCACCTGGCGCTGCCCACGGTGAAGACGCACGTGTCACGGATCCTGACCCGGCTGGACCTCAACAACCGGGTCCAGATCGCCCTGTTGGTCCATGACGCCGGCACGCAGGACCCGCCCGGGTGAGGGGAACCGGCGTCAGCGCGCCGCCGTGCCGCCCGGCTGCGCCCCCGCCTCCGCCTGCCGCAGTGCGGCCTTGAGCGCGGTGTCGAGCGCCTGGTCCGCCGGGACCTGAACGTCCGGAACGACGCCCACGCCCTCCCAGTTGGTGCCGGTGACCGTGTTGATCGACCGGGCCGCCGGCACGGTCACGAGCACGTGCTCGGCGACCGCGTGGCGGGCCGTGGGATGGGCGCCGCCCCGTGTCGTCGCACCGACGACGACGGCCCGGCCCTGCGCCTGCAGGGTGTACGCCACGTCCTCGCCGCCGGAGAAGGTGGTCTCGCTCGTGAGCACGTAGACCGGGCGGTCGGTGTAGCGCGGCGCCGGCAGGTACCCGGACGTCCAGTACTGGCGGGTCGTGTCGGTGGTCCGGTCGTAGATGTCGTTCAGGTGTACCTGGTCGTCGCCGAAGAAGTAGCTGCACCACATCGCGGCCCCTTCCGGCACCCCGCCGCGGCAGCCGCGCAGGTCCAGCACGAGCGCGGAGCTGCCCGCGACCAGCTGCATGGCCGCGCCGATCACGCTCGCGCCCTCGACGGCGGTGGCTATCCACCCGATCTCGATGAGCCCGATGTTGCCTTCGAGGTGTTCGACGTGGCGGACGCCCTGGTTGTGCTCCCTCAGCAGCTTGAGGAACGCGGCCTGCCCCCCGTCGTCGTCGAGCGGTTCCAGCGGCTGCGGTTCCTCGGACCAGAGCAGGCGCAGGTGCCGGTCCGGGCACACCTCCTGGAGGTGCTCCGTCACCGTCTCGCAGAGGGCCGGACCGTCCAGGTCCGCGTACGCGCCCGCCGCGAGACGGCTGCGGATCGCCGCCTCGATGACGACGGCCTTTTCGGGGAAGACGTAACCTGCGACGATGCGGTCGAGGGCCTGCTCGATGATCTTTTCGTTGGTGGGCATAGCGGGTCATGCTAGACGGCCAACCAGCCCTGGAACAGCGGGTTTCCCGCACGCTCCGCAGGCCGCGGCCCCTTCGTCCGGGCGGGTGCGGGCCCGGCCGGGGCGGCGCCCTTGAGCACTGCTGAACCGGTGGCCGGGGCCGCGTCCCCGGGAGCCGGCCGCCCCACGGGGACACGGGCGGGGGAGAGTGAGACCCTGGCTGCATGGCCCGCAGGGGAAAGAACCCCGAGGTCGACTGGCCCGCGCGGCCCGATACGAGCCTCGCGCTCAACCGCATGGGCACATTCGACTGGGACCTCGACAGTGGGCGGATGCACCTGGATCCCACCGCCCTCGAGGTCCTCGACCTGCGCCCGGACGAGTACGACGGGACCTCCGGGGGGCTGCGGCAGCGCCTGGCCCCCGCAGAGGCGGCCCGCCTCGACGCCCGGGTCGCGCAGGCGATCAAGGACGGCCGGAGCCACTACGGGGCCTACGTACGCACCCGCCTCCGTGACGGAACGCCTGCCTGGACCCACATCCAGGGCCACATCCTGCGCCACCCGGACGGCCGCCCGTACCGCGTCATCGGGATCCTGCGCGACGCCGCCCACGACCCGGGCGAGCCCGGGGCGGCCGGGGAGCAGGCCGAGGGGCGGCGCCGGATGACCGGCGTCGTCGAGCGGACCACCGCCATCCTCGCCCACGCCCGCACCGTCAACGACGTGACCGACGTCCTCAAGGACCCCCAGGCCCTCGGGCACCTCGGCGCGGTCAGCGTGATGCTGGGCATCGTCGACGGCGGCCGCATCCACCTGGTCGCGGAGGGACAGCTCGGCTCGTACGTACCGGAGATCGAGTACACGCGCATCGACGCGCGGTTCCCGATGAGCGAGGCCGTACGGACCATGCAGCCGGTCTTCCTCGTCTCGCGCGAGGAGTTCCAGCGCCGCTACCCCCAGCTGTGGCCGTACATCGAGCCGCTGTCCGTCCGCAGCGGGGTCTACCTGCCGCTGATCGCCCAGGGGCGGGCCATCGGGGCGCTCGGGCTGCTCTACACGCGGGACGGGGACTTCACCGCCGAGGAGCGGAACCTGCTGATGGCGCTCGGCAGCGGCGTCGCGCAGGGCCTCCAGCGCGCCATGCTCTTCGAGCAGGAGCACGACCTGGCCGAAGGGCTCCAGCGGGCCATGCTGCCCCGCCGGATCCCGGAGGTGCCGGGCGCGCGGATCGCCGTACGCTACCGGTCCGCCCGGATGGGGCGGGACATCGGCGGCGACTGGTACGACGTGATCCCGCTCGGCGACGGCCGGGTCGGGGTGATGATCGGCGACGTCGAGGGGCACGACACGGACGCGGCCGCCGTCATGGGACAGCTGCGCATCGTCATGCGCGCGTACGTCGTCGAGGGGCACACCCCGGCGGCGGCGATGGCGCGCGCCTCCGCCTTCCTGCGCGAACTGGAGACGGAACGGTTCGCCACGTGCACGTACGCCGAGGTGGACCTCAGCACCGGGATGCTCCGGATGGTCCGGGCCGGCCACCTCGACCCGGTCGTGCGGCGCGGCGACGGTAGCTGCCACCGCATCCAGGTGGCGGGCGGTCTGCCGCTCGGACTGCCGCCCCGCGACCAGCCCGGCACCGGCACCGGCTACCCCGTCACCAGCCTCGAGCTGCACCCGGGGGACACCCTGGTGCTGTGCACGGACGGCCTGATCGAACGCCCCGGCGCCGACCACGACACCGGCATGCGTGAGCTCATGGCCGCGGTCCACAGCGGCCCGGTCGACGTGGAGGAGCTCGCCGACGTGCTGTGCGAACTGGTCGGGGACTCCGGCGGGGGCGACGACATGGCCCTGCTCGTCCTGCGTCGCCGCGGCACGCCCGGCGCGCGCGGCGGCGGCCCGCTGCGGCAGCGCCTGGAACCGGGGGACACGGAGGCCCCGGGGCTGGCCAGGCACCTGATCCGGGCGGCGGTGGCCGCGTGGGGAGCGCGGGACCGGGCCGACGAGATCGAACTGGCGGCGGACGAGCTGATGACCAACGCCCTGGTCCACACCGACGGCGGCGGCGACGTCAGCATGCGGCTCACGGCGCAGGGCCGGATCCGCATCGAGGTCGAGGACACCAGCAGCGCCCTGCCGAGGCGGCGGGAGGCGGGGGACTGGGCCGTGTCGGGGCGCGGGCTGATGCTGGTGGAGCGGCTCGCGGACGAGTGGGGCGTGGAGCCCCGGGGCGGCGGGAAGTGCGTGTGGTGCGAGTTCGCCCTGGCCGGCCCGGAGCCGGGAGCCTGACGCCGGGCGCCCCGCCGCCAGGCCGCCTTCGCGCCGGGCGCCCGTATCAGCGGTGTCGGCCGTGTCGGCCGTGTCAGGCCGTGGCGTACGGCCCCTGTACGGCCATGGTGTGCTGCATGGCCGTGAGCTTGCGGACGAAGCGGACGGCGAGCACGGCGGCGGCGACCATGAGCAGGTCGGAGCCGAGGCCGAAGGCGGAGGCCGTTCCCAGCTCCTCGGGGGTCTCGGCGTGGTTGTAGAGACCACTCGTCAGCCGGCCGGCCAGCGCCGCGACGACCCAGACCACCCACCAGGCGGTGAGCGGAGCGGTGGAGACCCGCACCGGGGAGCCGTCGGGCCCGAGCCGGGTGCCGGCCCTCCACGTCTCCCGTGCGGTCCAGAAGGGGAGGAACATGTGGCCGAGGGGGATGAACCAGCCGCCGATGGCCCAGCCGCGCTTCTGCGTGAAGACCTCGGCGCGGAAGATCTCGCCGTTGACGCGCACGCGGTGGAACCACACGAGGAAGACGGCTGCCGTACCGAGCAGCGACAGCAGCTGGACGATCCCCGCGAGGCCGGTCAGAACGGCCGCCAGGTCGACCGTGCCGTCCGGGACCCCGGCGGGGCCGGTCGTCACGGACAGGGTGAAGACGTTGACGCCGGCCGAGAGCAGGTTGACCCCCGCCGCGACGCACAGCAGCACGGTCACGGCGGTCGCGAGGCCCTGCGGGGAGCGCAGCACGTCGACGCGCGGCGGCGGGCCGGAGTGCTGCGGCGGAGCGGGCGTCATCGGCGGCGGTGGGCCGGGCGTGCTGACGGACATGACGGAGTACCCCCCCACGGGAACGTGTGACATGCGGATGGCGCCCGCCGACGGGCGCAGGCTCCGCTGAAGACATGTCAGCCCACCCACCCGTCCAAAGGGTTCCGCCCGTTGCGCCGCAGAGCCGTCAGAGGCGGACGAGCGTGACCTCGGTGGCCTTCACACTCGTCCAGACGTCGGCGCCGTCGACGATGCCCAGCTCGGACGCCGCCTCCGGGGTGATCTCCGCGACCAGGTCGGGCACACCGCCCGAGGAGATCAGCACGCGCAGCCGGCTGCCGACCGCGGTGATCTCCCGTACGGTGCCCGGCCAGACGTTGCGGGGGCTGCCGTCCGGGCGCTCCCGGTGCACCGACACCGCCTCCGGGGCGATGATCGCCAGTGCCTGTGCGCCCTCGGGCAGTGCCTCCGCGACGACGAGCCGTCCGCCCTCGGCGAGGGCCAGCCCGGCCGCCGAGGCGATGCCGGGCCAGGCGTTGCGCCCGAGCATGCGGGCCACCCACGGGGAGCGCGGGTGCCGGCTCACCTCGGCGGGCGGCGCGTCCTGGAGGGTGCGCCCGTCGGCCAGTACGAGGACCCGGTCGGCCAGCGACACCGCCTCGACGGGATCGTGCGTGACGATCAGGCAGACCCCGCCGAAGCCGGCGAGGTGCGTGCGCAGGGTGTGCCGGACGCGGGCCCGCGTGGTCTGGTCGAGGGCGGCCAGCGGCTCGTCGAGCAGCAGCAGCCGCGGGCGGGCGGCCAGCGCGCGGGCCAGGGCCACCCGCTGGGCCTGGCCGCCGGACAGCTGGGTCGGCTTGCGCCGGGCGAGGTGCCCGACGGCGAGCCGGTCCAGCCAGGCCTGCGCCTCGCGGCGGGCGTCGGCGCGCGACACCCCGCGGGCGCGCAGTCCGTACGCGGTGTTCGCGAGGGCGCTCAGGTGCGGGAACAGCGCTCCGTCCTGCGGGACCCAGGCCACCTGCCGCTTGTGCGGGGGCAGTGCGGTGACGTCGGCGTCGCCGAGCCGGAGCTCGGCGTGGGCCCGGGGGGTCAGGCCGAGCAGGGCCCGCAGCAGGGTGGTCTTGCCGGCGCCGTTCTCGCCGACGACGGCGATGGTGGTGCCCGGTTCGGCGGCGAGGGTGAGCTGGTTGAAGCCGGTGACGGTGGCGTGCAGCGGCCAGTGGCCGGCCTCGTGCGCCGCGGATTCCGGCGATGCGGTGGTCCCGGCGGTCCCGGTGGTGGTGACGGTGGAGGCGCCGGTGTCGGGCGCCTCGTCCGGGACCGGCGGCGCGGCCACGGCCTCGCGGGCGGCGGCCGGCGTGCCCGTCCAGCGCCCGCGCAGGGCGATCAGCACGCCCATGGCGATCGCCAGGAGCAGCAGCGAGACCGAGGTGGCGGCCTCGGGCTGGTCCTGGAGCAGCAGGTACACCTGCAGCGGCAGGGTCTGGGTGGTGCCGGGCAGGTTGCCCGCGAAGGTGATGGTCGCGCCGAACTCGCCCAGTGCGCGGGCCCAGGTGAGCGCGGCGCCGGCTATCAGGCCGGGGCCCACCATGGGCAGGGTCACCGTGAAGAACACGCAAACCGGTGAGGCGCCGAGCGAGGCGGCGGTCTCCTCGTAGCTCTGCTTGAGGCCGCCGAGGGCGCCCTCCAGGCTGATGACCAGGAACGGCATGGCGACGAAGGTGGCCGCCAGGACCGCCCCCGACGTGTGGAACGGCAGGGTGATCCCGAAGGTGCCCTCCAGCCAGGGCCCGAGCAGCCCGCGCCGGCCGAAGCCGAGGAGCAGGGCGACACCGCCGACGGTCGGCGGCAGCACCATCGGGAGCAGCACGAGCGAGCGGACCAGCGCCTTGCCCTTGAACGGGACGCGGGCCAGCAGCCAGGCGAGGGGCACGCCGAGGACCAGGGAGAGGCCGAGGGCCCACAGGGACACCACGAGAGAGAGCTTCAGCGCCTCGACCACGCCGGGGCTGCCGAGATGGGCGCCGAGGTCGCCCCACTGGGTGCGGACGAGGATGCCGACGAGCGGCATCAGCAGGAACGCGACGGCGAGCAGCGCGGGGAGTGCCAGGGCCAGCGGGGGCCGGGTGCGGGTACGGAGTCTGCTCATGGGCGTTCCTGGCTGGGGGAGAGTGACGGCGGGGGAAGGGTATGCCGCGGCAGGCCGGTCCGGGCGGAAGGGGTGGCCCTGCCCCTGGCGGCGGCCGCCGTACGGGCGTTGGCGCCTGCCGTCGTACGGGCGTCCCTGCCGGAGTCCGAACCTGCCGTCGTACGGGCGTACTTGCGCGGGCACGCCGGGAGGGGCTGCCTGTCCCCCCGGACCAGGCAGCCCCTCGTCATGCGGACGCCGGCGGCGCTCAGACCTTCTGGAAGCCCGCGTCCTGCAGGATCTTCTGGGCCTCGGGGGTGCTCAGCCAGGCCACGAACGCGGCGGCGGCCTCGGCGTTCTTGGACTGCTTCAGCGTGGCGGCCGGGTAGGAGGCCACGGCGTTCTGCTCGTCCGGGATGTCCACCGTGACGACCTTGTCGCCGGACTTGGCGGAGTCGGTCTTGTAGACGAGGCCGGCGTCGGCCTCGCCCAGCTCGACCTTGCTCAGCACGGCGCGCACGTTGGGCTCCTGGGAGACCGGCTTCACCTCGACCTTCTGGGCGTCGAGGATCTGCTTGCTGTAGCGGCCGACCGGGACCTCGGGCGCGGCGAGCACGACCTTGAGCTTGGTGTCGGCGAGGTCCTTGAGCTCGTCGATCTTGAACGGGTTGCCCTTGCCGGCCGCGATGACCAGGCGGTTCTTGGCAATGATCGTGGGCTCGCCGGTCTCGGCCTTCAGCCCGTCCATGGTCTTGGTGTCGGCGGTCACCAGCGCGTCGGCCGGGGCACCCTGCTTGACCTGCGCGGCGAGCTCCTGCGAACCGGCGAAGGAGAAGGTGATCTTCGTGCCGGGGTGGGTCTTCTGGTACACCTCACCCGCCGTCTTGAAGACGTCGGTGAGGGAGGAGGCGGCGAGGACGGTGAGGTTCGCGGCCTTGGCCTCGGCGGAGGCCGAGGCCGAGCCGGGCGTGGAGCCGGCGGCGGGCTTCTCGTCGGCCTTGCCGCAGGCGGCCAGCGGTACGAGCAGGGCGGCGGTCAGTGCGGCGGCCGCGGCGCGGCGGCGGGTCAGGGTCGGGAACATGAGCAGGAGCTCCTCGGTCGGGTCGGCGGCCGGCAGGTGCCGGTTCCGCGCGGTGGTGACCCGCGCCGGTGACGGGCGGAGCGGGTGGGGACGTGCGCTGGTGCTGAGCGGGTGGTGCGGGGACCGCGGCGGACGGCGGGGAACGCGGGGCCGGTGGGCGGGGCCGTCCGGGCTCCGTCGTGTCGTCCGGGTCAGGTGCGGTCGATGTGCACGCTGGTGGACTTCACGCGGGCGGTGGCCTGCATGCCGACCTCCAGTCCGAGCTCCTCGACGGCCTCACGGGTGAGCAGCGAGACCAGGCGGTGGGGACCTGCCTGGATCTCGACCTGGGCGGCCACGTCGCCGAGCTTGACGGCGGTGACGATGCCGGGGAAGGCGTTGCGTGCCGAGGTGTACGGCTCTCCGTCCTCGGTGTGTGCGCCCTGGCCCACCTCGACGGAGAAGGCCGCCAGGTCACGGCCGTTGATCAGGCGTCGGCCGCCTTCGTCGCGATGGGTCACGACCCGGCCTGCGTCGGCCCAGCGGCGCGCGGTGTCCGGGCTGACGCCCAGCAGACGCGCCGCCTGTCCGATGGTGTAGGACTGCATGTGCGACAAGGTAGGCGCACGTATGGCGCGTTTGCAATTCTGTTGGGCTGATCTCTATGGCAGATGCCATGCCTCTTGGTGTATCTGCCAAAAGTCGTTCCGCTCCGGCCTGCCCGCCTCGCTAGAGTCGGGGCATGGCAGATGAGGGAACGGGAACGGGAACGGAATCGGGCACGGTGCGGGTCGACGCGTGGATCTGGTCCGTGCGTCTGACCAAGACCCGCTCGGTCGCGGCGACCGCCTGCCGGGCGGGCCACGTGAAGGTCAACGGGGAGCGTGCGAAGCCGGCGCAGGCGGTGCGCGCGGGTGACGAGGTACGGCTCTTCCACGCCGGGCGCGAGCGGATCGTGGTGGTGAAGCGGCCCGTGTCCAAGCGGGTGGGCGCCCCCGTCGCCGCGGAGTGCCTGATCGACAAGAGCCCGCCGCCGCCGACCCCCGTGGAGGCCGCCGTGGTCGGCATCCGCGACCGCGGCGCGGGCCGGCCGACGAAGCGCGAACGCCGCGAGATCGAAACCCTCCGCGGCCGCCCGTAGGCGGTCCCCGGCAGCCCGGCAGCCCGGCAGTCCGGCCCCCGGCGCAGTCACCTCGCCGGGGGCCGGGGCCGGGGCAGGTGCCGGGGTCAGGTCTTGCGGTAGGCGTAGGCCTCGGTGGCGGCCGAGGCCACCGCCGACAGGGGGAGTCCGCTGGAGGCGGCCACCACGGCTGCCACCGCGCCCTCCACGAAGGGGGCGTCCACCAGGCGGGAGTCCGGCGGGAGTTCGTCCTCCAGGAGGAGGGCCTTCACCGTCAGCACCGAGCTGCCCAGGTCCACCAGCAGCGCGACCCCGGCGCCCCGGTCCACCTCCCGCGCGGCCGCGACGATCCGCTCCGCGCTCGTGCCGAGCCCGCCGGCGGTGCCGCCCGCAGCGGCCACCGGGGCCAGGGGGCCGCCCGCGGCCAGGCCGCGCGCCAGCTCGGCCACCGACTCCGCGACCGGCGCGCTGTGCGACACCAGCACGATGCCCACCAACCCCGGGCTCGGGTCCGGGCCCGTCACCGCGCGCCCTCCACCGGCTCCGCCACGTCCGCCAGCGCCCTGAACAGCAACGCCGACGAGGTCGCGCCCGGATCCTGGTGCCCGATGCTCCGCTCGCCCAGATAGCTGGCCCGGCCCTTGCGCGCCTGCAGCGGGACCGTAGCCAGCGCCCCGTTCTCCGCCGCCTCCGCGGCCGCCCGGTACGACGCGCCCAGCGCGGTCACCGCCGGCACCAGCGCGTCCAGCATCGTCTTGTCGCCCGGAGCCGCCCCGCCCAGCTGCGCCACCGCGGCCACCCCCGCGTCCAGGGCCTCGCGCAGCTCCGTGTCGGAGACCTCGGCCGCCTCCCCGAGTGCCTTGCCGGTGCGCCGCAGCAGCGTCCCGTACAGGGGCCCGGACGCGCCGCCGACCGTCGAGATGAGCGTCCTTCCGGCCAGTTGCAGCACCGCGCCCGGCGCCTCGGGGGCCTCCGCCTCCAGAGCCGGGAGCACCGCCGTGAAACCGCGGAGCAGATTGCTCCCGTGGTCGGCGTCCCCGATGGGGGAGTCGAGCTCCGTCAGCCGGTCGGCCTCCCGCTCGACCGCGGCCGTGGCGGCCGCCATCCAGCGCCGGAAGAAGTCTGCGTCGCGCACCGGATCTCCTCGCCTCGCATCGGTCTGGCCCGTCCCACCGCCACCCTACGGTCAGCGGCCCCACCGCAGGGCGGCGGTCTGGACGGGCGCGTCCCACAGCCGGAGCAGTTCCTCGTCGGCGCGGCACAGCGTCACCGAACACCCCGCCATGTCCAGCGACGTGACGTAGTTCCCCACGAGCACCCGGGCCACCCGCACGCCGCGTGCGGCCAGCACCCGGGCCACCTCCGCGTGGAACCCGTACAGCTCCAGCAGCGGTGTCGCCCCCATCCCGTTGACCAGCGCCAGCACCGGCCCGTCCGCCGGACCCACCTGCGCCAGCTCCTCCAGTACGGCTCCCACCGCGATGTCCGCGATCTCCCCGGCCGGCATCATCGCCCGCCGCTCCCGGCCCGGTTCGCCGTGGATCCCGATGCCCAACTCCAGCTGCCCGTCCGGCAGATCGAAGGTCGGGCTGCCCTTCGCGGGCGTGGTGCAGGCGCTCAGCGCCACGCCGAAACTCCGCGAGGACGCGTTGACCCGGCGGGCGATCGCCGCGACCCGCTCCAGCGGCGCGCCCTCCTCGGCGGCCGCCCCGGCCATCTTCTCGACGAAGAGGGTGGCCCCGGTGCCGCGCCGCCCGGCCGTGTAGAGGCTGTCGGTCACGGCGACGTCGTCGTCGACCAGGACGCTCTCGATCCGCAGGCCGTCCTCCTCGGCCAGCTCGGCGGCCATCTGGAAGTTGAGCACGTCCCCGGTGTAGTTCTTGACGACGAACAGCACCCCCTGACCGGAGTCCACGGCCGCGGCGGCCCGCACCATCTGGTCGGGCACCGGCGAGGTGAACACCTCGCCGGGACAGGCGGCCGACAGCATCCCGTACCCCACGAACCCGGCGTGCAGCGGCTCGTGCCCGGACCCGCCCCCGGAGACCACCCCCACCCGCCCACCGGCCCGCGCGTCGCGCCGTACGACGACCCGCCGCTGCACGTCGACGTCCAGCTCGGGATGGGCGGCGGCCATTCCCCGCAGGGCGTCGTCGACCACGGTCTGCGGACTGTTGATCAGCATCCTCATGCGCATCTCCCGGTGACCCGTCAGGTGTCATGCCGACTGTGAACCCCTCGCTTCGACGTTAGGGCAGCCCACCCCGCAACGACAGGCGGATGGAGGTCGTCGGGTGCGGCGAAGGCCCCCTGCGGGGGGCTTCCCCGGCGCCGGGTGGACGCGGCGTCAACACGGGTGAACGGCCGCGGCGGTGTCCTGCCGCACTCCGCGGCGTGGACACAACAGGCCGTTTCACCCGGTGGAGCGGTGCGCCAAGATCCACGGAGCGTGCTTTCTTGATCACCGTCGGTGTTGTCGGTGGGTGGAAGGGTTCACACATGCGCACGGTGCGAGAAGCGGTCCTGGACGTGCTGAGGGCCCGCGGCATGACCACGGTGTTCGGCAATCCCGGATCGACCGAACTGCCCATGCTCAAGCAGTTCCCGGAGGACTTCCGGTACGTACTCGGCCTCCAGGAGGCCGTCGTCGTCGGCATGGCCGACGGCTTCGCCCTCGCCTCCGGCACCACTGCCCTGGTGAACCTGCACACCGGCCCCGGCACCGGGAACGCCATGGGCGCCATCCTCAACGCCCGCGCCAACCGCACCCCCATGGTGGTCACCGCCGGCCAGCAGGTCCGCGCCATGCTCACCATGGAGGCCCTGCTCTCCAACCCCCAGGCGGGGCTCCTCCCGCAGCCCGCCGTGAAATGGGCGTACGAGCCCCCGCGCCCCGCGGACGTGGCCCCCGCCCTCGCCCGCGCCGTCCAGCTCGCCGAAACCCCGCCGCACGGGCCGGTGTTCGTCTCCCTCCCCATGGACGACTTCGACGCAGAGCTCACCGAGGCCGAGGACCGCGGCGCCCGGGCCGCGGCCGCCCGCCGCGTCACCCACGCCACCGGCCCCGCTCCGGAGACCGTGCGGCACCTCGCCGACCGCATCGCGGGAGCCCGCTCGGCCGTCCTCGTCGTCGGAGACGACGTCGACGCGTCCGGCGCCTGGGACGCGGTCGTCGCACTCGCGGAACGCACCGGCCTGCCCGTCTGGGCCGCCCCCGTCTCCGCCCGCGTGGCCTTCCCCCGCGACCACCCGCAGTTCCGCGGGGAACTCGTCCCGGCCATCGGCCCGCTCACCCAGCAGCTGTCCGGCCACGACCTCGTCGTGGTCATCGGCGCGCCCGTCTTCCGCTACTACCCCTACATTCCGGGCTCCTACCTGCCCGACGGCGCCGAGCTGATCCTGCTGACCCGAGACGCGGAAGAGGCGGCCAGGGCCCCCGTCGGGGACGCGGTCGTCGCCGATCTCGCGCTGTCCGCCCGGGCCCTCACCGACCGGCTCGCCGACCTGCTCCCGCCCGGCGGACCGGCCCCCCGGACCCACGAGCGGGTACGGATCCCCGAAGGGCCCGAGGGCGTGCTGACCCCCCTCGCCGCCATGGCCGCCATCGCCCAGGGCGCCCCCGACAACACCCTCTGGGTCAACGAATCGCCCTCCAACGTCCCGCAGTTCCACGAGGCCACCCGGATCAGCACCCCCGGCTCGTACCTCTTCTCCGCCGGCGGCGGCCTCGGATTCGGCGCGTCGGCCGCCGTCGGAGCACAGCTCGGTGCCCCGACAGGCCCGTCGTCGCGGTCATCGGCGACGGTTCGATCCACTACGCCGTTCAGGCCCTGTGGACCGCCGCCACCTACAACGTCCCCGTCACCTTCGTCGTCCTCAGCAACGCCCGCTACGCGATCCTCCAGTGGTTCGCACAGATCGAGCACGCGCAGGGCGCCCCCGGCCTCGACATCCCGGGCCTGGACATCGCCGCGATCGCCACGGGCTACGGCGTCCGCGCGCACACCGCCCACGGCGCCGGTGAACTCACCAAACTCGTACGGGACTCGGCGGCCCAGCAGGACGGACCGGTGCTCATCGACGTACCGATCACCACCGAGCTCCCCTCCCTCTGAGCACAGCCGTCTCCACCGTCAGCGCCAACGCCGTGGCCGGCACCGTCACGACCGCCGCCACGAGCCCTGTCACGACCTCCAGAAGGCCCGGTATGCCCACCACCCCCACCACCCCCAATCCCTCCGCTCCCGCTGCTCCCTCCACCGTGCTCCTCGACAGGCTCCGCGCCGGGCTGCCCGCCGACGCCCTGCGCACCGACCGCGAGGCGCTCGCCGCCCACACCCGCGACGCGGCACTTGCTCCGGGACCTGTACGAGGGAAGGCTCGACCGGGTCGACACCCTGGTCGGGAACCTCGCGGAACCCCGCCCCGCCGGGTTCGGCTTCAGCGACTCCCTCTTCCGGATCTTCATCCTGATGGCCAGCCGGCGGCTGAAGAGCGACCGCTTCTTCACGACCGACTACCGGCCCGAGGTCTACACGGCCGAGGGCCTGGAGTGGGTCGACCGCAACTCCATGGTCACCGTACTGCTGCGCCACCACCCCGAACTCGCCCCGGCCCTGGCCGGGGTCACCAACGCCTTCGCCCCGTGGAGGTCCCTGTGACCACGATCCCGGCCGCCCGGTCCGAACACCGCCACGCCCCCGTGACCGGCCTGCGCGCCCACTCCGCGGCCCTGCGCGCCCACGCGGACGCCTGCGCGCCTCGGCCGAGGCCCTCACCTGGCAGGGCCCGGAAGCGGAAGCCTTCCGCCACCGCGTCGAAACCCTGGCCGCCCGCTGCACGGCGGCGGCGGACGGCCTGACCCTCTCGGCGACCCACCTGGAGGCCTACGAAAGCCCTCGCTGACGGGGAGCGCCGCTCCTCTCAGCGCCAGGAGGGATGCCCCTCGGCGCCGCCGCCGGTGGTGACCGTACGCTCGCCGGTCTTGTCCGCGCGCACGGCCCAGATCACGGGCTTCTCGTACGGGCCGCGGACGAAGGCCACCCACGTGCCGTCGGCGGACCAGGCGGGGTCCATCTCGTGGGCATCGGTGGCGATCAGTTCACGATCGTCACTGCCGTCGGCGTCCACGAGGCGGATGTCGCCCTGAGTGCCCGTGCCGTAGGTGCCCGCCGTGTAGGCGAAGGTGGAGCCGTCGGGTGACCACACCGGGTCGAGTGCCGGATGGGGCAGCCGGGTCACCTGCTGTGGGGCCTGGCTCGGGGCGGCGGGGTCGACCAGGTGGATCTGCCAGTTCTCGGGCGCCGTCTGCAGACACACCGCGATGCTCTTGCCGTCCGGCGACCACGCGGGATCCTCGACCTGGCCCCCGCCCGAGGTGAGCTGGCGAGCCGTGCCGTCGGCGACGCCGACCGCGAACAGCTGCTGGACACCGTCCTTCTTGCGGAGTACGGCGAGTTGGCTGCCGTCCGGCGACCAGGACACCCTGCCGCCGGCGATGGAGGTGATCCGCCGGGCGTTCGAACCGTCGGCATTGGCGGTCCAGACGGCCGTGCCCTCGGGCGTGCTGCGGGTGAACGCGAACGACCTGCGGTCAGGGGACCACTGGGGCAGGGTGTCGCATGCGCCCGCGCCCCCTGCGATGAGCCCCACGGGCTTCTCCGTCGCGGCGTCCCGGCGGGCGATGACGCCGTGGCACGTCCCGGGCCAGCCCGGGGCGGTGTCCTGCCGGATCAGCAGAGGTTCGGCCGGGAAGGCGGCAGGGACAGGGGCCGGGGCGGATCCGGTGGGCGTGGCGGCGCCGGGCTTGGAGTTGTCCTTGGTGGAGTCGGCCCAAGGCTGCCACACGTACAGGCCGCCGACCGCGAGAGCTGTCACGAGCACCGCCGCCATCAGCGCACGGCGCCGCCGGGGCTTCTCCGCGACCGCCTGCGGCGCCTGCGCGGGGGAGGGGGAGGGGGAGGGGGAGGTGGCAGGGTCGGGGTCGGGGGAGAGCCGCGCCGTGGGTCCCGTCACGGTGCGCGGCTGTTCCGTACGGGGCTCCGCGACGACGGGCGGGACGGCGTCCGGCACCGCGTCCGGTACTGCGTCCGGTGCCGCGAGGTCCTGCGCGGTGTCCGGCGGGCCGTCCGGCACGGTGGGACGCACCGCCGGTTCCGGGGGCGGGAGCAGCTGCGTCGCCGCCTCCGGCAGCCAGGAGCCACCGTCCGGGTGGCGGACAGTGAGAGTGGCGAGGAAGGCGGCCGGGGTGGGCCGCGCCGCCGGGTCCTTGGACAGGCAGGCGCCGATGGCTTCGCGGAGTTCACCGGGCACCGCGGTCAGGTCCGGCTCCTCGTAGACCACCTTGAAGTGCCTGGCCGCGGAGGGGCCGTCACCGAAGGGGGCGCCGCCCGCCGCCTGGGTGAGCACCACCCCCAGGGCGAACATGTCGACCGCGGGGGTGACCGCGCCACCACCGGTGAGCTGCTCGGGTGCCAGGAATCCCGGCGTGCCGACCTGCAGCCCGGTCTGCGTCAGGGCCGTTCCGTCCAGGGCGCGCGCGATGCCGAAATCGATGACGCGCGGCCCGTCCTCCGCGACGATGATGTTCGCGGGCTTGAGATCGCGGTGGATGACCCCCGCCCGGTGGATCGCCTCGAGTGCCTCGGCCAGACCGGCCGCCAGGACGGTGAGCGTGTCCAGAGGCAGCGATCCGACGCGCGCGAGTACCGCTTGCAGGGTGGGACCGGGCACGAAGGCCGTCACCAGCCAGGCAGGCTCCCCGTCCGGGTCGGCGTCGACCACCGGCGCGGTGTGGAAGCCGCCGACCCGCCGCGCGGCCGCGACCTCGTCGGCGAACCTGCGCTTGAACCCGGGCTCGGTGCTCAACTCGGGACGTACGACCTTGACGGCGACCGCCCGGCCGGACTGGGAACGGCCCAGGTAGACCACGCCCATGCCACCCTGGCCGAGCCGTCCCACCAGCCGGTAGCGGCCCTCGCCGAGCGAGGTGGGATCGCCCGTTTCGAGTGGCTTCATTTGTCCCCCGTTTCACACCTTGCGCAATGAACAGCCTCTCCCTACCCGTCGTGCCGTCCACCAGTCAAGCGAGGTCCATGCGGGAACCCGACAAGGTGCCCGCGGCGGGAGCCGACATCTTGTCTGACCTATCGAGATTCGATAGATTCCCATCGTAACTCGATGTAAGGAGGGGTCATGGGAAAGCTGACAGTGGGTGCGCTGCGGGCCGTGCTCGTGGTGGTGCTCGCCGGCACCGTGTTCGTGCAGGCGGGGATGGTGTGGGTGCTGGTCAGCGGGAGCGACCCGGAGGACGGGTCGCTCCCGCTGACCCCACTGCGCGTGATCACGATCCTGGGCATGGTGTCGGCGCAGGTCGCCCTGGTCTGCGTATGGCGGCTGGTGACGATGGTGCGACGCGGAACCGTGTTCTCCCACGCCGCCTTCCGGTACGTGGACGGCGTGATCGGGGCGATCGTCGCGGCTGCCCTCCTGTGGTTCGCGGTCACGGCCATCAATGCGCCGGGCCAGCGGGACGACCCGGGTGTCACCGTCATCATGGGCGGGGTCGGCCTGGCCATCCTCGGGGTCGCGCTCATCGTCCTCGTACTACGGATGCTGCTCACCCAGGCCGTCGCGCGCGACGTCGAAGCGGCGCAGATGCAGGCCGAGTTGGACGAGGTGATCTGATGCCGATCGCCGTCGACATCGACGTGATGCTGGCCAGGCGGAAGATGTCCGTGGGCGAGCTCGCGGACCGCGTGGGGATCACTCCCGCCAACCTGGCCGTACTCAAGAACGGCCGCGCCAAGGCCGTACGCTTCGCAACGCTCGCCGCGCTCTGCGAGGTGCTCGAGTGCCAGCCGGGTGACCTGCTGCGCTGGGAGACCGAGGACGCCGCCGGCGAATGACGCTCCCCAGGGCGGCGGCGGGCGGGTCGGCTCAGGTGAGGAGTTTCGCGAGCCGGGCCATCTCGGCGGGCGGGTCGATCACCGGCTGGATGAGGAGTTCGTCGACGCCGGCCTGTTCCAGGGTGGTGATGCGGGCGAGGAGGTCGTCGCGGGTGCCGACCAGGGCCAGGGCGTTCATCAGCGAGGGCAGAACCAGGTCCCGGTCCTGCGGTGCGATGGGTCCGAGGTAGTTGGGGTAGAGCTTGGTGTGCCGGTCCGGCGCGGTGGCGGTGGTGCCGCGCCGGTCGAGGAGCCGCCGCACCGCCTCGCGTTCCTCGGGGCCGAGTTGCTCGGCGAAGGCCGGTGTGCCGGCGATTGTGTCGGCGGCGAAGGCCAGTAGCGACAGGACGAGGTGCCCCGTCGCGTCCCGGGCCGCGTCGCCGTGGGGGTCCTCGTCCTCGCCGAGCAGGTGGAGCGAGGTGACCACGTAGGAGTCCGCCCGGGAGTCCGCGTGGGCGTCGGGGGCGCGGGGTGTGCCCCGGGCGGCGTGGCGGCGGGTGTCGTGCAGCGCGTGCCAGGCGGTGGGGTCCAGCAGGCCGAAGGAGACGAGGCCGGTGCCGCGGCGGCCGGCGACGGCGGCGGCCTTCGGTCCGAGGAGCGCGGCCACGACGAACTCGATCGGGTCGGCGGTGTTGACGTGCGCCCCTGCGTGCAGGAACCGGATCTCGCGGACCCGGTCACCTTCGCGGTACTCGGTAGAACGTCCGGCGCACAGGTCCTGCAGAGCGACGGTGAACTCCTCCAGCCTGGCCGCCGTGGTCGGCCGCATGCCCAGGGTGCGCCGGGCGGTGTTTCCGGTGCCGACTCCGCAGATGATCCGGCCCGGTGCCAGGGCGTTGAGGCTGGCGAGCCCGCTCGCAGCGGCCGGGGCCGAGCGCAGTGCCGGTGAGGTCACGCCGATGCCGAGCCTGATGCGGCTGGTGGCCTTCGCGCACAGGCTCAAGGCGACGAAGGGGTCGCCGTGGACCATCGGGGTGTCGTTGACCCAGAAGCTGTGCAAGCCCAACTCCTCGGCCCGCACGGCGAGGTCCTCCACACCGGGCTGCGCGGCGACAACGACGCCTGCACGCATCAGAACCTCCGAGGTGTGAGGGCCGAATCGAACCCGCTCAGCATGGCAGGTCCCGGCGCTGGGCCGTTGCGGAACTCTGCGCGGCGCCCCTTCGCAGCGTCGCTCCGGCCGGCGCGTACCCGTTCGTCCCGGCGGTGGCGGGTCACGCCCTGTGGGGTGGACCGAGTGGTTCCGGACAGGTTTTCGAGGGGGTGGGCGCCGCCGAGAGGGGTGGAAGCCCTGGTTCTGCCCGGTATCGCCGTGGGAGCGAGTGGCCGGTATTGGATTAGATGTTCCGCATTTGCGCATCCCTGACAGCTCGGCAGTATCTCCATACGCTACGGTAACTTGACTGTCCGTTACCTTCCGGACGTCCCTCGAATCCCCCTGCCCACCACCGCCCTGGCACTCCCATGCCTCGGCGGACCGCCACGGAGAGCGACACACATGAGCACCACCGCACACAGTCGAATAGAAGCCTTAGGCATCTGCCTTCCGGCAGCGGTCCAGACCACTCCCCAACTCGCCGCCCTGGTCCCGGGACTGGGGGAGGCGGACATCGAGAAGATCACCGGGATCGCCGAGCGGCGCGTGTACGACCCCGAACCGGCGGCCGGCGAGGACTCGTTCGGGATGGCCCTGTCCGCCGCCCGGGACGCGCTGGAGTCCTCCCGCTACCGGGCCGAAGACCTCGACATCGTCATCTCCGCCTCGATCACCCGCTTCAAGGACGGCAGCCGCTTCACCTTCGAACCGTCCTTCGCCGCGATGCTGGCCAGGGAGCTGGGCGCCGGCTCCGCCATCCACTTCGACGTCTCCAACGCCTGCGCCGGAATGGTGACCGGCGTGTGGCTGCTCGACCGCATGATCCGCTCCGGTGCCGTGCGGCGCGGCCTGGTCGTCAGCGGCGAGCAGGCCACCCGTGTCGCGCAGACCGCCGCGCGCGAGATGACCGGCTCCTACGACCCGCAGTTCGCCTCCCTCTCCGTCGGGGACTCGGCGGCCGCGGCCGTCCTGGACGTATCCGCCGACGCCGCCGACCGCATCCACTACATCGAGCTGATGACCTGCTCCGAGTACTCCCACCTGTGCATGGGCATGCCCAGCGACCGGAACCCGGGCATCGCCCTCTACACGGACAACAAGAAGATGCACAACCGCGACCGGCTCAAGCTGTGGCCGCGGTTCCACGGGGACTTCCTGGCCAAGAGAGGGCGGTCGTTCGCCGGTGAGGAGTTCGACTACGTCATCCAGCACCAGGTCGGCACCCGCTTCATCGACTACGTCAACCAGACGGCCGAGGCCGAGTTCGCCGCCCCCATGCCCGCCTCCCTCTCCGTGGTCGAGCGGTACGGGAACACCGCCACGACCTCGCACTTCCTGACGCTGTGCGAGCACCTCAGGGCGGGCAGCGCCCGCCCCGGGTCCAAGTACCTGCTGGTGCCGGCCGCCTCCGGCGTGGTCACCGGCGCCCTGTCCGCGACGCTGACGAACGTGGGGGTCTGAGCCATGGGCATGGTCATCACCGCAGCCGCAACCGCCCTGCCCGACGACACGGCGTCCACCCCGGCCTCCGTCGTGGACCTCGCGGGCCGGGCCGCCCGCGGCGCCCTCGCCCGGGCGCAGGTGCCGGCATCCTCGATCGGCGTACTCATCAACGTCGGCGTCTACCGCGAGCACAACACCTTCGAACCGGCCATGTCGGCCCTGGTCCAGAAGGAGGTCGGCATCAACCTCGACTACATCGCCGACCCCGAACCGGCCGCCGGCTTCTCCTTCGACCTGATGAACGGAGCATGCGGCGTACTCAACGCCGTCCAGGTGGGCCAGGCCCTGCTGGAGACGGGAAGCACCGAGCGGCTGCTGATCACCGCTGCCGATGTCCACCCCGGCGGCGACGCGGACCGCGACACCGACTACCCGTACGCGGACCTGGCCGGCGCCCTCCTGCTGGAGCGCAGCGCCGACCCCGACGCCGGGTTCGGGCCGGTACGCCACTACACCGCCGACCGGCCCACCGATGTCGAGGGCTACCTCGACACCGACACCATGGGCCGGCACGGGCGGACCACCATCACCGTCCGGCGCGAGCCGGGCCACGCGGAACGGCTGAGCGAGTTCGCGGCGAGTGCCGCCGCCGGCTACGCGCAGGAGGTCGGCATCGACCTCGACAGGACGCTGGTGATCGGCCCGTCCACGACCGCCGACGGCGCCGGGGTGACGGGCGAGCCGCACACCGCGGCCCCGGTCCTCGGCTACCTCCGGGCGCTGGAAGGCGTACGCCGCGACGACTACGAGCAGTTCCTGTTCGTGTCGGTCGGCGCCGGCCCCAGCGCGGCGTGTGTCCTCTACCGGCCCGAGGGGCGGTGAGCTCCGTGCCGCAGACGAGGACGACCGGCGGCGGCCCCGCCGTGGAGCAACCGGCCACCGACACGGACGGCGTGGCCGGGTGGCTGGAGCGAAACGCCCGTGCCTTTCCCGACAAGCCGGCCGTCATCCACCCCGACGGCAGGGGCTCCGGCAGCTACGCCACCCTCACCTACGGCGAGTTGCAGCAGACGGTCGAGGAGCTGGCCCGCGGATTCCGGAGCGCCGGGATCACCCGGGGCACCAGGACGGTGCTGATGGCCCCACCCGGGCCGGAGCTGTTCGCCCTCTGCTTCGCGCTGTTCCGGGTCGGGGCCGTACCCGTCGTCGTGGATCCCGGCATGGGCGTACGGCGCATGCTCCACTGCTACCGGGCCGTGGGCGCCGAGGCGTTCATCGGACCGCCCCTCGCCCAGCTCGCGCGCGTCCTGGGCCGCCGTACCTTCGCCGGGGTACGCGTGCCCGTCACCCTGGGACGGCGCCGGCTCGGCCGCGGCCACACCCTCTCCGCGCTGCGCACCACCACCCCCGCAACCGGAGATCATGCGGACACGGCGTCACCGCCCGGCGGGGACGACCTGCTGATGATCGGCTTCACCACCGGAAGCACGGGCCCCGCCAAGGGAGTCGAGTACACCCACCGCATGGCGTTGTCCATCGCCCGCCAGATAGAAGCCGTCCACGGCCGCACCCGTGACGACGTATCCCTGGTCACGCTGCCCTTCTACGGAGTGCTCGACCTCGTCTACGGATCCACCCTGGTCCTCGCGCCGCTGGCCCCCGCCCGGGTCGCCCAGGCGGACCCGGCGCTGCTCGTGGACGCGCTGGAACGATTCCGCGTCACCACGATGTTCGCCTCGCCCGCCCTGCTGCGGAACCTGGCCGGGCACCTCACCGGTGCCGCCCGCGGCCGTCACCCGCTGCCCGACCTGCGCTGCGTCGTCTCCGGCGGGGCCCCGGTGCCCGACGCGGTCGTGGCCGCGCTGCGCCGCGTACTCGACGAGAAGGCGCGGATCCATGTGACCTACGGGGCCACGGAGGTACTGCCGATCACCTCGATCGAGGCGGCCGAGATCCTCGGCGACGACGACGTCGAAAGCAACCGCGAAGACGGCGGTACCGCGGCCCGCGCCGCCGCGGGCGAAGGGACCTGCGTCGGCCGGCCCGTCCCCGGCACCCGCGTCACCATCGCCCCCGTCACCGACGGCCCGCTCGCCCGCCTCGACCCCACGACCAGCCTGCCCGCCGGGCGCGTCGGCGAGATCCTGGTCCACGGCGACTCCGTCAGCCGGCACTACCACCGGGCACCCCAGTCCGACCTCGCGCACAAGGTGACCGAGGTACGCCCCGGAGGCGAGGCCCCCCGGACCTGGCACCGGACCGGCGACCTCGGCCACCTCGACGCCGAAGGACGGCTGTGGTTCTGCGGGCGCGCCGCGCAGCGGGTCCGCACCGGTCACCGGGACCTGCACACCGTGCGCTGCGAGGGAGTCTTCAACGCCCATCCCCTGGTCCGGCGCACCGCCCTGGTCGGCATCGGGCCGGCCGGCGCGCAACGGCCCGTCATCTGCGTCGAGACCGAGACCGGGGAGGGCGGGGAAGCGCTCGACGAAAGCGGATGGACGAAGCTGGTCGCCGAGCTGCGCACGATGGCCGAGGCGCACGCCGCGACCACCGGCCTCCAGGAGTTCCTGCGCCACCCCGCCTTCCCCGTGGACATCCGGCACAACGCCAAGATCGGCCGCGAGGAGCTGGCCCGCTGGGCCGAGCGGCAGCAGGCCCGGTCCGCGTCGTCCCCAGGGCGGCGCGCGCTCCGGATCGTGCCGCTCGCCGGATGGGCGTACCTCGTCGGCGGGGCCGTGTGGGCCGCGACCGGGGGAGCCCCCGACCTCCCGGTGCTGCGGTGGCTGTGGTGGGCCGACGCCTTCCTCAGCATCGGCGTGCACGCCGCGCAGATCCCGCTCGCCCTGCCGCGCGGCCGGGCGGCCGGACACGGGACCGCCTCCGTGGTCGGGCGCACCATGCTCTACGGCGCGACCTGGTGGCGGGCACTGTGAAGATCCTGGTCACCGGAGCATCCGGATTCCTGGGCGGGCACCTGGTGGACGGCGCCCTGCGCCGGGGCCACCGGGTCCGCGCCCTTGTACGGCCCGGCAGCGATGCCGTACGGCTGCGCTCCCTGCCCGGCGTCGAGGTCGTCACCGGCGACCTCACCGACGACGGTTCGCTCGGGCGGGCGGCACAGGGCTGCGAGGCGGTCCTGCACAGCGCGGCCCGGGTCGTCGACCACGGCAGCCGCGCGCAGTTCGAGGCCGCCAACGTCACCGGCACGCAGCGGCTGCTGGCGGCAGCGAGGTCGGCGGGGGCGCGGCGGTTCGTGTTCGTGTCCAGCCCGAGCGCGCTGATGCGGGTGCGGGAGGGCGACCGTCTCGGCATCGACGAAAGCACCCCGTACCCGGATCGGTGGTTCAACCACTACTGCGAGACGAAGGCGATCGCCGAACAGTACGTACGGGCGGCCGACGGGCCGGAGTTCACCACCTGCGCCGTCCGGCCGCGCGGCATCTGGGGGCCGCGCGACCACGCCGGATTCCTGCCGCGCATGGTCGACGCCATGCGCGCGGGCCGGCTGCCCGACCTGTCGGGCGGCAAACGGGTGCGGGTCTCGCTCTGCCACGTCGACAACGCGGTGGACGCCTGCATACGGGCCGCGCTCGCCCCCGCCGGGCGGGTCGGCGGCAAGGCCTACTTCGTCGTGGACCGCGAGGAGACGGACCTGTGGCCGTTCCTGGCCCGGGTCGGCGCCGTCTTCGACTGCCCGCCGCCCGCTCCGCGCATCCCGCTCGTCCTCGGCCGCGGGCTGGCCGCGGCGGTCGAGACGGGCTGGCACCTGCGCCACCGGTCCGCGGGCAGCGGCAGCGGAAGCTGCCCAGGAGGCGGTACGGACGCGGCCCCACCCCTGAGCCGCTACATGATGGCGCTGCTGACCCGCTCGGCGACGTACGACACCCATGCCGCCCGACACGACCTCGGCTACGCCGCTCCACGCACCCAGGCGGACGGGCTGCGAGCACTGCAGGAGTGGGTGACGGCGGTCGGCGGCATCGCGGCCTGGACCGCCGGCCCGGCCGCCTGGACCGGCACCACCGCATCCGCCCGCCCCGCACGCGACCACACCGAACAAGGGAGCACGCAGTCATGACATCCCATCAGGCCGATGCCGGTACCCGTGCCGGTGCCGGCACCCCTGGCGGTGCCACCGCCCGCTACCGGCGTCCGGTATCGCCCACCGAACGCCTCTACCTCTCCGCCGGTGACGCCCGCGGGACCATGGCCCTGCGCATCGTCGTCGAGGGCAACGGCGCACCCGAACCCGGGCACTTCCAGGCAGCCCTGGCCCAGGCCGCCGAGTCCTGCCCGGGGTCGCGACTCCTGCGCGCCGGCGCGATGTGGAGCGCCGAGGGGCCGTCGCCGCAGGTGCGGTACGACGTACCGCGCGCCGGTGCGTACGCCGACTCGGCGCCGGGGACGTTCGCCCTGCCTGCCGAGCCGTCGCGACGAGCGGAGCCGCCGGGCTGCGAGGTGCTGATCGTGCCCGGCGGGGACGCGAAGGCGACCACCACCGTCGTCTTCAGCGCCTCGCACGCCATGATGGACGGTCACGGCGCCCTGACCTGGGTACGGGAGGTGTTCCGAGCCCTGCGCGGCGAGCCCGCCCGGCCCGCGCTCGACGCGGACACCGACGCCGGGCTGCTGCGCCGGCTCGGCAGCACCGGGCCGCGGCCCACGCCGAGTCCTCCCCGCCGCTCCCCGCTCGGCACGGGCAGCCGCGACGGCCGCCCGCAGCGGACGCTGTGGCTGCGCCGCACCCTGCCCGGCCGCCATGCCGCGCTCACCGCCCGCCTCGCCCAGGCACTGACCGATGCCGCACGGCTCGACACCCGTGTCATGGTCCCCGTCGACCTGCGGCGCCACTGCCCCGGGATCGAGGCCACGGGCAACCTGAGCCTCCCGCTGTTTCTGGACCTGCGCCCGGGGGCGGACTGGACGTGCGCACACATCCGCCTGCTGACCGCCCTGGCCGAGGGCCGCGAACTCGCCGCCGGATTCGAGACGGCCCTCGCGCCACTGCCGTTGCCCGTGACCGCCGGCCTGCTGCGCACCGCCCAGACCGTGGCGTCGCGTACCGACCGGCACCTCGCCTCGGCCGTCGTCTCCCACCTGGGCCGCCTGGACCTGGCGGAACTCTCCGGCGGTGGCTTCACGGCGTCCACGGCCTACGCGCTGCCGGTACATGCCCCACTGGTCCCGCTCTCCCTCGTCGCCGCCGAGAGCGGGACGGCGACCGAGATCACGCTCGGCGTCCGTGGCGGGGGCCGGGGCCTCGAGACCCGCGCCGCGGAGTTGCTGGACACGGTCCTGGCCGGCTTCGAAGCCGAGGACACGGCCGCGAAGGCCCACCGGGCCGGGCCGGATGCCGAAGGGGGCGGCCCACTCGCGCTGCCGCAGGAAGACTGGTCGGCGACGGCAGCGCGGCTCCGCCCGGGCACCGCAACCGGCTCCGACGGTCGGGCGGCCGCTCCGGCGACCGCATTTCCTCTCGCGTCGGCGCCGATTCCGGGGCACGGTCCCGTCGGAGCGGGCGCTTCGGACACGGGCCCTGCACCACAGGCGACGCAGCCGGACCTGGCGTCCGTCCCGGACCCGGATCCGGCAGCCAGCCCGGACCTGGCGGCCGCCGAGCTCACCGTCGTGGACGCCTTCCGTGCCCAGGCCGCACGCACCCCCGACGCGCCCGCGCTCGACGGGCCCGAGGGCGTGGTCACGTACGCCGAACTCGACCGGCGCTCCGACGCCGTCGCGGCCCGGCTCGCGCGGCGCGGCGTAGGGCGCGAGGACCTGGTGGGGCTGGTCGTCGACCGCACGCCCGCCGGAGTGTGCGCCCTGTGGGGCATCCTCAAGGCGGGCGCCGCCTACGTACCGCTCGACCCCGGCCATCCCGGCGCCCGGATCAGGGAGATCCTCCAGGGATCCGCCGTCGCTCTCTGCCTGACCGGGCGGCACCTGGCCGAGGAACTCGCTCCGTTCGTCCCCGGGACCCTGCTCGCGGTCGAGGACCTCCTCGACGCCCCGGCCACCGGCCCCTGCCCCGGCCCGGACACGGGCGCGTCGGACGCCCGCGAGCTCCGTGCCGCCGGACCTGCCGTCACAGCGGAAATGCGGCCCGCGGACCTCGCGTACGTCATCCACACCTCCGGTTCCACCGGCCGACCCAAGGGCGTGCAGATCGAGCACGGAAGCCTCATGGGATTCGTCCGCTGGATGACCGGCGTCTGCCGGGTCACCGGTCGCACGCGCTTCGGCTTCGCCTCCTCCTACGCATTCGACATCTCGTGCTTCCCCCTCTTCCTCCCGCTGCTGGCCGGCGGCACGGCCGTCCTCGCCCCGGGCACACCCTCACCCGCTGCCCTGCGCGAGCTCGTCGCCGAGCACCATGCGGACACCCTTGCGCTCACGCCCTCCCACCTCGCCCTCCTCGGCACCGCGGGCAGCGATCCCGCGCACCGCCTGCGCACCCTGCTGCTGGGCGGCGAGCCCCTCACCCCCACCGCCGTACGGTCCGCACACGCCGCATTCGGGGCCGACTGCCGTGTGATCAACGCGTACGGGCCCACCGAGGCGACCGTCGCCGTGCTCGCCCACACCGTGGACGGCGGCGAGACCGGCGCCACCGTCCCCATCGGCCTGCCCGGCCCGTACGCCCGGGTCGACCTCGTCACCGACGACGAGATCATCGGCAGCGGACCGGGCGATACCGGCCGCACCGGCGAGATCGTCGTACGCGGGGTCCAGGTGGCCCGCGGCTACCTCGGGCCGTCCGACGGCCGTCCTTCCCCCTTCACCACCGGCCCCGACGGCGTCCGCGCCTATCGCACCGGTGATCTCGGGCGCCGCCTCGCCGACGGCTCCGTCGAGTTCGCCGGGCGCATCGACGAGCAGGTGAAGATCGCCGGGCACCGCGTCGACCCCGCCGAGGTCGTCGCCGCCCTCGAAACCCACGCAGCCGTCGACCGCGCCGTCGTCGTGCCCCGTCGCCGCCCGCGCTCCACGTCGGCCGTGCTCTGCGCGTACGTACTGCCGGCCGGCACCCTTGACCCCGCGGTACGCGCGGATCTGGCCCCCGCCCTGCGGGCCGAGCTGACCCGGACGCTCCCCGCGTACCTGGTCCCCGCCCATGTCATCGTGATCGACACACTGCCCAGCACGGTCAGCGGCAAGGCCGATCTCGACGCCTTGCCGGACCCCTTCGCCCACACCACTGCGGCCGCACCCCCAGCCGTCACCCTGGAGGCGCGGGTCAGGCACCACTGGGCGGAGATCCTCGGCGTCGACGCTGCGCAGCTGTCGGTGGACTCCGACTTCCACGCCCTCGGCGGCGATTCCCTGGCCCTCGTCGAGATGCTCACCGCCCTCTCCTCGGATCTGCTGACCCCCGCTCAGGCCCAGCGGTTCACCGGCCGTCTCGACTGCCTCGTACGAAACCTGACGCTTGACCAGGTCTGCGCACACCTGACCGCCGCCCGCGAGGAGGCCGCGGCATGATCTTCGTTGGAGAAGGAGCCCTGCTCCGCCGCGCCGTCACCCACGCGGCCACCCACGGCCACCCGGTCGACCTGGTCTGCTCCGCCGACCCGCTGGACGCCACGGCCGCCGACGCACCCCACCTCGCGGCGGCGGACATCAACGCCCACGCCGGCACGCTGGCCCGGGCCTGCACCGACGGCATCGTCTGGTCCCTCAACAACCGGCAGATCTTCCGGGAGCCCCTGCTCCGGATCGACGGCCTGCGCATCCTCAACATCCACAACGGTCTGCTGCCACGGCACCGTGGGCTGCCCTCCGTAGCCGTCCTGTTCGCCCTGCTGCACGGCGACACGGAGTACGGCGCCACCGTCCACGAGGTCGAGGCCGGCATCGACACCGGTCCGGTCGTGGCCGAACGACGCTTCCCCGTGGGGCCCGAGGACCGCTACCACCAGGTGATGCTCCGCGGGATCCGCGCCTGCCACGCCCTCTTCGAGCAGATCCTCCCGGCCGTCGCCGCCGGAACCGCCCACCCTGCACGTGCTGCGGCGGCGGAACCGTCCGCGTACTACGGCCTGCGCGCCCTGGACCGGCTCGGCGCCTACCGCGACCACCCCGCCTACGCCCGCGCCACCGACCTCGGCCCCTTCGCCGCCCATGCGCACGAGCTCACGAGGGCACTGCTCCGGCTGTCCTCACCGGCTTCGGCCCCAGGCGGGCCACCGGCCCCGGGCGCTCTCCGAAGGCCGGCGGACGCCGGGGCGGCGACGAGGCTGGTGTGCGAGGCCGACGGAACGGGGTAACGTCTTTGACGTGTTCTTCCAGAGGCCGATTTACGAGTGAGAGCGTGATGGGCCACTTGGTGACGTCCTTCGACGTCGCGGTCCGTCCCCCACCGATGAATCCGTAGATCACTTCACATCATGACCGGGAGAACCTGTGACCGTGAGCAAGAACATCAACAACCCCGTCGGCCAGGGCGGCGGCCAGCGCAAGAGGCTGTCCCGTGCGGAGCGGCAGAACAACGGTCCGCACCGCAACCTCGACCGCCGGGGTGCGGCCGACCAGAAGGCGGAGCTGGTGCGCAAGATGCGCGAGAAGGCCGGCGCCGCCGAGGGCGCCGGGCAGTCGGGCGAGGACACCGCCCAGAGCTGACGCGCCGCCGCCGCGGGGCGGCACCGCACGGGCAGGGCCCGGACCGCGACGCGCGGTCCGGGCCCTGCTTCCGTATCGGGGCGTCGGAACGGCGATCGGCAAGGAACTACCGGCGCGAGGGTTCGTTACGATCCTCCGGGAGGGACTGTGATCCGCATTCTGCTGGCCGAGGACATGCACATGATCCGTGGGGCGCTGGCCGCCCTGCTGGACCTGGAGCCCGACATGGAGGTCGTGGCCGAGGTGGCCCGTGGGGACGCCGTCGTCCCCGCCGCCCTCGCCCACCGCCCCACCGTCGCGGTGCTCGACCTGGACATGCCCGGGGCCGACGGAATCTCAGCCGCCCGCGACCTCGCAGCCGCACTTCCCGACTGCCGGACCCTGATCCTCACCGCCTTGGGCCGGCCCGAGGCGCTGAGGTCGGCACTCGCCGCCCGGGTCGGCGGGTTCATGCTCAAGGACGCCCGGCCGGATCAGCTGGCCGCCGCGATCCGCAGCGTGGTGGCGGGGGAGCACGTCATCGATCCGAAACTGGCCGCTGCGGCGCTCACCGCAAAGGAGAGCCCGCTCACCCCACGCGAGACCGATGTGCTGCGGCTGGCCGCCGCCGGCTCCGAACTCGACGAGATCGCCCGCGAGTTGCACCTCACCCAGGGCACCGTACGGAACTACCTCGGTGCGGCCGTCACCAAGCTCGATGCCCGCAACCGGCTCGACGCGGTGCGGATCGCACGGGAGCACGGCTGGCTGGACTGATACGAGGTCATCCGACGGTGGCGACGGGAGCGGAATCCAGACGGACGGTCAGGACGTAGCCGCGGCCATGCGGAGCCGGCCCGGCCTCCAGGACCCCGCCGAGCGCGGCCGCACGCTCACGCAGATTCCTCAGCCCGTTGCCGCCGGCCCCCGCGCGGCCTCCCTGCTCCCCTGACGGCCGGGGAACCACACGGCCGTCGTCCGCCACCCGCAGCAGTCCGGGACCGAAATCCACCTCGCACCGGCGGGCTCCCGCCGCGTGGCGCAGCACGTTCGTCACCGCCTCGCGCAACACCGTGGCGAACAGTGCCCCCGACATCCCGTCCACTTCGTCCGGCACGCACGACGCGCCCCGCACGTGCACGACGACGCCCGCGGCGGCGAGGACCTTCCGCGCAGAGGCCAGTTCCTCACTCAGCGTGATCTTCGGGCCTTCCCCCGGGATCGCCCGAAGGTCCGCCAGGGCCCGGTCCGCCAGCGCCACCGCGTCGGCCAGATGACGGTCGGCCCGCTCCGGGTCAGGGTCGCGGACCGCCAGCTCGCCCTTCAGGGCGATCGCCGACAGCCCGTAGCCCAGCAGGTCGTGGACGTCCCGGGCGATGCGCCGGCGCTCTCGCGCCACGGCCAGCGCCACCAGTGCTTCGCGAGCCTCCCGCACCTGGTGGACGAGACCGGTGAGCAGGGCGAGGCCGTAGAAGACCGAAGCGATCACCACGATGTCCAGCAGCAGGAGAACGGTGCCACCGGCCCCGGGCCCGTCCGTCCGCAGCAGCATCACGATCGCTGCCAGTACGGTCAGCGACCCGGCCGTCGGCCAGGCGGTGCGCCCGGGAAGGACGATCAGTACCGAGGCCGCCGCGAAACCCACCAGCTGGGGGTACGGCCCGTCCGGAGCGGCCAGCATGCCCAGGGCGAGGGCGAGCTGCACGCCCAGTGTCCACGCGACGTACGGGGGACGCACACCCGGCGGACGCGGCAAGGAGTGGTACGCCTGCAGTCCGACCACGGCCGCCAGCGCGGTCGCGTACCCGACGAACCACCAGTCCCGCACCCCGCCGCCGAGCAGGAACGCCGTACCCACGATCAGGTACTCGAGGTGGGTGGCGACCACGATGGGCCACACCAGCCGAGGCGCCAGGCCACCCGAAGGGACGTCCGCACCGTCGGCCGACTGTACGGGCGGCGCCGCCCGTACGCGCTCCGTCGCCGCCCGCGCGACCGTCACGAGCTCTCCCGCCGCTCGCCTGCCCTGCCCGGCCAGCCGGGTGATCTCCGCCAGGGCCGTACCCAGCACCGCGTCCAGGTCGCGGCCGGCGCGCTCCCGTTCGACCGTGACCCGGGCCCGGGCCAGTGCCCCACGCGTGGCGCGGAGTTCGGCGTAGAGGTCGGTGAGCCGGGTCAGCGCATAGATGATCAATCCGTGGGCGAGGGCGTTGCCGATGCCGTTGAGGACGGAATGGACACTGCCGTCGCCGGGTGCGAGCGGCCCGGCCGCCAGCACGACGACCGCGAACAGAGGCCATCGGACGGGCCGTTCGACGACCAGCAGCACGGAGGCGCCCAGAAAACCGGGCAGCCCGGACCAGGGAGTGAGCAGGACCTGTGCGGCGAGGGGCCAGGCCCCGCGCAGCCGCCACGTCGAAGGCAGACAGATGGCCAACTGGAGCAGCAGCATCGGCACGGCCGCCGGGCGCGGCAGGACCACACCGGGTTCGAAGGAGAATCCGAGAACGACCACGACGAGGATCACCGAGACGACCGTCGGCGTGGGCCCGGCATCGGAGCCGGAGTCGGCCTCCTTGGCAGCATCGGCATCGGCATCGGCATCGGCATCGGCATCGGCATCCGTATCGGTGCCACCAGGCACCCGCCCGTGCCGAAGTCCCCGGCTCCACCCGCTCATGAGGTCACGTTAGACGCACACCCGTGCACCGCACCCGACCCACCCATGTGAAATACACATTGGTCGATGCGCCTCGCACTGCCGCCGACCGGCCCCCGAACGAGACCGTCGACCCATGCGTACGACGTCGACACGGACCCTCACCACGATGGCCGCCACGATCACGATCACCACCGCCGCGCTGCTCTGCGCCGCGGCCCCCGCCCGCGCGGCCGCTCCACCCCGTCTCGACTCCCACGTCGACTCCCTCGTCGACGCCGCCGTCGCCGACTACCTGGAGAAGGACCGCATCCCCGGCGCGGCCGTCACCGTCGTAGCCGACGGCCGGACCATCCTGGCCAAGGGCTACGGCGTCGCCGACGTCCACACCCGAACGCCGGTCGACCCCCACCGCACCGGCTTCTTCCTCGGCTCACTCGCCAAGCTGTTCACGGCACAGGCCGCCTCCCAGCTCGTCACCAAGGGCAAGGTCGACCCGAAGGGGGACGTCAACGACCACCTCCGTGCGCTCACCGTCCCCGACACGTACCCCGGACGCCCCGTCACCCTGGACCGGCTCCTCACCCATACCGCGGGCTTCGACAGCGACCTCGTAGGCCGCAACAGAACCCGTGCGAACGACGTCGAACCCCTCGCCGAGAGCGTCGTGACGCGCCGTCCGCACAGAGTCCGCGCCCCGGGCACGACCGCCGCCTACGACAACTACGGCTACGCGCTCGCGGGCCAACTCGTCGCCGACGTCTCAGGCCAGTCCTTCCCCGACTACGTCGCCGAGCACGTTCTCGGACCCCAGGGCATGACCCGCTCCACCTTCGCCCAGCCGCAGCCGGCCCCGATAGCCGCCGACCTCGCCCGCGGCTACCGCCCCGGCGGCACGTCCGGCTGGACGCAGGACGAGGGCCAGTACGGCGCGTGGAGCCCGGCCGGGCCCGGTGCAGTCAGCACCGCCGCCGACATGGGCCGCTGGATGACCGGGCAGCTCACCGACGACACGGCGGCGAACCGCCTCATGCAGCAGGTGCACTACCGGCAGGATCCCCGCATGCCCGGCCTCGGCTACGGATTCGAGGAGTGGCGTCGCGGTGGGCAGACCGGTTGGTTCAAGGACGGCGACATCCCCGGCTTCCACTCCAACCTGCTGCTCATCCCCGGCCACGACGTGGGTGTCTTCGTCGTCTTCAACGGCGACGGCACGGACGGACGCGCCTCCTGGGACGGCAGGGACCTCATCAACCGGATCGTGGATGCCCTCGTCCCGGACCAACCCGTATCCGAAGCCCCAGGCGCCGCGACCGATCCGTCGCTCGACTCCTACACCGGCACCTACCGCCCGGCCCGGGTCAGCCGCACCAGCCTGATGGCGGTGGAGGGCCTGGTCACGAGTGTCACCGTTCGCAAGGACGGCAAGAACGGGCTGCGCACCACCGGGCTCTCCCTCGACCCCGGCCGGCCCGAACAGAGTTGGCTCGCACTCGGCGACGGCCTCTTCCAAGAGCACGGCGGACACGGCGCGACGCTGGCCTTCACCAACGGCGGCGTGCTCGTCACGTCGGCGGTGCCGTCGACCGCGTACGAGAAACTGACCTGGCATCAGTCTCCGTCCCTGCAGCTGGGATTGCTCGGCATCAGTACGGGCACGCTGCTGCTCGCCGCGATCGCCTTCCCCGTAACCGCCCTGGTGCGGCGGGTTCGGGGCCGGACCGCGCACCCTCGCGCGGCACGGGCCGCACGCGCCACGGCCGCGGCGACCGGGCTGATCGCGGCAGCGTTCGCGGCCGCACTCGCCGCGGTCGTCTCGGACGGCAACGCGATGATGGAAATGGTGCCGCTGGGAGCCCCGCTGCTGTCCACCGTGACGATGCTGGGCACGGCGCTCGTGCCGTTGACGCTGGGCGTGGTGGCGGGGGCGATCGCGGCCTGGTTCCGCAGCTGGTGGAGCGTCACCGGCCGCATCCTGTTCACCGTCACAGCGGTGGCCGCGGTCACGATGGCGAGCATGCTGCTCCAATACCATCTGGTGGGCCACCCGTTGGCCTGGGCGGCCGGGTGAACTTCCGGCCCGCCCCCACGCGGTCATGCGGCGTCCCCGCCCGTGCGCCGCCCGGCCGCTCCTGAGCCGACCGCCAACCGTACGAGGCACACGACCATCCGATGCCCCACCGAGCAGAGGAGCAGATCATGAGCACGTGGACCAGGCGTGGTTTTCTGACCGCCGGCACGGCGGCTGGAGTTGTCGCACTCATCGGCGCCGGGCCGCCGTCGCCGCGGCGGCCGGAGCCGCTCGACATCGTGACCGGCGAGGACGGGTTCAGCACGCCGGCGACCGCGGCCGCAGGCGCGGTGACCTTCCGGGTACGGACGACCAGTGGCCGTACCGGCATCGTCGGCATCGCCCGACTCCGCCGCGGCACCGGTGAGGCCGCCTTCCGCAGACACCTGCGCGACGTCTTCGAGAAGGAGGATCCGAAGGACGTCATCCAGGCCTCCAAGGAACTGATGGCCGATGCCGAGCTGTTCGGCGGCGCCATGGCGGTACCCGGTTCGCAGTCGTCCTTCACCGCCTGGCTGCCGCCCGGCCCGTACCTGCTCCTGGAGTACAAGGACTTCGAGGGCCCGTACGTCGGACGCGATCCCCTCCCCGGCGCGGAGTACGTCAGCCCGCTCCTCGTCCACGCGGCGGAGCACGCCGGAGCCGGGGGCCCGCGTCCCTCCGCCACCGTCACCGCCGTGGACACGGGGCGGGGCCCGCGCTTCGTCGTGGACGGACGCATCCAGCGGGGCCGGCCCTTGCGCTACCTGAACGCGATGCGAGGACAGGTCGACGAGCTCGCGGTGTACCCCCTCACCGACGACTCCGTCACCGAGGCCGACATCCAGAGGTTCTTCCAGGACCCCCTGCACGCGCCCAGGCCCTTCGAGCTCGCCGCGCAGCTGGGCACGCCACCGCTCTCCCCGGGCCGGAGCGCGGTCATCGAGATGCCTCTTGTCCAGGGCCGCTACGCCCTCACCAGCTGGGTTGCCAGCATGAAGGACGCACAACACCTGTCCGCCCACGGCCAGGTGCTCATCGTCAACGTTCCCTGAGCGCCCCGTTCGTGGTCCGCGCTCGAACCCGCTGCGGGGTGAACCGGCTTCCGGCTCACCCTGCAGCGGGCCGACGGCATCCGGTCAGGACTGCTCGAGCAGTGTCGAATAGGCCCGCTCGATGCCTTGCGCGTAGCCGGTCCCCAACTCGACGTAGACGTGCCCGGTGGCCGTACACGCTTCGCGTAGAGCGGCGCTCCGCTCTCTGACCCACGTGGAGATTTCCCGGTAGGTGGTGTCGTCGGCGTCCGCGAGCCAGTCCGGGGCTGCGCGTAGATGTTCGGGGGTCAGTTTCGTGTTTCCGAGGAAGACGGAGGTCAGCGGTATTCCGAGAGCGGTGGCGGCCGTGGCCGCCGTCGGTGTGACGATGTCTCCTTCGACCACGTAGCCGTCTTGGGGGTCGGAGGCGTCGAGGGCTTCTGCAGCCGCGCGGATGAACTCGATGAGGAACGGCTGGGCGAGCGCGGCTTTGTCCGGATGCGTACCGTGCCGCACGCCGTGCTCGGGGGCAGCGCGTTGCAGCATCGACACCAGAGCGTCGGTCGGGCATCCCGGGAGGCCCTCTCGCTCGAGCAGCATCCACGCCAGGGTGCTTTTGCCCACGCGGGGCGGGCCGCCGATCAGATAGATCATATGAAGACCGTACCCCTGGCGCCCAGTTGGAGCGAGCAGACGCGGGGTGGGGTCCTGACGCACCAGTACACCCACAGAAGGCCCAAGGTCACTCCCGCACCAGCGTGTCCGGAGCGAATGGGCGCGTGATGTCGTTCATTGTCGATCCCGTACCGGCTTGGGGACATGGTCCTGGGCCGCGAGCCAATGGACCACGTCAAATGAACGGGACCGGTCAGTGAGCCTGCTGGGGGCCTTCACCCGTCCGCAGCCCTCCTCCGCAGGCGAGGGACGTCTGCGGAGGATGCTGCCCGCCGATCGTGCGCTGCCGTGGGCCCTTGCCGCGGTGTTCTTCGCCTTGTACACGGCGCTGTCCGTGCGGCTGCACCAGAGGCTCCTCACCACCGGCTACGATCTCGGGATCTTCGAGCAGGCCGTCCGCTCCTACGCCCATGGCCGCGCGCCGGTCTCGGCGTTGAAGGGGCCCGGCTTCCATCTGCTCGGCGACCACTTTTCCCCGGTCCTCGCGAGCCTCGCCCCCGTCTACCGGATCTTCCCTTCGCCGATCACCCTTCTCGTGGCCCAGGCAGCCCTTCTCGCCGTTGCCGTCGTACCGCTGAGCCGCTGGGCCTACCAGGCTCACGGCCGGACGGCCGCACTCGTGACCGGCATCGGCTACGGGGCCTCATGGGGAATCGCCTCGGCCGTGGGCTTCGATTTCCACGAGATCTGCTTCGCCGTCCCGCTCCTGGCCTTCTCGGTGACGGCCCTGGGCAACGAGCGCTGGCGCGCTGCCGCGGGATGGGCGCTGCCGCTGCTCCTGGTGAAGGAGGATCTGGGCCTCACGGTCATGGTGATCGGCGCCTACATCGCCTGGCAGGGCTCGCGGCGCCTGGGCTTGGCCACTGCCCTCGCGGGGCTGGCGGGCACCCTGCTGGAAGTTCTCGTCATCGTTCCGGCCTTCAACCCCGACCATTCCTATTCCCACGCGGGGAGCTTCGGCGGCATCGAGTCACCGGGCGGCATCCTGCTCGGCCTGCTGCACCTGCCGATGGACCTGATCACCCCGCAGACCAAAGTCATCACCCTGGTCCTGCTGCTGGCGCCCACCGCGTTCATGGCGCTGCGCTCCCCATTGATCCTGCTGGCTCTGCCCACGCTCTGCTGGCGCTTCCTGTCCGCATATCCGCCCTACTGGGGGACCAGTTACCACTACAGCGCCATCCTGATGCCGGTCGTCTTCGGGGCCTTCGTCCACTCCCTGAACCGCTGGGCCCCTGACGGCTCGACGCAGGACCGTCGCACCCTGCGTACCGGACTGGCCATCAGCAGCGCCATGACCGTTCTGTTGATCGCCGGCTTCCCCCTCTCCGCCCTCGCCGATCCGGTGACCTGGCAGACCCCACCACGCGCCGCAGCCGCGCACCGCGTCATGGACAACATTCCCGACGATGCGACCGTGGCCGCCAGCAACCGCCTCGTCCCCCAACTCACCCACCGGTGCACGGTGACACTCTTCGGCTTCCCGAACATCCCCCTCACAGCCGACTGGATCATCGTTGATGTCAAATACCCCATGGGATTCCCGATGTCGGCCCAGGCCCAATCCGACGCCCTCGACCAAGCCCGCCTCGACGGATACCGCGCCGTTGCCCAGGACGACGGATTCCTCTTGCTCCACCGTTCCACACCCGGACCACAAGCCGGTGGCTCCGGCCGGAGCTCCGTCAGCCGGTAGGCCACTCCGGGGCGCCGCGTGGCAATTCCCCGCACCGGGCTCGCTGGACATACGCGGTACGGGCCACCCAGCCCGGGGGCGCGCCGCCGCAGCTGCGCGCCCAAAGGTCGGCGAACGCCACCGAGCACGCGTCCGCCCCCGCGGCGGGGGCGGCGCCGTGCACGATGTCGATCAGTTGCCGGCATGCGGCCGCGGCGCGGGCCGGGTCCTGTCCGAGGGGGCCGTCGAACTGGTCGTCGAAGACGAAGAAGAACGCCATGGCGTCCGCGACAGGTCCAGGGCCGGGCCTTGGGCGTAGGGGAAACCGTGGGCGGCCAGGAGCGGCATGTCCCACGACGCGTACCACTGAAGCGAGCGGCCCTCCCCGACCAGCCCCATACGCCGTACCCACGCCAGATTGCGCTGGCGCGCGCCCTCCAGATCCGGACTGAGGGAGGTCGGGAAGGGGAGGCGGAACTCGATGTCCTGCGGCACGTGTCCTCCGTGAAGCGAGCTGGTCACAGCCGGGTGAAGTCCCCCACCGACTTCCGATACGGAGCTCACGATCTCCCGGTTCGGCAGTGCGACGAAGCTGGCCGTCAGTCAGATAGTGGCCGGTTATTGGCTGAGCGGTGCGAATTCTCCGGACACCGCTCACGCCCTTTGTGTCGCGGCCACCGGGGGCGGACCGGCTCGATCCGCCGACTTCGGCGACCAGGCGGGTGGTGGTCCTGCCGTAGCGCCGAGCGCAAGCGCCATGACCGGTGGCGCGTTCCTGGGCCTGGCCGGCTCTTCCCCTCCGCACTGTGGCGCCTGCTCCGCAGATCGGCGATCACCAGCCAGGACCTGCCCGGGCCCCCGCCCGGGGCGGGACCCCGCCACAGTTCTCCCTCCACCTACTACTCCCCGGACTGGCCCTCGGGAGTCTGCCGGTGGCGCCGGCGCCGGTAGGTCCTGCCGGCCACACCGATGGTCAGTGCGACCAGGAGACCCGCGATGTACTCCCCGAGGACCTCGTCCCAGAAGAAGGCCATTCCGCTGTTCAGTACTGCCTGGGCAACTTCCAGCATGGTCCCGCATCCCCTCGCGCTTATCTGGAGACCCGGGTCATCCCGGGCACAAGAACCAGATTGGGGACGGAGGGCGGGGCACTCAAACCGCGTTTTCGCAGGTCAGGGGCCGTGAGTTGCAAGCGTGGTGTGGTTGTGTACGAGTGCGGCGAGCGCGCGAGTCGCGCTCGTATAAAAATACACCACGGTGTCAACTCAACCTGGGCATAAGGGATTTGTGCGTAGGTAATTTGCGCTGAATGCTGTAGTCGAGAACACGAAGATCGGTGACCTTGCCTTGGGGCGCGAGCTGACCGCCGCGTCGGAGCGGGCAGGGTGACGCGAGGGGCCGTGGTGCGTTGTTGCCTGCATGGAAGAGATGTTGGACGTGCTCCTCGACGGGGTCACCGAGCCGCGCCTGAAGCTGATCAGCGGGGACGAGGCGCGGGCCTTGATGCTCCTCCTCGGGGTGCTCGAGGACGATGCGCAGCCCGAGGAGATCCGTCACGCGGCCGGGGAGATGCGCTTTCGCATCGTCTCCCGGCTGGCCCCGCCTCTCTAGCGTTCCGCTCCCGTGGGCGCAGCCTGTCGGGCTGGAGGAGCAGTGTCACCGGTGCCCGCGCCAATAGCGGACGGCCCGGTGGGCGGCGACGCTGAAGCTGATGCCCGCCGTGGCGAACTTCAGGGCGATGACGCATGCGGGGAGCCACTCCTGGGCGGTGTGGGCGTGGGTGAGGATGATGGTCGAGATCGTCGTCAGCATGATCACTCCTGGTTCGGTCGTCGGGGACTTGACCGACCATGGCGAGCCACCTGTCCAATGTGGTCCAGGATGGAAACTGGACACCTGCAGGCAGGGAGAACGAGGCGCAGGAGGGGGAGTTGGAGCCGTCACCGGAAGGCTGGAACGCGGTCCTCGTCGAGTTGTACGGGCTGGTCGGACGTCCAGGAGTCAGGGCCGTCAGTGATCACGCGGCTCAGGCCGACGTCCAGGGGACGCTGTCGAGCGCCACCGTGGGCAATCTGCTCAAAGCGACGACGAACCCCCGCCGCTCCACGGTCGAGGCCTTCGTCCACGGATGCCTGCACTACGCGGGTTCCAGAAGATCGTCCGTCGTCCTGCCCAGTGGAATGGACACGCCGAAATACTGGATGGACCGCTGCGAACCGGCTTTCAGTCGGCAGGTCGGCGTACAGGCTGCGAAAGCACCGGTCGTCCGATCGGCGTACCTCGAACAGGTGCGCAGCATCGCGCCGGCCGAGCTGCGCGGGCGGAGCACGGAATTGGCTGCGCTCACCGCCTTCTGTACCAGCCCGGACGGCCCCTCCTACGTGTGGTGGAGGTCGGAGGCCTGGGCGGGCAAGTCGGCACTGCTGTCCTGGTTCGTGCTCGACCCACCCCCCGGGGTCCGGGTCATCTCCTTCTTCATCACGGCTCGCTTCGCCGGCCAGAGCGACTGGCTCGCGTTCACCGACGTCGTGATGGAGCAGATCGCGGACCTCCTCCACCAGCCGATGCCCGCGTACCTGCCCTATGCCACCCGGGCGGCGCACTTGCGGCGCATGCTCACCGAGGCCGCGCAGCACTGCCACAAGCAGGGCGAGCGACTGGTGCTGGTGGTCGACGGCTTGGACGAGGACCGGGGGGTGACCGCCGACCCCGACTCCTACAGCGTCGCCGGACTGCTGCCGGCCGAGCCGCCGCACGGCATGCGCATCGTGGTCGCGGGCCGGCTGAACCCGCCCTTGCCGCGGGACGTTCCCGCCGATCACCCCCTGCACGCCGCGGACGCGGTGAGAACGCTCGTGCCTTCCGAACACGCCCAAGTCGCCCGGAACGACATGGAACGCGACCTCAAGCGGATGCTCAACGGCTCCCCGCTGGAGCAGCACCTCCTCGGCCTCATCACTTCCGCCGGTGGCGGTCTCACCGGCGCGGACCTGTCCGCGCTGACCGGCCAGCCCGCCTGGAGGATCAAGGACCACCTGCACGCGGTCGCCGGGCGGAGCTTCGTGGCCCAGACCGGCAGCTGGCGACCGGACACCGAGTCCTTCGCGTACGTCCTCGGTCACGAGGAGATCCAGAGATCGGCTCGACAGCATCTGGAGGAGCCGGGGATCGCGGGATACCGGCACCGCCTGCACGCCTGGGCGGACCAACACCGTGCCGAGGGCTGGCCGGCCGGCACGCCCGAGTACCTGTTGAACGGGTACTTCCGGATGTTGCGCGAAGCCAGGGACCTGCGCCGACTGGTGGCCTGCGCAACCGATCGCATGCGGCACGACCGCCTGGCGGAAGTCACCGGGGGAGACACGGCGGCGCTCAACGAGGTGAACTCCGCCCACGAAGCACTGCTGGCGGACGGCTCCCATGACCTGACCAGCCTGGCCAGGCTGGCCCTGCACCGCAGCGAGATCGAGCAGCGCAACGCCAACGTGCCCGTGGGCCTGCCCGCGGTACGGACGATGCTCGGCCAGTCGATCCGCGCGCTGGCGTCGGCACAGTCGATCCCGAACCCGCAGCGGCGCACGCAGGCGTTGACGGAGATGGTCGAACCCCTCACCGTCGCCGGCGACATGGACGGCGTCGAAGCCCTGGTCGACTCGGCGGACGACGAGGAGGCGCAACTGCGGCTGCTCTTCGGCGCGATCACCAGCTTCGGCAAGCTGGGCCGGCAAGCCGCAGTCGGTTCCTTGACGGACCGAGCCGAATCACTCATCGCCTCGTTCGGCGATGAGGAACGACAGCTCACCTCTCTGGTGACGCTGGCGGAACTGGCCGCGGAGGCGGGCGAGGGCGTCAAGGCGTCCCGACTGGCCGAACGTTGTGTCCGCCTGTACGAAGGCTGCCCGCGGCAGGAAGCGCACCACCGGGGCGATTACGCACGCGCTCTCGCATACACCGGAGACTGGGACGCCGCCGAAGCGGAGGCGCGGTCACTCGCGCAGGCAAAGGGGGAGGACGTTGCCCTCGTCGCCCTGGCGGCAGCCGCAGCTCGGCAGGGCGACGTCCCGAGAGCGGAACGCCTCATCGGCGCCGTTCCGTACGAATTCCGGCAGTCCGAGGCGCGCAGCGCGGTCGTGGAAGCCTTGGTCGCGAGGGGCGAGCCCGCTCGCGCGCTGAGAGCGTGCCGAGCGATCGCAGAACCTGAGAGCCGGTCGAGTGCGCTGATCGGCGTTGCCGGGGCATGGCAGCGAGCCGGCCGTGCCGATCAGGCGCTGTCGGCCGCCGAGGAGGCGTTGGCCGCCGTACGTACGCGCATGCACCCGGACCGGGTGGTGGCGCTGATCGGTGTCGTGCGGCTCTACGCCGACATGGACGCACACGATCGGGCACGCGCGTTGATCGAGGAAGCCACGACGGCCGCGCATGCGATCTGGACTGACGACGACCGGGTCGAGGCCATGTCCCTGGTTGTGGCAGGTGCCGTCCTCATCGGTGAGGAGGAGGCCGCCGAATCGCTGTGCCGGTCCCAGGCAAAGCTCGGCGAACGTCTGGTGCTGATGACAGCCCGGGCCCGGGCGCTGGCCGCGGCGGGCGACCTCACGCGGGCCGGCGAGCTGGCCGACGAGGTCGAACGCGACGCACGCGCGATGACGGATCCCTGGTCGTGGGCGCTGAGTCTGACCCGGCTGTCGTGGTGGACCGCGGAGGCCGGCGAACTGCGTGCTGCCGGTGCCCTCGCCGAGCGGGCCGAGGCGCAGGCCGTGCTGGTCACGGACCCGGTCCACCGTCAGGTTGCGCTCAACGGGGCCATCCGGTGCCTGGCACGAGCGGGTAGAACCCGACGTGCCGAGTCGCTCGTTCGCTCGAGCTCCGGAACTGACGCTGCTGTCATGCTGGCGGAAGGGTTGATCTGCGGAGGCGAGGTGGAGCGCGGCGAGTTGGTCGTGCGCAAGATTGCCGATCTCCTGGAGCTGCCCAGCGCGCTGTGTCGGACAGCGCCCGTATTGGCGTACGTGGGCGAGTTCGATCGTGCGGAGCGCATGGCCAGGTCACTGGAAGAGAGCTTCTATCACGCCAGCGCACTGGTGAAGACGGCATCCGCGTTGGCCCATGCCGGAGAAGAAGACAGGGCACGCCGCCTGATCGATGAGGCCGAAGCAGCGATCCGGGTGATGGGCCACAACCTCGGCATGATCGAGCACTTCAAGATCCTGGCGAGGACGGCTACCCGGTTGGGAGACCGGGATCGCGCACGGTCCATGGCCGAGGAGGCGATGGGCGTCATGCCGAGGATCCACAGCGCAGATCGCAGGAGCGCCGGGTGGGCCTGGATCGCCGAGACGGTCGGATGTGCGGGAGACCCCTCGGGTGTGATGCGCGTGAGCAGGATGATTGCCGAGGACGACCACCACGATGGGGTGGAGGAAGGCGAACTGGCGCGGTACCTGGCGACCGCATTCGCCCGCGCGAACCAACCGGGCCCTGCGGAAAGCGTGGCCCGGTCGATCGCCGACCAGCGCCAGCGCGCAGCGGCGATGACCGCTGTGGCGGTCGCCCTCGCACGCGCCGGCGATGTCAGCCGAGCGGAATCGGTGGTCGCCTCCATCGACGATCGGCAACAGCAGTCCGCCGCGCTGACGGCGCTGGCGGAGGTGACCCCGGCCGTCGTCGCGCGGCGGTTCCTCGCGATGGCACTGCGCTTCCTGCACTGGGACAACAGCCTGCACTTGTTGGCCCGGTTGGCACCCGAGGCCGTGAAGGCCCTCGCACGTGAGGTGTTGCGTCAGGTGCAGCCGGCGGCGTAGTCCGCGTCCGGTACGTGTTCGGCCCATTCCTCCCGGCTCAGCGACCGGCCTACGGCGCGGCAGGCCGCGGCGGCCGGATCGGCGGTGACATCGGTGATGTGGGTGATGTCCAGGACCCATACGCTGTCGGAAGAGGCGGAGAGCACATGTCCTTCGGGCAGATGGAGCGTGCGGATGCGCCGTGTGGACGACTCGCCCGGCCTTGACCGGCGTCAAGCCGTCGGACAGGTACCAGACCGTGACGTCCCTGTGTTCCATGCTGGTCGCCACGGCGCCGTGGGGGCCGTAGGCGAGCAGGTCGATCCTGCGCAGACCCGCGGGTAGTGGCAGGTCGGGGGCGGCCTTCGGGTGGTGGGGATCGGTGACCGTCCACCGTTTGTGGCCGGCCGCCACCGTGCCGCCGTCCGGGCTGAACTGAACGGCCCTGAGCTCGGCTTGCGGGTCACCGCCTTGGAGCCGGGCCGTCCTGCGGGGATGACGGGGGTCGGAGAGGTCCCAGAGCGAGATCTTCCCGGACATGCGACTGGAGCACTCCGGTGCTGGAGATCACGCTCCCGCGCCCGCTGCGGCAGGGGCAGGTCGCCTCGCTGGAGAACGCCGCCGCGGGCTTCCGCTGGATCTGGTGAACCGGCCGGTCCACACCCGTCAGGCGGACGGGCACCACGCGCCGGTCCACCCCCGTCAGGTCCCCGTACCGGATCCGCCCGGCGGGGAGCCGATCTCCACCCACACGCACTTGCCGATGCCGTTGTCGTCCAGCGGATGCCAGCCCCAGTTCCGGCCCAGCCGTTCCACGATGAGCAGCCCGTGGCCCCCGGGCCGGGACGGATCGGACCGGTGCGCGGCCCGCGGTGCGGCGGGGCTCCCGTCCGTCACCTCGATCCGCAGCCGCTCGCCCGTACAGCGCAGGACCAGGGACGTGGGCCCGCCCGCGTGCAGGCACGCGTTGGCCACGACCTCGGAGACCAGGAGCAGGGCGTCGTCGGTGGCCTCCGCACCGGGAGTGCCCTCTTCCACGGGGCCCGGCGGCCAGCGCCACTCCGTGAGGGCCTGACGTGCGAAGTCGCGGCACCGGGTGACCGCGTTCGCGGCCCCGTGCAGCACGAGGAGCCGGGTCAGCTCCGGTGACCGGCCCTCGTCCATGGGTGCTCCTCCCCTACGGGCGCTGGGACGTCGCGAGCGCGGCTTCCAGATCCGTGTGGACCCGGAAGATCCGGTCCGCGCCCGTGATGTGGAACATGCGGGCGACCGGTGGGTGCAGGCCGACCAGCTCGAGGGTGCCTCCGGACTCCTGGATCGCGAGCCGGCCGCGCAACAGCACGTTCAGGCCCGTCGAGTCGCAGAAATCCAGGCGGGTCAGGTCGACGAGCAGCCGCCCGCCGTCCGGCCACGTGGTGTCCAGGGCCTGCCGCAGGGGCTCGGCGGTGTCGTGGTCGAGTTCCCCCGCCATGGCCAGGACCGTGGCCCCCTGGAGGGACCGCGCCTCGACGGTGAATCGTTCTCCGTTCGACGTGGCCATCAGGCACACACTCCCTCTCCGTGCCCGGTCGGATGAACCGCTGGGGCTGCCATGGCTCCTCCCATCCGGAATGTTCGGGGCACGTCGCGCCTACCCCGTGGGGCGCCGTCCAAGCCTGGGACCGGGGGGCGTGCGGCGGCGGTCGGTGTCCTGGCGCGGCCGCGCCCGGTGTGCCGGATCACGGGTCGTCCGGGACGTGGATGTCCAGTACGCAGATGTCGTCGCGGTTGCCCGGGCACAGCGCGGCGAGCGTCCGGGCGAGGGTTTCGCCGTGGCCCTCCCGGAGCAGCCGCAGGGTGGACGCGGCGAGCCGGTCGAGTCCGACGCTGATGTCCTCGCCCGGCTCCTCCACCAGCCCGTCGGTGTAGAACAGCAGGCGGTCACCGGGCATCAGCTCGATGACGGCCTGCCCGTACGAGGAGTCGAAGCCGGCGCCGAGGAGGTTGCCCTGCGGCTGGTCGAGGAAGTCCGCCAGGTCGCCGCGGACCAGCAGGGGTGGCAGGTGGCCCGCCCGTACCCAGGTCAGGCGCCGGTCCCAGGGCTGGTAGCGGCCCATGACCATGGTGGCGGTGGCGGTGGCGGACGGGTCCGAAGCGGTATGGAGCAGAAGGGTGTTGAGCCGGCGCAGCACATCGGGCAGGGGCGATCCGGTGATCGTCATGCCCTTCGTGGTGAACCGCAGCTGGGCCATGGTGCCGACGGCGGCCAGCCCGTGGCCGGCCACGTCCCCGACGACGAACAGGGCGCTGCCGTCCGGGAGTTCGATGGCGCTGTACCAGTCGCCGCCGACGTTGATCCCGCGGTCGGCGGGAACGTAGGCGACGTCGATGCACAGGCCGGCCAGTTCCAGGGACTGGTCGGGGATCGGCAGCAGGGTGTCCTGGAGGCTCGCGGCGAGCGCCCGTTCGGCCTGGAGCATGCCGCTCTGGACGAGGACGGCGCGCTCGCTCTCGCGCAGGGCGAGCTCGGCGCCGCGCTGTGCGCTGAGGTCCTGGAAGAAGCCGTGCACCTCCACCGGTGTGCCGTCCGCGTCCGTCCGGGCCTCGGCGACGATCCGCAGGTGACGCACGCCGGCGGCGGTCGTGATCCGGAACGGCTGGTCCACGGCCTCCCCGCTGCGCAGCAGCCGCCGCACGGCGGCGCCCAGCCTGGGCAGGTCGTCGGGGAGGACGCGCCGCGGCAGTTCCTCCAGGGCCATCGGCCCGTGGCGGGGGTCCCGGTCGAATATGGCGTAGACCTGATCGGACCAGGTGACGGTGTCCGTCGTGAGGTTCCATCCGGCCCAGCCGAGGTTGCCCAGCCGCTGCATGTCGGCCAGCCGCCGTGCCTCGCGCTCGCTCGTGTCGTGGCGGATCCACGACACGACCAGCCGGTCGCCCAGCCTGGAGGCCCGGACGGAGTAGACGGACTGCTGCGGGACGCCGGCGACCACCTCCTCGTAGGTGAAGGGCTCGCCCTCGTACGCCGTTCCCGTCGTGAGCGTCTCCAGGTACCCGTCCCACAGCGCGGTGCCCACCACCGTCGGGTACGTCTCCAGGACCCGGCGGCCGACGAGCTCCTTGCCGCGCCGCCCGGCGACGTCCACCGACTCGGGCGCCGCCGCGTCGATGCGGTAGTCCTCGACCTCGCCCGTCTCCGAACGCAGCGGGGTGAGGAGGATCGCCGGTCCGGCCAGCGCGTCCAGCATCCGCTGGGCGGAGGCCACGTCGACGTCTGCCGGCCCGTCGTCGGCGTCGGGGGGCCGCTCCGGCACGCCCAGCGGACCGGCGCACAGCCGGGCCGCCCGCCGCAGCAGCGCCCGGACGTCGGCCGTGAAGGGCCCCGGCCGCGTCCTGAGGAAGCCGATCGCCGTGTCCGGGGAGCCGTCGGCGGGTACGGGGATCCAGGCCCGCGAGCGCCACCGGTCCGTCGCGTCCGAGATCAGCAGGTAGTGGCGGGCGTCCTGCACCGGGTCCTCCAGCCACAGGGCCCGGTGCCCGGCGACCGCCTCGTGGGCGGCCACCCCGGCGAGCGGGGGGATGCGGCGCCACCGCTCGGCCAGCACGTCGTCGATGCCGGCGCTGCCGGTCAGCTCCAGGCTTCCGGCGGACGTCAGGGTGTAGATCATCACCGCGTCCACGCCCGCCTCGGCGCCCAGCACGGTCCTCAGCAGCTCCGCGACGGCGTCACCGCCGTGCGCCACCGCCAGGCCGTCGGCGAGCCGGGCCAGGGGCGGGCGCAGTGCGGCCTCGCCGGCGCGGCCGACGAGACGGCGCCCGGAGCTGAACGCCGCGGCCGCCGGTTTCGTCCCCGCGCCCGCCGTGGGGCCGCCGGGCGGGTCGGAGGGTGCTGCGGTTCCGGGCGGTGCGGTTCCGGGCGGTGGGTGCGAGCGGATCTGCCCCAGGGTGATCCAGCACTCCTCCAGAAGGGTGTGGCCCCCCTCGGCGGCACGGCCGAGCAGCACGGTGTGAGCCGCGTCGGCGGATACGCCCGACCGGGCCATCAGGACGCCCTTGGCCCGCTCGACGACAGCCGTGGTCGCGGCGACGCCTTCCAGGTCCGCGACCTCCGATCGCAACCTGGCCACCACCTTGGCGAGCGCCAGCACCTCGGGTCCGGCGCCCTCGCCCTCAGGCGCGGCATCGCCCTTCATTCCTTGAGCATGCCACGGCCGTACCCGGCGTGCGCCCAGGTGGGGCGGCCCCTCGGGGCGGCCCCGGCGCGCGGTGACGCCCCGGTCGCCGCGGCCCCCGCTTGGGGCGCGTCCGACGGGGCAGACGCCACGGGTGCCGGCTCGGCAGGAACCAAGGAATTCCGGTCCGAATTGCGGAGTGGCTGCCGTCGAAGCAAGGTGGGCAGCACCCCCCTCCAGGAAGGAACCATCCCGTCATGAGCAAGGCAAAGGGCAAGGCCAAGCAGATCAAGGGCAAGATCAAGGAGAGCGCCGGCAGTGCCATGGACGACAAGGGCATGCAGGCGGAGGGCAGTGCCGAGCGAATGAGCGGCAAGGCCGAGGAAATGACGGCGAAGGCCTCGGAGAAGATGAAGAAGGGAACGGGCAGGTCCTGACCTCGCACCGACCCGATGAATGAAGCGCCGAAAGCGGGGCAATCGAAGTCCGTGCGGGGCGACAAGGCCGCCGCGTACGACATCGAAGAGGGAGGGACGGCGGGGAAATCCCCGCCGTCCCCGGCCCGCCGGAGGAGTTGTTCTCGCGTGACCGAGCATGTGTGGAGTTACAGGCCGACCGCGGGCCACCTGGTCGGTGCCGATCTGGCCGGGTACAAGGTCGAGGCGATCGACGGCGACATCGGCAAGGTCGACAAGCACTCGTACGAGGCCGGCGACGCCTACCTCGTCGTCGACACCGGTGTGTGGATCTTCGGCAAGGAGGTCCTGCTCCCGGCGAGCACGGTGATCCGGATCGACGAGGCCGAGAAGAGGGTCTACGTCGACGGCACCAAGGAGCAGATCAGGAACGCCCCGGAATTCCACCGGGACAAGCACCTCGGTGACGTCGACTACCGCGAGGCGCTCGGCACGTACTACTACTCCGCCGGCGGCCCCCTCGGCCGCCGCCCCTTCTGACCCGGTACAGGAACGGGCCCGAACTCGTCGAGTTCGGGCCCTTTTCCATGCCGGCGGTCCGTTCGTACACGAGCTTCGAGGGTAGACGCGATCCGAGACGCCACGGCGGTCCGATCGGTCCGCCGAATTCCCAACGTGACAACGAGGGGCATCATGATTCTCGTCGGACTTATTCTCCTGATCGTGGGATTCCTGACCGGAATCTCCATCCTGTGGACCATCGGGGTCATCCTGCTCGTGGTGGGGGCGGTGCTGTGGATCCTGGGTTCGGTCGGGCACGCGGTCGGCGGCCGGCGCCATTACTGGTAACCGCCCCTCCAGCACGGCAACCGAGCAGCGTAGACGGCCAGGGTGAGGCGACAGTGAACACGACGGGAGCAGCCACCGGAGATCCCCGGCGTATGGGAGTGCCGGTCACGGGCCAGTGCCGCCGTCTCGCCCTCCGCAGCGTCCGGGGCGCGGTCGGCAAGGGCCGCGACTTCACCCGCCGGACCCTGCGGGACTGGGGGTGGGACCGGCGCGAGAGCGCCGAGGACGCCCTGCTCGTCGTGTCCGAGCTGGTCGCCAACGCGGCCCTGCACGCGAGCGGCTGTCACGAACTCGTACTGACCGCCGGTGAGACCCTGCGCATCGACGTGCTCGACGGCGCGAGGGCGCTGCCACGCCCGCAGGCCGTGGCCAGGCCCGGCGTCCCCGGCGGCCACGGCCTGCACATCGTGCAGCGGCTCTCCGACCGATGGGGCTCCTACGCCCACGACACCGGCAAGGTCGTCTGGGCTGAGATCGAGTCCGCCCGGCTCTCCACGGAACCCGGTCCCGCCATGGCGGACCGTCAGCCGTCCCTGCGTACCCGGCCGTTCACCGGGCAGACGCGCTCGTATGACACGGAGTGACGCGCGACGCGGTGTGCAGCCGGAGGAAGCGGTCGTCCCGGCCACCGGGAGGAGACGCGGCCCGGCACACCCGGCCGTCCGGGCGCTGGCCATGGTGGCCGCCTTCGCCGGCACCGTCCTGTTCAGCGTGGTCCTGGCCCGGCTGACGCTGGAACCCTCCGCCGCCTCGGCGGCCCTCGTGCACAGCAACGTCCGCCCCGGCCGTTCGATCAGCGCCTACCTGGACGGGACTTCGACGATCGAGGCGGTGCGCCAGCTGGGCGGGAACCTGCTGCTGGGCCTGCCGTTCGGTGTGCTCCTGCCCGTCCTGCTGCCCCCGGCCCGGGGCCTGTTGCGGGTCGCCGCCGTGACGGTCTGCCTGATGACGCTGGTCGAGCTCACTCAGGGCGCCCTCGTCACGGGACGCGTCTTCGACATCGACGACGTCATCCTCAACACGGCCGGAGCGCTCCTCGGGTACCTGCTGATCGGCCGGCGGCTGGGGCGGGCCGTGCACCCGCGCCGCAGGCACTGGTGGCACCGCTGGACCCGCCCCCGCCGGCCCGGACTCCCCAAGACACCCCGGGACTCCGGAAGCCTCGTGACCCGTGACCCGTGACCCGTGACCCGTGACCGTGACCCAGGGCGTGTGCCCCAGGACGTGTGCCCCGTTCCTCGTGACTCGTGAGTACTGCACACCCCATCGGTGACAGCGGTGACTGTCGGCGCGTCAGCCCGGCGTGACACCTTCGGTCTGCCGCCGACCGAGGGAGCAGGTGTGAACAAGGGGTACGCCGCCTTCTGCGACACCGACCGCTGGTTCTACGACGCGCCGTACCGGCGGGCCGGTCAGAACTACCCGGCGGCCGACGCCCCCGTCCCGGCGGGGTGGCGCTCGCACCGCAGCGGCGACTGGCTCGCGCTGCGTCCCGCCGACGCCGAACTGCCCTCGCAGGGCTGGAAGATCCACGTATCGGCCACCCTCGACAACGCCGAGTCGCTGCTGACGACCGTGTACGAGTACTGCACCGACCGGCGCATCGCCTTCAAGTTCATACCGAGCCGGTACCTCCTGCACCTGCGCAACGCCAAGTACGCCGACCGCGCGGCGAGCGGGAAGTTCATCACCGTGTACCCGTCCGACGAGCAGCAGTGCCGCCGCATCGCGGAGGACCTCGACGCCGCGCTGGCGGGGGCGGCCGGCCCGTACATCCTCAGCGATCTGCGCTGGGGTGCCGGACCCGTCCACCTGCGCTACGGCAGCTTCACCCTGCGGCACTGCTACACCGAGCAGGGCGAACTGGTCCCTGCGATCGAGGCCCCCGACGGGCGGCTCGTACCGGACCAGCGCGGGCCGGCCTTCCAGCCGCCCGAGTGGCTCGAACTGCCCGGCTTCCTGAAGCCGCACCTCGAAGCGCGTTCCGCGGTCACCCTGACCGGCATCCCCTTCACGGTCGAGCGGGCGCTGCACTTCTCCAACGGCGGCGGCGTCTACGTCGGCAAGGACAGCCGCACCGGCGAGAGCGTGGTCCTCAAGGAGGCCCGGCCGTACGCCGGCCTCGCCGCCGACGGCGCCGACGCCGTGACCCGGCTGCACCGCGAACAGGCCGCACTGGAACGGCTGGCGGGCCTGGAGTGCGTCCCGGCGGTCCGCGGCACGTTCACGGTCGGCGACCACCACTTCCTGGTGCTGGAACACCTGCCAGGCAAACCGCTCAACACCTACTTCGCCCGCCGTCACCCCCTGATCGAGGCGGATCCCGACCCGGCGGAGCTCGCCTCGTACACCGAGTGGGCCCTCACGATCCACCGGCGGGTCACGGAGGCCGTCGACGCCGTGCACGCCCGCGGCGTGGTCTTCAACGACCTGCACCTCTTCAACATCATGGTGGCGGAGGACGAGAGCGGCGAACCCACCGTCGCGCTCCTGGACTTCGAAGCCGCCGCGCACGTCGACGAGGGGCTGCGGCAGACGGTGGCCAACCCCGCCTTCGTCGCCCCGGCCGGGCGGCGCGGGTTCTCCGTCGACCGCTACGCCCTCGCCTGCCTGCGGCTCGCCCTCTTCCTCCCGTTGACCAGCCTGCTCGTCCTGGACCGGGCCAAGGCCGCACATCTGGCCGCCGTCGCCGCCGAGCAGTTCCCCGTACCGCGATCGTTCCTCGACGAGGCCGTCGAGGAGATCCTGTCCGGCGTCCGGCAGGGCGCACCGGCCGCCGGCCCGCCCGCACCGGCCGGGCCGTACCTGCCCGTCGAGCCGGGCGCATGGCCCGCCACCCGTACGTCGATGACCGCGGCGCTGCGCGCGAGCGCCACCCCGGAACGCGAGGACCGCTTCCTCCCGGGCGACATCGCCCAGTTCGCGGCCGCCGGGGGAGGCGTCGGCTTCGGCTACGGGGTCGCGGGCGTGCTCCACGCCCTCGCCGAGACCGGCGCCGGACCCTGGCCCGAGGCCGAGGAATGGCTGCTCGACCGGACCCGGGAACCCGTCTCCGGCACCCCGCTCGGCTTCTACGACGGCCTGGCCGGCACGGCCTGGACGCTGCACCGGCTCGGACACCACGACCGCGCCCTCGCCCTCGTCGACCTGCTGCTGCACCAGCCGTGGGAGAGCGCGGGCCCCGACCTGCACGGCGGACTCGCCGGCATCGGCCTGGCCCTGGACGCACTCGGCACCGCGAGCGGCGAGAGCGCACTGCACGCCGCGGCCCTGCGCTGCGCCGAACTGATCGTCCGGCCCGAACGGCGGCCCCGGCGCGCGGGACTGCTCTACGGCAACTCCGGAGCGGCCCTGCTCCTCGTACGGCTCTACGAGCGCACCGGCGACAAGGAACTGCTGGTCCAGGCCGCCGAAGCGCTCCACCGCGACCTCGACCGCTGCGTCACCAGCGCGTTCGGCACCCTCCAGGTGAACGAGGGCTGGCGCACGATGCCGTACCTCGGCGAGGGCAGCGTCGGCATCGGCATGGTGCTCGACGACTGGCTGGAGCACGGCCCGGACGAGCGTTTCGAACAGGCCCGGCGCGAGATCGTACGAGCGGCGCAGGCGACCTTCTACGCCCAGCCCGGGCTGCTGCGCGGCGCCGCCGGGATGATCCTCCACCTGGCCCGGACCACCACACCGGGCCCGGGCACCGGGGCCGGCGCCATAGCCCGCCAGATCGACGCACTGGCCCGGCACGCCGTGCCGTACCAGGGGCATCTGGCCTTCCCCGGCGAGCAGATGATGCGGCTGTCCATGGACCTCGCCACGGGCACGGCCGGCGCTCTCCTCGCCCTCGGCAGCGCCGCGCCCGGCGGGCGCGCGCACCTGCCGTTCCTCCCGCCGCTGCGCGAGCGCGCGGCGGCCCCCAAGCCGGTCCCACCCGGGGCCGTGACCCATCGCACCACCACAGAGAAGAAGAGGAACCTGACATGACGCTTCTTGACCTGCAGTCGATGGAGACCCCGAAGGAAGAGACCACCGAGGCGATGCACGGCGGCGGTGGCGGCAGCCGGGCCAGCCTGCTGCTCTGCGGCGACAGCAGCCTGAGCCTCACGACCTGTAACTGACCCAGGTCACCTCGGGCCCGGGCGGTTCACCGCCCGGGCCCGCACCACATTCCTGGAGGCATTCGCCGATGAGCCCCCCTGACGAGGCGCTCGACACGGCGCAGGAGCCGGCCGCGGGCCGCAGCGCCGACCGGGCGCTCGTGGCAGCGGCCCGGCACAGTGGTGGGCGCACCGCCGCCGTCCTCGGATGCGCCGTGGCGGCCGCCGTGGCGGCACTCGCCGAACCCGCCGTCCTCGGCCACACCCTCGACCTGCTGCTCCGCCGAGACCCGTCGGGCCCCGCCTGGACGCTGCTGTGCGCCGCGGTCATCGCGGCCGAAGTGGCACTGGACGCCGCCGCGGCACGGCTGACCGGCGAGGTGGACGGCCGTTCCACCGCCCGGCTGCGCAGGCTCGGGCTCGCCGGGCTGCTGCGGACGGCCCCGCACCACGCGGCCCGCCACGCGCCCGGCGAAACCGCCGCGCGGCTGACCGCACACGCCACCGAGGCCGGCAAGGTCCCGGCCGCCGTCGCGCACGCCGTCGCCGCCCTGCTGCCACCGGTCGGCGCGGTGGTCGCACTCCTCCTCATCGACGTGTGGACGGCGCTCGCCTTCCTCGCGGGCGTTCCGCTGCTGGTGCTCCTGCTGCGGGCCTTCACCCGTGACACCCGTACCAGCATCGCCCGCTACCAGCAGGTCCAGCTCGCGACCGCCGGCCGCCTCGTCGAGGCACTGGCGGGGGCGCGCACGATCGCCGCAGCCGGTACCGCGGAACGCGAACGCGCGCGGATCCTGGCGCAGTTGCCCGAGCTCGGCACCGAGGGCAGGCGCATGTGGCAGGTCTTCGGCGGAACGACGGCCCGGTCCGCGGCCCTCATGCCGATGCTGCTGTACGCGGTCCTCGCCGTCGGCGGCATCCGCCTGTCGGCCGGGGCCATCGGGGTCGGCGACCTCCTCGCCGCCCTGCGGTACGCCGGCCTCGCGGCCGGTGTCGGCGCCGTGACCGGCGGGCTGGCGGCCGTGGTCCGCGGCCGGGCCGCCGCCCGGCGCACCACGGCCCTCCTGGAGCTGCCCGTACTCGACCACGGCCGGGCGGAACTGCCGGCGGACGGCCCCGGCACCCTGGAACTGCGCGGGGTCCGGGTCGTGCGCGGAGGTTCGACGGTCCTGGACGCCATCAGCCTGGTGATCCCCGGGGGCTCCACGGTGGCGGTGGTGGGCAGGTCCGGCGCCGGCAAGACGCTGTTCGCGGCCGTGGCCGGCCGGCTCACCGACCCCGACGCGGGCGAGGTGCTCCTGGACGGAGTTCGCCTGCGGGAGCTGACCGCGGGAGCGCTGCGCCGCGAGGTCGGGCACGCCTTCGACCGGCCCGTGCTCTTCGGGGACACGGTCGGCGACGCGATCGGGTTCGGCGCCGGTCCGGCCCCCGGCCCCGAAGCGGTCCGCGCCGCGGCCCGCGCCGCGGGCGCCGACCCGTTCGTACGGCGCCTGCCCCACGGGTACGGCACACGACTCACCGACGCCCCGATGTCCGGCGGTGAGGTCCAACGCCTCGGGCTGGCCAGGGCGTTCTGCCACGCGGGCCGGCTCCTCGTCCTGGACGACGCCACCTCCAGCCTCGACACCGTCACGGCCCGGGAGGTCGAGCGGGCGCTCGCCCACCGGATCCGGCCCGGCACCCGGATCGTGGTCGCGCACCGCCTCTCGTCCGCCGTCCGCGCCGACCTCGTCGTATGGCTGGAGGACGGGCGGATGCGGGCCGTGGGCACCCACGGCGAGCTGTGGCAGCACGAGCCCGCCTACCGGGCGGTGTTCGCCACCGACGGGACGGCCGGCGCGGAAGGGGAACCGGCGACGGAAACGACGACGGAGGCGACGGCGGAGGCGGCGCGGTGACCGAGGGCGAGGCCTGGGCCCGGGTGGCGCCCGAGGGCCGGCGGTTCCTGCACGGCCGCAGGGGCGCTGTGGGACGGCTCGCGGCATGGTCGCTCGTCGAGTCCGCGCACACGTTCCTCGGCGGCTACGGCGTGGCCCGCGCCCTCGACGACGGCTTCCTCGCCGGCCGCACCGGCACCGGTCTCGCCTGGCTGGCCGCCGCCGGAGCCGGAGCCCTGCTCGGCGGGTTCGCGCTGCGCGGCGTGTTCGCCGGACTCGCGGACCTCGTGGAGCCGCTGCGGGACGGCCTGGTCCGCCGGGCGGTGCGGCAGGCACTGGACCGGGCGGTCGCCGACCCGGTGCGCGCTCCCGGCACCGGCGCGGTGTCCCGGCTCACCCAGCAGACGGAAATGGCCCGGGACTCCTTCGCGGGGCTGGTCCTGACGGTGCGTTCCTTCGTGTTCACCGCCGTGGGCGTCCTCGCGGGCATGGCGGCCCTGGCTCCGGTGCTGCTGCTGGTCGTGGTGCCACCGCTGCTGCTCGGCGTGGCCGCCTTCCTGGCCACGCTCCGCCCCATGGCGGCCGCCCAACGCCGGTCCCTGGACACCGACGAGGCGCTGGCGGACCGGGTGGGGGTGCTCGGGGAGGGCCTGCGGGACGTCGTCGCCTGCGGCGGGCAGGAGGCGGCGCGGGCCCGGGTGGAGCCGCTGATCGCCGCCCAGGAGCGGCTGGCGCGGACGCTCGCGCGCTGGGCGGCCGTGCGCACCCTGGCCCTGGCCACGGCGGGCCGGCTGCCGGTGATCGCCCTGCTCGCCGCGACCCCCTGGCTGCTCGGGCAGGGGATCACCGCCGGGACACTGGCCGGCGGCCTCACGTACGTGGTGCAGGCGCTGCTGCCGGCCCTCAACTCGCTGATGACCGCACTGGGTTCGGCCGGCACCCGCCTGGTGGTGGTCCTCGAACGGTTCTGTGATCCACCGCCGGGGGACCCGGACGGCCACCGCGCGGCGGAGCCGCAGGAGCGCGTCCCCGCCGGCCGGCGGACCGCCGCCGCGGCCGCCGCCCCGGCCGTCGCCGCGGCCGAGCTCCGGGGCGCCACCTTCGCGTACGGCCCGGGGGCGGCTCCCGTACTCGACGCCCTCGACCTGGTGGTGACGCCGGGGGAGCACCTCGCCGTGGTCGGGCCGAGCGGCATCGGCAAGTCGACGCTCACCGCACTGCTCGCCGGGATGCTGTCGCCCGACTCCGGGACGGTCCTCGTCGCCGGCGCCGCCGCCCGCCGGGATCCGGCCGCCCCGGGACCGGACCCGCGGCGGACCCTGCTGCCGCAGCAGGCCTACGTGTTCACCGGCACCGTGCGGGAGAACCTGACCCACCTGTCCGCGCACCCGGGCGTCCCCGGGCCCGGGGACGCCCGGGTGCGGCACGCCGTCCGCGTCCTGGGGCTGGAAGGCCTGGTGGAGCGACTGGGCGGCCTGGACGCCGAGGTGTCCCCCCGGCAGCTGTCGCGGGGGGAGTGCCAGCACCTGGCGCTCGCCGCCGCCTACCTCTCGCCGGCCCCGTTGCTGCTGCTCGACGAGGCCACCTGCCACCTGGACCCGCGTACCGAGGAGCGTGCCGAACGGGCCCTCGCGGCCCGTCCCGGCACCCTCGTCGTCGTGGCCCACCGGGTCTCGTCCGCGGCCCGCGCCGACCGGGTCCTCGTCCTCGACGGGACCCGCGCCGTGTGCGGCACGCACGCGGAACTCCCGGACAGGTCGCCCCTGTACCGCGATCTGGTGGGGAGGTGGAACGGGACGGACGGGTGACGCGGCTGCCGCCGCCGCGCGGCCCCCTGCCGCGCCCGTCCGCGGCGGCCGCGGATCAGACCCAGCCGGCCCGCCGGGAGATGCGGATCGCGTCGATGAGGTTGCGCGCTCCGGTCTTGCGGGTCGCCGCGGCCATGTAGTTGCGCACCGTCCCGCTCGCCAGATGCAGCGTGCGGGCGATCTCGGCGATGGAATCGCCCTCCGCGGCCCGCGCCAGCACGCTCAGTTCCCGCGGGCTCAGCGGCACGGGGTCGGCCTCCATGAAGGCCGAGGCCAGCGAGGCGTCGATGAACCGTTCCCCCGCGGCGACCTTCCGGACGGCCCGTACGAGCCGTCCCGGCGAGCCGTCCTTGTCCACGTAGCCGAGGGCCTCGGCCCGGAAGGCCCGGTGCAGTGATCCGGGCGCGCCGGTCGACGCGAGGACCAGGACCGGGGACGGGGAGGCGAGGACCTGGCGGTCCGCGCGTCCCTCGTCGGCCAGGACGGCCGTGGTCCCCGGACAGTCGAGGTCGACGACCGTCACGTCTGGTCGTAAGGACTCGGCCTGGCGCACCGCGGTCCGCCAGCCCGCCGACGTGACCTCGAAGCGCCCTTCCGATCTCAGCAGGGCGGCCAGTGCCGACCTGACCAGGCTGACGCTGTGCAGGACGAGGACCTTCGTCATCTGTGCTCTCCTCGGTAGACGAACCAACGGCACCACGGGTGCCCCCGTACAGGGGTGATGGAACGTCACTGCGGGGGGCGTGCAGGGGCGTACGGCCAACTTGGCCGAGATGCCCGGGGTCTCCGTTCGCGTTAGGCGGGTAACCCCCTTGAACACCTGGCGGATACCACCCCGTCCGCGCCCCGCCCTGCCCGTCCCGCCGCCACCGCTACCGGTGCCTGGCGAGGGTGTGTACGAGGACGATCAGTGCGAAGGCGGTGACGAGCAGGTGCACCCAGACGGGCCCGGGTGCCGGGGCCAGGGACAGGGGGGTGAGCTGCGATGAGGTCATGCTGCGCGTCTGCCCGCGGCGGCCCGGTCGACGCCCCGGGCCCGGGGCGGGAAGGCGCACGGCCGGTCCGGCGGGGTGCGACCGGCGGTCAGCGCCCCGTGGGCCTGCCGGACACCAGCCGGGCGGCCTCGACCTCGGCCCAGACGGCCTTCCCGTGATCGTGCGCGTGGGCGCCCCAGCGGTCGGACAGACGCTCCACGATGTGCAGACCGTGGCCCCCCGGGAGGCCGCGCTGCGGGGCCGGGTGGGGGTAGGGCAGGGTCGTCGTGCCGTCGCACACCTCGATGCGCAGGCACTCCCCGGCCGTGAGGACGAGCTCGTGACAACCGCCCGCGTGCAGCGACGCGTTGGTCAGCAGCTCGGACACGAGGAGCAGGGTGTCCTCGGAGGTCTCGGTCCCGTCCCAGCCCCAGTCCCGCAGGGCCTGGCGCGTGAAGTCGCGGCCCTTGGCCACGGAGCCGCGGACGCCCGTCAGGGCGAGCCGACGGCGCTGCCCGCGGACGGGAGCGGCGGCGCTCACGGTATCGCCCGTTTCCGGACCGATGGTCTCCACTGTGGTCTTTCACCCCCACGTCGACGCTGGTTTCTGCTCTCGGGACCTGCCGGGACAGTCTAGGGGACCGCCGGTCTCAGGGTGTGGCCATGTGGAGGCGCAGCGTGAGGCCTCTCTCCGTGGCGCGGACCTCGACCAGATCGCAGAGCTGGTGGATCATCCACAGTCCGCGGCCGCCCTCGGCCGACACCAGGGAGGGGCGGCGGCGCCCGGCCAGGGGGTCGGCGAGGTGGCCGCCGTCGTGGATCTCGGCGACGACTTCCGTTCCGGGTCCGGCGGTGGCCCACAGCCGGAGGGTGCCCTTCCCGCCTCCGTGGGAGAGGGAGTTGGCCGCCGCCTCGCTGACGGCCAGGACGAGGTCGCTCCGCCGCGCCGGGGACAGGGCCGTGGCGCGCGCCCAGTTCTCGGTGTGTGCGCGCACCTCGGCCAGTCCGCCGTGGGAGTAGGCGAGCCGGGACACCTCGCCGTCGTGCTCGGGCAGGGGCAGATCGCTGTCCGCGCAGACCCTCGCGGCGTCGGTGTAGGCCGGGCTCGCCTGGTCCCGGCCGTCCTCGATCAGCGTGGGGTGCGTGCGCCGGGCATCGGTCACCACCGCGGGCGACAGTGCCCGTACGTCGTACGGGCACAGGACGGTGGCCGGCCGGCCGGCGAAGGCCGTGTTGATGAGGGCCTCGTGGCGGGTTGCCTCCCGCACCGCGGCGGGGGAGCGGCCGGGCCAGATCGGCTCGCCGACGATGCGGGCCGCCCGGCCCGCGTGCCGGTCGGCGAAGTCCTGCAGGGAGGCCAGGATGCGGCCGGGATTGCGGCCCAGTTCCGTCATGTCGGCCCAGGTGATCCCGGTCCCGCCCGTGCCGAGGCTGTCGCGCAGGGCGTCGAGGTGCGGGCCCGGTACGGCGACGAGGACCGGTTCGCCGGCCGACAGGGCGGCCCGTACGAAACCGCCGACCCCGGTGAGGTACTCGCCGAGGTCCCGGTAGAAGAGGGCGGGGTGGACGAAGGCCCGGGGCCCGGCGGGCGCTGGAACAGTGATCATGCTGCGACCTCCAGCGCGGCGCATTCGTCCGGGAACATCTCCACTACTTTGCGGAGCGAGTATGGCGGGTGGTGGAGCAGCAGGCGCCGCCCCTCGCCGTTGAGGGCGGCCGACGCCCGCACCAGGGCGGCGACCGCGGCCGGGTCGAGAAAGGCCACGGCGGAAAGGTCGAGATGGACCACGGGGCCGGGCATGCCGGTCACGACGCCGAGCGCGACGGACAGGGCCTGCCGGGTGTCGAGGTCGCAGCTGCCGCACAGGCGTGCGCCGGGGAGGTCCTGCAAGGGCAGGGCGGTCAGCGGAGCGCTCGTGCCCGCGCCCGTTCCCGTCCGCAGGGAGGTCATGGCCCGCGCCTACCCCGTGAGCATGCCGGCGCGCAGGCGGGCCAGGGTCCGGGACAGGATGCGGGAGACCTGCATCTGCGAGACGCCCAGTTCGGCGCCGATCTCGGCCTGGGTCTTCTCCTCGCCGAAGCGCATCCGCAGGATGCGCCGGTCGCGTTCGTCCAGTTGCTCCAGCAGCGGCGCGAGGGTGTGGAACTCTTCGAAGAGCTCCATGGCGGGGTCGACCTCGCCGAGGCGTTCCGCCAGCGGCCGGGTCGCCGGGCCCGTCGTGGACTGAGCGTCGCTCTCCGCGCCGGCGGCGTCGAGGGAACCGCTCGTGTAGCCGTTCGCGGCCACCAGCCCGTCGATGACCTCGTCCTCGGACAGCTTCAGGTGCTGGGCGACCTCCCTGACCGTCGGCGCCCTGCCCAGGACGTCGGTCAGGTTCTCCTGGGCCCTGGCGAGTTCCATGCGCAGTTCCTGCAGGCGCCGCGGGACGTGCACGGCCCAGGTGGTGTCGCGGAAGTAGCGCTTGATCTCACCGGTGATGTAGGGGAGGGCGAGGGTGGAGAACTCGACCTCGCGCTCCAGGTCGTAGCGGTCGATGGCCTTGATGAGGCCGATGATCCCCACCTGGACGATGTCGTCCATGTCGAGACCGCCGCCGGTCGCCCGGGAGCGGAAACGCCGCGCGGCGAACTGGACGAGGGAGAGATTCATCTCGATCAGGGTGTTGCGCGTGTACTGGTGCTCGCGCGTCCCCTCCTCCAGGGTGCGCAGCCTCGCGAAGAAGAGCCGCGACAGTTCCCGTGCGTCGGCGGGCGCCATCTCACGGGCGTTCTCCACATGGAACGGGTCCTCGTCCTGCGTTGGCGCTCCCGCGGTGCTCCGGTCACAAGCAGGGACTTGCGCGTCTGTTGCACGAATGGGGCCTGTGGCGGTGGACGAGCGAGACATGGTGGCCGCTCCCTCCCGATCGACTGACGGCTGCCGGGGGCCCTTCTGCCCAGGCTTCGCGGTTCTACGCACCTCCCTTGCCATGCTTTGCTCTTCGGGTCGCCCCGCGCGGTCCGACGGGAGCCACCGCGGACGCGGGACGGCCCCGTCGGCGGGGCGAGCAGGCATACTCCCTTGAGCAGGACGTACAGGTGGCGATCCGGGGAGGCGGACATGACCGGAACAGGGGACGCGTACCGGCAGGGCGTGGTCGGGGACGGCCGACCGGCAGGGGCCGGGTGGGTGGTGACGGCCCGTGGGGAGCTCGACCAGGACACGCTGACGCCTCTGGAGGAGGCCCTCCTCTCCGCCGCCGACCGGTACCCGCTGGTGGTGCTGGACGCCGGCGCCATCACCTTCGGGGACTCCTCCTTCCTGAACCTGCTCCTGCGGCTGCACCACCTCACCGTCCTGCGCATCGCCGCCCCCGGCGAGCAGTTGCGACGGCTGTTCGCCGTGACCGGGGCCGATACCGTGCTCTCCTTGCACGCGAGCGTCGAGGACGCCCTCGGGGCGTGAATCCCCGCTCCGGCGGGCCGGCCGGGGCACGCGCCGGCCGAGGGCGTCATGCCCCGGAGCCGGAGGTACTGCTTCCGGTGTGATCGACTGTGGCTCGGTGCGGTTGTTGTCGAGAGTGAGGTTGGCGGATGGCCGAGCGGGCGGGCACGGATTCACTGAGCGGGGTGCCACCGCTTCCGGGTGAGGGCGGGATCGGCGAGCCGGAGCTGCGCCGGTTGCTGGCCGGGCTGACCGCCGTACGCGACGGGGACTTCCGCACCCGGCTGCCCGATACGGCGGACGGGCTGCTCGGGGAGATCGCCACCGTCTTCAACGGGATGGCCGACCAGCTGTCGCTGTTCACCTCCGAGGTGACACGGGTGGCCCGCGAGGTGGGCACCGAGGGGACACTGGGCGGTCAGGCCGACGTGCCGGGAGTCGGGGGCGCCTGGCTGGACCTCACGGATTCGGTCAACTTCATGGCCGGAAACCTCACGGCGCAGGTGCGCTCCATCGCCCAGGTCGCGACCGCCGTGGCCCAGGGCGACCTCTCGCAGAAGATCAACGTCACGGCGCGCGGGGAGATCCTGGAGCTGAAGGAGACCATCAACACGATGGTCGACCAGCTCTCCGGGTTCGCCGGGGAGGTCACGCGGGTGGCCCGCGAGGTGGGCACGGAGGGCCGGCTCGGCGGCCAGGCGGACGTCATGGGCGTCTCCGGCACGTGGAAGGACCTGACGGAATCGGTCAACGTCATGGCCGACAACCTGACCGCCCAGGTGCGCTCGATCGCCGAGGTCACCACCGCCGTGGCCCAGGGCGATCTGACGCAGAAGATCCGGGTGGACGCGCGCGGGGAGATCCTGGAGCTGAAGGAGACCATCAACACGATGGTCGACCAGCTGTCCGCGTTCGCCGACGAGGTGACGCGCGTGGCCCGCGACGTCGGGACCGAGGGCAACCTGGGCGGCCAGGCCACGGTCCGCGGGGTCTCCGGCACCTGGAAGGACCTCACCGACAACGTCAACGTCATGGCGTCCAACCTGACCGGCCAGGTGCGCTCCATCGCCCAGGTGGCCACCGCCGTCGCCCGCGGCGACCTCTCGCAGAAGATCGTGGTCGAGGCGAAGGGCGAGGTCGCCGCGCTGGCCGGGGTCATCAACACGATGGTCGACACCCTGTCCGCGTTCGCCGACGAGGTGACGCGGGTGGCCCGCGAGGTGGGCACCGAGGGCCGGCTCGGCGGCCAGGCGCAGGTGCCCAACGTGGCGGGCACCTGGAAGGACCTCACCGACAACGTCAACTCCATGGCGGACAACCTCACGGGCCAGGTCCGCAACATCGCCCTCGTCACGACGGCCGTCGCCAACGGCGATCTGTCCAAGAAGATCGACGTGCACGCCCGCGGGGAGATCCTGGAGCTGAAGACGACCATCAACACGATGGTCGACCAGCTCTCCGCCTTCGCCGCCGAGGTCACCCGGGTCGCCCGCGAGGTCGGCAGCGAGGGACGGCTCGGCGGCCAGGCCGAGGTCGAGGGCGTCTCCGGCACCTGGAAGCGCCTCACCGAGAACGTCAACGAACTGGCCGGCAACCTGACCCGCCAGGTCCGGGCCATCGCCGAGGTCGCCAGCGCGGTCGCCGAGGGCGACCTGACGCGCTCGATCACGGTCGACGCCTCGGGCGAGGTCGCCGAACTCAAGGACAACATCAACTCCATGGTCGGCTCGCTGCGCGAGAGCACCCGGGCCAACCAGGAGCAGGACTGGCTCAAGTCCAACCTGGCCCGCATCTCCGACCTGATGCAGGGCCACCGGGGTCTCGCCGCCGTCGCCGAACTCGTCATGGACGAACTGACGCCGCTCGTCTCCGCCCAGTACGGGGCCTTCTACCTCGCCGAGGACCGCCCCGGCGGCACCGTGCTCACCCTCGTCGGCTCCTACGGCCGGTCCGCGGCGGCCGAGGAGGGCGTCGCGTTCGCCCTCGGCGAGTCCCTCGTGGGCCAGGCGGCCCGCAGCCGCCGGATCATCGCCACCGACCAGGTCCCCGGCGGCTACGTCATCGCCTCCGGGCTCGGCCACACCACTCCGGGCAGCCTGATCATCCTGCCGATCGTGGTGGACGACCAGGTCCTCGGCGTGATCGAACTCGCCTCCTTCAGCGCCTTCACCCCCGTCCACCGCGACTTCCTGGCCCAGCTGATGGAGACCATCGGCGCCAACGTCAACACGATCGTCGCCAACGCCCGGACCGACGAGCTCCTCGGCGAGTCCCAGCGGCTGGCCGGCGAACTCCGGGCCCGCTCGGAGGAGCTCCAGGTCCAGCAGGAGGAACTCCAGCGCTCCAACGCCGAGCTGGAGGAGAAGGCCGCCCTCCTCGCCAGCCAGAACAGCGACATCGAGGCCAAGAACCTGGAGATCGAGCAGGCCCGGCAGGAACTGGAGACCCGCGCACAGCAGTTGTCGCTGGCCTCCACCTACAAGTCCGACTTCCTGGCCAACATGAGCCACGAGCTGCGCACCCCGCTCAACAGCCTGCTCATCCTCGCCCAGTTGCTCGCCCAGAACCCCGCCCGCAACCTCACCCCCAAGCAGGTCGAGTACGCGGGCATCATCCACTCGGCCGGCTCGGACCTGCTCCAGCTGATCAACGACATCCTCGACCTGTCCAAGGTCGAGGCCGGCAAGATGGACATCAACCCCGAGCGGGTCGACCTGACCCAGCTGCTCGACTACGCCGACGCCACCTTCCGGCCGATGACCACGCAGAAGAGCCTCGACTTCACCGTCACCACCGCCCCGGGCGCCCCCGCCGACCTGCTCACCGACGACTCGCGGCTGCGCCAGATCCTGCGCAACCTGCTGTCCAACGCCGTCAAGTTCACCGAGCGCGGCGGCGTAGAGCTCCGGATCGAACCGGCGACGGCCTCCGAGGTTCCCGCCGGGCTTCCCCGGCGCGGGCCCATGCTGGCCTTCCGGGTACGGGACACGGGCATCGGCATCCCCGCGCAGCAGCTGGAGTCCGTCTTCGGAGCCTTCCAGCAGGCCGACGGCACCACCAGCCGCAAGTACGGGGGCACCGGCCTCGGGCTCTCCATCAGCCGTGAGATCGCCCAGCTCCTCGGCGGGGCCGTCACCGCGGAGAGCACACCCGGCCAGGGCAGCACCTTCACCCTCTACCTGCCGGTCAGCCGCGCGGACTACGAGGACGCACCCGGCCCCGACGCCCCGGCGGAGCCGTCGGCCGTGCAGGCGTCCGGGCAGGGCCGTCCGGCCCGTCCCGGCACGCCCGTGCTCCCGGCGCAGCGGCGGGCCCGCCGCCTGCTCGTCATCGAGGAACGGCCGGGCGGCCTGCTCTCCCTCGTCGCCGAGAGCGCCGGCCGCGACTTCGCCCCCGGCCATCAGGCGCCGGGAGACCACGGCGGCATCCACGTGGTCAACGCCACCAGCTCGCGCGAAGCCGCCGCCGCCCTGGCGACCGACTCCTTCCACTGCGTCGTCCTGGAACTGGACATGCCCGACGGCGAAGCGCTGCGCTTCCTCGACGCGCTCGACGGAGACCCGGCCCTCGCCTCGCTCCCGGTCCTCGCCCACAACAACCCCCGGGTCCGGACCGGTCTGGAGGAGGCCGTGCGGGAGCGGCCCGCGTCAGGTCACGTGGAACTGCTGTCCAGCCTGGACGAGTTGCGCGAACGCATCGCGCTCCACCTGTCGGCCGAACAGCCGGGGGACGTGCTGCCACTCGAACCGGGCGACGCACAGCGCCGGCAGTCCGCCCACGTGCTCGACGGCGACCTGGCCGGACGCACCGTCCTCGTCGTCGACGACGACGCACGCAACCTCTTCGCCCTCAGCGGGGTCCTGGAACTCCACGGCATGCGTGTGCTCCACGCCGAGGACGGCCGCAAGGGCATCGACGCCCTCACCCACCACGCGGGTGTCGACCTCATCCTGATGGACGTGATGATGCCCGAACTGGACGGTTACGCCGCCACCGCCGAGATCCGCCGGATGCCGGCGTACGCGGGCCTGCCCATCATCGCGGTCACCGCCAAGGCGATGCCCGGCGACCGGGAGAAGAGCCTCGCCGCGGGCGCCAGCGACTACGTGACCAAACCGGTGGACGCCGACGACCTCATCGCCCGCGTCCGGTACTGGCTCACGCGATGACCGGGCACACGCAGCGGCACGAGAACGGGCGCCCGCAGCCGGCGCCGGCCGCCGGCGGGGCCGCGCGGGCCGTCCCGCACCAGGCACCGACCACGGTGGGACGCCTCGTCGCCACCGTCGAACGGCTGCGCCGCGAGGTCCTGGAGGCACAGGCGGCCGCGGACGGCCGGGCCCTGGTCGAACTGGCCAAGGGCATCCTGATCGGGCAGTTGCACTGCACGCCGGCCGCGGCCGCGCGCCAGCTCGACGTGCTGTGCCGCGAGAGCGGGACCTCCCCGCTCGAGCTCGCCGCCGACATCGTCAACCAGGCCTCCCGCGACCACGTCAGCGAGATCGCCGCCGCGTTCGTCGAGCGCACCGGCACGGCCGACGACCCGGCGGGGAGGCCCTCCACGGCCGACGACCCGGCCGAGCGGCCCTCCACGGTGTCGGTCCGGCTGCGCACCGCCGAGAGCGGCATGCTGGCCGCCGACGCCGACACCCAGGCGGTGGCCGAGTCCCTCCTGACGAACGCCCTGGGCCCCCTCGGAGCGGTCGCCGTCGCCGTGTGGACCGCGGTGCCCGACGGCTCGCTGGCCCTCGCCGGCCACGCCGGTTTCCCGCCCAGGGAGGCCGCCCGCTGGCGCCACGTACCCCCGGGCGTCTCCACCGTCGCCCGCCTCGCACTGCGCGAGCGCCGCCTGGTCACCCTCGCCCGCCTCAAGCGCGAAGGGCTGCCCTCGATCGGGCACCTCGATTGGCCCGACGGCGGCCGGATGGCCGTACCGACGGGGACGGGCGGACGGATCCACGGCGTCCTCGAAATCTGCTGGCCGCAGCCCCTGGCGCCGCAGCCGCCGCAGATCGAGCGCCAGGTCGAGGCCCTCGCCGAGCTGTGCGCCCGCACCATGGACGCCTCGCCCCCGTGCGACGTCGCGGCCACCGAGGGGGTGCTCCCGGACGTCGCGGAGCTCATCGACCTCGCCGAGGGACTGCAGGACCCGGCCGTGGTGCTCACCCCGGTCCTCGACGCCGAGGGCCGGCTCGGCGACTTCCGGATCCGGCACGCCGGCAGCCGGTTCGTCGACCCGGTGGGCCGGCCGCGCGGCGATGTCAACGGTGCGCTCCTGCTGGAGGCCTATCCGATGGCCGCCGGCGAGAGCGGGCTGTTCGACATCATCGAGCGCGTGCACGCGACGGGCGAGCCGTTCCGGGCCGAACGCATGAGCCTGACCGCGCTCGTCGACCAGATCCCGTTGACCTCGGTCGCGGACATCAGCGTCAGCCGGCACGGTTCCGCCGTCCTGCTGATCTGGCGGATCGAGGACGAGCGGGCCCGGCTGGCCAACCTCCTCCAGCACGCCCAGCGCCTGGGCCGCATCGGCGGTTTCGAGGAGAACCTCGCGACCGGGGTCACCACCTGGAACGCGCAGCTCTACGCCCTGCACGGACTCCCGGCCAGCGCGCCCCCGGTACGGCTGCGGGAACTGCCCGGACACGCCCATCCGGACGACTCGGCCGCCCTCGACCGCTTCCTGCGGGCGGTGCTCCGCCACCGCCGGCCCGCATCCGTCGACTTCCGCCTCCAGAGGTCCGACGGGATCACCCGCCACATCCGGGTCGTCGCCGAGCCCGTACTCGACGCGGACCAGCGGCTGCACGCCGTACGCGGCGCCTACCAGGACATCTCCGCCCAGCACTGGACCGAGGTCGCCCTGGCCGCGACCAGGGACCAACTCGCCCACACCGAGGCCGAGTCCGCCGAACGCAACCGGCTGGCCCTCCAGCTCCAGCACGCCATCATGCCCCCCACGCCGCCCGCCATCGAGGCCCCGGGCCTGCGGGTCGCCGTCCGCTACCGGCCGGCGGAGACCGAGTCGCTCGTCGGCGGCGACTGGTACGACACCGTGGTCCTGCCCTCCGGGCTGATCATGCTGTCCGTGGGTGACGTCGCAGGTCACGGCATCGAGGCCGCCACCGGCATGGTCGTGCTGCGCAACGCCCTGCGCGGCCTCGCCGTCACGGGCGCGGGCCCCGCCCAGCTGCTGTCCTGGCTCAACACGGTCACCCACCACCTGGCCAAGCACCTGACGGCCACCGCCGTCTGCGGGCTCTTCGACCCGAGCACCAGGGTGATGCGCTGGGCGCGTGCGGGACACCTGCCGCCCGTACTGGTCCGTGCGGGTGAGGCCGAGGCCTTCCCGCTCATCGAGGGCCTGCTCCTGGGGGCGATGCCCGACGTCACCTACGTCGAGCGGGAGGTGCGGCTCGAACCGGACGACACCCTGCTGATGTTCACGGACGGGCTGGTGGAACGGCGGGACTCCTCGGTCCAGGACTCGCTCGGCCATCTCGTGACCGCGGCGGCCGCCGGAGCCGGGGACCTGGACGGGCGGCTGGACCGCCTCCTCGCCGAGAGCCGGTCCGACACCGACGACGACACGTGCGTGATCGGCATCCAGGTCGGCTGAGGCCCCGTCCGTCACGGTGCGGGCGTCAGGTCACTGCGCGGGCCCGCAGCACGCGGGCCGGTTCCTGGCCGCCTCCGGTCGCCAGGACGCGGACCTCGCCCCCGCTGCTGATCTCCGCCCGGAGGATTCCGGTGGCGTCCTCGTAGACGGGGTGGCCGCCGGGCCCCGCCGCGTCGGTGCGGGTCATCCGGACCACGTCCTCCCCGGGCTGGTCCGTGGTCGCGAAGACCACCTCGTAGGCTTCCGCCTGCCGGTCCTCGTGCGGGGCTTCAGTTTCGTGGCCTGTGCTCATGGCGGACCCTCCTGCCGTGGGCGTGCGCCCGGGGCGACTCCCCCCACCAGCCACGCTAGGCCCCACCCGCTGCTCTGTCCTGACCGGGAGGCGCCGTCGGCGCGCTCAGCGGGGCGGCGAGGTAGGACAGCAGGCCGGCGATCTCCCGGCCGGCCTCCGCCGGATGGCGGAAGCGCGCGCCGGGGGCGATGGCGTAGCGGTTGCGCCGGCCGTCCCGCGTCCGGGTGAGGTACCCGTCCGCCTCCAGGTCCGTGACGATCGTCTGCACGGTGCGCTCGGTGAGGTCGCAGATCGCCGCGAGATCGCGCAGCCGGACGCCCGGGTCGCGCGCGATCGCGATCAGAACCCGGGCGTGGTTCGTCAGGAAGGTCCAGTGGTTCCGGCGGGACCCGGCGTGCTCGTTCTCCACGCGGACATCTTGGAACGGCAACTCGCGAAAATCAAATCCGGAAATGCTTTTCCGGTATAACTTGACGTGTGTCCGTGGCCCCGGCAGGGTGCAGGTGAGCGGAAGCGGACTTCCGCATGACCTGAGCAATCGCGCAACGCGCCGCAAGCACCCGTGCCCAAGGAGCGACGACGATGACCCCCACGGCCACAGCCGGGGCCGCGACCCCGGCCACGCCCCCCACGGCCCCCGCCTCCACCGGCGGATCCGTTCCCGCCCTCGGCGGGCTGCCGTACGTGCCCAGCCCGAGGGACGTGCCGACCGGCGACGCCCGGCAGCTGACCCGGGTGTTCTTCGAACGGCTGCGGAGCCTCGAAGAGGGCACCCGTGCGTACCAGTACGTGCGCAACACGCTGATCGAGATGAACATCTCACTGGTGCACTTCGCCGCCCGCCCCTTCCGGGACCGCCCCGGCGGCCCCGAGAACGAGGACGTCGTACAGGTCGGCATCATCGGCCTGATCAAGGCCATCGACCGTTACGACCCCGACCGCAACACGCAGTTCGCCACGCTCGCCGTGCCGTACATCACCGGCGAGATCAAGCGCCACTTCCGTGACACCACGTGGTCCGTGCGGGTGCCGCGCCGGCTGCAGGAGCTGCGCGTGGAGCTGGCGAAGGCCACGGAGGAGCTGACCTCCGTGTCGGAGCACGCGCCCACCCCGGCGGAACTCGCCGCGCACCTGGGCCTGACCGAGGACGAGGTCCGCCAAGGCCTGGTCGCGGCCAACGGCTACTCCACCCAGTCCCTCGACGCGCCCCAGCAGCCCACCGCCGGCGGCGCGCAGGCGCCCGCGGCCGGACCGGCCGGGCGCAGCCTCGCCGAGACCCTGGGCGACACCGACCCCGCGCTGGAGGCGGTCGAGGACCGGCACGCCCTGGCGCCCCTCCTCGCCGACCTGGACGAACGCTCCACCCGCATCCTGCAGCTGCGCTTCGGCCAGGAGCTGACGCAGGCGGAGATCGGCGCGGAGCTCGGCCTCTCCCAGATGCAGGTCTCCCGGCTGCTCTCCCGCACGCTGGGCACCCTGCGCGCGGAGCTGCTGCACGACTGAGTCCGGCGGGGCGCCGTGGCGCAGGGCCCCCGGTCACCAGGTGACGTACAGGTCCTGCGGTGAGCGGTGGATCAGCGTGGGCCGCATCCGCGGAGGCGGACGGTCCTCGTCGAGCCGCAGCTCCGGCAGGCGGCCCGTGAACAGTTCCAGCGTGAGGCGCAGTTGCTCGCGCGCCAGACGGGAACCGGGGCAGCCGTGCGGACCGTGCCCGAAGGCGAGGTGGTGCCGGTTCCCGGGGCGGGTGATGTCGAACTCGTCGGGCCGCTCGTACCGTTCCCCGTCGCGGTTGGCCGCACCGAACGCCACCAGGACGGTGGCCCCCGCCGGCAGTTTCGTCCCCGCGAGGGTCACCGGCCCGGTGGTGATCCGCCGGAAGGCCTGGATGGCGGTGTCGTGGCGGGCGGCCTCCTCCACCGCCGCCGGGACGAGGGACGGATCGGCGCGGAGCATCCGCCACTGCCGCCGGTCGCCGAGCAGGTGCAGCAGCGTGGTGCCGATGAGTGCGCTGGTGGTGAGGAATCCGGCGATCAGCAGGTTCTGCAGGCTCGTCACCAGTTCGTGGCGCTGTTCGAGGGTGAGCTCGGCGTCACCGGGGGCGAGGGCGGCCACCATGGCCGAGCACATGTCGTCCCGGGGCCGTGCGCGCCGGTCGCGGACGTACCCGTCCAGCAGGTGCTGGAGCGCCACCACCTCCTCGGCGGCAGCCACCTGCTCCTGTGGCGACAGCGGCCGGAACAGCAGTTCCTCGGCCCGGTAGCCGCCGTGCACGGCCGCGGGCACGTCGGCCGGGTCCAGCCCGATCAGCCGCCCCACCACCATCCCGGGCAGCCGCCGCGCGTACGCCTCCACCAGCTCCGCCGACCCGTCCGCCGCGAAACCGTCCACCAGCTCCTGCGCACAGGCGCGCGCGTACGGCACCAGCGCCGCCACCCGGCCGGCGGACAGCCCCCGGTTCAGCGGGGCGCGGTGGCGCCGGTGGGCCGCTCCGTCGGAGGACACGACGGTCGGCCGGGGGCCGAACCCCCGCGGCAGGACGCCGAGCGCCGCCTCCGACAGCGCGACGTCCGGCAGCAGGGAGTTGGCCGAGGAGAAGTCCTCCGCGCGCAGCAGCACCTCCCGTACGTCCCGGTCGCGCGCCACCAGCCACGCGTCGAACTCGGGTACGTACGTCAGTCCTTCGGCCCGGCGGGCGCGGTCGTAGAGCGGGTACGGGTCGCGGTACAGCTCGTCACGCCGCGCCTGGTCGTCGTACGACGTCACGGGGACCTCCGGATCACGGTCGGGGCCGGGCGGGGGCCACCGCCGCGGGCGGCCTCCGGTGCGCCGGGTCATCCTGCCCGAACCCCGCCCCGGCCGGTAGGGCGCCCTTCCCCCTCAGGCGGAGTTCCTTTCGCGGGATCCGGCCGGCTCAGGTGCGCCTGCGGGAAGTCGGCCGTCCTGGCCGGGAGTCCGTGGGGCGCGCGGTCCGTACCGGGACACCGCGACCCCGGAGAGGCAGAGCGCGCCGCCGAGGAGGGTCAGCCATGCGGGGACTTCGCCCAGCAGGGCCCAGCTCAGCAGGACGACGATGGCCGGGACGGCGTAGGTCGTCGCGCCCAGCTTGCCGGCGGGCATGCGCGCCAGGGCGTACGTCCAGGTGGTGAAGGCCAGGGCGGTGGGCACCACGCCCAGGTAGACCATGTTCAGCGTCGCCGACAGCGGTGCGTGCGGCAGTTCCGAAGCCAGCTGCCCGGCGAAGGGCAGGCAGGCCACGGTTCCCGTCAGGCAGCTGAAGGCGGTGATCTGCAGGGGTGTTCCGTAGGAGAGCGCGGGCTTCTGGGCGACGACCCCGGTCGCGTAGGCCACCGCCGCGAGCAGGCAGAGCACGACGCCGAGCACCGAGGTGGAGCCGCCCTCGCCGGACGACATGGACAGACCCACGACCACCGCTCCGGCGAACGAGACGCCCATGCCCGCCAGCAGCCGCGGCGGCAGCGCCTCGCCGAGGAGGCGGACCGCGAGGAGGGCCATGAGGATGGGTCCGGTGTTCACGAGCAGGGACGCAGTCCCCGCGTCGACCAGACGCTCACCCCAGTTCAGCGCGACCGTGTAGCCGCCGAACCACACCAGACCCGACACCAGGATCCCGCGCCGGGCCTCGCGCGGCGGCAGCCCTTGGCGGCGGACCAGCAGCAGGATGCCGAGCACGAGCGAGGCGGCGATCAGCCTGCCGAGGGCCAGGGCCCCGGGGGAGTAGGCGGCGCCCGCGCTGCGGATGGAGACGAAGGCGGAGGCCCAGGCGAACACCGTGAAGGAGACGGCGCCGATCGTGAGCACGTGGGGAGGGATGCGACCCGTGCGGAACGTCATGCCACCACCCTACGACCGCAACATTTCGCTGTCGACCGAAATATTGATTCCCCATCTTTCTCGGAGTGCGCGGCGGCCCTCAGGGCTCAGATCCACGCCTGCGGAGTGATGCCCAGCAGGTCGCCGAAGGCCTGTTCCCCGGTCGGGGTCACCTCCAGGGCCCGCCCGCCGCCGGGCGGGCGTACCACCCATTCCTCGAGCAACGCGTGCGCGCACAGCCGTGACCCGGTGACTCCGCCCAGGTGGCGGCGCCGCTCGGTCCAGTCCAGGCAGGAACTCGTGAGCGGCCTGCGCCCTTCGTGGGCGAGGTCGACGCCGGCCCCCGCGCACCAGGCCCGGCCGTCCTCGGTCAGCTCGAAGACGCCCTCCGTGCGCAGCAGTCCGCGCTGCCCCATCGCGTCGGTCACCGCCATGCCGAGCCGTCCGGCGAAGTGGTCGTAGCAGGTCCGGGCGCGCGCCAGCGGGTCCGGTGCGGCGACCACGGGGACCGCGTGCGCCGCGTCCCGGTCGGGAATCGCGTACGAGGCGAGCTCGTCGACGAGGCGGGCGGTCGCGGCGTCGGCGATGCGCACGTAGCTGTGGCGGCCCTGCCGTTCGGTCACGCAGATGCCCGCGTCGAGCAGCCGGGACAGATGGCCGCTCACGGTGGACGGCGCCACCGCGGTGATCCGGGCCAGCTCGCCCGCGGTCCAGGCGCGCCCCTCCAGCAGCGTCATGCAGATGGCGGCCCGGGTTTCGTCGGCCAGGGCCGCGGCGAAGGCGGCGAGACGGGCCGCGGGCGCCGGCTGGTCCGACGACGGCGGCGTCCCGGCGTGCGAGGTGTTCATGCCTCCAGCATGCCCGATGATTTCGGCAAACAGCGAACGGTTCGCCGCACGCGTGTCCTCCCGGGGAAGGGCATGTCAGCCCTCCAGCAGTGCCTGACCGACGTACGTACCCGGGGCGGCGCCGCCCGGGACCGCGAAGAGGGACGACGCCTCGTGGACGACGTAGCGCGCGAGGGCGTCGCCGCGGGCGAGGCGGTGCTGGACCGGCACGAAGCCGGTGCGGGGGTCCGACTGCCAGGCGAGGAAGAGCATTCCGGCGTCCGGGGCGCCGTCCGGGCGCAGGCCGTCGTGGTAGGACCAGCCGCGGCGCAGCATGGTCGCACCGCCCGTGGTGGCGGGGGAGGCGAGGCGGATGTGGGCGTTGGTGGCGATGACGGGGACGCCGTCGGGCCGGGCCGCGCCGAGGTCGGCCGGGGTGGTCTCCGTACCGCCGGACAGGGAGGTGCCGTCGGCGGTGCGGCGGCCGATGGCCTGGTCGCGGTGGTCCCGGGGGAGGGTGTCCCAGTGGTCGAGGAGCATGCGGATGCGGCGGACGACGAGGTAGGAGCCGCCGGCCAGCCAGGCGGGGGCGGCCGGGTCCGAGACGACGATCCGTGCCAGCCGGGCGGGGTCGGCCGGGTCGGGGTTGGCGGTTCCGTCGAGGTGGCCCATGAGGTTGCGGTGGGCGCCGCCGGCCGAGGCTCCCTCGGGGGCGGAGGTGAAGCCGGCCATCGTCCAGCGGACCGCGGCTTCGCCGTGGGCGAGGCGCTGGAGCGTCCGCAGGGCGTGCACGGTGACGAGCGCGTCGTCCGCGGCGATCTGCACGAACAGGTCGCCGCCGCTGCGGGCCGGGTCGAGCTGGTCGTCGGGGAAGGCCGGCAGGGGAGCGAGGGCCTCGGGGCGTGCCGGGGCCATGGCGACCCGGTCGAAGAAGCTCGCGCCCAGGCCGAAGGTGAGGGTGAGGTTGGCGGGCCCCGCGCCGAGTGCGGCGCCGGTGTCGGCGGCGCGCGAACCGGGCGGGGAGAGCTCCTCGCCGACCGGCTCGCCCCGGGTCAGCCGTTCGGCGGCGGTGCTCCAGCGCAGGAGCAGGGCGGCGGCCCGGCCGCGGTCGGTCCGGGCCCCGAAGTCGAAGGCGGCCAGCCGGGCGTGCGCCTGACGGGGATGCAGGATGCCGGCCTGGTGCCGTCCGTGGAAGGCCACGGTCCGCGCACGGACCGGCTCCGCCCCGCCCGTGCGCAGTCCGGCCACGGCCGCCGTCCCGGCGCCGATGACGCCGAGGCCGGCGGCACCGAGCAGGGCCCGCCGGCCGAGGCGGCGATCGGCCCGGTCCGGTTCGGTGTCAGTGCTGTCCACCGTCGACCACCGGATCGACGACACCGACCCACAGCTGATTGAGCTCGGACACGTAGCGGCCGCCCTTCGTGTCCTGGGGCGCGACCAGACGCGGACCGGACGTGTCCTCGAAGGGGACGTCGTCCTCGGAAACCGCCAGGAGCACCTGGGACTTGGCGAAGCCCGGGTCGATCTCGGCCCAGGCGAACACGGCGCGGTAGTCCCCGCCGCCCGTCGCCACGGCGACGCCCCGCAGCTGTCCGTTCTTCTTCGACGCGTCGAAGCGCGGCTGGGCGTTCTTGAGCACCTCGTGCAGCAGGACACCCTTGTACGTGTGCTTCTGCGGCCCCTTGGCGCTGGTGAACTCCACGGAGACCGAGGTCTGCGGCAGGGCGCGCAGGTCGGCCAGGGTGACGGTGTACGGCTTGTCGACCTGGCCCGCGACCCGGACCTCGCCCGGCTTCAACGGAGCGGCGGCGGACGGGGAGGACGAGGCGGACGACGGGGAAGCGGAAGCGGAAGCCGCCGCGGCCGGCTCGGCCTTGGAGTCGGCGGATCCTCCGCAACCGGTCAGGAGCAGTCCGCTGACGGCGAGCGAAGCTCCCCAGGCCAGCGTGCGGAGGCTGAGGTGCTGAGGCATGGGCGTATCCCTCCTGGCGACTGATCAACTGCCCCGCAGGTGCGTGGTTGACGATGTCGATGCAGCGCAAATGCCGGGTGAAACATACATGACAGATGGCAAATGCGGGGATCAAGTTCCGGACGGTGAGACGGGGTGGGTGCGGCGTAAATCGCTCGTCGTCCCCCACCGGCCGCCCGTAGCATCCGGCCGTGACCGAGAACGAGTGGGACGACGCGCCCCCGGCGACCGAACGAGTGCCGTGCTGGCGTGGCCGGACGGTCGCTCTCGCGCCGCTCGACGCCGGCGACGCCGAGCTGATGCACGCGTGGCGGTCCGACCCCGTGGCCGCCTACGAGATCGGCTTCTGGCCGCGTTCCCTCACCTCGCTCCGCGAGCGCCTGGAGCGGGACCGGGACGACCACGACCGGGACGACTTCCTCGTGCTGCTCCCGGACGGCACGCCGATCGGCCACATCGCCCTGGTCGACCAGGACATGGTCGACGGCACGGCGGAAGTCCACCTGATGATGGATCCGCGGCACCGGGGCCGGAGCCACGGCTCCGATGCCCTGGACGCACTGACCGATCTCGCCTTCGGCGAACTGCCCATGCAGCGCGTCCAGGCCGTCACCCACACCGGCAACACGGCCGCGCTCACCGTCCTCGCGAAGGCGGGGTTCGTCCAGGAGGGAGTGCGGCGCTCGGCCTGTCTGCACCGGGGGCGCCGCCTCGACGTCGCCGTCCTCTCCCTGCTCCGTGCGGAGTGGGAGGCGCAGGCACGCCCGAGGTCCTGGGACCGCTGACGGCCGCCGCCCGCCCGGCCGGGGCATGGTTTGATGACCGGACCGGGCGGGCGCATCCCCCGGCGTGCCGCCACCACAACGGGCGGCGCTGCACAGCGGCATGACGGAGGACCGGGCGTGGTACTTGAGCGTGGGCGGCGGCGCAAGCCCCTGCTGATCGGCGGCGCGGTGGTGGCGGCGGCCGGGCTGGCCGTCGGCCTGTACTGGTTCGAGCCCTGGAAGTTGTGGGTGGAGGAGACGGTCGACGAGGCCCTCCCCTCCGTTTCGGCCGCCCCGAACGCCAGCGCGTCGGCGAACCCGCCCGCCGCACCGCGGACGGTGGCCCAGGGCACGCTGATCAGCCACGAGCACGCCACCACCGGCACCGTCAAACTCCTCCGCCTCGCCGACGGCTCGCACGTCCTGCGCGTGGAGGACCTGGACACGAGCAACGGCCCCGACCTGAGGGTCTGGCTGACCGACGCCCCGGTCGTCGAGGGCGTCGCCGGCTGGCGGGTCTTCGACGACGGCAAGCACGTCAGCCTCGGTGCCCTCAAGGGCAACAAGGGCGACCAGAACTACACCGTTCCGGCCGAGGTGAACCTGGCCGACTACAGCAGCCTCGCCATCTGGTGCGACCGCTTCGACGTCTCCTTCGGTGCCGCCGCCCTCAAGCCCGTCTAGTCGGCTTCCGAGCCGGCGTTCGAGTCGGTGTTCGTGCCGGCGCCGAGGTGGTCGCGCTGGATCCGGTGGGCGAGGGCGCGCCGTACCGAGGCCGACGCGGTGGTCGTGCCGGTGGCGGAGGCGGCGGTCTCCCGCGGGACGTCGAGGCCGCGGCTGATCCGGTCGTACGCCTTCCGGTAGCCGGCGGGCATTGCGTCCCGGTGCAGCATCAGGTCCTCTTCGACCAGGCGCCGCAGCTCGTCGACGCTCCGGGGCGTGAAGCGCTTCCTTCCCCGGGCGACGGCGTCGACGTAACGGGAGCAGCGGGCGGCGTCGCCCAGGGTCTCCGAGATCGCCTCGGCCAGGCCCCACAGGCGTCCTTCGAGCCAGGGCGCGTCGTGCTGGTCGAGCGAGAGCGCCATCGGCGCCGGCGGCTCGTCCGTACGGTGCTTCGCCGCCTGCTTGGACACGGCGGGCTGGCTCATGCCGGCGAGCCGGGCGATCCGGTCCTGGGTCCAGCCCAGCCCGGCCAGCACCTGGATCATCCCGGTGCGCAGCTCGCGCATCTCCTCTCCGGCGCGGATGACCTCGTTCATGGCGGCGAACATCCGCTCGGCCTGCTCCTCGGTCAATGCCCCGGGCGCGCTGCGCGTGTCCTCTTCCCCTGTCATGACTCGGTTATATACCCCCGGGCCGTCCCGCCATAACCCAGTTGTACAACCAGGTTATTAATGGCAGGATCCGCGGCATGCCCACCTTCTCCGCAGCCGACGGAACCCGGCTCGCCTACCGCGTGACCGGGGACGGCGAGCCGCTCGTCTGCCTGCCCGGGGGCCCCTCGGACTCCCGCTACCTCGGCGACCTCGGCGGCCTGTCCGCGCACCGCCTGCTCATCGCCCTGGACCTTCGCGGCACCGGCCGGTCCGCGGTTCCCGAGGACACGGCCTCCTACCGCTGCGACCGCCTGGTCGACGACGTCGAGGCCCTGCGCGAGCACCTCGGGCTCTCCCGGATCGACCTGCTGGCCCACTCGGGCGGCGCGAACCTCGCGGCGCAGTACGCGGCCCGGTACCCGGCGAAGATCCGCAGGCTCGCCCTGATCGGCCCCGGCGTCCGGGCCGTCGGCATCACCGTCACCGCGAAGACGCGCCGCGAACTCGCGCTGCTCAGGAGGAACGAGCCGTGGTTCCCGGTGGCCTTCGCCGCACTGGAGGCGATCACCGGAGGCGCCGGCACCGGAGGCGACTGGGAGGCCGTCGCGCCCTTCTTCTGCGGCCGGTGGGACGCCTCGGCGCAGCGGCACCACGCGGCCGGCCAGCCGGCCAACGGCGAGGCCGTCGCCGGTTTCGCGGCCGACGGCGCCTTCGACCCGGAGTCCACGCGCGCGGCGCTCGCCGCTCTCGGGGCGCCCGTACTGCTCCTCGCCGGGGAGTTCGACCTGAACAGCCCTCCCCGGACGGTGACCCGGCTCGCGGAGCTGTTCCCCGACGCCACCCTCGTCGTACAGCCCGGAGCGGGCCACTACCCGTGGATCGACGACGCCGACCGGTTCGTCGCGACCACCACGGCGTTCCTGGACCGACCGGGACCGGCCCGCCCTCACGATCCGATGGTCACCACGCGGGCCCATTCGGGCGGCGATTTCGGCACGTAGTCGGGATCCTCCTCGTCCCACTGGGCCGACCGCCCGCGGGGGAAGAGCCCCACCACCGTCCGGCACGGCGGCCGGGTGTCCGGCCAGGGGGTCTGGCCGTCGGTCAGGACCACGATCACGTCCGGCTTCGGCCCCGTCCGGAGCGCTTTGGCGAACCCCTCGCGCAGGTTCGTGCCCCCACCGCCCAGCAGCGGGATGCCCTCGCCGCGGCACAGCGGGTGCACGATGCGGGCCGCCGCGTCGCACGGCACCACGGTGACCAGATCGCGCCGGCCGCCCACGGCGCGGGAGATCGCGGCGACCTCCAGGAGCGCACTGCCCAGTTCGGCGTCGCTGACCGACCCCGAGGTGTCGATGACCACCGTGACCCGGGGCGGCCTGCGCCGCAGGCTCGGCAGAACCGCCCCCGGCAGCCCGGCCGAACGCCGGGAAGGCCGGCCGTAGCTGTAGTCCTCGCCGGCGCCCGAGCCGGAGGTCGCCGACCGGATCGCCGCCCCCAGCAGGTCGCGCCACGGCTGCGGCGGATGGAAGGCCTCGTCCGCCCACCGCTGCCATCCCTTCGGGGCGTTCCCCGGGCGGCCGTTGATGCCCTGGGCCACCCGGAACCGGACCGCGTCGCGTTCCTGCGCGCTGAGCCCGTGGGCGCCGTCCGGGCCCAGGTCCCACTCCCGGTCCAGGCCGTCGGCGCCGCTGCCGCAGTCCAGCCAGGCCAGGCCCTCCGTCCGCGCCGAGAGCCGGAACAGGCCCAGGTACTCCTCCATCAGCCGACCGGCGGGCAGCCCCAGGGCCTCCGGCGTCACGGCGTCCTCGGGCCCGACCAGACCGTCGCCGAAGGCGTCGTCGTTGATCTCGCAGTCCGCGGCGATGTTCATCCGCAGCCGCTCCGCCGGGCCGGTCAGTCCGTGTGCCCGTGCGTACCGGTCACTGCGCCCGTGATGGTCGCGCAGGAGGTGCGACACCTCGTGCACCCAGACCCCGGCGAGCTCCTCCACCGGCGTCCGGTGCACGAAGGAGGGAGAGACGTAGCACCGCCAGTGCCGGTCGACGGCCATCGTCGGCACCCGCCGCGACTCCACGGCGTGCAGGGCGAACAGGGCCGTCGCCAGGTACGGCCGGACCCGGGCGGCCTGCAGCCGGGCGGCGAAGAGCTTGTCGAAGTCGACGGTGAGGGGGAGAGCGAGGCACTGTGTCCCCGGTGCCTCCGCCCCCGATGCGCCCGCCGCCCCCGGTGCGTCCGGGCTCACCGGCCGGCCTGCACGGGGACCGCGGTCCGCGCCGCGGCCCGGTCAGCCGCCCGGTCCGCCCGCCGGGACAGGGTCACCACCCCGGCGAGCCGCTCGATCGATGCCGGAACGTCCCAGTCCTCCTGGCGCAGCGTGGCGAGCGTCGTCGCGGGGACGACCAGCAGGTCCGGGGCCCCGGTCTCCAGCGCCCGGACCAGCAGCGCCCACGCGGCGTCCCAGCGGGACTTCTCCGGACGTGAGCGGACGGCCGCCACCACCGCGTCGAGCACGGCCTGCCGCAGATCTCCCCGCTCGGGCAGGACGGCACCCGCCGGGTCGGCGAGCAGATCCTCGGGGTCGGGGAGGTCCATCCGGTCCAGGCCCGCCAGCAGCTCCAGCGCCGGACCGTCCCCCACGGTGCCCCGGACCAGCAGGGAGAGCACCTCCCTGGAGGAGCCGGCGGCGGTCGCGAAGGCGATCAGACTCAGGGTCATGTCCCAGCTGCGCGGCGACGGCCAGGGCCCGCCCCGCCGGGTCTCGCTGCTGGGCAGCCGGTGTACGAGCGTGGGCCGGGCGGAGAGGAACCCGCACACCGCGCGGCGGGCGTGGTCCACGGCCGCCGGCAGCGCCTGTGCGTCGAGGCGCGGCAGGCTCGCCCGGGGCCACGTCCCGCCCAGCCCGCGCACCACGACCTCGTGGTCGTGGGTCCACTGGAGATGGACGAACCGGTTGGCCAGGGGCGGGCTCAGCTCCCATCCGTCGGCAGCCGAGGAGCGCGGGTTGGCGGCCGCCACGATCCGGACCCCGGCCGGCAGGTGCAGGGCCCCGATCCGCCGTTCGAGTACGAGGCGCAGCAGGGCGGCCTGGACGGCCGGCGGCGCGGTGGACAGCTCGTCCAGGAACAGCAGTCCCCGGCCGGCCCGTACGAGCCGGACGGCCCAGTCCGGCGGGGCCATCGGTACGCCCTGTTCCGCGGGGTCGTCGCCCAGGACGGGCAGCCCGGAGAAGTCGGACGGTTCGTGGACGCTGGCGATGACCGTGGTCAGCGGAAGGTCCAGCGACTGCGCGAGCTGGGTCAGGGCCGCCGTCTTTCCGATCCCCGGCTCGCCCCACAGGAGTACGGGCAGGTCGGCGGCCACGGCCAGGGTCAGCGCCTCCAGTTGTGCGTCGGGGCGCGGTTCGGTGGTGGTGTCGCGGAGCAGCGAGAGCAGCTCGTTGGCGATGTCGAGCTGGGAGCCGCCGATCGGGCCGGCGGGTGAAGTGGCCTGGGAGGAGGGGGCGTCGGCGAGGCCGGTCGCGGCGGACGGGGTGGGTACGGGCATGTGCGATCACCTTGTGGGTTCGTGGGTTCGTGGGTTCGTGGGGGCGCAACGGGTGCGGGGGAGGGAAGTCCCCCGGTCAGCGCAGGGCTTGGCGCGGGTGCGCGCGGTACTGCCGGGGGCGGCGGACCCCCCGGCCGGTGCGGCCGGGTCCGGGTCCGGCCAGGCCGGCCCGGAACAGCCCGTAGGTGATCCGCCGCAGGGCGGCCGCCTCCAGGGCATCCCGCAGGGCGCCGGCGCGCAGCAGTGCGCCGGGGCCCAGCAGGCCCTCGACGACGGCCAGCGCACCGGCGGTGTCACCGTGGTCCAGGCGTTCGCGCACGCCGGTGAGGCAGTCCGGATGACGGTGCGCCGCGTCGACGGCCTGCAGGCAGGGGAGCGGAGTGCCGGTCAGCGCGGCCAGCAGTTCCTCCCGGCGGATCTCCGCCGGGTCGTGGTCCAGTGGGACCAGCACCCCGTCGACCAGACCGATCCGGTGCCGGGCTCCCCGGCACTCGACGAGGCGCGGTTGCCCCGCCGGGTCGGGGATCCGGGATGCACCGGCCGGCGCGTGGCCCGGTACGAGGGCGGCGGCGACCAGGGGGTGCAGCCGCCCGGCATCGAGCGCACCGGCGCGGAGCAGGTCCAGGTCGGGCAGCACCCGGACCGCCGCGTCGGGCAGGACCGGCAGCGCGGAGACGCTGCCGTCGGCGGGCGCCGCCCCGACCCGCAGGGCCAGGGGCCCGTCGTCCCCGTCACCGTCCCGGTCCCCGTCCCCGCCCGCGACCAGGTCGAGGACCAGGCGTCGCCGGGCACCGAACCGTACGGTGACGGCCCCGGAGGGCCGCCCCTCGGCGCGGAGCAGGATCCGTGCCTCGTCGGTCCACCGGTCCACGGCGCAGTGGTGGCCCGGTGGGAGCAGCCCCCGTAGCTCCGGCTCCTGCGGGCACCCGTCGGCGTGCGGCCGTTCGGCCCCGGACCGGGCGCTCAGCTCGCCGGTCCGGCGGGCGTCCCACAAGTGGTGGTGCAGGTCGAGGCGGAACCGCCGTGCGGGACGGGCGCGGGGGCGCGGATCACCGAAGGCGCCGGATCCGTCCCACAGTGCGAGGCTGATCCGCTGACCGGCGTCCGCCCAGGCCGGAGCGGTCCGGGCGACGAGGTGGACCGGACGTGGCCTTGAGCGCGGCCCGTCCCGCTCCGCGACCTCGTACCGGGCCAGGGAGAGGGTCAGGTCCGGGCGCAGCAGCCCGTCGGGAGCGATGCGCGGCATGTGCCAGCGCAGCAGGTCGGGCGCCAGATGGCGGAGATCGGCGCGGATCCGGGCGGTGAGGTCGTGGCCGTACGAGCGCGCCACGGAACGCAGATCGAGATCGACGTCGAAACCCGCGGCGGCGCAGGCACCGGCCCAGTCCCCGACGGAACGGCGGGCGGTCGCGGTCTCGATCATGGACGGCGGCACGGCGTACTCGCGTACGCGCAGCCAGAACGAAAGGCGGGAATCCCCATACGCGGTCTGAGTGAGCATCAGCACTCACCTTGCGCGGACGGGACCCCCGATCTGTGAGCGGAATGAGTGGTCATCGCGGTGATCGTAACCCCCTAGGCAACGACCGACCAGCGGTTTTCGGCTCGCCTGCGGATCCGTCAGGGCCAGCGGTGGTGGTGCCGGTCGATGACGTAGTGGTGGTCGTGGCGCCAGCCGCCGCGGGACGGGCGGGCGTCGGCGAGGTGGGGGTGGCCGGGTGGCAGGTCCGGGTGGACGTGTTCCAGCCGGTACGGGTCGCGGGCGGGCCAGATCACGGCCGCGGCCGTGGTGGAGGCGAGGGCGACGGCCGCCAGGACCAGGGCGGTCGGCGCCAGGCCCGCTCCCGCGCCGAGCCACCCGGCCAGCGGGTAGGTGAGCAGCCAGCAGCCGTGGGAGAGGGAGAACCGGGCGGCGAAGGCGGCGGGCAGGTCCGCGTCGGCGGTGGAGCGGCGGATCAGGCGGCCCCCCGGGGTCAGGACGGCGGAGCAGGCGGCGCCGAGCGCCGCCCAGACCGCGAGGAGCGCGGGCCAGGACCAGGAGCCCGGGGCGGTCGAGGTGACGGCCGCCGCGGCGGCCAGGAGCGCCGGGAGGGCGAAGGCGGCGCGGAGCATCACCGTACGGTCGGCGGCGCGCTGCAGGAGCCGGGGCAGGACCAGCGCGGCCAGCATGGAGCCGGCGCCGTACGCGCCGAGCGCGAGCGGGACGGCGCCGGCCGCGCGGCCGAAGTGGCCGCGGACCAGGGCGACGGTGCCGACGAAGACGAGGGCGCCGGCGGCGGCGACGGCGAGGTCGAGGGCGAGCAGGGCGCGCAGCCGGGGAGTGGCCAGGAGGAGACGGATGCCGAAGGCGGCCCGGGTGCGCAGGCCCCCGGCCGGTTCGGCGGGGGCGGGCCGGGGCAGCACGGTGGCGAGGACGAGGGCGGCGGAGGCGAGGAAGCCGAGGGCGGTGCCGGCGAACAGCCAGTCGTAGGAGACCAGCGTCAGCAGGGCCGTGGCCAGCACCGGACTGAAGAGGCTCTCCAGGTCGTAGGCGAGCCGGGTCATCGACAGGGCCCGGGTGTAGTCGCGTTCGGCGGGAAGGACCTCGGGGACGGTGGCCTGGAACGTCGGCGTGAAGGCGGCCGAGGCCGCCTGGAGCAGGAAGATCAGGACGTGGATCTGCCAGACCTCGGTGACGAACGGAAGGGCCGAGGCGACGCCGGCGCGGGTGAGGTCCATCGCCGCCATGAGGGTGCGGCGGGGGATCCGGCCGGCGACCGCTCCGATCAGCGGGGCGATGCCGACGTAGGCGATCATCTTGATCGCGAGCGCGGTGCCGAGGACCGCCGAGGCGTCGGCGCCCGCGAGGTCGTAGGCGAGCAGGCTCAGCGCCACGGTGGCGAGACCGGTTCCGACCAGGGCGACGACCTGGGCGGTGAACAGGCGGCGGTAGGTGCCGTTGCGCAGTACGGACAGCACGGGCGGCCCCGTCCGGTCGGCGGATCGATGACTCCACGTCAGCGTAGCCAACATGTGCGCACCTGTGCACGTATGGATCCGGCAGACGTGCGGCGGCTCCGGCCGGTCGCCGGCTCAGTCGTGCGGGGGCAGGGAACCGAGCGCGTGGTCGGCGGCGTTCAGGGCCTCGTCCACCAGTCGCCGCAGATGCCCGTGGCGCACGGCGTAGACCACCCGGCGGCCGTCCTTGCGGGTGGTGACCAGCCCGGCGAGGCGGAGCTTGGCGAGGTGCTGGCTGACCGAGGGCCGGGCCGCCCCGCACGCCTCCGTGAGCGTGGTGACATCGGCCTCGCCGCGGGCGAGCCGCTCCATCAGCGCCAGGCGGGTGCGGTCCGCGAGCAGGGCCAGCACGGACGCGGCGACCTCCAGCCGGTCCCCCCGCTCCTGCGAAACCTGTGCACCTGCCAGATCCGTGCCTGCGCTCATGCGCCCATCGTAGGGCGGCCGCGGTGCCATGCCACGGGCCACCGTGCAATGCCACGGGCCCCGCCGCCCCCGGCCGGGGGTGACGGGGCCCGTTGTGCAGGCAGGGCGGATGGGATCAGCCGAGGGCCGGAGCCGTCTGCTGGGCCGCCGCCTCCGTGCCGTCCGCGCGCGAGGCCAGGAGCCGCTGGGCCAGGACGCCGAAGACGACGGCGAACACCGCCCACAGCACCAACTGGACGGCCAGCGAGGCGACCCGGAACTCCCACAGCAGGGCGGCGGGGAAACCGGGCTGGACCGCGTCGCTGTTGTCCGGCAGGAACACGAACGCCAGGGCGGCGGCGACCACGAAGGCACCGCTCGCGGCCAGCGTCGCGTTCCAGTTGCCCAGACGCGGCGCGAGCCGTCGTCCGAGGATGATCGCGCCGACGCCGAGCAGCACGCTCAGCAGGATCATCAGGAAGAACAGCGTGGTGCGCTGTCCGATGGTGTCCGGATTGCCCACCGCCGGCGGGGTGGCCGGGTACTTGAGGAACGGCACCAGGTAGACGGTGGCGAAGGCACCGGCCGCGGTGAGCGCCGCCGTCGCCCGCGGGCTGAACCCGCCGACGCGGCCGAGGGCGAACGAGAACGCGAGCGAGGCGATGCCGCCCAGCGCGACCCCGTAGACCAGGACGCCGGTGGCCAGACCGAAGGTGGACTGCACCGGCCGGCTGACCAGTTCCTCCTCCTCTTCGGCGGCTTCGGCCGGTGCGGCGTCGCCGCCGCCGTGCCCGGCGTGGGCGCTCGGGGCGGCCGCCGCGTCCTTGGCGGCCGCGGCCTCCTCCACGGCGATGGAACCCCGGACCGGGGGCTCACCCACCACGTAGGCGACGGCGAAGGCGAACAGCCCGGCGATCAGGCCCGCGAGCATGCCGCGGACCAACAGACCTCTGACAGTGGAGGCGTACATGTGCGTGGCCTCTCAGTGGCAGGGGAAGCCGAGCAGATGACGCCCGTCGTGGACCCACTCGTGCACGCCCTCGCCGGCGAACACGGCCGTGGCGCCCTGCTCGGCACCGACGAAGTACAGGGCGACGAGCATCAGGAGACCGACGAAGAGCGCCCAGGGCAGGACCGCGCGCACGGGCAGCGGAGCCGACAGGGAGCCGGCGGGGGTGGATATGGCAGCGGAAGCGACAGCCTCGGCCATGATGGAACCTCCTCGGGGAACAACGCGTCCCATACGGTGGTGCAGGACGACGGTCCTCGGGTCTGACTCGCCGCGGCGCCTCCCCCGGAGGGGACGTCACCGCAGCACACAGTGGCGCGACCATGCCGGATTCACACCGGGCTTCCGTCTCGCCGTCGTCGCTATGTGCAAATGTCGCGGTGACGCTACCGTGCGGCGGGCCTGCGGCCAAGTGCCTGAGTCTCTGATCACACGCGGCTGCGGGGAAGATTCCGCCCCCGGGCCCAGGCCAGGGGCCGGGAGTGTCCAAGGAGTGGTACGGAAAAGACTGCTAAAATCCCGGTGTTGGCCTTCGGCGTGCGTGCCCCGTGCACATGCCCGGAGGCTTTTTTCATGCCTTCCGCCCTTCCCTCCTCCCTTCCTTCCTCTCCTCGCCCTCCCTCCTCCGAGCCGGACCCCGTGCCCGTCACCGGCTACCGCGACCTGCTCCGCAACCGGGAGTTCACCGGTCTCTACGCCGGCTTCACCCTGACCGTCGCCGCGAGCACCCTGTCGGGCTTCGCCCTCGGCACCCTCGTCGACCAGCAGACCCGTTCCCCCTTCCTGACGGCCGTGAGCATGTACGGCGCCACGTTCGCGACGGTGCTCGGCGCGCTGACGCTGATGTCGGTCGCGGACGGCAACCGGCCGCGCCGGACCCTCGTCGCGCTCCAGTTCGCCTCGCTGGCCGCTGTCTGCGCCCAGGCCGTACCGGGGCTGCCGCTCGCCGCCCGGTTCGGTCTGCTCCTGATGCTGGGCTTCTTCCAGTCCCTCGGGACCGGCACCCGGCTGGGGCTGCTCGCCGAGATCGTGCCGAACACCGCCTACGCACCCGCGCGTTCGCTCATGAACGTCACCGCGGGCGGTACGGCGATCCTCGGCTACGCCGCCGGCGCCGTCCTGCTGTCGTACCTGAGCCCGCACGGGGTCTTCCTCGTGGCCGCCGCCCTGACCGCCCTCGGACTCGCCGTGGTGGCGGCCACCGTCCGCGAACGCTCGATCCGGCTCACCCGCCGCCCCGGGCTGCGCCGGACCTGGACGACGAACGCCGAGCTCTTCTCCCACCCCGGCCGGCGGGCGCTGCTGCTGAACCTGTGGGTCCCCAACGGCCTGATCGTCGGCTGCGAGGCCCTGTTCATCTCCTACGATCCCGGCCGTGCCGGCGCACTGCTGGCCGCCGGATCGGCCGGCATGCTCCTCGGGGACCTGGCCGTCGGCCGGCTGCTGAGCGCCGAGCGGCGCCGGCGCCACGCCTTCGCCCTGCGGCTGCTGCTCGCCGTCCCCTTCCTGCTGTTCGCGTTCCACCCGCCCCTGCCGGTCGTGGTGGCCGCGGTGTTCCTCGCCAGTGCGGGGTTCGCGGCGACCCTGCCCCTCCAGGAGCAGCTCCTGGAGCTGACCCCCGAAGGGGTCCGCGGCCAGGTCCAGGGAGTCGAGTCGGCCGGCCGGATGACCTGGCAGGGCCTCGGCGCCGCGCTCGCCGGCGGTCTGGCCCAGTTCCTCGCCCCCGGCGCGGCGATCGCCCTCGCCGCGGCCCTCTCCGTCGCCGTCACCGTCCTCTCCCGGCCGTACGTCGGCCGCGCGGGTGGCAGTTGAGCGGGCACGCCGGAGCCGTGGCCCCGCCGCTGCCCGGACGGGCGGGCGGGCGGGTGCGGCGGGGCGGGGCCGGACCTACGGTGGGAGGACGGTCCGGGCACGGCTCGCACGTGCCGTGTGATGCGTGACGGAATCGGGTGACGGGAGTCGGCCATGGCCGGTGAGCTTTCCTTCTTCGAGCTGGGCGCGGGCGACAGCGAGCAGGCCCGTACCTTCTTCGGCGGACTCTTCGGCTGGACCTTCGAGCCGGGTCCGGCCGAGGGCGGCGGGTTCGCGATCCGGACGCCCAACGTCCCCGGCGGACTGCACGGCGGTGACCCCGGCGCCAGTCCGTACCTCTTCTTCGCGGTCGACGACATGGAGGCGGCGCTCGAACGGGTCCGCGGGCTCGGCGGCTCCGTCGACGACACCGACCTGGGGAGCGGTGAGGAGTCGGTCGCCCGGTTCGGCCGCTTCCAGCTCTGCCACGACGACCAGGGCACCCCCTTCGGCCTGCACCAGCCCCCGGCCGGCCGATGAGCCGCCCGGCCGTCGGGGGCCGGCCCCGCCCCTCTATTCGTGCAAGTGTTCGGTTCACGGGGTTAGGCTGGAGTCATGTACGCAGTCCAGGGCCTTCAGGGCTCCCTCTTCGACCAGGGTGACGAGATCGGGCTCGGCCCCCTGGGCGGCATGCGGCGCACCGAGCTCGGCGCCGGGGCCTGGGTCGACCACCTGCCCGGCTGGCTGAGCGGCGCCGACGCGCTCTTCGAGCGGCTGGCCGCCGACGTCCCCTGGCACGCCGAGCGGCGGCAGATGTACGAGCGGGAGGTGGAGGTGCCCAGGCTGCTCGCCTTCTACGGGGAGGGCGAGGCCCTGCCGCACCCCTCGCTCACCGAGGCCCGCGAGGCGCTGACCCGCCACTACGCCGCCGAGCTCGGCGAACCGTTCACCACCGCCGGCCTGTGCCTCTACCGCGACGGCCGGGACAGCGTCGCCTGGCACGGGGACCGGACCGGCCGTTCCTCGACCGAGGACACCATGGTCGCCATCGTCTCCGTCGGCGACCCGCGCGACCTCGCCCTCCGTCCCCGCGACGGCGGGGCCACCCTGCTGCGCCTGCCCTTGGGCCACGGCGATCTCGTCGTCATGGGCGGCTCCTGCCAGCGCACCATGGAGCACGCGGTGCCCAAGTCGGTGCGGGCGGTCGGGCCCCGCATCAGCGTGCAGTTCCGGACCCGCGGCGTCCGCTGACCTCCGGCTCCGGGCCCCGCACCCGGAGTTGCGGCCCCACCGGGGCCCGTCCAGGCTGATGGGCATGGATCTGGGTGCGTTCTCCGTGAGTCTGGCCGTGCGCGACATCGAGGCCTCCAGGGCGTTCTACGAGAAGCTCGGCTTCACCGCCTTCGGCGGGGACCCCGCGCAGAACTGGCTGATCCTCAAGAACGGCGACCACGTGATCGGGCTCTTCCAGGGCATGTTCGAAAAGAACATGCTGACCTTCAACCCGGGCTGGGACGCGGACGCGCAGCCGCTCGACTCGTTCACCGACGTCCGCGAGCTGCAGCGGGAGCTGAAGGCGGGCGGCGTGGAGTTCGTGACGGAGGCCGACGAGTCCGGCTCCGGTCCGGGCAGCTTCCTCGTCCTCGACCCGGACGGCAATCCGGTCCTCGTCGACCAGCACCGCTGAGCCCGTACGGCGCCGAACCGTACCGCCGCGGCCTCACGCGACGGGGTCCGGCTCCTTCGCCGGGCGGACGGCCCCGGCCGCCGCGTGCAGCGAGCGCAGCGCCAGCAGCAGCATGCCGATGTCGTCCAGGTACACCGGGTCCGGAATCAGGTCCACCGGCGAAACGGTGTAGATCACCGCAACCCAGAACAGGGCCTTGTCGCGCAGCGGGATCCCCGCGTCGAGCAGCAGCCGCCGCGCCTTGAAGACCCGTACGAACAGCACGGCCGCGGCGATCGCGAGCCCCACCGCGACGACCGTGAGCAAGGTGAGCCAGACCTTTCCGTCCATGCCGCCCCTATACCCCGAAACCGGCACGCGCTACCCGATCGGCGGCCGGATCCACTCAGGCACCCTGCTCGCGCAGCCTGCGGCCGACCTCGCCCAGCCCCTCGGCGAGCGCGTCGAGCTGTCCGGGGGTCAGGACGTCGACGAGGATCTCCCGGACCGTCGCCACGTGCCCCGGCGCGGCCTCGTCCAGCTTGGCGCTCCCGGCGTCGGTGAGGACGGCGAAGACACCGCGGACGTCGGAGGGGCAGCTGCGGCGGCGGACCAGTCCGGCCTTCTCCATCTGCGTGACCTGATAGGTCAGCCCGCTCTTGGAGTTGATCAGGCCGTTGGCGAGCTCGGTCATCCGCAGCTCGCGCCCGGGCGCCGCGGCGAGTCGTACGAGGATCTCGTACTGGGGGTGCGAGAGCCCGGCCTCGTCCTTGAGCTGTTGGTCGAGACGGCGGTTCACCAGGGCCGATGCGGCCAGGAAGCCGCTCCAGGCCCGCATCTCGCGGTCGTCCAGCCATCTCGGTTCAGACATGGCTCCAGCCTACACGGGTTGTTCCAATTTGAATCAATGGTTAGGGTCGACGATCAGCGGTTCGAATTTGAACAACTCCCTGCCACCTCCACCGGGCCGCCCGACCGGAAGGACCCCCCATGACCAGCCCCTCCGTCACCACGACGAAGCCGCAGGCCGCCGCACCGGCCGTACGCCCCGAACCCACCGCCCTCTCCACCCCGGGCCACGACACCGGCCTGCTCCTCCTGCGCCTCGTCCTCGGCCTCACCATGGCCGCCCACGGCACCCAGAAGCTCTTCGGCTGGTTCGACGGCGGCGGCATCAGCGGCACCGGCCAGTTCTTCACCGCCAGCGGCTACCCCGCCGGTGACGCCATGGCCGTCCTCGCCGGGCTGACCGAGACCCTGGGCGGCCTCGGCCTCGCCCTCGGACTGCTCACCCCGCTCGCCGGCGCCGCGATCGTCGGCACCCTCATCAACGCGATCGCCGTCCACGGCGCCGGCGCCTTCTTCGCCCCCAAGGGCATCGAGTACGAACTGCTGCTGACCGCGGGCGCCGCGGTCCTCGCCCTCACCGGCCCCGGCCGGTACGCCGTCGACCGCTTCCTGCCCGTCCTGCGCGGCCACCGCCTGGCGCACGGCGCCCTCGCCGTCGCCCTCGGCGTGGTGCTCGCCGCGGTGCTGCTCCTCGTGCGCAGCTAGAGCCGTCCCCAGAGCCTGACGTAGCGCGCACGGGGGTGTCCGGGGCCCGAGCTGATTGGCCCCGGGCATTCGCGGGAAGAGCGCACCAATGACACAACCCATCGAAGACTACGCACTCATCGGCGACCTCATGACGAGCGGACTGGTCGGCCGTGACGGGTCCATCGACTGGCTGTGCCTGCCCCGCTTCGACTCGGCCGCCTGCTTCGCCAAACTCCTCGGCGACGAGGAGAACGGCCACTGGTGCATCGCCCCCGTCGACGCCGCCGACGGAGAGCCGTGCACCCGCCGCGCCTACGTGGACGGCACGCTCGTCCTGGAGTCGTACTGGGTGACCGACTCCGGCACCGCCAAGGTCATCGACTTCATGCCGCAGCGCGACGGGGCCCCCGACGTGGTCCGCATCGTCGAGGGCATCAGCGGCACCGTGCGGATGCACAGCATCCTGCGCCTGCGCTTCGACTACGGCCACGTCGTCCCCTGGGTGCGCCGCGTGGAGGAGGACCGGGTCGCCGTCGCCGGGCCCGACTCCGCGTGGTTCCGCAGCGTCCCCCCGGTCCGCACCTGGGGCGAGGCCAACAGCACCCGCTCCCAGTTCCCGGTCACCGCCGGCCGGCGCGTCGCCTTCGTCCTCACCTGGCACCCCTCGCACGAGCCGCGCCCCGAGCCCGGCGACCCCTTCGAGGCACTGGAGCAGGGCCTCGCGGACTGGCGCGAATGGAGCGCGCAGTGCCGCTACGAGGGCCCCTACGAGGAGGCCGTGACCCGCTCCCTGATCACCCTCAAGGCCCTCACCTACGCCCCGACCGGCGGCATCGTCGCCGCCTCCACCACCTCCCTCCCCGAGGAGCTCGGCGGCGTCCGCAACTGGGACTACCGCTACTGCTGGCTCCGGGACTCCACCCTCACCCTCGGCTCGCTCCTGTCCACCGGCTTCCTCGACGAGGCCCGCGCCTGGCGCGAGTGGCTGCTGCGCGCGGTCGCGGGCGACCCCGCCGACCTCCAGATCATGTACGGGATCGCCGGCGAGCGCCGGATCCCCGAGAGCGAGCTGCCGTGGCTGAGCGGCTACGCCTCCTCCGCCCCGGTCCGGGTCGGCAACGCCGCCGTCGACCAGCTCCAGCTCGACGTGTACGGCGAGGTCATCGACTCCCTGCACCTGGCTCGGTCCTCCGGGCTGCCCTCCGAACACCACGCCTGGCGGATCCAGCTCGCCCTCCTCGACTTCCTGGAACGCAACTGGCGCCGCCCCGACGAGGGACTGTGGGAGGTGCGCGGACCGCGCCGGCACTTCGTGCACTCCAAGGTGATGGCGTGGGTCGCCGCCGACCGGGCCGTGCGCGCCCTGGAGAGCGACTCCTCGATGCCCGGCGACGTGGAGCGCTGGCGGACCATGCGCGACGAGGTGCACCGCGACGTGTGCGAGCACGGTTACGACCCCGAGCGGGGCACCTTCACCCAGTACTACGGCTCCAGCGAGCTCGACGCCGCCACCCTGCTCATCCCGCGGGTCGGCTTCCTGCCGCCGGACGACGCGCGCGTCGTCGGGACGGTCGACGCGGTCCGGGAGGAGCTCGGCCGCAGCGGACTGGTCCGCCGCTACACCACCGAAGGCCCCTCCGTCGACGGATTGCCGGGCGATGAAGGAGCCTTCCTGGCCTGCTCGTTCTGGCTCGCCGACGCCCTGTGCCTGACGGGCCGGGAGAAAGAGGCCCGCGACCTGTTCGAGCGGCTGCTGGCCGTGCGCAACGACGTGGGACTGCTCGCGGAGGAGTACGACCCGCTCGCCGGCCGCCAACTCGGCAACTTCCCCCAGGCGTTCAGCCACGTCGGCCTGGTCAACACCGCGCTGATCCTGGGGGGAGGCGCGGTCGGCCCGGGCCGGTCCGCGACCGCCGGCTGACGGCTCCTACGCGTCCCCGCCCCTGCGGGACGCCAGCAACAGGGCGATGTCGTCCGGCCGGTCGGTGGTGGCGTCCGCCTCGCCGACCAGCCGGTCGGCGGTCTCGGTCAGCGGGGACGGCCGGGCCGCCGCCAGGGTCACCCGCAGCCGCTCGACCCCGTCGTCGATGTCGATGCCCGGCGTCTCCACCAGCCCGTCCGTGTAGAGGGCGAGCACCGCGCCCGTCTCCAGCCGCAGTTCCGTGACCGGGTACGAGGCGTCCGGGTCGATGCCGAGCACCACCCCGCCCGCCAGGTCCAGCACCTCGGTCCGGCCGTCGGGGTGGCGCAGGAGCGGCTGGGGGTGACCGGCCCGGACGGCCCGGACGGCGCCCGACGCCGGGTCGAGCAACACGTAGCAGCAGCTGGCGAACTGGCCCGGATCCAGGTCGATGAGCAGCTGGTTGGTGCCCCTCATCACCTGCTCCGGCGTACTGCCGCTGAGCGCGAAGGCCCGTACGGCGCTGCGGAGTTGACCCATGGTCGCCGCAGCCGCCACACCGTGGCCCTGGACGTCCCCGATGACGAGGGCCAGCAGGCCGCGCCCCGTCTCGATGACGTCGTACCAGTCGCCGCCGACGTCCATGCCCGCGGTGCCCGCGAGATAACGGCCGACCGTGTCCACGTTCTCGCGCACCGGCAGCCGGTGCGGCAGCAGGGCCGACTGCAGCCCGCGGGCGAGGGCCGCCTCGCTGTCGTAGCGCCGGGCCCGCGCCAGGGCCTGCGCGATCAGGCCGGCCAGCGCCGTGAGGACCGTACGCTCCTCCGCGCTGAAGCCCCGGGGCGCGTCGAAGCCCAGGATGCACGAGCCGACCGGCCGGCCGGAGGCGATCAGCGGCAGGAAGGCGCGGGCACCGACGTGGGCGTCCAGCGGAATGCCCGGATAGGCGGCGGCGAGATGCTCCATCGACTCGAAGAACATCGGCCGGCCCGTGGTCAGCGTCTCCACGCCCGGCAGCCGCACATCGAGCGACACTCCGTCGAACCGGTTGAGGAAGCCCTGCGGGAAACCGGTCTCCCAGGCGAGGTACAGGTGCCGCTCGTCGAGGAGGTAGATGGCCAGCTGGCGGCCGCCGAAGGCCGGCAGCAGCTCCTCGGTGACCACCGCCGACACCTGCCGGGCCGTGACCGCCTCCGACAGCGCGATGGCGAGGGCCACCGGCCGGTACAGCGCGGAGGCCTGGTCGGAGGGCAGACCCAGGCCCGCGCCCGGCTGGACCACCGACGCGGGTGCGTAGGCGGGCTTCTCGGTGCTGTCGATCGTCAGGGTCACGCCGTCGGGGGCGGGGTGCAGGTCCACCGACAGCCACTCCCCGGGCGGGTGGCGGCCGCGACGGGCCGGGAAGCGCGCCGGCTCGCCGGACATGAAGACGGCCCGGAAGTGGTCGTCGTAGGCGTGGTGGCCCAACCAGGGCAGAGCCTCCCACAGCACCTTCCCGTACAGCTGCGGGCCGGTGAGGCCGAGCCGCTCCTCGGCCGCCTTGTTGACGAAACCGATCCGGCCCTGCCGGTCCAGGGAGAGCACCGCCAGCGCGATCCGGTCGAGGGCCGCGCGGGCACCCGCGGACCCGGTGTCGGGCGGCGGCGTCGCCACCGCCACGGGGTCTCCCTCCCACACGACGGGCGCCCCGGCCGCCGCGAGCCCTGCGAGGTCCCCGGCCAGCCGGTCCGCGGCCTCCCGCAACCGTTCCCGGTCCACGGCCCCGACCGGGATGCCGGGGGTCGCCGGGCGCAGCACCAGCAGCACGCCGAACCGCTGCGTCCCGGCGGTCACCGGCTCGTACAGCGAGGCGAACGGGAACGGCAGGCTGGCCACGAGCTGCGGGAAGCGGCCCACGGCCGATTCCGCGTCGGCCAGATGCACGGCCTGCCCGGTGCGGTAGGCCTCGGCGGGCGGGTACGGGCGGTTCACCTGGATCCGCCACCACGGGCGGAACAGCGGCAGCGGCAGTCCCATGAACACGGCCAGCAGCAGCAGGCCGGCGGTGGGCGAGCGCATGTACACCCCGCCCGCGTACCCACCCACGGCCTTCACGGCGCCCGTGGTCGCCCGGGCGAGCGCCTGGGTCAGGGCATCAGGGGCCGGGACGCCGCCGCCGTCCGCTCTCGCGATCACACAGTCAGGATGCGCCCTCGGCGGCGGCCACTGCATCCCGGCTGCGCCCGCGCCGCCCCGCGCCCCGGTACCCGGTTACCACCGCGGCCGACGCGCACAGCAGCGCCACGGCCACCGTGCGCAACGCGGCCCCCATCGCGTCGGTGAAGGCGGCGACCTGGGCCGGATCCTGCGGGTTCCCGTGGAAGCGCGAGGCCAGCAGGGTGCCGACCACCGCCACCCCGAGGGCGGCGCCGATCTCCCGGGCCGCGGTGTTCAGCCCCGAGCCGAGCCCGGCCTGGTGGGAGGGCAGCTCCGCGACCACCGTCAGGGTCAGCGAGGGCGCGGACAGGCCCGTACCCACGGACAGCACCAGCAGGTAGAGCGCGTACAGGGGGTACGGGGTGGCCGCGTCGACGGTGGAGACCAGCAGCAGCCCCGCCCCGATCAGGCCCAGCCCGGCGCCGACCGGCAGCCGGGGCCCCGTGCGCTCCTGGAGCCGGGCGCCGAACCTGGGCACCAGGGCCATGCCGACGGTCAGCGGGACGATCGCGAACCCGGTCTCGGCGGGGGAGAAGCCCTTCGCGTACTGGAGGTACTGGGCGTTGACGAAGAACAGGGCGAAGAGCCCGAAGAAGCCGGTCCCGATGCCGAGCGTCCCGGCACGCAACTTGCGCGAGGCGAAGATGCGCGGGTCGAGCAGGGGCCGGGCGGCGCGCAGCGCATGGCCGGTGAACGCGGCGAGCAGCCCCGCACCCGCGCCGAAGGCGGTCAGCACCTGCACCGAGGCCCAGCCGTACGCGGGCCCCTCGATGATCCCGTAGACCACCGCGAGCAGCGCACCCGCGAGCAGCGCCGCTCCGAAGGGGTCGACGGCGGCGGCGGGCTGCGAGGGAGTACGGGGGACCGCGCGGGCGACCGCGAGCGCGAGCAGGGCGGCGAGCGGGACCACGGCCCAGAACAGGGCCCGCCAGGTCAGGTACTCCCCGGCCAGGCCGCCGCCGACATTGCCCGCCAGGCCCCCGAGGCCCGCGGACAGCGTCCAGGTGGCCAAGGCGCGGCCCCGGCGCTCGGGCGGACTCAGGTGGACCAGGACGGACATGGTGGCGGGCATGATCAGGGCCGCGCCCGCCCCGCACACACCGCGGCCGGCGATGAGCACGGCCGGGGCCTCGGCGAGCGCGCTGGCCGCCCCGCCCACGGCGAACAGGCCGAGCCCGGCGAGGAGGGCGCCCTTGCGGCCGTACCGGTCGCCGAGCGCCCCGGCGGGGATCAGCAGCGCGGCGAACACGATGACGTACGCGTCCACCGACCACAGCAGCTCGCCGGGATCCGGATGCAGGTCGGACGCGGCGAGCTGGGGGATCAGCAGGTTGACGGCGGCGACCATCCCCTGGGCGACCAGCACGCAGGCGCACAGGGCGAGCAGGGCGGGCCGGGTGAGGGAGGGCGCGGGGACGGTGGGACCCTGCGCGACGGCATGGCGGAGCACGGCTCCTCCTCGGAGTCGGTGGCGGTACGGCGAAAGGAAAGAAGGAAGGAAAAGGAAGGAGAGGAACGCAGAAGGGGACGGGAAGGCCGGCAGCGGCCATCACCCTTGGATCACCGTAGAGTTGGACCGACCTGCTTTCCAGTGCAACTTCTGCAAGGGATCCATGCGTGTGACGCAATCCGGGCTCGACCTGAATCTCCTCGTCGCTCTGGACGTCCTCCTGGAGGAGGCGAGCGTGTCCCGGGCGGCAGCCCGCATGCACCTGTCCGAGCCCGCCATGAGCCGCACCCTCGGCCGGATCCGCAAGGCCCTCGGCGACCCCGTCCTGGTTCGGGCCGGCCGGGTCATGGTGCCCACCCCGCACGCGCTCGCCGTACAGGGCGAGGTCCGCGCGGTCGTGGAACGGGCCCGCGCCCTCTTCCTCACCGGCGCGGAGGTGGACCTGCCCACCCTCACCCGCACCTTCACCGTGCTGGCCAACGACGCCTTCACCGCCGTCTACGGGGCCACGCTCTTCACCCGGGTGACCCGCGAGGCACCGGGGGTGCGGCTGCGCTTCCTCCCGGAGAGCCACGTGGACGTCCCCGCGCTCCGCGAAGGCGTCGCCGACCTGGAACTCGGCGTCGTCGACACCCGTTCCCCCGAAGTGCGCGTCGAGCACCTGTCAGAGGAGCGCATGCTGGGCGTCGCACGCCGCGGGCACCCGCTGCTCCGCGGCCGCCTCACGCCGCGCCGGTTCGCCGCGGCCGAGCACCTGATCGCCTCCCGGCGCGGCCGCCTGGAGGGCCCGGTCGACGCCGCCCTCGCCGGACAGGGGCTGTCCCGGCGCGTGGTGGGCAGCGTGGGCACCTTCCCCGCCTCCCTGTTCGTCCTGCGCGAGAGCGACCTCGTCGGACTGCTGACCACCCAGGTCGCGCCGCTCGCCGCCGCGCTGGGGCTGGAGACCTTCGAGATCCCGCTCGCCCTGCCGCCCCTGCCCTTCGGCATGGCCTGGCACCCGCGCCACGACGCCGACCCGGCGCACGCCTGGCTGCGCGCCTGCGCCCGCGAGCTGATCCCGACCGGTCAGGAGGGGCCCGAGCGCCCGCGATAGGCCGACCGCCTCCCTCGTCCGGGGGACGTACGGGTGTACGGGCCGCCCCGGGTCGCGCCGCGGGGCACCATACGCACGCGTCCCACCCCCGGCAGGCCCCCGGAAGGCAGAGCATGCGGTTCCAGTACGACACCATCGGCGAGCGTTACGCGGAGTCCAAGACCACGGCGGCCTTCTCGGCGGCCGACACCTACACACTGCACGGAGCCCTCGACGCGCTCGGCGGGGTACGCGGGCTCGACGCCCTCGACCTGGCCTGCGGATACGGCTACAACACCCGGCTGCTGGCCCGCGGCGGGGCCCGCCGGACCGTCGGCGTGGACGTCTCGGAGGAGATGATCCGGCTGGCCCGCGAGCACGAGGCCACGAAGGACCGGCCGGACGTCGAGTACCACGTCGCCGACGCCGCCGGCCTTCCCCACCTCGGCCCCTTCGACCTCGCCACCGCCGCGTACGTCTTCAGCTACGCGCCCGACCGCAGGTCCCTGCACGCGATGTTCCGGTCCGTCCGCGCCAACCTGCGCGCCGGCGGGCGGCTGCTGGCGATCGTGCCCAACGCGGGCGCGTTCCCCCGTGTGGACTGGTCGCCGTACGGGGTCCGCATCCTCGACCGGATCCCCGACGGCGACGCACCGCTGCTGAAGGCGCACTTCCTGACCGAGCCGCCGGTGCCCTTCGAGTTCCGCGAGTGGGCCCACGCCGACCTCGCCGAGGCGGCCGTCGAAGCGGGCTTCGCCACCATCGGCTGGCAGCCGAACCGGACCCCGCCCGCCGACGCCGTACGCGACGAGGCGTACTGGACGGCGTACCGGGCCTGGCCGATCAGCTCCCTGATGACCTGCACGGCATAGCGGCCGCCGCCGTCACCGCCGTGGCCTCACAGCTCCGCCGTCGCCCCGATCAGCTCGACGATCCGGTCGCGCGCCGCGCGCCCCTCCGGCACCGGCAGCAGCGGGTACGCGTGCGGCAGCCCCGCCGCCTCGTGGAACTCCACCTCGACCCCGTCCGCACGGGCCCGGCGCAGCAGCTCCCTGCTGTCCGTGATCAGCACGTCCCGGGTCCCGGTGAACACCGTCAGCGGCGCCAGCCCCGCGAAACTCCCGTGCAGAGGGCTCACCCGGGGATCCTCGGCGGCCAGGGTCCCCGCGTACAGCCGGCCGGCCTCCCGCAGCCCCGGACGGGCCAGCATCGGATCGGCCGCCTCGATGGCCGCCTGGTCCGGATGGCTCATGGTCACGTCCAGCCAGGGCGAGATCAGCACGATCCTGGAGGGCTGCGCCCCGGTGCGGTCGCGCAGCCGCTGCGCGGCCGCCAGCGCCAGCCCGGCCCCCGCCGAGTCCCCGATGAGCACCGTTCCGCCGCCACCGCCGCCCGCGATCAGGCCGCTCAGCAGATCGGCGGCGACCGGCACGTTCCGGTCGGCGGTACCGCGCGGGGCGAGGATGTACGCCGGCACGACGACCCGCGCCCGGGCCTGCGTGACCAGGGTCCGGATCAGCGCCCAGTGCGGGCGGACCAGTTCGTTGATGTACCCGCCGCCGTGCACGTACAGCACCTGGGCGGCGGGCTCCCTCCCGAGCGGGGAGACGTCGTACACGGGCCAGGCTCCGACGAAGGTCCGCGAGATGTCCGCGACCCGGCCCAGCGAACGCGGCGGCAGATGGGAGGCGGGCCGGCGGGCGGACTCCGCCACCCGGGTCCGTACCGCCTCGGCGCTCGCGAACCGTCTTCGCCGTCCCGCCGCCATCAGCGCCGCCGACAGCGCCCTGCTGCGCAGACTCGGCACGCCCCTCACCTCCCCTTTTCCCCGCGCCGCCACCGGCACGGGACCCTTCCCCATCACCTGAGGAGCATAGGCGTGAAGCTGCGCTGTCGACCCGCTTAAGAAAGTCTCGATGGACTGATCACCGCGCCGATCGGCAGATTGGTGCCCGTCACCGACGCCGTCCGGGCCCGCACGCCCGCGGCGCCCCCTTCCGCATGCCTGGAGCCACCCCATGAAGGCACTCGTCAAGCACAAGGCCGAGCCCGGACTGTGGCTCATGGACGTCCCCGAGCCCGAGTACGGCCCCGGCGATGTGCTGATCAAGGTGCTGCGCACCGGCATCTGCGGAACCGACCTCCACATCCGGGCCTGGGACGGCTGGGCGCAGGGCGCGGTCAAGACCCCGCTCGTCCTCGGCCACGAGTTCGTCGGCGAGGTCGCGGCGCTCGGCGCGGACGTCCAGGACATCGAGATCGGCGCGCTGGTCAGCGGCGAGGGCCACCTGGTGTGCGGCAAGTGCCGCAACTGCCTGGCCGGCCGCCGCCACCTGTGCCGCAGCACGATCGGGCTCGGCGTCGGCCGGAACGGCGCCTTCGCCGAGTACGTGGTGCTGCCCGCGCAGAACGTCTGGGTGCACCGCACCACCGTGAACCTGGACGTCGCCGCGATCTTCGACCCCTTCGGCAACGCCGTGCACACCGCCCTGTCCTTCCCGCTGGTCGGCGAGGACGTGCTGATCACCGGCGCCGGCCCGATCGGGATCATGGCGGCGGCCGTGGCCAAGCACGCCGGTGCCCGCAACGTCGTCATCACCGACGTCAGCCCCGAGCGGCTGGAGATCGCCCGCAAGGCGGGCGCCACGCTCGCGGTGAACGTCGCCGAGTCCTCGATCGCCGAGGCGCAGACGCGGCTCGGCCTGCGCGAGGGCTTCGACGTCGGCCTGGAGATGTCCGGCCGCGCCGAGGCCATGCGCGACATGATCGACAACATGACGCACGGCGGCAAGATCGCCATGCTGGGCCTGCCGGCGCAGGAGTTCCCGGTGGACTGGGCGAAGGTCGTCACCTCGATGATCACCATCAAGGGCATCTACGGCCGCGAGATGTTCGAGACCTGGTACGCGATGACCGTGCTGCTGGAGGGCGGGCTCGACCTCAGCCCCGTGATCACCGGACGCTACTCGCACCGCGACTTCGAGGCCGCCTTCGACGAGGCGTCGACCGCCCGCAGCGGCAAGATCATCCTGGACTGGACGGCGTAACCGCCGGACCGGACCTGCTGAACCATCTCCCTCCGGCCGGGCCCCGCCCACCCCCCCTCCGCGGGGCCCGGCCCCCCTCCTCTTCCTTCGACTCCTCTTCGTCCGACTCCGCCGCACAAGGAGAACGCACCCATGTTCGAGTCCGTCCGCGACGACCTGCGCACCACCCTCGACGAGATCCGCGCCGCCGGCCTGCACAAGCCCGAGCGCGTCATCGGCACCCCGCAGAACGCGGCCGTCGCCGTCACCGCGGGCGGCACGGCGGGAGAGGTGCTCAACTTCTGCGCCAACAACTACCTGGGGCTGGCCGACCACCCCGAGGTCGTCGCCGCCGCGAAGGACGCACTGGACCGCTGGGGCTACGGCATGGCCTCCGTCCGCTTCATCTGCGGCACCCAGGAGGTGCACAAGGAGCTGGAGGCGCGGCTGTCGGCCTTCCTCGGCCAGGAGGACACGATCCTCTACTCCTCCTGCTTCGACGCCAACGGCGGAGTCTTCGAGACCCTCCTCGGCGCCGAGGACGCGGTCATCTCCGACGCCCTCAACCACGCCTCGATCATCGACGGCATCCGGCTGAGCAAGGCCAAGCGCTTCCGCTACGCCAACCGCGACATGGCCGAGCTCGAAGCCCGTCTGAAGGAGGCCACCGAGGGAGGCGCCCGCCGCAAGCTGATCGTCACCGACGGCGTCTTCTCCATGGACGGCTACGTCGCCCCGCTCGCCGAGATCTGCGACCTGGCCGAGCGCTACGACGCCATGGTCATGGTCGACGACTCGCACGCCGTCGGCTTCGTCGGCCCCGGCGGCCGCGGCACCCCGGAACTGCACGGGGTCATGGACCGCGTCGACATCATCACCGGCACCCTCGGCAAGGCCCTCGGCGGCGCCTCCGGCGGTTACGTCGCGGCGCGCGCCGAGATCGTGGAGCTGCTGCGCCAGCGCTCGCGCCCGTACCTCTTCTCCAACTCCCTCGCCCCGGTCATCGCCGCGGCCTCCCTCAAGGTCCTCGACCTGCTGGAGTCCGCCGGTGACCTGCGCGAGCAGCTCGCCGCCAACACCGCGCTCTTCCGCACGAAGATGACCGGGGCGGGCTTCGAGATCCTCCCCGGCGACCACGCCATCGCCCCCGTGATGATCGGCGACGCGGCGGAGGCGGCCCGGATGGCGGAGCTGCTCCTGGAGCGCGGGGTCTACGTGATCGGCTTCTCCTACCCGGTGGTGCCGATGGGTGCGGCGCGCATCCGCGTGCAGCTCTCGGCGGCCCACTCGACGGCCGACGTCGAGCGCGCGGTGGCCGCCTTCGTCGACGCCCGTGCGGCGCTGGCGGCCGAGAAGGCCTGACCGGCCCGACCGGCCTGACGGCCCGGGCCCGAGTGGCCTGAGGGGTCGGAGCGCTCCGCGTGGCCAGGGCCGCGGGGGTGGCGAGAGCGACCTCCGCGGCCGGAGGGACCCACGTGGCCTGCGACAATGGAGGGGTGATCGACCCCCGCCGGCTGCGCATCCTGCGGGCCGTGGCGGACCACCGTACGGTGACCGCCGCGGCCGCAGCCCTGTACCTCACCCCCTCGGCCGTCTCCCAGCAGCTCGCGGCGCTGGAACAGGAGACGGGCCACGCGCTGCTCACCCGCAGCGGCCGCGGTGTACGGCTCACCGCGGCCGGTGAGATCCTCCTCGGCCACGCCCACCAGGTGCTGGCGCAGTTGGAGCGGGCGGAGGCCGAACTCGCCGCGTACGCGGGCGGCTCGGCGGGCGAGGTCACCGTGGCCGCCTTCGCGACGGGGATCGCGGAGGTCCTGGCCCCGGCGATCGCCCGGCTCGCACTGGAGCAGCCGGGCATCCGGCTGCGGGTCCGGGACGCGGAGGGCGACCAGAGCCTGCCGCTGCTCCTGGACGGCGAGGCGGACGTGGCCCTCGCGGTCGAGTACCGGGGCGGGCCCGGGGCGGACGACGCCCGGCTGTCGGTCCTCCCGCTGTACGCGGAGCCCTTCGACGCGGTGCTGCCCTCGGGGCACCCGCTGGCCGACGCACCCGCGGTGTCGCTGGCCGATCTGTCCGACTCGGACTGGGTGGGCCAGTACCCCGGCAACCCGTGCCACGACGTGACGCTGCTCGCCTGCGAACTGGCGGGCTTCCAGCCCCGGTTCGTCCACTCCTCCGACGACTTCCGCGCCGTGACGGCGCTGGTGGGTGCCGGGGCCGGGGTGGCCCTCGTACCGCGCTCGGCGCTGCGGGGCATGGACCTCAAGGAGGTCCAGGTCCGACCGGTCACCGGCGCGGCCGCCACCCGCCGGGTCTTCGCCGCCACCCGCCGCGGCGCTGAGACCCATCCCCTGATCGCCCCCGTACTGGCCGCCCTGGTCCGGGAGTCCGAGCGGCTGCCGGCCCACTGAGCGCGGTACGCCGTACGCCGACCGCAGCGCGCCGGGCGGTCCGGGCGGGTCAGCCGAGCGTGAAGACGGTCCCGGGCGCCGCGTGGGCGACCGGCCCGGCGTAGTGCGCCGCAGCGCGGGACACCGCCTCGTCCGGGGTGAGGCCGCGGCCCACGTGCGTGACGACCAGCCGGCCGGCGCGTGCGGCGGCCGCCGTCGTACCGGCCTCCTCGGGCGTGTGGTGGAGGTGTTCGCCCTCGTCGGGCGAAGGCCGGCGGGCGCTCTCCGCCTCGCACAGCAGCAGGTCGCACCCCTCGGCGAGGGCCGTCAGCGCGGTGCACGGCGCGGTGTCCCCGGAGTAGACGAGCGACCGGCCGCCGGCCTCGACGCGGACCGCGAAGGCCGGCATCCCGTGCGCGACGGCGCTGCTCGTGAGCGCGAGGGACCCGATCCGGGCCCGGTGTCCGTCGTGCAGTTCGTGGACGGCGAAGGCGGACTCGACGGGGCTGCGCGCGGCGCCGTTGGTGAGGAAGCCGGCCAGCCGGTCCACGATGCCCGGCGGGCCGAACAGCGGTAGCGGCGCCGTCCGTTCGACGTCGGCGAAGAGCAGGCCGTAGTACGCGGTGAGGAGGTCCGCGCTGTGGTCGGCGTGCAGGTGCGAGATCCAGACCGCGTCCAGCTCGGCCAGCCCGACGTACCGCTGGAGCGGTCCGAGCGTCCCCGTGCCGGCGTCCATCCAGACGCGCGTGCCGCCGCCGGACACCAGGTAGCCGGAACAGGGGTTGTCCGGGGCCGGATACGGAGTGGCGCTGCCGAGGACGGTGAGGCTCAGGGGTCGGCTGTCCACCCGGGGAGTCCAGGCAGGCGGCGGACCGGACGGTGAACCACCCGGTCCCGACGGTCGCGCCGGTCCCGACGGCTGCCCGGGGCCGCGGCTCATACCCGTACCACCTGCACGCCCGCGGCCTCGAACTCCCGGGCCACCCCCGCCGCCAGGCCCGTGTCCGTCACCAGCACGTCCACCGACGAGGTGGCGCAGATCCGGGCGAAGGCGCGCACGCCCAGCTTGCTGGAGTCGGCCGCGACCACCACCCGGCGGGCCCGCTCGCACAGCAGGCGGTTGACCGAGGCCTCGTCCTCGTGGCGGGTCGCCGCGCCGTCCGCCGGGTCGAAGCCGTCCACGCCGAGCACCGCGGTGTCCACGGCGAGTTGACCGAGCACCTGCTCGGCGAGGGGCCCCGTCAGCTCGTACGACTGGGGGCGGGCGACGCCCCCCGTCAGCACGATCTTGAACTGCGGCCGGATCACCAGCTCGCCCGCGATGTTGAGGGCGTTCGTCACCACGGTGAGCGCCGGCGAGCCCTGGGCCAGGTCCGGGCGGCCGGCCAGGGCCCTCGCCACCTCGGTGGTCGTGGTGCCGCCCGTCAGGCCGATCACCTCGCCCGGGGCGACCAGGGCCGCCACCGCCTCGCTGATCCGGCGCTTCTCGGCGGCGCGGCGCGAGGTCCGGTAGCGCAGCGGGAGTTCGTACGAGACCCCGTGCAGGACCGCCCCGCCGCGGGTGCGGACCAGCAGCTGCTGTTCGGCGAGCTGGTCGAGGTCGCGGCGAATGGTCGCGGCCGACACGCCGAGGGCCTCCGCGGCCGGCTCCACCTCCAGCTCACCCCGCTCCACGAGCAGGTCCAGCAGTGCCTGCCAGCGCTCCTTGCGCGTCATCGTCCGCCCCTCCGGTGTACTGCGACATTCGTTCCACGGCGCTCGCCGGTGCGTTTCCCCCGGCCTCGTCCGGCCCACCCCGCGACACTAACTCAGTCGATCACCCCGTGGATGCTTGAAGTTGCGTGAAACTGCCCGATACCTTGCAGGAACACGCATTCAGACCGGCCTGTCGCACGAGGGAGCCCGTATGAGTCACGTCGCGTACGAGTTGGGCACGCAGCCCGCATGCTGGGAGAGGGCCGCCGAACTGGCCCCGGCCCGGCGGGCGGTGCTGCCGCAGCCGGGGGAGCGTACCGCGATCGTCGGGTGCGGGACCTCGTACTTCATGGCCCAGGCGGCTGCCGTGCTGCGCGAGGAGGCCGGGCAGGGCGAGACCGACGCCTTCCCCGCCTCGGAGTTCCCCCGCCACCGCCGCTACGACCGGGTCGTCGCCCTGACCAGATCCGGCACCACTACCGAGGTGCTGGACCTGCTGGGCGCGCTCCGCGACGCGGGCGTGCCCACGACCGCGGTCATCGGCGATCCCGCGACCCCGGTGATGACCCTCGCGGACGAGCTCGTCGTCCTCGACTTCGCCGACGAACAGTCCGTCGTGCAGACCCGCTTCGCGACCACCGCCCTCACCCTGCTGCGCGCCCACGTCGGGCTACACATCTCTGCCGTGGTCGCGGACGCCCGTACCGCCCTCACCGAGCCGCTGCCCACCGAGCTGGCGAGCCGGGGGCAGTTCACCTTCCTCGGCCGCGGGTGGAGCGTCGGGCTGGCCAACGAGGCCGCGCTGAAGATGCGGGAGGCCTCGCTGTCCTGGGCGGAGTCCTACCCGGCGATGGAGTACCGGCACGGGCCGATCAGCGTCTCCGGACCCGGCACCGCCACCTGGTCGCTCGACGAGGCCCCCGAGGGGCTCGCCGCGCAGGTACGGGCCACCGGCGCCCAGTGGGTGGCCGGACGGCTCGACCCGCTCGCCGAACTGGTCCGCGTGCACCGCCTCGCCCTCGCCGTCGCCGCCCACCAGCAGCTGGATCCGGACGCGCCGCGCCACCTCACCCGCTCGGTGATCCTCACCACCGGCGAGGAGGCGGTCCGATGAGCCTCGTACCCGCGGGCCCCCTCGTCCTGGAAGCGGCCCGCGCGGGCCGCGCCGTCGCCGCCTTCAACATCATCACCCTGGAGCACGCCGAAGCCGTCGTGGCCGGGGCCGAGGCCACCGGGCTGCCCGTCATCCTGCAACTGAGCGAGAACGCCGTGAAGTTCCGCGGCGGGCGGCTGCTGCCCATCTCCCGCGCGGCCGCCGCCTGCGCGGAGGCCGCCGGGGTCCCCGTCGGCCTGCACCTGGACCACGTCAAGAGCGCGGATCTGCTCCGGCAGGCCTGCGACGCCGGGTACAGCTCGGTGATGTACGACGCCGCGCACCTCCCCTACGCGGAGAACGTGGAGGCGACGGGCTCCGCCGCCGAGTGGGCGCACGCCAACGGTCTGTGGATCGAGGCCGAGCTGGGCGAGGTCGGCGGCAAGAACGGCGCCGCCCCGCTGGATCCGCACGCGCCCGGCGCCCGTACCGACCCCGACGAGGCACGCCGGTTCGTCGCCGACTCGGGCGTGGACGCGCTGGCCGTCGCCATCGGCAGCAGCCACGCGATGACCAGCCGGACCGCGGCCCTGGACCACGTGCTGCTGGCCCGGCTGGCCAAGACGGTGGACGTGCCGCTCGTCCTCCACGGCTCCTCCGGGCTGCCGGACGCCGAGCTCGCGGCGGCCGTCGCCGGCGGCATCCGCAAGGTCAACATCGGCACCGCGCTGAACCTGGCCATGACCGAGGCCATCCGCACCCACCTGACCCCGGCGGACCCCCGGCCGTACCTGACGGCCGCCCGTACGGCGATGACGGCGACCGCGGCGGCTATGATCAGCGCCTTGAACTGACGGGCATCGGGGCGGGGGGCGGGGCGGTCGTGGAAGCGCAGCCGGGACGTACGAGTCGGCGCAGGTTCCTGCTGATCGCCGGCCTCCCGCTGCTGGCCGCGGGCGGCCTCACGGCGTACGCCGCGTGGCCGGAGCCGGACCGGTCCAAGGTCCGGGTCCGCACCGACCTCAAGCCGTTGGAGTCCCGCTTCGGGACGTACGTGGGCGAGCTGACCGAGGCGCACTGGGTGGGCTACGACATCGACGAGAGCCCTGGGGACCGGACCATCCCCAGCCCGGACTCCCGGATCCGCCTGGTCGGTGTCGCCCGCCTCGCGGCCGGCGGCGCGGCCGCGATCGTGCGCAACGCCGAGTACGCCTTCACGCCCGCCGTCCCCGCGTCCGCGCTGCCGGCCCCGCTGGAGAAGTACTCGCCCGCCGACGCCGCCTGGCAGCACAGCCCGCAGTTCGACGCGTACGTGAACCGCCCGCAGTCGGACGGCCACCCCTCGGGCGCGTACCACCTCGACGAGGCCCGGGACCTCGTCCACTTCGACCTCCTCTACCTCTACACCTGACGTCCGGGGGCGGACGTCCCACTCAGCGGGAGGACGCCGGCGGCGCTGTTGAAGGTGCGCCGCGCACCGTGTTTCGTCGTACGGCAGACGTGCCGTGCCGTACGACGGAAGGGCCCTTCGCCGATGCCTGTGCAGCCGTATCTCCCCACCCGGTTCGGGGCGTTCCTCGCCCCCTACCACCGGCCCGACCGCGACCCGGCGCTGCAGCTGCGCCGGGACCTCGACCTCGTCGCCGCGCTCGACCGGCTCGGGTACGAGGAGGTGTGGGTGGGGGAGCACCACTCCGCCGGGTACGAGATCATCGCCTCGCCCGAGGTGTTCCTCGCGGCGGCCGCCGAGCGGACCGGCCGGATCAGGCTCGGCACCGGGGTCAACTCCCTCCCGTACCACCAGCCGCTGATCCTCGCCGACCGGATCTGCCAGCTCGACCAGCAGTCCCGCGGCCGGGCCATGCTCGGGGCCGGACCGGGGCAACTGCCCTCGGACGCCTTCATGATGGGTGTCGATCCGCTGCGTTCGCGCGAGATGATGTCCGACTCGCTGGACGCGATCCTGCGGCTGCTGCGCGGGGAGACCGTGACGGCCGCCACCGACTGGTTCGCCCTGGAGGAGGCCCGGCTCCAACTGGGACCGTACCGGGGTAGGGAGTTGGAGGTGGCCGTGGCCTCGGCGGTCTCGCCCACCGGGGCCGTGCTGGCCGGCCGGCACGGGGTGGGGATGCTGTCGCTGGCCGCCGCCGACCCGGCCGGCTTCGCCGCCCTCGACACCAACTGGGCGGCGTACGAACGGTCCTGCGCCGAGGCGGGCCGGCCCGCGGACCGGTCCGGGTGGCGGCTGGTTACCCCGGTGCACCTCGCCGAGACCCGCGAACAGGCCCTGAAAGAAGCCGAGTTCGGCGCTGCTGATCTGGTGGCGTACATCGAGACGCTCGGCGGGACCCGGCTGGACGGGTGCGGCACGGCCGCCGGAGCCGTCGAACGGTGGACCACGGAAGGGCTGCCCACCTTCGGCCGCGCCGTCATCGGAAGTCCCGAGGACGCCGTCGAGCGCATCGCCCAACTGGCCGAACGGAGCGGCGGTTTCGGCACCTTCCTGATCCTCCAGCTGGACATCGCCGAGCCCGCGGCCGGCCTGCGCAGCCTGGAGCTCTTCGCCGAGCGGGTCGTCCCCCGCCTCACCGGTGCCACCGACGCCCGCCGCGCCAGTCTCGAATGGGCCGGCCGCAACAGCGAGCGCTTCGTCTCCGCCGTACGCCGCTCCACCCTGGAGGCCATCGCCCGCAAGGGAGAGGTCCGTTGAGGGCGGCGGTACTGGAGGGCGGCCGGTTCCTCGTGCGCGAGCACCCGGATCCCGTGCCCGGGCCCGGCCAGGCGCTCGTGGAGACGGCGGCCTGCGGGATCTGCGGATCCGACCTCAGCGCGGTCGCCCACACCGAGGACTTCCTCCGCGCCTCCCGGGACAGCGGCACCACCGGCTTCCTCTTCGACCCGGACCGGCCGCTGGTCATGGGCCACGAGTTCTCCGGGCGCGTGCTGGCGTACGGGCCCGGCGCGAGCGGCCCCGAACCGGGGACCGGGGTCGTCGGCCTGCCCTGGGCGCTCGACGCCGGGGGAGTGGTCCGTACGGTCGGCTACAGCAACACCTTCCCCGGCGGATTCGGCGAGCGGATCGTCGTACAGGCGCAGGCGCTGCTGTCCGTACCGGACTCCCTGGACCTGGCACTGGCCTCCCTCACCGAGCCGCTGGCCGTCGGCTTCGGGAACATCGCGCGCAGCTCCGCCGGTGAGGGCAGTCCGGCCGTGGTCGCCGGCTGCGGCCCGGTGGGCCTCGGCGCCGTCGCGGCCCTGCTGGAGCGCGGCGCCGGGCCGGTCGTGGCCTCCGACCCCTCGGCGCTGCGGCGCGCGGCCGCGGCCCGGCTGGGCGCGCACGCGGTGGTCGACCCGGCCGACGAGGATCCGGTGGCCCGCTGCGCGGAGCTGGCCGGGGCGCGTGCACGGCCCATGGTGGTCGTCAACTGCGTGGGCGTCCCCGGCATGCTGAACCGGCTCCTGCACACCGTCCCGCGCGGCGCCGAGATCCTGCAGATCGGTGGGGTGATGACCGAGGACGTGATCCGCCCCGTGGTCGGCATCTACAAGGACGTGACCATCCGGATGTGCCTCACCTACCCGCCGGCGGAGTTCGGCGCCACGCTGGCACGGCTCGCCGACGGGCGGATCGACCCGGCCGCGCTGGTCACCGGCGAGGCCGGATTCGGCGGCCTGGACGCGGCCTTCGCCTCTCTGCGCCGGCCGGAGGAGCACATCAAGGTCCTCATCCGACCGGGCCTGCCGGGCACGGGGATCGGCGCGGCCGCACCACGGTGAGGTGGCCGGCCGCGCAGATGCCTACGGCTCGGATGCCGAGGCCTCAGTTGCCAACGCCTCAGATGCCAACGCCTCAGATCCCGACGGCTCCGTCGATCCGCTCGCGGAGCAGGTCGGCGTGGCCGTTGTGCCGGGCGTACTCCTCGACCATGTGGATGAGGACCCAGCGCAGGGACACCTTCCCGCGCCACGCGTCGACGGCCTCGACGTCGAGGCCGGGCGCCTCGGCGACGAAGCGCTCGGCGAAGGCCACCTCGTGGCGCCACGCCTCCCAGGCCGCCTCGACGGCCGCGGGGTGGGCCTCGGCGCCGTCGAAGTCCCCGTCCGGTTCGGCCGCGGAGGAGTACAGCGGCGGCGCGTCCTGCCCGGCCAGGACCTTCCTGAACCAGCGGCGCTCCACATCGGCGAGGTGCCGGACCAGTCCCAGCAGGGAGAGCGTGGACGGCTCCACGGCGCGCCGCGCCAACTCCTCTCCCAGACCCGAGCACTTCAGTTCCAGGGTCGCGCGGTGGTCGGCCAGGAAGGCGACCAGCATGCGCCGTTCGTCGCCGGTCGCGGGGCCGCTGAAACGGCCGTCCCGCTCGGGCTCGACGAAGAATTCCGCTCTGCTCCGTGGGTTCGTCATGGCCGAGAGTATGAACGGCGCCGCGGAACCGCCGGCACACGGGTGCTGGAACCGCCGGCACCCGTCCCCGGCCCTTCCGAATTTCTGAAACTGGTTCTACTCTGACCGCCGCCACAGCGAACCGGCTGGACCGCGAGACTCCCGGAGGGGCCGTGCACCTCGAATACACGCCTGAGCAGCAGCAGTTGCGCACCGAGCTGCGCGCCTACTTCGCCGAGCTGGTCCCCGACGACGTCTACGCCCGCTACGAGGACCCGGCCGCCCAGAAGCGGTACTACCGCGAGACGATCCGCCGCCTCGGGGCGGACGGCTGGCTCGGCGTCGGGTGGCCCGAGGAGTACGGCGGCCGCGGGATGTCCCCGATGGACCAGTTCATCTTCTTCGACGAGGCCGCGCAGGCCGTCGTACCGCTGCCACTGATGGCCCTCAACACCGTCGGGCCGACCATCATGCAGTTCGGCACCGACGAGCAGAAGGCGTACTTCCTGCCGAAGATCCTCGCGGGGGAGATCGACTTCGCCATCGGCTACAGCGAGCCCGATGCCGGCACCGACCTCGCGGCGCTCAAGTGCAAGGCCGTCCGCGAGGGCGACGAGGAGAGCGGCACGTACATCGTCAACGGCCAGAAGATCTGGACCACCAACGGCGACACCGCCGACTGGGTCTGGCTCGCCGTCCGCACCGACCCGGACGCGCCCGCGCACAAGGGCATCACCATGCTCCTCGTGCCGACCTCCGACCCCGGCTACTCCTGCACCCTGATCAACACCCTCGCCTCGCACGACACCACCGCCAGCTACTACGAGAACATCCGCGTCCCCGCGAACCGCCGGGTCGGCGCGGAGAACAAGGGCTGGCGCCTGATCACCAACCAGCTCAACCACGAGCGCGTCACCCTGGCCGCGCACGGCACCATGGCCATCCGGGCCCTCCACGACGTCCAGCGCTGGGCCGCCGCGACCAAACTCGCCGACGGCCGCCGCGTCATCGACCTCGGCTGGGTGCGCGGCCGCCTCGCACGCACCCACGCCCGGCTCGACGCGATGAAGCTGCTCAACTGGCAGATGGTGAACGCCGTCCAGGCCGGCACCCTCACCCCCCAGGACGCCTCCGCGGTCAAGGTGTACGGCTCCGAGGCCCGCCGGGACGCGTACGCCTGGCTCATGGAGATCGTCGGCGCGGCCGGCTCCCTCAAGGACGGCTCCGCCGGCGCGGTCCTCCACGGCGAACTCGAACGCGGCTACCGCAGCGCCGTCATCTTCACCTTCGGCGGCGGCAACAACGAGATCCAGCGCGAGATCATCTCTTGGATCGGCCTGGGCATGCCCAGGGTCCGCCGCTGAGCGGCTGTGACGAAGCTTTTTAGTTGGCACAAAAGAGGGATAGTTGGCACCGCGTCCTGCGCACGCACCTGTCGGTGCCAAGTTTGCCTCACAAGGTCGGCCTGTACGCTGCCGATCACCAGCAGAGGAGGTCTTCACGCCCCGAGCCGGGCGCCCTCGGGCACTTCGTCACGGGTCACGACGACACGCATCCCGCCCGGTGGCACTGGAGGAGGCCGGTTTCCGCTGGATCGGGCCACCGGCGGCATCCGGGTCACCGGCCTGTGCGTGTGGCCAGCCTGGTCGGCCGGCTCCGGGATCGTGCAGTGGATCCCCCCGCCGCAGATGGGCACGGTTGACCCGAGAGGAATACGCCTTGTCGCCGCGGACCCGCAGCGGACGGACGCGGGGACGGCCCGGCACCAGGCGGGGAACCTGGATGCCCTCCACCATGGCCGCGAACTGCGGACTGTCTCCCTTCTGACCAGCGGTGATCCTCAGGAGTCGGAACAGTTCGCGGCCGCTGGACCGGGACGAGGTCGCTGCCGGTGGTAGTGGCCGTGATGGTGCGGGCGCGGGTGACGGCCGCAACGCCCCCCGGAACCCTGCGCGTAAGCCCAGACTGTCACCGGCCGTTCGGGCAGCAGCCAGGCCGAACCCGACGACATCGACGTACTCGTGTACGGCGAGGCGCACCGGCCGTCCGCAGGTGGCGGGTTCGGGCGAGATGGGACATGGAACTGATCCGAGAATCCACGGCCGAGCAGGACGTGGAACCCGGCCCGCCCACGTCGGCGGGCAACCCACGTCGAACGGGTGGACTGCCTGCCGTGAGATTCTCCACGAGGTCGTACCCCACCGGCCCGGACGTGCTCCTGCGTTGACAGACAGGGGCCGGGCCTCCTTCCCGCGCCTGTGCGGATCCGGTGACGGAAGCCGCCGGGCTGAGCACGGAGAAGGGGCCCGGCTTATGGAGCCGGATCAGCGGGTGGTGGCAGTTCTCCGGCGGCGCGCGTAGACGACCGCACCGGCGACCCCTGCCACGGCTGCGGCCGCGGTGGCGGAGATCGGCTGCCAGGACGACTCGGGCGCCGGTTTACCGGATGCAGCAGTGACCTGCTCCGGCTGGTTCTCCACGAGGCCGCCGTATCCGCCGGCCAGGCCCTTGCGGTCGTATTCCGAGCCGGGCATCTTGTCGCCGTAGCGGGCGGTGACCAACTTCTGGTAGGCGGCGAGGGTGATTCCGTGCTTTCCACCGAGGCCGGTGGTCGCTTCCTCGTTGAGCGGCTCGACCATGCCTTCGGCGGTGAGCCGGTACCAGGCGTGGATCTGCGGCTCGGTGAAGGTACGGGCCTGGGGAGTGCCGCGCTCGGCAAAGCCGACCTCGGCGTCCCCGTCCCGGATGCCCGCTAGCTGCCAGCCCTCGGCACCGACGTTCTGCTCGCCGCTTGCCGGCGTAGCGGCGTTCCCCTTGGGTGCGAGCAATACGGCGGCGTGTTTGCCGTCGGAGGCGGTCACCCGCGAGGCCAGGTAGGAGAGCCGGAGCGCGGTCTGCGGGGTCGCCCGGGTCTTGCCGGTCACGAACTCGGGGCTGATCTCGAACATCGGCACCGGGTCCTTGTTCAGATCGAACCCGGGCGGCGCGGCGACCGCGGCGGGTGCGTTCCCAGGGGTGCCGACGGTGCCGCCGTCCGCGGCGGGGGCGGTGCGGGGCTGCCGGGCCGAGACCAGGAAGCGGGAGACGGTGTTGCGGAGTTGGTCACTCCCGAGGGCTTGCTGGGCCGACTGGTAGCCCGCTATGCCGTCGCCTTCCGCAGCCTGTGCGGGAACGATTCCGCACAGGGCGGCGGCGAGCGCGGCCGTGGCGAGGACGGCGGCCCGGAGTGCAGCGTGCCTGGCGTGTCGCATGGTCTGCATGGTCGGTCTGCTCCTCAGCCCTGGATGCCGATGCGGGAGTGGGTCCACTGGAACGAGTTGTTGTTCGTGTAAGTGGAGTGGTTCCACCAGGTGTAGGTCTGGGTGGTCTGCCACGGGTCGCCGACCGCGATCATGTTGGTGGCGCTGTCGTAGCCGTAGATGACGTTCATGTGACCGCCGCCGGTGCGCCAGCCGAACCGAACGGCGAACGGCCGGCCTGCGTCGATCTCGGCGGCGGACTCACCGAACGAGGCGTTGCGGTACAGGCTGCGGCCGCTGTTCCTCAGTCCCAGCCTGGCCAGGCCATTGGCCATGTCCTCCAGCGTCGCAGGCTGGTTGTTGCAGTTCACCCAGGTTCCCTGGGCTGCGAGTTGGCAGAACTGCTCTTGGCTGACGGAGCGGCCCCAGTGCTTGGCGATGGTCACGCCGGAGGCGTCCCAGCACCACTGGGTCCTGACCTGCTTCTGCATGTCGATGCCGAGTGTCTTCGCGGTCGTGGGGGTGGGTTTCGGGTTCGGGGTTGAACCGCAGACCGGCAGGGAGGTGGTGTTTTCCTTGATGAAGGCGTCGGCGATGTAGAACGAGCCGGTGAAGATCCACCTCGGGTTGTTCTCCACGGTGTCGCCGGTGGTCCGGCAGGACATCTGGATCGCGGCGCCCACCTTCGAGGACCCCTTCACCTGGGCCGAGAGGGACGGCTTGGCCCGGTGGTTGACGGTCTTGTAGTTGCCCTGCCCGCCGATGACCGTGCCGCTGACCACGTCGGCCTGGGCGAGGGCATTGAAGCCGAAGAGCAGACCGCCGGAGAGCGCGGCGGTGATCGCGGCTATCAGCGCTTTCTTGCGGCGGGACGCGCGACGTTTGTGCATCATGCTCCTTGATCTGAAATGCGGGAACGGGCTTGCCTGGCGGCGCTCCCATAAGTGACGAATAGTCAGTTGGTCAGGCCAGTCAGAACCGACCGGAGCGGCGCTCGAAGCGGGCGGCGGCCACTCACCGGAGCAGCGGCACAGGGGGCGACTCGACCAGCTGCAGCCGCGACCCCCTCACCGCCAACGCCCCAGGGACGGCGCCGCATTGCCGATGAGGCTGCCGTGACCGGCCGGGCAGACATCGGAGACGATGGACCGACGGCGGCGCCTTCGGCGGCGGCCGCGCTCATGCCGCCGGCCAACGCTCCCCGACCAGCTTCTTGCGGTTCCGCAGGCGGGGATGCGAGTCGCCGTGGACGGCGACCGGGGGCCGGGCAACTACAGCCGGGCGACGCGAATTGACCGAGCGTCACATTCAGGCAGATCGACGGCCTTGCACTGCCGGTGAAGTCGAGATTCAGGCATTCCGCGACCACGCACAACCGCACCTCTTTCCTTGACTGGATTGGGTGCCGGGAATCCTGCCAGAGAGATCGGGGGACCTGAACGCCCTTGCTCTACGCGCGAAGATGTCGCGAATTCAATCACCATAAAGGGGCGATGTGACAGACAGTCAATCCCGGTGCGTTTTCGACGGGTTGAGGATCTCGGAGCCATTGGTCCAGGCCATTCAACGGCCACGTGGAGCGTGGGACTTTACGCAAACTTGATCTACCGTGGTCCTTTATTGGACGCGCTGTCAAGTAGTTAAATCGCCCAGAGTGTGCGCCGCGTGACTCTCCATCATTTGATGAAGGAAAGTCGACTTCAGGTTTTGCCTGGAATGAGCGCGTCCCTGCCCGCCCAGTCGAGGCGGCCGCCTCTGGACGGGTTCCGGTGGTCGCGACACGGCTGCTGTCCCGGATACCTCGCGCGACATCGAGCGTCCCGGGCGGGCGATCGCACTGCACTGGCTGCGGCTGGGTGACGCTCGAGCGCGGAGTCCGGAACCTGGAACTGACGTCCGGCCTCGCCCCGGGTGCGCGGCTGCACCGTCGACGGACGCCGGTCGCGCCCCGAGGATTCCGGCTCGCGCGGCGATCAGCGCTGATAGGTGCCGACCAGAGTTCCGACGGCCAGTTCCTTGCCCTCGACCGCGCGGTGCGCGGTGCACGGTGTCGACGGTCCATCGGCCGTGCAGGCTGAGCGCCTCGGGCAGGGCGTACAGGCGGAAGAAGTAGCGGTGTGGCCCGTGCCCCGGCGGAGGCATCGGACCATCCCAGCCCACGCGCCCAAAGTCATTGGGCCACGGCAGCCCACCCCTGCCCAGGTCAGAGGCGGCGAGATGTTCTCCCCCTCCCTGCTGTACCGGCGGGGGATCACGGCGTGACCGTCGAACGCGGCGCTGCTGAGTTCAATTCCGGTCATGCGCGGCGCACCACCCGCAGGCGGCGGCGCAGACACCGGCCCGCAGGGCAGAACACCCGATCAGCGGAGTCCGTTCGCTGAACGCGCGGCTCACCCGTTCTGCTATCACCAGGCCGCCTGTCCCTCCATGCCGTGACGGGTCCCAGGCCGCTAGGGTCGCCAAAGTGATCTTGCGTTGAGCGTCGCCGATGCATTTACGGGTGCCTCGCCGAACGGTACGTAGGCTTCACGCTGGAGGGATCAAAGTGCTCAGGCTCGGCCAAAACCTCGGGCCGTCGGGGCAGGCAATAGGGGCTGACGCGCTGACAACCCAATCCTCAAGGTCGCGAGCCCGTGATCCCGGCCCGGCCCTGACGCATCCATCCGTCCGGGTGGGACGCATCATCGGCCCGGCGCGTCAGGAGCGCACGGATCCGGCAGGTGCATGCAATGGCAGCGCATGGAGAAGCGTCGGGGGTTCGCTGCTCCTCGCCCCGTGGCGCTGCCGCCTGTGGGCAGATCGGCAGCCGTCACATGCGCCGTCTCCAGTCCCGGTCGGCAGCCCCCGCCTCTGGCGCGGCACGGTCCGCACCCACGCTCAACCTCTGCCTAAGGAACGCGCCTTGGTCGTCGACTGTGCCCACGGCGGCGTGCTGCGCCCGAGTTCTGCTGAGCTGCTGTACGGAAGTGCCAAGAAGAGTGCGTCCCTCCGGTCAGAGACGGGGAGGGATGGGTGGCATCGATGCAGGTTGGACGGTGAAGGGCTCCACCCGGCGCGTAGCTTACGGGTGGAGCCCTTCACTGTGAGACGTGACTGCCTGGTCGGGCTACTCCTGCGCGGTGCGGCGGCGCCGCATCCACCACGTCAGGGTGACGCCGGCCGCTGCCAGGGCAGCGGCGAGACCGGCGATCAGGCCCACCGGTGTGTGGGAGCCGGTGTCGGCGAGGTCGCCGTCGGGGTCCTCCGGTGTGGGCGGCGTGTTGTCACCGCCGCCGGGGTTCGTGGGGTCCGGGGCCGGGGTCGTCGGGGGGTTGGTCGGCTTGCCGGTGCCCGACGGGGTCGGTGTCGGGGTGGGGTCGCCGCCGGGATCCTCGCCGCCCGGGTCCTCGCCGCTGCCGTCCGCGGCCGGGCCTCCGCCGAGGTACAAGGTGTCGAGGTCCCGGTAGGAGGTGTCATCGGACTTGCCGGAGTTGACGGTGGTGTTGTCCAGGTCCTGGTTCTGGGTGTCGAACTGGGCCTTGGGGATGTTCTGCTTGGGCTGCTTGGAGAAGTCGACGCCGCCGACGCCCTGCTTGTACAGCTTGCCGCCGTACTCCAGCTCGAACCACTCGATGCCCTCCTTGATGGACTGCATGTACTTGTCCCAGACCTTTTCACGGGTCCAGTCCTCATGCGGAGCGCGGATCGGCCAGGCCGAGACGTCGTTGGAGTTGATGATGTCGTGGAAGTCCGTCGGGGACTTGGCGTCCTGCTGACGGATGTACTCGGCGGCGACGCGGGCGTTGTAGACGGCGCGCAGCTCGGCGTACTTGGGGTCCTTGTTCACCCGCTCCTGGATGACCGGGACGATGTTGGCGTTGACCGAGACTTCGATGGCCTTCTTCTCGGCGTCCGAGAGGTCGGTGCATTCGGTGGAGCCGGGGACGGTGTAGTCGACGTCCAGCCACTCGGCGGAGACGTCCATCGGCGATTCGAGGATGTAGATCCCGCCGTCCTGCTCGCGGACCTTGGCCTCGTCGGGCTCGATCCAGAAGCGGGTACCGGGGAAGCAGGGGATGCCGTTGCGGCGCGGCGCGGTGTCCCAGTACCGCTTGCCCCCGGGATGCTTGTCGGGGTTCAGGGCTTCGGAGAAGTCGTGCTTCATGACCAGGTCGGCGTCGAGGAGGACGCGGCCGGCGTCGGTCTTGCCGAACTTGGCGTCCATGACCTTGTTCGGCTGGTCCGGATTCAGGTTGACCCAGAACTTTTCGGGGGTCAGGGCGAGCCAGGTGAACAGGGCGTCGGAGGAGAGCTGCATCCGGGTTTCGCCGCCGAAGCCGGGGTTGTTGTCCGGGTCGGGCATCTGGTCGGCGCGCATGGAGTAGCTCATGCCCTTGCCCTTTTCGAGGCCGCCGACGTACCGGAGTTCCATGGTGGTGAAGTCGACGCCGCCCGGGCCGCCCCTGGGGAGGGTGCCCCTCGGGTCGAGGCGGTTGGCGTCCCGCTGGTAGCGCTTCGCCTCTTCCAGGGTCTTCCCGGAGGACAGGGCCCGGTCGTTGGCGGGGCCGCGGGTGCCGCACGTGTTGGCGCCGGCCGCCGAGAGCTGCGTCGTGCCGGTCTGGCAGGCGGGCGCGAACCACCGCTGATGGTCCGAATACCCCTGGATCGGGGTGGTCTTGGGCACCGGGTTGTACATGCGCTGGTTTCCGCGCACCTGCCCGGTCTTCCCGTTCCGCATGTTGCGGACGTCGCGTTCCAGGTCGTCGATGAGCTTGACCTGGCCCTTGGTGAAGGGCTTCGCGCCGGTGAAGCGGAACTTGTGGTCGGGCATCGACTTGGCGACGACCCGGTCACTCGCGAGCTGCTTCGCCGTCAGCTTCGAGTTCGACTTGAACTCGTTGAACTCCTTGCTCTTCTGGTTGTAGGCGTCGTACCGGCGCTCGCCGACCTTGTCGCCGTTCTTGTCGAACAGCTCGACGGTGACCTCACACAGCCAGTCCGGGCCGATCAGCTTGAAGTCCTTGACGAGCTGCCGTTCGAAGCCCGAGCCCTTGTGGTTGTTGACCTGGTTGCGGATGTACCGCTTGTCGAACCAGTGCTTGAACCCCAGGTTCTCCTTGTTCGCGAAGTACCGGGCGTAGATCTCCATCGCCCGGTCCGCAGGCTTCCCCGACGCGTTGGCGATCTTCTTCCATGCCTCGACGTTCTTGTCCAGGTCCCCGGGGACCTTCGACAGGGCCTCGGTCTTCTGTGCGGCTGTCGGTGTCTGCAGGCCGTCGTACGCCTGTCCCGGAAGGTCGAACTCGAAGTTCTTGGGGAGGGCGGTGTCCTTGTACAGGTTCCCGGTCGGGTTGTCGGGGAACCCGGAGTCCGGCGGTGTCGTCGGGGCGGTCGGGAGGCCGTTGCGGGTGTCGCAGCGCTTCCCGGATCCCGCCTTCATCTTCGCCGAGACCGGCGGCAGCTTCGGTGGCGCGGCCTCGACGGCCTGGAGCCCGGTGGTGACGATCGCGACTGTCAGGCCGACAGCGGCCGTTAACCTGGCCGCGAACCGCCACTTGGACGGTATTCGAATGTGTTTGTTCAAGAGCTCGTCTTTCCCTCTCCGGTGGGGCCTGAGGGGGTGTGGGCGGCGCGCGGGCCCCCGTGACATGTACGCGCCACCCGACCACCATAGCCCCCACTTGCCACAAGTAAAGACGAGTTAAAGCGTGTCGGCGAGGCGTCAACACTACTGTGCGGGCCGCCAGTTCACGCATCGCAACCCTCGGCCCGAGGGGCACCCGCCGACATCCGCCTAGACGAAGTACAAGCTCTCCATGTCCCTGACCGCGTCTTCGGAGTGCCGAACACGGAACGCCGTCGTCTCCATCTCCTCCCACCCCCACGGATCCGATTGCCCGAGTGCCAAGCCCCCCAAGCCCGCCCAGTAGACCTCGTTCGCGGGCACGTCCAGGTCGACGCCGGCGTTGTCCACCATCCACCCCCTGAGATCCAGGGAAGCGATCACCGCATGCGGATCGCCCGAGACGACGAACGGCTCGTCATCCGGCCATCCCGATGCGTGGAACATCGTTCCGTCCGGCAGCCACACGATGTTCTCGGTGTGCTCCATCCCCCCGTGGTAGGAGACCCGTCCCACGATCCGCGCATCCGGGAACCGCTCGCGCAACTCCTTCGCGGCCGACCGGAGCGGCTCGTCGTTGCCGTCGGTCGCGAACGCGGGAGTCACGATGCTCAACATGCCGCCCCACGCCGCAGCGTGCACGATGTCGAGATCAGACCTTGCTGCCGAGGGGAGCGGGGTCTGCGCGGAGCGCGGCCCGAGGTCCTCCAGGACGGCCTCGATGCCCTCGAACGACTCGACGAACGCGCGTGCGCGCTCGGGGTCGTTGGGGGGCAGGTTGCGGGCGTCGACGTTGAATGGCGCCTCGAACACTGTCAGATGGCACAGGCTCATCGAGCCGCGCACGATCCGGTCCGGCGCAGAGGTCCAGTAGGTGTTCTCGTTCATGCGGGCCACCGTAACGGCCGGCCCGCCGGGTTGGGGGGTGTGGTGGCGGAGCTGGTCGAGATCAGGAGGCTGACCGGTGCGGGACGTGATCCACCGGTTCCACCAGATCGGCCCGGCCTGCCCGGACCCTCGGTGGACGGGAGGCCGTCCCCGCCTGCTCTGCCCTGACAGCGAGGACTTCGCCGTCCAGACGGCCACCACCCGCCCGACCAAGCCCGGCCAGCCCTTCACCCGCCGGTCCATCCGCACACTGCTCACCTACCTGCGCAAGATGCACGGCCGAGTGATCCGCATCGGCCACGAAGCCCTGCACTGCCTGCTCGCCCGACGCGGCAGCGAGTTGGTAGCGGGCCTGGTGGTTGCGCCGGTGCTTGTGGCCCAGTTGGTAGCTCAGGTGGCGGTCAAAGTCGCCGTTGGCGAGCAATGCGCGGAGTTTCAGGACGGCTTCGGCGCCGGCGCGTTCGTCCGACAAATTCGCTACCCGGCGGTAGGAGCGTCGTGATACACAACCGAGGTGCAAAACATATTGGAGTTCCCCGAGGTCCTGCGGCTGATCGAAGACCGCTCGGCCGCGTTCCGCGCCGCGCTCGCGTCGGCCCCCGACCTTGACGTCCAGGTCCCGACCTGCCCGGACTGGACGCTGCGCGAACTGGCGCAGCACCTCGGCGACGGCCGCCGCCGCCAGGCCGCCATCGTCGCGGCGGGCCCGGGCGCCGAGCCCCCGGCGAGGACGAACCCGAAGGGCGCGCCGACCGCGCCCCGCGACCGCGAAGCCCTGGACGCCTGGCTCGCCGAGTCGACCGAGCTCATGCTCGAAGCGATGCGCGAGGCCGGCCCGGACCGCGGCTGCTGGACCTGGTGGGGCCGCTCGCAGGCCCCGGAGACCAGCGGAGCCGTGGCCCGGCACCAGATCCAGGAGCTCGCCGTCCACACCTACGACGTCCAGCTCATTCAGGGGGCCGCACAGCCGCTGCCGACGGACGTCGCGGTCGAGGGCGTCGACGAGTTCCTGACGACCGTCTCGGCGACGTCCGTCCCCTGGCCGTTCAAGCCGGCGACCATCGACCTGCACGCGGCCGAGGGCCGCTCCTGGCGCCTGACCCTCAACGCCGACGGAGTCCGCTGCGACGACCTCGCCGCCGACGCGGAGCCGGGCGACATGGTGATGCGAGGCGCAGCGAGCGAACTGGTCCTCTACTTCTACGATCGCATCCCGCTCGACAGCGTGGAGACCACCGGCAACACCGAGCCGATGGAGCAGCTCGCAGAGTGGGACCCGAACAACTAGAACGCGCACCTGTGACGCGTCTGTCGGTTGTGCGGGCGCCACTGGGCCCGGGGTTGCGGACATCTTCCACGATGCCCGTGGCGATCGGCCATCCTGCGGCCGGGCATCGTTGAGAGCCATGAGTGCAGCCTGCCAGCCCGGCCCCACCTCAACCGAACCCGCCGCAGTCCTACAAGGCCGGTGCACGTAACTCTGTACTTCGTGGAGCCTCGGAGGAGTACGGCGTCACGTGGACCGGGGCACCGTCGGTTCACCCATGCGCGGGTCGAAGGGAGTTGCGGCGGGGCTGGCCGGGCTTGGTCGGGCGGGTGGTGGCCATCTGGACGGCGAAGTCCTCGTCGTCAGGGCTGAGCAGGCGGGGACGGCCTCCCGTCCACCGAGGGTCCGGGCAGGCCGGGCCGATCTGGTGGAACCGGTGGATCACGTCCCGCACCGTGTCCTCGTCGGCCTGCACCAACTGGGCGATCACGGGAACCCAGTTGCCGCTGGCCGAGGCCAGCCGCATCATCGCCCGTCGATAGCGCACTGTGTTGGTGCTGCCCCGGCGCACGATCCCTGCGACCCTCCCGGCTGCGCTCGCGCGGGAGCGCCCCGCGACGCTTGGCTGCGGGGCGCCTTGAGGGTTCAGTCGACCTGCTCCCCGTTGTACGTACCGCCCTTGCAGTAGTTGCCATCCTCGTTGACCGCGGGCGTTCCGCCGCCCTGCTTGCACTCGGAAGGGGTGACAACGGATGGGGCAGCCTGTGGGGTGGCGGCGGTGGCGGCGCCTGTGAGGCCGAGTCCGGCGAAGGCTGCCGTGGCGATGACGGCGGCGAGGATTCGTCGAATGCGCATTCGGTTCCCCTTTCACGGATTGCCTCTGTTGGGGCACTAATCAGCTTCTCACCCATGTGGGTGGCACGTCATGTTGGGCCATGCGGGTGACCGTGCTGACGGGTGCGGGGTCGGGTTGACCTGCGGGAACGCGCCCTTGCAGCTGTCTCGATCGGCTGGCCGGGAGGAGTCCACCCGCCGTACTTCTGGCTTCCACGCCTGGCAGGATCCGCACCGGCTCGTCCATCACCAGGACGCGGCCGCCTTCGTAGGCGAAGTCGGGTACACCGAGCCAGCGACGCATCCCGAAGCCCTCGACCGGCACCTTCTGCGGCGCCCATCTCGCCTACGCCGACGCATCCTGCCCGGCGAGCCGGGCCATGGTGCGCTCGACGGGCCAGCAGTGCTTGCCGCCTTGCGGTTGGGTCGGCGACTCCGGTACCACCCTGACTTGGCGAACATGCCCAATGAGACGGCCTGTTGGGTGAACGAGGTCGAGGTGCGCCCATGGCGGCTCACCTTTGGCGACAAGGGCAACGAGCCGCTGGCCCTCGGCACAGAGCAACCGCCTCCCCGGGTGCCCAGGACGGGCGGGGGAGAGGATGCGACGCTGGAGTGAGGGGCCCGCGAGAGGACCTTCGGCCTGGCGGCCGTGTCCCGGTGCGGCTGAATGGATGCGACGCAGAATCGTGCGGTCAGTCTGTGAGCCCGCCGGCCGGCCGGGGAGTGGCACCGCTCACCGAGCGTCGCCAGGCGGCCTTACCGCGTGGATCCGGCCCGCCGGGACCAGGACCGCGCGACCAACCCGGAAGGCAGGTGCGTCCCATGCGCACGTCGACCCGTATCGCCGGTGCCCTCACCGGCCTGACCCTCACCCTCGGCGGTGCGGTCCTCGCCGCTCCCTCGGTCCGGGCGGACATCCCCGCCTGCACGCAGATGGCCCAAGGGGCCGGTGCCGCCGCTTCCGACTCCGTCACCGCGGCCTGCAGCCGTGGCGTGGTCGGAGACCTGCAGAGTTGTGTGACCGGGCTGACCGAGGCCGGAGTGGCGGGCGGCGCCGCGACCGGTGCCTGCCGGGCGGCGGCCCACGAACCGCGTTAGAGGACCGCGCGCGGCAGCCGCCCGCCGGCACCGGTCGGAGGCATGTACGGCCCGTCTCCTCCTCAACCCCCGGCCTGCCCGGACACAACGCGGCCCTGGCGGGCAGTCTCGACGCCAAGGACATCGATGTCGCCCCGCTTCCACCGACGCGCGCGCGGCGTACCGATGCGGCCGGGCAATCACCGCCCGGGCGCGGCGCCCAGCCTCGCCTCGCGGGCCTCATGCGGAGCGCCCATGCTGAGTAAGAGGGCGCCGTCGTCTTGAGACCTGTCCTTCCCGAAGGCCGACCGAAGGCGCCTGAGAGGAGGAGGAAGTCATGCGCATGCGAAGAATCCTGGGCCTCGCCCTGGCCGCGGCAACCCTTGCCGGCGTGAGCGCCGTCGGCGCTGTCAGCGCCGGGGCCGCCTCGTCTCCGAACATCTCCAGGGACGACTGCACGGCCGCCGGCGGACAGATCGTTGGACGCCCCTACGGCGGCTACGTCTGCACGCTGCCTGACGGGACCTCGCCGCCGATCACTTGACCGGTCGGCGCACGGCAGGGCAACGAGTCCAGCCGGTGCACCCGGCGCTGTGCGTATGGGCTGACGGCCTATATCGCCCGCGCCCGTCTCGACACCGCGGCACCACGGCACCGGCACCGGCACCGGCACTTGCGATGGTGGACGCCGACCGTCTCGAAGCCGAGACCGCCACCGCTTCGAGACGGTCCGCGCCGCCGTCCTGAACGGCCTCGGCCATGTCGCCATACGTCGCCATCCAGTGACCGACGAGGTCGTTCGCATCTCCTGGCTGTATTGATGTCCCTGACTCATCCACACCCCGGAAGAGGTCCAGCAGGTCGTCCCACTTCACCGGGGACCTACCACACGACGCCGTAACAGCACGACTAAGGGAGCCGACCGGCACGGTGCACCGCACCCGCCGGTCGGCTCCGCCGTGCTCCTCGACGACCCCGGGATGACTCCGTCGTTCGGCCCATCAAGGGCACCGGCCGCAACGCCGAAAAGGACCAAGCGGAGTCATCCCCACCCTCGCGTTCCGGTACGCCTCCGCGCCCAGCCGACAGGCCCGGAGGAGATCCTGCATGCGCGTCCTGCTGCCCCTGACCGCCGTCACCACCGCCGCGCTCCTGCTCGTCACGGTCACCGGCGCGACTCCCGCCGCAGCAGACCGGAACCCCGACGGCACACCACTGGTCAAGGTGTCCGAGGGCGATCCGTACGCGAAGTGCACCATCGGAGCGAGGTCCCCCGACAGCATCGTCTACCCGGCCACCGAGGTGGAGCCGTACCTGTCCGTCGATCCGCGCGACCCCGAGCGCGTGGTCACCGTCTTCCAGCAGGACCGCTGGAACGACGGCGGCGCCCGTGGCCTGGTGGCCAGTTGGACCACGGACGGCCACACCTTCCACCGGAGCACGTTGCCGTTCAGCCTCTGCGCCCCCGGCGGCGCGGACTACGAACGGGCCACCGACCCCTGGGTGAGCACCGGACCGGACGGCACCGTCTACGCGAGCGGCGAGGGCGTCGACTTCACCAAGAGCACGCGCACCGCCCTCCTGGCCGCCACCTCCCGTGACGGCGGCCGCACTTGGCGGAACCTCACCACCACGCACGTCGACGAGCAGCCGTTCTTCAACGACAAGCCCTCGCTCACCGCCGACCCGATCCGCGAGGGCACCGCCTACCAGGTCTGGAACCGACTCGACAACGACCCGCCCGGCCCCAGCTCCCTCGACGGTCCGGGCTACATCTCCGTCACCCGCGACGGCGGCCGCACATGGAGCGAGGCCCGGCCCTTCGTCGACACCAGCACCGTGCCCAACACCCAGACCATCGGCCATCAGATCGTCGTCGACCGGAACAACGGCACCCTGTACGACTTCTTCGACCGGATCACCTACTCCGAGGACCTGAGCACCGTCGTCGAGGCCCGCTACGAAGTGGTCACCTCGACCGACGCCGGAGAGACCTGGAGCGCCCCGGTCACCGTGGCCCGGGACACCTCCGTACCGGAGGTCGACCCGAACGACCCCACCAAGCTGCTGCGCGCCGGGTCCACCCTGCCCAGCCCGGCCGTCGACCCGAAGGCGGGCACGCTCTACATGGCGTACGAGGGCTCGGACTTCTCCGGCGGCAGGTTCGACTCCGTCCAGCTGGTGCGCTCCACCGACGGCGGACGCACCTGGGGAGCCCCGGAGCTGATCAGCCCGGAGGACGTGCCGGCCTTTTCCCCGTCGATCGCGGTCGACGAGCGGGGCACGGTCGCACTCACCTACTACGACCTGCGCTTCCTCGAGCCGGGCGACACCACCACCCTGCCCACCGCCTACCAGCTCGCCACCCTGCCGCACGGGGACCCGAGGCACCGGACCGAGCGACGCATCTCGCGGATCTTCGACTGGCTGCAGGCACCGTTCGCCGGGGGCTACTTCCTCGGTGACTACCAAGGCCTGGTGGCGGACGACAAGGGAGTACGGGCGGTGCTCACCGAGACCCACTCCGACGCACCACAGAACCGTACGGACGTGTACACCATCAGTCTCCGCACCCACTGACCGACTGCGGGCGAGCCCGGATCGCGCACCGATGAGTTTCCCGCGCCACGCTGGTCTATACGCCGGACACCCACGAACGGAAGGCTGGGCCATGCGAAAACTGATCTACGGCATGAACCTGACCCTGGACGGCTACATCGCCGCGCCCGGCGACGACATCGGCTGGACCGGACCGCCGAGCGACGAGCTGTTCCAGTGGTGGCTCGACCACGAGCTGGCGTGTGACCTGACGCTGTACGGGCGCAAGCTGTGGGAGGCGATGAGCTCCTACTGGCCGACCGGCGACCAGCAGCCGGGCGCCACCCCGGCGGAGATCGAGTTCGCGCGGAACTGGCGGGACACGCCGAAGGTGGTGTTCTCCTCGACGATCGACGAGGTCGACTGGAACACCCGCCTGGTCACCGGCGACGCGGTCGCCGAGATCACCCGGCTCAAGGCCGAGGAAGGCGGCCCGATGAGCATCGGCGGCGCCACGCTCGCCGGCGCGGCCATGCGCGCCGGGCTGATCGACGAGTACGAGATCGCCACCCATCCGGTCCTGGTGGGCAGCGGCACGCCGTTCTTCAGCGCGCTGGACAGCTGGGTGAACCTGAACCTGGTGGAGACGCGGACGTTTCCCGACGGCGTGGTCCTGACCAGGTACGAGACGAGGCGCTGAGCAGCAGCACCCAGGCGCTGGTCTCATGGTGATGTCGCATACGACATCGGTACGACTCGGTCCGTGAGATGACGACATCAGCCGTACTGCGGTGGTGTCAGATGGTGACGAGGGTGATCTCGGTCGCCTTGACGCTGCACCACACCTCGGTGCCGTCGGCGATGGCGAGTTCGGCGGCGGCCTGGGGGTGATCTCGGCGACGACGTCGGCGACGGCGGTGGAAGTGATGAGGACACGCAGCCGGCTGCCGGAGGTGGTGATCTCGCGGACGGTGCCCGGCCAGACGTTACGGGGGCTGCCGGCGGGGCGTTCGCGGTGGAGGGAGACGGCCTCGGGGGCGACGATCGCGAGGGCCTGGGCGCCTTCCGCCACCGGGTCGGCGACGGTGACGGTCCCGCCCGTGGTGAGTTTGAGTCCGCCGGCAGCTCCGTCGTCGCACTGATCAAGGCGACCGAGATCTCCCTCTCCGCTGCCTGATCCACCCTCTCCACCCTCCGGCCCCTGTGGCCGTCGAGGTTCCTCGGGCTCCGCACCGACCCCTCCCGGTGCGGGGCCCGAACGGTGCCGGGCGCAGCACGGGCGACGCGCCGTTGCGCTCCGGCGGTGTCAGGGCGTGCCGAGCAGCTGCTTGAGGGACCCGCCGAACCCCTGGCACGCGTCGACCAGGCAGACCTCCAGGATCCAATTGGCCTGCCCGCCACTGCGGACGCCCCGTCGGGGCCGCTCGTCGTTCGCCGGGCAGATGAACGGGTCCAGCCGGAGCCCGGGAACGTTCGTTCCCGGCGCCTCCCCGACGAGCCGGTTCCGGCTCGTATCCCGGACATCCACCTCGCGTACGCTGCGGTCTGCGGCAATCAGGTCACGCGCTGCGACCTCGGCGAACACGGAATCTGACGTGTCCACCGCGGCCGCATCCACTAGGTTCATGAGGGTCAACCGGCAGCAGATGCAAGGAGATTCACCCCATGACCACCGAGGCGACCCAGTTGCTGTTCTCCTACGGCACGTTGCAGTCCGAGCAGGTCCAACTGGCCCGCTTCGGGCGGCTCCTCACGGGTACGCCCGACGCGCTGCCCGGGTACGCGACCACATACATCACGATCACCGATCCGGAGGTCATCGCGGCGAGCGGCACCGATCGGCACCCCTGTGTGCTCCCCTCGGCGCGGGAGGGTGACGACGTAGAGGGCACGCTCTTCCGCATCACGGACGCCGAACTGGCCGCGGCAGACGACTACGAGGTCGACGACTACGCCCGGTCCGAGGTGGTGCTGCGGTCCGGGACGGCGGCGTGGGCCTACCTCGACGCCGGGTCAGACACCTCCGCCTAGGTCGATCCGATAGGGCGGGCTCGCGTCCCGCGGCCGGTTTTCGTAGGCGCAACCAGTCGTGCCCGCGCTTGCGGGGTTGGTTCACTGGGTTTCGCCCGGGGCCGGGTACCGGATCCCGCGGTCCCGGGCCGACACCCGCATCCGCACCCTGCCCTGCCATCCGGCCCCCGAGCACATCACCGACCGGCAGTGAACTGTGAGAGGTGTGGCGCCGAGGTGCCGTCGCGAGGAACCGTTCCGCTGTCGGTACTGGACCTCGTACCTCTTGCTTCCCGCGCTGGCGCTGCACCGTACGGTCGGCCCGGCCCGGCATGCCGAACGGCGGGGCTACGCCCGCTACTGGATCGCCGGGCACCACCTGACCCCGAGCGTCGCCGCCGCACCCGTCGTGCCGGGTCGGCGGGGGAGGCCGGCCCGCCCGCAGCCGCGTCCGCCGACTCCGGGCCGGCGAGCGCGGACCGGGTGGTCGACGGACTGCTGCTCCCCGCCAAGCCGAAGTCGATCGCAGGCGAACTCGTACAGCTGCCGACCCGTGATCCGTGAATTCGCGTGGAACACCGCCCGGCCCGCCGCGAAGATCGCGGGCAGGTCCGCGCGGAGCCGTAGCCTGGCCGGGTCGTCGCCGAGGACGACGGTGCGGGTGAAGTTCGTACCGTGCCCGCCGAGGAGCGGCCCGAAGTGGGCCGTGACCGTGTCGCCCGCGCCGATGACGCGGTCGGCACGCGGTTCCTCGCCGCTCGGACGCACGGCGTGCGGGCCGGAGCGGATGATCCGTCCGGGCCACCGCCTCGCCATCGTGCCGTGTCTCTTTCTCGTGCTGCTGCTGTGCTACGGGGTCGCGCGCACGATGACGAGCGACCCTTCGTACGTGGGCTGACGACGCAGAGGGCCGAACTCCGCGTCCCAGGCACCGGAATTCAGATCGCTGCGCAAGGAGTGGTCGAAGTGCTCGCGGACCTGGTCGTCGACGAAGCTCCACGCCGAGCACGCCTGGCGGGCGGCCGGGTCCAGCAGCATCTCGGGGCGGCCGTAGTACGCCTCGTTGAACCCGTCCGTGCAGTGCAGCGGGATCGGCACGGTCTGCACGACGCCGGCGCCGCCGAGGGCCGACGCCACCTCCTCGACGGTCGGGTAGCGGCGGGCCTCGGTGTCCAGCACCTCGGGCGCGTACCGGTAGAGCCAGAAGTCGCGTACGAGGGCGGGGTCGCAGGTGAGGATGACCACGGGGCCGCGGGTGACGCGCCGCATCTCGCGCAGGCCGGCCCGTACGTCGGACCACTGGTGCACGCTGAACAGCGTCATCGCCGCGTCGAACTCCCCGTCCGCGAACGGCAGGGCCTCGGCGACGGCGTCGATCGCGCGGGCGAGCTGCGTGGGCCGCTGGGCGCGCATCGACTCGGACGGCTCGACCGCCGTCACCGTGCGCGCCGCGGTCTCGTAAGACCCGGCGCCCGCGCCGACGTTGAGCACGCTGCGGGCGTCGCCCAGTACCTCGGCGATGAACCGGGCGATCCGCTCGTCCGGCCGGCGGTACGCGGAGTACCCGCCGCCGATCGCGCCGTAGTCGACGTCACCGGCGCTGCCGTCCTGGGTACGTGTCGTCATGGGTTACCTCGCCTCGTGAGCAGGGACAGGGGGGTCATGCCCGCCTGCCGACGGTTGTGCCGTCGGGCTCGGGGGCGGAGATGACCTCGACATGCCGAAGCCGCCTGCGGATGTCGCTGCCCGGGCTACCGTCGCTCACCTGCCGCCTCCTCCGCAGGACGCCTTCAGTCTCATCCTGCATCTGCGGCTAATATTCGACAATCGCCTGGCAAATGCTTGTCGAAAGCCCCAAAGGTCGCGGCGTCTGCGCACGAGATATTGGATGTAGTGACAACGTGTGCAGCGCTCGCGACGCGGAACCGGGCAAAGGCGCTCCGCCACGTTTCACACGTTTTAGTAGACGTCCCGGACGTAGCGCCTGTCGCCGGCCATCTGCCGTACGTACGCGGCAGCCGACTCCTCGTCCATGCCGCCGTGCGTGGCGACGATCTCGTGCAGGGCCCGGTCCACGTCCTTGGCCATGCGGCCGGCGTCGCCGCAGACGTAGAAGTGGGCGCCGTCCTGCAGCCACCGCCACAGGCGCGGGCCGTGCTCGCGCATCCGGTCCTGTACGTAGATCTTGTTGCGCTGGTCGCGGGAGAAGGCGACGTCGAGGCGGTCCAAGTGGCCGGAGGCGAGGAAGCCTTCCAGTTCCTGGCGGTAGTAGAAGTCGGTGGCCTCGCGCTGCTCGCCGAAGAACAGCCAGTTGGGGCCGGTGTGCCCCTTGGCCCGGCGGTCCTCCAGGAACCCGATGAACGGTGCGACGCCGGTACCGGGACCGACCATGATCATGGGGGTGGCGGAGCCGGAGGGCGGGCGGAAGTGCGGCGAGCGCTGGACGAACACCTGGACGGGGCCGTCGTCGGCGCAGTCCGCCAGGTAGGTGGAGCAGACGCCCTTCCGGTCCCGGCCCATGTCGTTGGTGTAGCGGACGACGGACACCGTCAGGCGGACCTCGCCCGGGTGCGCGAGCGGGCTGGAGGAGATGGAGTACAGGCGCGGCTGGAGCCGTTTGAGGACTCCGGTCCACTCGGCGGCGGAGGCACGGACGGGGAAGGCGCCGATGACGTCCGCGGCCTGCCGCCCCCAACTCCACTTGGCCAGCTCACCCTTGTTGTCCGGGCGCAGCAGCCGTTGGAGGTCCCGGTCTCCCGTGCGGGCCACGACGAACTTGAGCAGGTCCGGGGTGATGCGGGCGATGTCGAAGCGGGTCCGCAGGGCCTCTTCCAAGGGCATGCCGTCGCGGTCGGGAAGGGCGATGGGCTCGTCGGGGTCCAGACCGGTGAGGGACAGCCATTCGGCCACGAGCCCGGAGCCGTTGGCCGGCCACACGCCGAGGGCGTCGCCGGCCTCGTAGGCGAGCTCGCCGTCGCGGGTGTCGAAGGCGAACTGCCGTACCTCCTTCTGCGATCCGGGCAGGCTGAGCAGCCGGTTCCCGATCAGGAGGGTCGCGAACGGAGACGCTTTGGAGTAGCCGCCGGATGGGGCGGGCCGGGTGGCGGTGGACGCGGCGGCGGACGGGGCCGGGGGGAGTGACGCCCCCGCGGCGGCGACCGTTGCGGGGGCCAGGGGTGCCGTCGTTGCCGTCGTTGCCGTCGTTGCCGCGGCCTGCGGGCCGACGGCTGCAGCGAGAGCGGTGGAGACCTGGTCGAGCCACTGCGCGGCGGCTTCTTCGTAGTCGGGTTCGCAGTCGATACGAGGGTGGAGCCGGTCGGCGCCGAGTTCGGCGAGGCGTTCGTCCAGGCGGCGGCCGTGGCCGCAGAAGTCGTCGTAGCTGGAGTCGCCGAACGCCACCACGGCGTAGCGGAGACCGTTCAGCCCGGCGGCGTCGGGAGCGGCGAGACCCTGCCAGAAACCGGCGCCGTTGTCGGGGCTGTCGCCGTCCCCGAAGGTGCTGGTCACGATCAGCAGGTCGGTATCGGCGGTGAGTTGTCCGGGGGTGATGTCCGCCATGGAGAGCAGGGCCGGGGCATGGCCGATCTCGCCGAGACGGTCGGCCGCCGTGGCGGCGAACTCCTCGGCGTTTCCGGTCTGCGAGGCCCACAGCACGATCACCTTCCGGGCCGCGACCGCTGCGGGGACGGCACCGGCCACCCGGTCGGAGGAGGCCGGCGGGAGGGGTGCGACGGCCGGTGCTGTGGGGGCCGAGGTGCGCGAGAACATGCCGGCCAGCACGCCGTCCACCCACAGGGCCGTCGCAGGGGCGAAGGGCGCGGTCTCAGGCAGTACCGGGACCCCTCCGGGCGGCGCCAGGGCGAAGCCGGACAGGTATCCGGACAGGTACGTGCGCTCCCGTTCTTCCAGAGCCGGTCCGGTGACATCGGTCAGACCGAAGAGGGTGGTGAGGGCGGCGACGGCCGTGGCCACTCCTCCGGCCTGCGACTGCGACTGCGACTGCGGGACGGGCGCGGCAGCGGCTGCGGGCACGGCCGCGGTCTCCTCGGGCTCCGGGGCGGCCACCACGCGCAGCGCCACGGCGCAGGCCTTGAACTCGGGCTGGAACGAGATCGGGTCGACGGCGTCGTTGGTGACGGCGTTGATGCTGAGGTACTCCCCGAACAGGTCGTTCCAGTGGAAGGGCGCGAAGCAGTTCCCCGGCCGTACGCGGTCCGTGACGACGGCGGGCAGAACGGCGCGGCCGCGCCGGGAGGCGACCTCGATGTGGTCCCCGTCCCGGGCGTCCAGGGCAGCGGCGTCGTCGGGGTGCACTTCGACGAACGGGCCGGGGTTGAGCTTGTTCAGCTTGGCGACCTTTCCGGTCTTGGTGAGGGTGTGCCACTGGTGCTGCAGGCGGCCGGTGTTCAGGACGAACGGATAGTCGTCGTCGGGGAGTTCGGAGGCCGGCAGGTGGGGGCGGCCGAAGAACTGGGCGCGACCGGTGGCAGTGGGGAAGGCCAGCCGGGGCCGGGTGCCGTCCTCCCGTTCCAGCAGGGTCTGGCTGACGCCGTCGTTGACGTAGCGGATCGGGTTGCGGTCGCTGCCGTCCGCGGACGGGGCCGGCCACTGGACGGGGGTCTCGCGCAGCCGCTCGTAGCCGACTCCGCGCAGGTCCCAGCCGGTCTTCGGGTTCCAGGCCCGCTTGAGCTCCTCGAAGACGTCCTCGGCGCTCGCGTACGTGAAGGCTTCGGCGAATCCCATCTCACAGGCGACGCGGGCGATCAGCTGCCAGTCGGGCAGCGCCTGCCCGGGCGGGTCGACGACGCCCTGGACGAGGGTGAGGTTCCGCTCCGAATTGATCATGACGCCGTCGGACTCCGCCCACAGCGTGGCGGGCAGTACGACGTCGGCATACGCGTTCGTCTCGGTCTCGGCGAACACGTCCTGCGTGATGACCAGGTCCGCGGCCTCCAGACCGGCGATGACCGTCTTGCGGTTGGCGACCGAGGCGACCGGATTGGTACAGATGATCCAGCACGCCTTGATGTCGCCCGCGGCCATCTGCCCGAACATCTCCACCGTCCCGCGTCCGACCTCGGTGCGCAGCGTTCCGCCCTCGATGCCCCACAGGTCCTCGATGAAGGCGCGCTCCTCGGCCACGAGGACGGAGCGCTGGCCGGGAAGGCCGGGTCCCATGTAGCCCATCTCGCGTCCGCCCATCGCGTTCGGCTGGCCGGTCAGCGAGAACGGTCCGGAGCCGGGACGGCAGATCGCCCCGGTGGCGAGGTGCAGATTGACGAGGGCGTTGGTGTTCCAGGTGCCGTGCGTGGACTGGTTGAGCCCCATCGTCCAGCAGCTCATCCACTCGCCCGCCTCGCCGATCCACTGCGCGGCCTGCCGGATGTCGGCTTCCGGTATCCCGGTGATCTCGGCGACCGTCGCCGGCGGGTAGTCCGCCAGGAAGCCGGGCATGTCCTCCCAGCCGTCCGTGAACTCGGCGATGAACGCCTCGTCGGTGTGCCCGTTCTCCACGAGCAGGTGCAGCAGCCCGTTCAGCAGCGCGAGGTCCGTACCCGGCTTGATCTGCAGGAACAGGTCGGCCTTGGCGGCGGTGGCGTTGCGCCGGGGGTCGACGACGATGAGCTTCGCGCCGGCCGCCTTGATCCGGTCCATCATCCGCAGGAACAGGATCGGGTGGCAGTCGGCCATGTTCGCGCCGATCACGAAGAAGGCATCGGCCCGGTCGAAGTCCTGGTAGGAGCCCGGAGGCCCGTCCGCGCCCAGCGAGAGCTTGTAGCCGGAGCCGGCGCTCGCCATGCACAGACGGGAGTTGGACTCGATCTGGTTCGTCCGTACGAAGCCCTTCGCCAGCTTGTTGACCAGGTACTGGGCCTCGAGGGACATCTGGCCCGAGACGTAGAAGGACAGGGCGTCGGGGCCGTGCTCGTCGAGGATCGCGCGCAGCCGCCCGGCCACCGACGTGATCGCCGAGTCCACCTGCGTCTCCACGGGCTCGGCGCCGCGCTCGGCGCGGACCAGTGCCGTGGCGGCCCGCCCGGTGGCAGCCATCATGTCGGTGCTGGTCGAGCCCTTCGTGCAGAGCCTTCCGAAGTTCGTCGGGTGGAGCTTGTCCCCGGAGGTCTTCTTGGCCATCCGCCGGCCGGTGGCCGGGTCCCGGCCGATGTCGAGCACGATGCCGCAGCCGACTCCGCAGTACGAGCAGACCGTCCGTACGCTCTCCGTCTTCGCATCCGGCGTCGTCACCGAGACTCCTTCCCCAGGACCGCCGACGTCGCCCGGCACAAGCCGGGTGAGCTGCGGCAGGAGTGGGAAGATCCCCACGCCCAAGACGGTAGGAAGACCGGATTACCGGACGATCACGCCCCACGGACACGGCGTGTAAACCGGCCCGCACACCGCTCGCTCCCGGGATGTGAGTGGCAGCGGATGCCGACTCGTCCGAAGCGGCGGGGGCGCGGTGGGGCGCGGCGGGGGCGCGGCGGGCACCGCCCACCGCGCCCTCGTCCGGAGTCTGACACGCCCCAAGACACGCAGTAGCCCGGGGCGTGTGCGACCGGGGGTTCGCCTCGGTCGCATGGAACCTAACAGCGTGCTGTGGCCGAATTTAAGTGGTCGATCCGCCAGAACGCGTGACTCCCGGCCCCTCGGACTTGGGTGCCCGTCCAACAGATCCGCCACTCTGAACCTGTGGCCACATAGACACCAAAGGTGTCATGATGACATCGTGAGTGTCGATGAGCACGCGAAGGACGAGCCCCCGTCGGGTCCTCTGCTGTACGAAGTGATCCGCAGCCTGTGGCCGCTGCACCGCACGGTCGTGCGTGCCGTGGAGCGGGAGCTGACGGCCACGGGGATGACCGCCGGTCAGCATGCGGTGATGGACGAACTGCGCAGGGGCGGCCCCCGAACGGTTCCTCAACTGGCCCGCCTGCTGGGCCTGGACCGGCAGCCGGTCCAGCGTCTGGTGAACGATGCGACGGCCCTGGGGCTGGCCGAGAGCACCCCGAACCCGGAGCACCGGCGCTCGCGCCTGATCCGGCTCACCCCGCAAGGGGAAACCACCATCAGGGGCATCCAGGAAGCCGAGGAAACCGAACTGCGGCGCCGGCTGTCCGACCTCACCACCGGTGACGTCACGACGGCTCTGCGTGTACTCCGTCGCCTCGGCGAGGAATTCAAGGACCTCGCACAGGATGCCCCGCCACACCCCACGGACCCCACGGACCCCACGGAGCGAGGAGACGACCCACGATGACGCATGCGCGGACACCCGCCGTCACAGCCGCCACCGTACCCGTCGAGGCGGGCGAGCTCTTCTACGAGTCGGCCGGCGAAGGACCCCCCGTCGTACTCCTCCACGGCGGCATGCTCGACCTGAACATGTGGGACGAGCAGTTCTCGTGGCTCGCGGGCCTGGGGTACCGCGTCATCCGCTACGACGCCCGCGGCCACGGGCGTTCCTCCACCGTGGCCGGTGACTACGCCAACCATGACGATCTACACGCGCTGCTCACCCACCTCGATGTCCCGTGCGCCACGCTCGTAGGGCTTTCCCTCGGGGCGCGGACCGCCGTCGATACGGCAGTGGCCCATCCGGAGTCCGTCTCCGCACTGGTCCTTGCCTCGCCCGGGGTGAGCGGCCGGCCCTTCACCGACCCGTACGTCGCGCACCACACCGCACAGCAGATGGCCGCGATGGGCGACCCGGACGGCGGAGCGCAGCGGTTCGTGGAGCACTTCCTCCGGATGTGGGTGGACGGGCCGCACCGCGAACCGTCCCAGGTCGGCCGCGAACTGCGCGAGCGGATGCATGCGTCGGCGTCCGCCAATGTCGCGCGGCACGCCCGGGGACTCGGGGCGGGGATGCCGAGAGAAATCGGTGCAGCGGACCGGCTGGCCTCCATCGGCGTGCCCACGCTGGTTCTCGACGGAGAACTCGACAGCAGTGACATCTCGTCAAACGCCCAGGCCATCGCCCGAACCGTTCCCGATGCCAGGCACCAACGGTTCGCCTCGGCAGCCCACATGGTCAACCTCGAGAACACGGCACTCTTCAACCTCGCGGTCGAATCCTTCCTCGCGTCCACGACCGACCGCAGCTGAGCACTCAGCACCGATTCGGAAAGTCGGGGCGAGCCCGCGCCCTGACTTGCCCTCAGTTCGAATCGGCCCCGGCCTTCGCGCTGTTGTACCGACGACGCCACGTCCACGCCGTCTGTCCTACCAGGGCTACGGCGGTCAGGACGGCCAGTACACGAATCGTGGTCCACGTGGCTTCGGCAAGCGGTCCTGCGGTGGCTGCTTCCACGTTCAGGCGCTCAGAGGTCTCGACATAGGCGATCAGCGGAGCGAGCAGACGGAGCGGGAGGCCGGCAATGCCGGGGATGCGTGCCAGGTTTCCGAACAGTCCCAGCGGGGCGCCGAAGAAGAAGGCGGCTAAGGCCCAGTACAGGATTCCTGACGAGACCGTCCCCTCGATCGGCTCGCCCGAATCGACCATCCCGATGGGCGTGACGGGGCTCCAGGCCTTGAGCAGGTAGTAGACGACCACGCCGACGGCCAATGCCGAAGAGGCCAGCCAAGCCGCCTCGATTTTCGATGGACGGAAGTAGCCGACCAGGAAGGCGAAACACGCCCACGACCACCCTCCGGAGAATATGAGGCCCAGCACGTGGAATATCGGGCTGTCGAACTTGGCCGCGAGTGCGCCGACCGTGCCAATCGCCGCACCCGCTGCGAGGGTTACCAATACGGGCACGATGCGAGCGCGCGGAAGAGTCACTGTCTGTTCCCTTGTTCGGTGGACAACCGCTGAAGGGGAGAGGGGGATCGCCCGTGCTCCCTGTGCTGATGATCGCGTAGCAACCCCGGGGCGTACAACGCCCGATGCCCAGCCCTGGCCCCGCCCGTGGTTCACCCTTCGGAGTGGCAGATCGGGCGGACCACTTCCATGGGTTGTCACGTTCGGTAGTTTTCCCTGTATCGGTCCGTTACGGGGAGTGGTGGGAGATGCGGGTGGCGTCGGCGGTCGGGCTGGCCATCGCCTCGATGGTGGTCCTGTCGGGTTGCGGGAGCGGAGGGGAGGGTGGGGGAGAGGGAGCCAACCGGGACGTTCCGCTGAGGGAGCGGACGAGCATCGCGCAGTTCGACGTCGCGCCGCTGCCCGTGGAGAAGGCCAAACCGTGTGACCTGATCCCGCCGCAGGCCGAGGAGGAGCTCGGGCTGGTCCCGCCCGCCTCGATGCCCTGGGCGGCGCGCGGGGGCGTGGCCCAGACGCCGACCAGTTGTTTCTGGGCCAACCGCGTGAGCGAGTCGGTGGACCTCCGGGTGCACCGGAAGCCGGACAAGGTCAAGGGCAGCGCCATCCGTTTCGCCCTGATGGACGAGCACATCGACCTGATCATGGGCTATCCGGCGGGCATGCTGCCCATCAGCTCCTTCAGCTGCAACGTCACCGTAGGGGTCTCCGACACCCACTACCTCACCTTCCAGGTCCAGTCGAGGAACCGGGCCGGGGCCTGCGCAGTGGGCGTACGGGCGGCACAGGCTGCCCTTCGCCACATGCCCGCCCGCTGAGCCGCCGCATGCACGGGCAAGGCGCAGCCGCCGGTTCGCACGCCGCCGGTTCGCACGCCGCCGGGACCTCCCGGACCGGACATGAACAGCCCGGCTTCGAGTCACAGCCGCACCTGCGGTTCTTCCGGACGTTCGGCCTCGTCGCGGGCGGTCTCCTGATCGCACTCGGGGCGTTCGTGAGCTTTGGAGTCGACCGGCACACCACCTTGGAGGACGTGCAGCGCCTTCCGGGCATGTCGTCGCCTCCCCCGGCCCCGCCGCGTTCGGGCACGGTGACCAGGCCGCCGTCCGCCGACCCGTGGGACGAGCCGCCCGTACTCCCCTTCCCCACCGCCTGGCCCACACAGGCACCGCCCCGGCTGCCGGGCCTGCCGGAACTGCCCCGTTACCCCGGACCGTCAGGAGGATGACCCCATGACCGAGGGACGACCCGTCGGCGTCCTGACCGGGCCCGGGCGGCGGCCGGCGGCGCTCCTCGTCGTCCTTTCCCTGCACGCGGCGGTCGCGCTGGGCATGGTCCTCAAGCTCGTCCTGCCCCGGCAGCTCGAACTGCCACCGGAGATGGAGGCGCTGGACGAGCTGGTGAGCGCCGTGCAGTCGCTGCCCTACTGGATCTACCTTCCGTGCTGGCTGCTGACGGCCCTTCTGGCAGCCGTCGTCCGGCTCCACGTGTGGTGCGCGCGCGACCCGGCCGGACTCCCGAAGGGGGTGGCCCGGCGCTACCGCAGGGCGCTCGTCGTGATGCTGCTGCTGCCGTTCGCGGTGATGTGCCTGCCCGTCGTCCCCCTGCTGGCGTGGCCGGCGGCATGGGCGGCGACGGTCCTGCTCTGCCTGCCCACGACCGCGTACGCGCTGGCACTGGTGCACTGCGCGCAGCGGTTCCGGCGCGTTCCGGTGCCGCTGCTGCTGGCCGCCTTCGGCTGGGGTGCGGTCATCGCCGCCGGTTTCGGGATGACGATGAACGACTGGTGGTCCGGGTTCTCCACGCTGCACTTCCCCCTCCCGGAGAACCCGCTGGACCTGATGTACCGCAAGACGCTCGGCGCGCCCGTCGTCGCCGGGCTCTTCGAGGAGTTCGGCAAGGCGGCGGGCGTGGCGGTCCTCTTCCTGCTGCACCGCCGCCACTTCGACGGCGTCGTCTCCGGCGTCGTCATCGGCGCGGCCACCGGGATCGGCTTCAACTTCACCGAAAGCGTCGTCTACATGTCCGAGTGGGGCGGGGCGGCCGCGAACTTCCACCACTGGGGCAGGCAGGCGCTCGGACTCATGGCCGCCCACACGGCGTTCACCGCCGTCAGCGGCGCCGGTATCGGGCTCGCCCGGCAGCTGCACGGCCGGACACGGCAACTGACCGCCGTCGGCACCGGTTTCCTCACCGCGGCCGGCGCGCACTTCTGCAACAACAGCGTGATCGACTACCTCGCCAAGGAGTCGCCCCGGTGGTTTCCGGCGGGGGAGGCGGCCGGCATCCTGATCGTCCTCCCGGCCCAGATCCTCCTGCTGCAGGGCCCCCTCGTCGTGCTGTACGTCCTCCTCCTGCGGCGGGGGCTGCGCAGCCAGGCGGGCGGACTCGAGGCGGCGCTGGACAGCCTGCCCCCGCCGGCCAGGCAGGCGATCACCACAGACGAAGCCGCGCTGCTGCTGTCGCCGGCCCGTCGGTTCCGGCTCAAGGTGGACGCCCTGCGTAGCCGCGGCAGCCTCCGCCAGCGGCTCGCCGCCTACCGCCGGCTGTCCCGGCTGCACGCGGCGCAGCTCGACCTCGCGACCGAGCGGTGGCACCACCTGCGCGGCGAGAGCGATCCCGCCGCCCCCGACGACGCCGTCCTGTGCGAGCGGATCCTCGCGTTGAAGGGCCACCCGGCGGGCCCTCACGTCTGCCCGTCACCGCCCGCGCCGAGAGTTCCGCCAACTCCCGTACCGATGCCCGCTCCGGCGGGCGGAAAGGACGTGTGATGCGAGGCCGAACCACTCGGCTGACCGCCCCGTGGCTGGTGACCCTCGTCGGCACCCTGCTGTTCTGGCTGCTGACCGCCCCGACGGCCGCGGCATCGTGCGGCAGCATCACCTACGAGGGTGCTCCGGCCCCCGCCACGGCCGAACCGCCGGACGGCCCGGAACTCCCCTCCCACGTCTGCGTGTCCACGCTCCCGAACACCGCATCCATCGCCGCCGCCGCGGCGGCGCTGGCCGCCGCCACGGCACACGGGATCAGGCTCTACCGCAGCGGTGCCACCACCGGCCCGGCCGGCCCCGACACCGAACGCGTGATCAGGGCCCTCGCACTGCAAGGGCACGCCCCGCAGCGCCACCTCTTGCCGGACACCGCGGCGCTCAAGGCCCGCAAGGGGCGGCCGGTCTACAAGGACGGCAGTCCGAAGCTGAAGCCCAGCGGCCACGTCAGAACCATGAACCACGTCGACCCGGCGTGCGACAGAGGGACGTGCACGAAGGAGGTCTTGCCCAACAAGTCGACGCTGTCGGACCACTTCTGCGGGGACTACGCGACGAAGTTCCGCGACCCGGCGGACTTCGTGCGGGCCGAGGCCCACCTGCGCGAGAAGGCCCTGCGGGGCAGTCCGGACCTTGTCGAGGCGAGCATCGAGGAGATCTTCGGCCCCGGAGACCACACGGCGAGGTTCGAGGGGTACTACGTCGACCCGGCCAACCCGAAGGACGCCGACGGCTCGATCAACCTGCTCCCCGTGGACTTCCGTGGCGGACACATCTCAGCGATCTACAAGCAGGCCCCGGACGGCATCTGGCTGCTCACCATGCACCCTTCACCGCAGGACGAACGGCACCCCTAGGAGACGACGTGGACGATCTGACGGGCACCTTCATCAAGCGTGCCTTCGGGCCCGACTGCCTCAACGAGCCGGAGGACCTCAAAGAGAGCATCCACAACAGCTTCCGCCTCCGAGGACCGTTCGCGCGGAGTTACGAGCTCCAGCGGGACGGCCTCGCCGAGGTGATCCGCACCCGCGGGATGTCGCTCACCGAGTGGGAGTTGCTCACCGAGGGGGTGATCGAGTTCCTCGGCGAGGACGAGCTGTACGCCTACCTCCAGCACGCCCACGCCTACTTCTTCGGCGACGCCGAGACACCGCCGCCGCTGCCCGCGCAGGACTGAAGGGAGCGTTGACACACAAGGGTGTGAGTGGTTGAGTACTCACATGAAGAGCGAACGACCCCGCAAGCTGTCCACCGCCGAAGAGCGCCGCGAGACGGTGCTGCGCACCGCCATCGGCGCCTTCGCGGCGCGCGGCTACTGGGGCACCACCACGACCGAGGTGGCGAAGGCGGCCGGCATCTCGCAGGCCTACGTCTACCGGCTGTTCCCCAGCAAGGAGCTGCTGTTCACCGCGGTGGTCGAGCACTGCTTCGTACAGGTCCGGGCCGCTCTGGAGCGGGCTGCGGCCGAGGCGAAGGGCAGCTCCGCCGAGGTGGTCCTGGAGGCCATGGGGGATGCGTACGCGCTGCTGATCAGCGACAACGACCTGATGCTGATTCAGCTGCACGCCCAGGCCGCGGCCGTTTCCGAGCCGGCCGTGCGCGAGGTGGTCCAGCAGGGTTACGCCCGCCTGGTGGAGTACGTCCGCGGCGCCTCCGGCGGCGCTGAGGAGCAGGTCCAGCAGTTCTTCGCGCGCGGCATGCTGTGCCACCTCATCGTCTCCATGGGGGCCGGTGACGTGGATGCGCCCTGGATGCGGACGCTGTCCGCGGGCATCACGCACTACTGAGTCCGGCGTCGCCGTAGAGCCGGACTGTCGGCGGGGCATGAGCCCCGCCCTTTTTCAGGCGTCAAGTGTGAGTGGTCAACCACTCAAGGAGGGTCTCGTGAGGATCACCGCCACCACCCGGAGCCCGGGAGCGGCGCTCGCAGTTCTGGCGGGGGCGCAGTTCACCGTCATGCTCGCCACCTCGATCGTGAACGTGGCCCTCCCGCAGATCCGCGACGGCATCGGCCTGTCGGACAGCGGCACGACCTGGGTGGTCAACGCCTACGGCCTGGCCTTCGGGGCGCTGCTGCTCGCCGGCGGAAGGGCGGCCGACCTCCTCGGCCGGCGCCGGGTCCTGCTCGCGGGGCTCGCGGTGTTCGGGGCGGCCTCGCTGGCCGCCGGGCTGGCCACCTCGTCCCCGGTCCTGATCGCCGCCCGCGCACTGCAGGGCCTGGGCGCCGCGGCGATCGCCCCGGCGGCCCTGGCCCTGGTGATGGACCTGTTCCCGCCGGGACCCGGGCGGGGGAGGGCGCTCGGCGTGTGGGGCGCGGTGTCCGGCGCGGGAGGCGCGGCCGGAGTCCTGCTCGGTGGCGCCCTCACCCAGGCCCGGGGCTGGCAGTGGATCTTCTTCGCCGTCGCCATCGGTACGGTCCTGGTCCTGGTGGGCGCCGTGATCAGCGTGCCGCGGGCCCCGGCCCCGGTCCCGGCCACTGCCACTGCCCCGGTCGCCGGCAGCGGCCGGTTCGACCTGCCCGGCACCGCCACCGTCACCCTCGCGCTGACCGCCCTGGTGTGGGGCCTGACCACCGCCCGCCGCTCGGGCTGGACGGACACCACCGTCCTCGGGGCCTTCGCCGTTACCGCCGTGCTGCTGACCGCGTTCGTCCTCGTCGAGCGACGCCACCCGAACCCACTGCTGCCGCCGCGCCTGTTCCGCGCCGGTCGCGTCACCGTCGGCAACGCGCTGATGGCGCTGCTCGGCTCGGTGTGGATCGCCCTGTTCTTCTTCCTGCCGCTCTACCAGCAGCAGGTCCTCGGCTCCGGCCCGCTGGTCACCGGCCTCGGCCAACTCCCGCTCGCCGCCGCCAACATGCTCGGCTCCACCCTCGCCCCGCGGATCTCCCGCCGCATCGGCGCCACCGCGACGGTGACCGCCGCCCTGCTGACCGAGGCCGCGGGACTGCTCTGGCTGTCCCGGATCAGCGCCCACGGCAGCTACGCCGCCGACCTCCTCGGCCCCGGCATCCTCATCGGTCTGGGCCTGAGCATCGCCTTCGTCCAGCTCACCGCCCTGTCCGTGGAGGGCGTCGCCCCCCAGGACGCCGGGCTGGCCGGCGGACTGGTGAACACCTCCCGGCAGGTCGGCGGGGCGATCGGCCTCGCCGTCCTGGCCACCCTCGCGGGTACCGCCACCGCCCACGCAGCCGTCCACCAACCGCAGCTGGAAGCGCTCACGGCCGGCTACCGCATCGCCTTCGGCGTCTGCGCCGCCGTCCTCCTGGCCACCGCCGCCCTCGCCCCGCTCCTCACTCGCCGTACGGTGACCGGCCCCTCCGAAGCCGGAGCGGGCCCGGCCCCGCAGCCCGCCGCCGCCGACGGCCGTCACTGACCGGCCGGGACGCCGGACCCGGCCGACCGAGCCCACGCCTCCACCCGTTCCACCCGTTGCGCCCGTTCCACTCGTCCCACCCGACCGAACGCGTCACCGCCCGTACATCAACCGAGAGGAAGAGCAGCCATGTTCACCATCGACGAGACCGCGCCCGCCATCGTCCGCCTGTCCACCGTGATCGACGCCCCGCTGGAGCGGGTCTGGGCCCTGCACACCGACATCGACGCCTGGCCGAGCTGGAACGCCCACGTCGACCAGGCGCAGCTCGACGGCCCGCTGCTGCCGGGCCACTCCTTCAGCTGGAAGACGCACGGGCTGGACATCACCTCCACCATCCGCGAGATCGTTCCCGGTGAGCGGCTCGTCTGGGGCGGCCCGGCCAACGGCATCGAGGGCATCCACGTGTGGACCTTCGAGCAGACCGGCGGCCAGGTGACCGTCCGCACCGAGGAGTCCTGGAGCGGCGCCCCCGTCGACGCCGCCCCCGCCGAACTCGGCCAGGCCCTGCGCGACTCCCTGACCGCCTGGCTCGCCGCCCTCAAGAACCGTGCCGAGCAGGCCGACTGACGGTCGGTCATCGCTCTTCGCCCCGTGTCCCAAACCCACACCCACGCGCCCACACCGTCACGCAAAGCGAGGTTCCTGCCATGACCGCCGACAAGCCCTACCTGACCGGCCACTACACCCCGGCCGTCGACGAGATCACCGCCACCGAGCTGACCGTCGAGGGGTCCCTTCCCCCGGAGCTCACCGGCCGGCTGATCCGCAACAGCCACAACCCCAAGCCCGGTGTCACCCCCACCCACTGGTTCAAGGGCAGCGGCATGGTCCACGGCATCCGGCTGCGCGAAGGCCGCGCCGAGTGGTACCGCAACCGCTGGGTGCACACCCCCGCCCTGGACGGCGCGCCCTACATGACCGAGCACGGCCCGGACCTGGAGGCCAGCACCGCCGGCACCCACGTCATCGAGCACGCCGGTCGCCTCCTCGCCCTGTGCGAGGCGAACTTCCCCTTCGAGCTCACCCGAGACCTCGACACGGTCGGCGCCTACGACTTCGGCGGCAGGCTGCGCGGCGCGATGACCGCGCACCCGAAAACCGACCCGGTCACCGGCGAGCTGCACTTCTTCGGCTCCTCGCCGTTCCCGCCCCACCTCATGTACTACGTCGCCGACGCCAAGGGGCAGGTCACCCACAGCCTCGAAGTCGCGGGGGCGACCGCCGCCCTCAAGCACGACTTCGCCGTCACCCGCCACTACGTGGTCTTCTACGAGGGCACCGTCACCTTCGACCCCGCCGAGCACTCCGGCATCCCGTACGGCTGGAGCGACGCACAGCCGGCGCGGATCGGCGTCATGCCCCGTGGCCCGCAGGGCGCGGCGCAGATCCGCTGGTTCCCCGTCGAGCCGGGCAGCATGCTGCACGCCGCCAACGCCTACGAGGACGCCCTGGGCCGGATCGTGCTGGAGGGCCCGACCGTGGACCGGGAGGGGTTCGAGCTCTCCTGGAACTGGTGGGTCGGTGCTCCCGGCCGCGGTACGGAACCCAACACCCGCTCCTACAACCGCCGATGGGTCGTCGACCTGGCCGCCGGTCGCGTGGACGAGCAGACCATCGACGACCTCGCCATCGAATTCCCCACGCTCAACGAGGAGTTCCTCGGCGCCGAGCACCGCTACCAGTACGCGGTCTCCTTCCCCGACCAGGAGGGCCAGGGCGGCTACGGCATCGTCAAGTACGACCGCAGCACCGGCGCCCGTCACCTCCACGAGGCCGGCGACGCCCGGCTGCTCAGCGAGGCCGTGTTCGTCCCCGCCGCCGGGGCCACCCGCGAGGACGACGGCTACCTGCTCACCGTCGTCTCCGACCTCAAGCAGAACGCCTCCGAGCTCCTGGTCCTGGACGCCTCCGCCCTCGAGCGGATCGCTACGGTCCGCCTGCCGCGCCGGGTCACCGGCGGCATCCACGGCTCCTGGATCCCCGACGGCGACCTGCACGGTGACCTGGACGCCGACCTGGACGGCCACGTCGCCGGCGGCCCCGCCGGCTCCGACAGCTGAACGACGGTGGCCCCGGGGGACTCCACCCCCGGGGCCCGGCGCCGGCTCAGGGGGCGATCGGGAGCTGTCGCTTGTGCTCGGTCAGCCGGTAGCGGTGGGTGATGGCCGCGAAGGCGGCCTCGCCGACGGGCTTCCCCTCCAGCAGGTCGTCGATGTCGTCGTAGGTGACGCCGAGCGCCTCCTCGTCGGGCCGGCCCGGCTTCAGCGTCTCCAGGTCGGCCGTCGGGGTCTTCACGGTCAGGCCGGCGGGCGCGCCCAGGGCCTGGGACAGGGCCCGTACGCGCCGCTTGGTGAGGCCGGTGAGCGGCACCACGTCGGCCGCGCCGTCGCCGAACTTGGTGAAGAAGCCGGAGACCGCCTCGGCGGCGTGGTCGGTGCCGACCACCAGGCCCTCGTGGGCGCCCGCCACCGCGTACTGGGCGATCATGCGCTGCCGGGCCTTGACGTTGCCGTGCACGAAGTCCTGGTGGTGCGCGTCGCGGAAGACCGTGCCGCCGGCCAGCACCGCCTCCAGCGCCGCGTCGCTCGCGGACTTGATGTCGACGGTCAGGACCCGGTCGGGCCGGATGAACTCCAGCGCCAGCTGCGCGTCCGCCTCGTCGGCCTGGGTGCCGTACGGCAGCCGCATCGCGAAGAACGTGGCGTCCTGCCCCGTAGCACGGACCCGCTCGACCGCGAGCTGGCACAGCCGGCCGGCGGTGGTGGAGTCCACACCGCCGCTGATGCCCAGCACCAGGGAGCGCAGGCCCGTGGAGGTCAGCTGGCCGGCGAGGAAGGCCACCCGGCGTTCGATCTCCTGCTGCGCGTCGAAGGACGCGCTCACCTGGAGATCCCGGGCGATCTCCTGCTGCAGGGGTATGGACGCCAGGTCGGTCACGGCTGCTCCTCGGTCGGGCCCGTGGGCGGGTTCGGGGGCGCGCCGCAGGGCCGGGGCCACGGGCGCGTGGATGGGGGACGGAAGCACTCTAGAGGACGGCAGCGACCGCCCGCTCAAGGCATCCGGCCTGCTCGGGCAGGGCATCCGGCTCGGTCGGCCACGGCATCGGGCCTGCTCGGCCACGGCGCCCGGCCGGGTCGGCCGAGGCAACCGGCCGGTCGCTACGGTCCCCGTACGGGCGCCCCGGCGCCGCCGGCCGGCGCACGGCCTCCTCGTCCGGCCGTCAGCCTCTTGGCCCACCGTCGCCTGACAGACCGTCACCCGGGGTCCTACGCTGCGCAGTGCGCATGCCCGGGCATCCAGCAGCGCACCGCTGTCGCGACCTCGAGCGCCGCCCGACAGTGCCCAGACCCGCCGGCGAGGTCCCGCCCCGATGGCGGGTCCGCCCCCGACCTCCGGCCGAAAGGTCTGCCTCCCGATGCCGACGTCCCCACGCGCCCTGTGCGGGTCCCCGCCCCGGACACCCCGACGCCGCCGCCCGAGCTGGGCGTTCCAGCTAGCCGCCGCCCTGCTCCTCGGCCTGATCAGCCTCCCCGTGGCCTCGGCCGCCCCCGCTCCCGCTCCCGCCCGCGCCGACGTCGGGGACATCACCGAGTACCCCCTCCCCACGGCCGGCAGCTTTCCCGGCGAGATCACCACGGGCTCCGACGGGAACCTCTGGTTCACGGAGGTGGGCATCAGGAAGATCGCCCGGATCACCCCCACCGGGGACCTGACCGAGTACCAGCTGCCCGGCGACGACAACAGCCCCTTCGGGATCACCGCCGGGCCCGACGGCAAGCTGTGGTTCACCGACGTCAGCCGCCGGATCGGGAACATCACCACGGCGGGTGACATCACCGAGTACGACCTGCCCGCCGGCAGCGGCACACCGTTCGCCATCACCACGGGGCCCGACGGGAACCTGTGGTTCACCATGGATCCCGGCGACCGGATCGGGCGGATCACCCCCAGCGGGCAGATCACCTTCTACCCCCTGCCCCACCCCGGCAGCGCCCCGGAGTCCATCGTGACCGGGCCCGACGGGAACCTGTGGTTCACCGAGATCTCCGGAAACCGGATCGGGAGGATCACCCCCAAGGGCAAGATCACCGAATACCCCCTGCCCAACGCCGACAGCGGCCCGGACGTCATCACCGCCGGGCCCGACGGGAACCTCTGGTTCACCGAGCTCTTCGCCGACCGGATCGGGAAGATCACCCGCAGGGGCAAGATCACCGAATATCCCCTGCCGGCCGGCAGCAGCGGCCCGGACGGGATCGCCGCCGGGCCCGACGGGAACCTGTGGTTCACCGAGCAGCTCACCGACGGGATCGGGCGGATCACCCCCCACGGGGACTTCGCGCGCTACCCGCTCCCCAACGCGGGCAGCCTCCCCGTCCGCATCACCGCGGGGCCGGACGCCAACATGTGGTTCACCGAACTCGGCGGCGACCGCGTCGGACGGCTGGAGCTCGGCGCCGGTCCGCCCCGGGCCGACCTGGCGGTCCGCCTGAGCGCTCCGGCCTCCGTGCGCGGCGGGGCCGAGTACACCTATGCCGTCACGGTGACCAACAAGGGGCCCTTCGCCGCCGCGGACCTGGCCGTCACCCTGACCCTGCCGCGCGGAGCGCAGGTCACGGATGCGCCCCCCGGCGCCGACCGCCGCACCCCCACTCCGCAGACCTGGCACGTCGATGCCCTGGGCGCCGGACAGCTGCGCGTCTTCCACGTCACGGTACGGGCCGTCCAGCGCCCCACGATCACCGCGAAGGCCGCCGTCACCTCCCGCACCCCGGACCGGAACAGGAGGAACAACACCGCCACGGCCACCACCTGGGTCTTCGGCCGCTGAGCCCCCCGCCTCCGGGACCGTACGCACCCGGTGGCGCCGGCCGGCAGCGCCAGGTCCGCGGCCAGGACGTCCCCCGCCTCTCAGTGGCGGCCGACGACCGTGGCCGTACGGGAATCCGCGCCGCGCCGCGCCCGATGAGACGGGGCGCGCAGCGGACCCCGTACGGGGCCGGCCGTGGGTCGTCGCTCGTGCCGCCGTCCACGGCCACCCTGGGCGGGGCTGGATCCGGCTCGCTGCGGCTTGCCGCCGGGCCGGGCACTTCCAGCCCCGCCGGCGTTTGAGGCGCGGGGCCTGGGGCGAAGCCCCGGAAACCCGGCTCCGGCGGGCACCGGGGTCCGCCCGGGCCCGCGCGAAGTTCGGCGGTGGTGACGAAGGCCTCGCCGTCACACGGAACGGACCGCGGCTTCGGTCGCGGAGGCGGTCGGGGCCGGGGTCGAGGTCGCCGGCACCGGGGTGACGGCGGGAGCCGAAAGAGTCGGGTCGATCGTCAGCAGGTACGTGCCGAGCGGAGCGGCCAGCGCCCGGAGCGCGGACTCGGAGAGCCGGATCCACGGCTGGCCGGCGCCGAGCGTCGAGGCCAGCAGGTCCGGACGGGTGAATCCGACGGCGGTGCGTTCACCCATCGGGGTGCGGAACATCCGGAGCACCACCTCCGCGGTTCCCGGCCGGACGGGCACGTAGAGGGGTCCGGCCGGGCCCTGTTCCTCGGGCTCCGGGTCGTCGGCGTACTGGAACAGGCACATGGGGTCCTCCTGATGGGGCCGCGGTCGCCGATCGGAGACCGATCGGCCTGTGACGCCGAAGCTATGCCCGCTCCCGCGCCCCGCGCGCCACTTCCTGACGGGATCTTGACGGCGGTCGGCCCGGTTCATACGCATCGCTGACGGCCGCCCCGGATCGGTAGGCTGGGTCCGCCGGGGCCTGCGACGGGGAGGTACGGGATGGGGAACACCGCGACCGCACCAGAACCGGAACCCGGACCAGGACGAGCACGAGGACCGGAACCAGGGCCAGGACCAGGACCAGGGCCAGCGTCGGCATCCCGGCCGGGATCCGGATCCGGATCCGGATCCGGCGCCGATCCGGGGCTGTACGGCCCGGCGTCCGTCACCTGGCACTGCCACGGCGACCCGATGATGTGGATCGCCGGAGTCCGGGCGCTCTACCTCCAGGCGCTCCACCCCCGAGCCGTCCGCGGAGTCGTCGAGAACTCCGACTTCCGCCGGGACGCCTGGGGCCGGCTGCTGCGCACCGCCGATTTCGTCGGCACCCTCACCTACGGCACGAGCGAGGCCGCCGAGCGCGCCGGCGGCCGGGTCCGCGCGATCCACCGCACGCTCTCCGCCACCGATCCGGACACCGGCGAACGCTTCCCCGTCGACGACCCCGAGCTGCTGCTGTGGATCCACTGCGCGCAGATTGACAGCTTCCTGCACGTCCTGCGCCGTTCCGGCGTCCGCCTCACCGCTGCCCAGGCCGACCGCTACGTCGACGAGAACCGCGTCAACGCCCGCCTCGTCGGCCTCGACCCGGCCGGCGTCCCCGCCGACACCGCCGGGCTCGCCGCCTACTTCGAGCGGATCCGCCCGGAGCTCGCCGCCGGCCCCGACGCGCACTCCGTGGACGACTTCCTGCGCGGCCCGCCGGTCCCTGCCCTCCTCGTGCCTGGCCGAAACCTGCTGTGGCGCCCGCTCGCCGGCCTCGCGTACGGTTCCCTCCCCGGCTGGGCCCACCAGCTGTACGGGCGACCCGCACCGCCGCCGCGCAGCATCACCCGGCGCCTGCGCCTCACCGGAAGCGTGTTGCGCAGCATTCCCGCAGGTCTGCGCTGGAAGCTGCCTCCAGGTCACATCTTGAAAGCGATGCGTCGCATGGGCCCCGGGAGCCGCCCCTCTCCGTACACACTGCGTACATCAGCGGCCATACTGGACCGGCCGGGGAGGGCGTAGCGCGACAACGGGGGCGGCTTTAAGACATGGCGGAGTCCAGACTGATCCAGGGCCGGTACCGGTCGCTCGATCTGATCGGGCGCGGCGGCATGGGCGAGGTGTGGCGGGCCCGTGACGAATCGCTGGGCCGGCAGGTCGCGGTGAAGTGCCTCAAGCCGATCGGCGCCGAGCAGGACGCCCACTTCACCCAGGTGCTGCGCGAGCGGTTCCGGCGCGAGGCGCGCGTGGCCGCGTCCCTCCAGCACCGCGGTGTCACGGTCGTCCACGACTTCGGCGACGACAGCGCCGCGGGCGGTCCCCTCTACCTGGTCATGGAGCTCCTCGAAGGCCGCAACCTCAGTCAGCTCCTGGAGGACAACGAGACCCGCCCGCTCCCCGTGGACGTGGTCGTCGACATCGCCGAGCAGATGGCCGCCGCCCTCGGCTACACCCACGACCAGGGCGTCGTGCACCGCGACCTGAAGCCGGCCAACATCATGCGGCTCACCGACGGCACCGTGAAGATCTGCGACTTCGGCATCGCCCGCCTGGCCCACGACATCGGCTTCACCGCCAAGCTGACCGGCGGCGGCATGGCCATGGGCACCCCGCACTACATGTCGCCCGAGCAGATCGCCGGCGGCGAGGTCGACCACCGCAGCGACCTCTACTCCCTCGGCTGCGTCCTCTACGAGATCGCCACCGGAGCCCCGCCCTTCGACCTCGGCGACTCCTGGTCGGTACTGGTCGGCCACCGCGACACCCCGCCCGTGCCGCTGCGCGAGCACCGCCCCGAGCTGCCCGGCTACTTCGACGACGTGGTCCTGGACCTGCTCGCCAAGCGCCCCGAGGACCGGCCCGGCGACGCCCGCCACGTGCACCGCCGGCTCGTCGAGGCCCGGCTGGGACCGGGCGGGCTGCCCGGCGCCCAGGCCCCGCTCCCGGCGTGGGCCCGCGGGATGACCGCCGGGCGCAAGGCCGGGATCGACGCCCGCCCCGCGAGCGGCGAATGGGCGGTGCTCACCGGTTCCTGGACGGCCGCCCGCCCCGGCGGCCAACAGCCCGTCGCCCGCGCGAGCGGCGCGCAGCCCGTCCTCGGTCCGAGCGGTGGGCAGTCCATCGTCGGTCCGAGCGGCGCGCAGCCCGCCGTCCGTCCGAGCGGTGGGCAGCCCGCCGTGGGCCCCGTCGCGCCCATCGTCCGCCCCGAGCCCGCCGAGGACCCGCGGCTGACCGCGGTGTACGGCGTCCCGCGCGGCCCCGGCTCCCGGGGGACCGGCCCCGACGCGCTCGCCGCCGGTCACGCGCGCGCCTACGCCCTCAGCCGCGCGGGCCGCCCCGAGGAGGCGCTCGCCGTGTACGCGGCCGTGGCCGACGGGCGGGCGCGGGAGCTCGGCCCGGACCACGCCGACACCCTCGCCGCGCGCCAGGAGACGGCGTACGAACTGGGCCGGCTCGGACGCCACCAGGAGGCGCACGACACCTACCGCGCGGTGCTCGTGGCCCGCGACCGGACCATGGGCCCGCTCCACCCCGACACCCTGCGCTGCCGCCACAACCTGGCCTGCGCCCTGGGTGCGCTGGGCCGGTTCGCCGACGCCCACGCCACGGCCGCCGCGGTCGCCGCCGACCGGGCCGCCGTCCTGGGCCCCGAGCACGCGGACACCCTGCTCACCCGCTACGAGGCGGCGTACGCGCTCGGCCGCCTGGAGCGCTGGCAGGAGGCCCTGGCCGGCTTCCGCGAGGTCACCGCCGTACGGGAACGGGTGCTCGGCCGCGACCATCCCGACACCCTGGCCGCCCGCTACGAGGTCGGCATCGCGCTCGGCCGCACCGGGAACAGCGCGCAGGCCCTCGACCTGTTCCGGGCCCTGGTCCGCGACCGCACCCGCGCCTACGGGGCCACCGACCCCGAGACCCTGCGCGCCCGGCACGTCCTCGGGGTCAACCTGGGCCGCCTGGAACGCTGGGAGGAGGCGGTGGCCGAGGCCCGGCAGGTGGGCGCCGTACGCGCCGAGGTGCTCGGCGCCGAGCACCCGGACACCCTGGTCAGCCGCCGGGAACTCGCCGTCGGGCTCAGCCGGCTGGGCCGCTGGGACGAGGCCCTGCCCATCTACCGGGATCTCTCCGGCATCCGCGAGCGGTCCCTGGGCGACGAGCATCCCGACACGGCGCTGGCCCACGCCGACGAAGCCCACTGTCTGGAGCGGCTCGGCGAGGTGTGTTACCAAGAGCCATGACGACCTTCGGGCGGGACGTGTACGACGACGTGATCGTGGGCGGCGGGCACAACGGCCTCGTGGCCGCCGCGTACCTGGCGCGGGCGGGCAGATCGGTCCTCGTCCTGGAACGGCTCGGGAACACGGGCGGGGCCGCGATCTCCAGCCGCCCCTTCGTGGGCGTCGACGCCCGCCTCTCGCGCTACTCGTACCTCGTCTCCCTGCTCCCGGCGAAGATCGTGCGCGACCTGGACCTGCGGTTCGCGGTGCGCCGCCGGACGATCTCCTCGTACACGCCCGTCGAACGCGACGGCCGGCCCGGCGGACTGCTCGTCGGCGGCGGCGAGGAGCGCACCCGTGACTCCTTCGCCCGACTGACCGGCTCGGACCGCGAGTACGAGAGCTGGCGCGCCTTCTACGGCACCACCGGGCAGGTCGCCCGGAAGGTGTTCCCCACCCTGACCGAGCCCCTGCCCACCCGGGCCGAGCTGCGGGCCAGGATCGACGACGAGGCCGCGTGGCGGATGCTGTTCGAGGAGCCGCTCGGGCAGGCGGTCGAGCGGCACTTCACGGACGACCTGGTCCGCGGAGTGGTCCTCACGGACGGCCTGATCGGCACCTTCGCGGACGCGCACGACCCCTCGCTCGCGCAGAACCGCTGCTTCCTCTACCACGTCATCGGCGGCGGGACCGGGGACTGGGACGTCCCGGTCGGCGGCATGGGCGCCCTGACGGACGCCCTCGCGGCCGCCGCGCGGGCCGCCGGGGCGGAGATCGCCACCGGCCACGAGGTGCTGCGGATCGACACGGACGGGACCGCTCCGGCCGAGGTGGTGTTCCGTACCGCAACAGGGGAGGGCCGGGCCGTCGGCCGCACGGTGCTGGTGAACGCCTCGCCGCGAGCCCTGGCCGGACTCCTCGGCGAAGCACCGCCGCAGGAGACGCCCGAGGGCGCCCAGCTCAAGGTCAACATGCTGCTGCGCCGGTTGCCCCGGCTGCGGGACACCGCGGTGGACCCGCGCGAGGCCTTCGGCGGCACCTTCCACATCGCCGAGGGGTACGCCGAGCTCGCACGGGCCCACGCGGAGGCCGCCTCCGGCGAACTGCCGTCCGTACCACCCTCGGAGATCTACTGCCACTCGCTGACCGATCCGACGATCCTCGGCCCGGAGCTGGTGGAGCAGGGCTACCAGACGCTCACCCTCTTCGGCCTGCACACCCCGGCCCGGCTGTTCGGACACGACAACCACCAGGCCCGCGAGGTACTGCTGACCGCCACCCTCGCGCAGCTCGACGCGCACCTGGCCGAACCGCTCACCGACTGCCTGGCCTTCGATGCGGACGGCCGCCCGTGCATCGAGGCGAAGACCCCGCTGGACCTGGAACGCGAACTGGGCCTGCCCGGAGGACACATCTTCCACCGCGACCTGTCCTGGCCGTTCGCCGACTCGGACGGGGGCGGGGGCGGGGGCGGCCGGTGGGGCGTGGAGACCGCCCACCGCAACGTCCTGCTGTGCGGCGCGGGGGCGGTCCGGGGCGGCGGGGTCAGCGGGGTCCCCGGGCACAACGCGGCGATGGCGGTGCTCGGGCACTAGCCCGTCGCCGCCGCGGAGTCCGGCGCGACGCATGGCTGAAATCGGCCGGTCATGGAGGCGCCCACGCCTAGAATTCTACTCATGAGTAACTTGAGTGGCGGCAATGACCTGGGCGACGACGTGCGCGCCGATGCGCAACGGCACGCCGCGCCCACCTTCGTCCTCGTGCACGGCGCCGGGAGCAACTCCTACGGGTGGTCGCCCGTCCTGCACGAGCTCGGCGTCCGCGGGCACCGGGCGGTCGCGGTGGACCTGCCCGGGCACGGGGCGGGCGCGTACTTCCCGGTCTCCTACCAGACCCCCCAGGACCTGGAGCGGCTGCGCACCGAACCCTCGCCGATCGGCGGGGTGACGCTGCAGGACTTCGCGGCGCACGTCGTCGGAGTCGTGCGCGCCGTGCACCGCAACGGTCCCGTGATCCTGGTCGGCCAGAGCCTCGGCGGGGTGACGGTGAACGCGGTCGCCAACCAAGTGCCCGAGCTGATCTCCCACCTGGTGTACGCGTCCGCCTTCTGCCCGACCCGGCACGCCTCGGTGACGCAGCTGATGGCGACCCCGGAGGCGTCCACCAGCTCCCTGTTCCGCCTCACCGCCGTGCAGACCCCGCCGGAGCTCGGCGTCAACCGGGTCAACTGGCGCTCGGGCGACCCCGCCTTCTTCGCGGCGGCGAAGGAGGCGCTGGGCAGCGACCTGCCGGACGCCGAGGTGCGCGCGCTGCTCAACACCCTGGAGCCGGACGAGTCCGCGGCGATCGGGGCCGCCGACGCCCGGGGGCTGCCGGAGAAGTGGGGGCGGGTACCGCGCACGTTCCTGCGCTTCACCGAGGACCGCTCCATCCCGCCGGCCCTCCAGGGCCTGATGATCCGTGAGGCGGACGGGACGACACCGCGCAACCCCTTCCGCGTACGGTCCCTGGCCGCGCCGCACATCGGCCCGCGGGACGTGGCCGTGTGGGGCGACGAGCTGGAGCAGGTGGCGCGGACGTGCCACTGAGGTGACGGAGCCCCCGGGCGGGGGAAGGGCCCGCCCGGGGAGGGGTTGTCCGACGGGACCCGGCCTGCGGGGCCTATGCGACCGGGTCGATGACCACGATCGGGATCTCGCGGTCCGTCTTGGCCTGGTACTCGTCGTACGCGGGCCAGTGCCCGACCATCACCGGCCAGTACGCGGCGCGCTCCTCGGGAGTGGCGGTACGGGCCGTGCCCTGCATGACCTTCGGGCCGACCTGGATGCGGACCGTGGGGTGCGCGGACAGGTTCCGGTACCAGAGCGGGTGCGCGGGGTCACCACCCTTCGACGCGACGACCAGGTAACGGCCGTCGGCCTCCCCGTAGATGAGCGGGGTGCGGACCGGCTTGCCCGACACCCGGCCGAGGGTGGTGAGCAGGAGGGTCTGGGTGCCGTTCCAGTACTGGCCCTCGGAGCCCCCCGAGCTCACGTACTGCTTCACGTGGTCCAGCTGCCAGGAGCCCTCCCTGGGGTCGGTCGGGTGCTCCCAGTCGATGTCGGTCGTCATGGAGATCTGCCTGCCTTCGCATCGAACAGTCAACGAACTTCACCAACGACTCCCAACGCCCGCGGGCACGGCACGCATTCCGTCCGGAAGCACGAATCCGTCGAACAGCGCATCCATCGCCCAGGTCGTGCTGGAGCACGGCCGCGGGGGCGATCCGCTCCGGCAGAGCCGGGATCAGGTCGTGCCAGGTGTCGTGGCGGGGCAGGAGCTTGGTGCGGACGTCGGCGGGGTGGTGGCCCTGGGGACGACGGCGGCAGCGTAGAGGTAGATCCGGCCGTCGGCGAGCGGGACGACGCCGAACCGCTCGCCGCGGCCCCAGGTCTCGGCGGTGTCCGCCTCGGCACGGCTCGCGGCGGCGGGCAGGACGGTGCGCCAGACGGTCTCCCGGCTGTAGCGGAGGCCGGCACCAGGTCGGCGCCGGCGAGGCCGCCGGTCGAGGTGCGGGCCGCGGGGGAGCCGTCCGGGTCGTCCGCCGGGCCGACCGTGACGCCGTACCGGACCGAGCCTTCGGGGGGGTGCGCCGGCCGGGGCGTCGGCGAGGGCCGGGCGGTGCACGGCGAGCGGCGGTCCGCCGTAACCGGCGGCCGTCCGCGCGGCGCAGGCCCATCCCGCAGCGGGCACGGCACGGCCCACCGCGCGGGTGATGTCGAAGCCGATGGCGGTGAAGGCGCGCAGGGCGTTGGGCGCGAGGACGATCCCGGGCGCCCGCCGATTCCCGCGCCTGTCACGACCGCGTGATGATCAAGTGCCGACATGACGAGCCCCCTTCCCTCCCCTTTCGCCGTCCTCTACAGCTGTAGAGTGAAGGGATGTCCACCCCTCGTCAGAGCGCCCCCGCGGACCGCAGGACGCTGATCGCCGACACCGCGATCGGCCTCGTGGCCGCCACCGGCCTGCGCGGGCTGACCCACCGCGCGGTCGACGGCGCGGCAGGGCTGCCGGCGGGCAGTACCTCGTACTACTTCCGTACGAGGACAGCCCTCATCGGCGCCTGCTACCAACGACTGGCCGACCTCGATCTCGAAGACCTCGACCTTGGCGGCGAGGGCCCGTCCGTGCTCCCGGTGCAGGACCGCGCGGCGGCCGCGGCCGCGCTGGCCGGACTGCTCCACCGCTGGCTGACGGTGGGGCGCGAGCGCCAGCTGGCCCGGTTCGAACTCAGCCTGGAGGCCGCCCGTAACCCCGCGCTTGAGGCGGACTTCCTCCGCGCGGGGCAGGGGCCCCGGGCCCGGGCCGCCGGCATTCTCGCCGCACTCGGCGCCGACCGCCCCGAGGAGGCCGCCGAGCTGCTCGTCGCCTGGACGGACGGGCTCCTCTACGACCGGCTGGCCGGCGCCCTCGCCCGCTCCCGCCTGGCCCCGGACCCGGCCGAACTGACCTCCGTCGCCCGCCGGATGATCGACGCGGCCCTCGCGCACCCCGGACAGGGCCTAGGATCCGGCCATGATCGCTGAACTGCAGTGCGTGGTCCTGGACTGTTCCGATCCGCAGAAGCTGGCCGAGTTCTACCGGACCCTGCTGGGCGGGAACGTCGACCAGTCGGACCGGCGCTGGGCGGTCGGCGAGGACTGGGCGACCCTCCACGCGCCGTCGGGTCAGGTCCTCGCCTTCCAGTGCGCGGCGGACTACGCGCCCCCGCGCTGGCCGGACCCCACCCGGCCGCAGCAGTTCCACCTGGACCTCGGCGTCCCGGACCTCGACCGCGCCCAGGAACAGGTGCTGGCGGCCGGAGCGACGCTGCTCGACGGGGGCGCGGACGGCCGCAGCTGGCGGATCTTCGCTGACCCGGCGGGCCATCCCTTCTGCCTGGTCCGCCACTAGCGGGAGCCGGGTGGCGGGGGTCGGGTGTCCGACAAGTCGGACCCCGCCCGTACCGTTCAAGATCATCCGATGCAGAATGTCCGCATGCTGATACCGAACACGCCGAAGACGGCAGCGATCGACGACGCAGCGCTGATCAGCCGCTCCCTGGCCCGGGCCTTCGACGACGACCCGATGATGCGCTGGTTCTTCCCCGACGACTCCTCGCGCGAGGCGTCACTGGGCAGTTACTTCACGACGCTCTTCACCCGGCAGTACGTCTCCAACGCCGTGTGCGAGCTCACCGAAGCCGCGGCGGCCTTCTGGGTGCCGCCGGAGGCGCAGGCCAAGGCCGTTCCCGACGCGGAAACCATCCAGCAGTTGCAGGACATCCTCGGCGACCGGGCCGAGTTGTTCGCGGCCACCGTCGAGGCGGCCGCCCAGCACACGCCGCAGGATCCGCACTGGTACCTCGCGGTGATCGGCGCCGACCCCGCCGCGCAGGGCACGGGCCAGGGGGCCGCCCTGCTGCGCTCGGGCCTCGCCAAGGCCGATGTGGCCGGCCTGCCCGCCTGTCTGGAGTCCTCCAAGGCGGACAACCTCCCCTTCTACGAGCACTTCGGCTTCACCGTGCGCGAGGAGATCCGGCTGCCCGGGGACGGCCCGACCCTGTGGGCGATGCGCCGCGAACCGCGGCCTCCGGTCGGCACCCCGGCCGTGTGACACACCGGAGCGAGCGGACCCGTCCGGCTGCGTACGGACGGCCGCTCGCCCCCGGCCCGCCACACGCCGCGCGCCGCGCGTCGTCCGCGCGACCACGGCGCCCGCGCGCGTACGACAGGGGCCGCCCACCGTCGTAGGCTGCATCCCGCACGGGACGGACGGGAGGCCGAGATGGCCGAGACGGTGGGCACCGAGACGGCGGTGGTCGAGGTGATGGCCGAGCTGGCCGCGCTCGAGGACCCGAAGGCGCGCGCCGTGAACGAGAAGCACGGCGACGACCACGGAGTGAACCTCGGCAAGCTGCGCGCGCTCGCGAAGCGGCTGAAGACGCAGCAGGAACTCGCGTGCCGGCTCTGGGAGACGGACGACACCGCGGCGAGACTGCTGGCGATCCTGATCTGCCGCCCGAAGGCGTTCGGGCAGGACGAGCTGGACGCCATGCTGCGCGGTGCCCGTACACCCAAGGTGCACGACTGGCTCGTGAACTACGTGGTGAAGAAGAACCCGCACCACGAAGAGCTGCGCGTGGTCTGGTCCGCCGATCCGGATCCGGTGGTCGCGAGCGCCGGCTGGGCGCTGACCACCGAACGCGTGGCGAAGAAGCCCGAGGGCCTCGACCTCGCCGGACTGCTCGACACCATCGAGGCCCGGATGAAGGACGCCCCGGAGCGCCTGCAGTGGGCGATGAACCACTGCCTGGCCCAGATCGGGATCGAGCACCCCGAGTACCGCGCCCGCGCCATCGACATCGGTGAGCGCCTGGAAGTGCTCAAGGACTACCCGACCTCCCCGGGCTGCACCTCTCCGTTCGCGCCGGTCTGGATCACCGAGATGGTGAGCCGGCAGCAGGGCGCGTGACGACTCCCCTTGCGCCGGTTCCCGTGCGGGCGCCGTATTTCCCGACGGCTCCACCCGCGCTTGTGTAACATTCGAATTCCGATCTCAGTCATTACTCGGAGGGGTGTCCGGATGGTGGAGCTCGCGCGTTCGTGGGTCGAGGGATGGACCGTCTCGCGGCGGGCGCCGAAGCCGGTGGACGCGCCGTGGGGGCTGAGCATCCAGGTCGGGCTGCCGGCACAGGCGGTCCGTCACGTCCTGCTCGACGCCGATGCCGAGACCGCCCGCGGGCTCGTCGACGCGATCACCGAACCGACCACCTGCATCAAGGCCTTTCTGGAACCGGACGTCATGGAGCCGTGGTTCTCGCCCGAGTGGGAGCCGACCGATCCCGGCTTCCTGATGGCCGTCGACCTGCGTCCGGCCGCCGTGCGCCCGCCAGACGGTTACACGGCCACCGCCGAGACGGACGACGATGTCATCAGCGTGCGCATCCTGGCCGCCGACGGGGAGCTCGCCGCCCGCGGTCAGATCGGCCTGACGGGTGCCGCCTGCGTCTTCGACCAGATCATCACCGAGGAGGCTCACCAGCGCCGCGGCCTCGGGACGGTGGTGATGGGCGCACTCACCGACGCGGCCATCGAGAACGGCGTGGCCACGGGCATCCTGGGCGCGACCGTCCAAGGCCGAGCGCTCTACGAAACGCTCGACTGGAAGGTCCTCGCACCGCTGACCGGCTTCGTCTACAAGCCCCTCCACAAGCCCCTCCGCAAGCCCCTCGCTCCCCTCATGTCCGCGGGGATCCCCCGGACCTGATCGTCTAGTCCGCGGAGCGGGTCCAGCCGGCGGCTTCGAGGCGGGCGGCGTCGGCGGGGCGGTCTTCCGAGAAGAGGAGCCGCGCCGGTTCCGACACCCGGATGACGTCCACGTAGATCCCGCGGCCGACGTAGCGGCCGGTCGCGGTGTGGCGGAAGCGCACCCGTACCTCCCGGCCCGCCCCAGCGGCGGTGAGGGGGGCTTCGAGACGGTGCCAGATGTGGCCGGACCAGCCGCTCACCGAGCCGCGGGGCCATTCCTCGGGCGCGCCGCCGGTGGACCGGACGGTGCTGAAGGGCAGCGGTTCCCAGTGCTCCCCGTCGGACGAGACCTCCAGGTGCAGGGCGCCCTCGCCGGGCACGGTGTCCCACCACACGGCGCAGCGCAGCCGGGCGGACGCCGTGGCCGGGGCGAGCGGCGGCAGCGTGAGCGTGCCGGAGGCGCCGGGCTCGATCCCGGAGAACCAGGCCGTGCCGCCGTGCCGGGTACGGACCGGGACGGCACGCGCGAAGCGGTTGCCGGCGGCCACGCGGGGCGCGCTGCCGGCCCGCCAGGTGCGCACGGGGTGGACGGAGTTGCCGAGCAGGATCAGGAAGGAGTCGGTGGAGGGGTCGAGGACCAGGGAGGTGCCGGTGAAGCCGGTGTGGCCGGCGGAGTGCGGGGTGGCCATGGCGCCCATGTACCAGTGCTGGTAGAGCTCGAAGCCGAGGCCGTGGTCGTCGCCGGGGAAGGCGGTGTTGTAGTCCGTGAAGAGCAGCTCGACGGAGGACGGGCGCAGGATCCGCCTGCCCGCGTAGGACCCGCCGTCGAGGAGGGTGCGGGCGAGGAGGGCCAGGTCCCAGGCGGTGCCGAAGACGCCGGCGTGGCCCGCGACGCCGCCGAGCGCGTACGCGTTCTCGTCGTGGACCTCGCCCCACACCAGCCCGCGGTCCAGGCCGGACCAGGGCGGGCGCTGCACCTCGGTGGCGGCAATGACCCGGCGCCAGGAGAGCGGTGGGTTGTAACGAGTGCGGTGCATCCCCAGTGGAGCAGTGATCTCGTCGCGGAGCAGGACATCCAGAGTGCGACCGGTGATCTGTTCCAAGAGCAGCTGGAGGGTGATCAGGTTCAGGTCGGAGTACCGGTAGACCGTACCGGGAGTCTCCTGTGGCCTCACCGACCACAGCAGCCTCAGGCGGCCCTCCCGCGTGGACTCCTTGTAGAAGGGCGCCCAGGAGCGCAGCCCCGAGGTGTGCGTGAGCAGTTGGCGGACCGTGATCACCTCCTTGCCGCCCCCGGTGAACTCCGGTAGGTACCGGCGCACCGGAGCCTCCAGCTCCAAGTGCCCCCGTTCCATCTGCTGCACGGCCAGGATGGACGTGAACAGCTTGGTCAGGGAGGCCAGATCGAAGACGGTGTCCTCGGCCATCGCGATCCGCTCGGCCGCCGGGAACTCCCGGACCCGGTCGGTCCGCCCGTCGTAGTCCGCGTAGCGCACGGCCTCGCCCATGGCCCGGTGCAGGGCGATGGTGCGGCCCCGGCCGGCGAGGACCACCGCACCGGCGTAGTAGGGGTGTTCGGGGGAGGGGCCGAGGAAGCGCCGGGCCTCGTCCGCGACCCCTTCGAGGTGCTTCTCCAGCAGGCCGGCCTGGCGTGCGGAGCCGTAGCGCAGCCGCAGGCCCTGGAGCGCGCGGCGCTCGGCCGGGTTGCCCGAGGCCCCGGCGGCGGCGCCGGGGAGCGCGGCGTGCAGGACGAGCACCCCGCCGAGTGCGAGCAGCCGGGCCCCTAGCCGCCGCCGCGTCAGCCCGCCGCCGGCTGCTCCGGGCCGGCCGTTGGTCTTCTCGGGCCCGCCCGTTGTGGCCTGTGCGGGCCGCGCTGCTGCGCCCGCCACGCCGTAGGCCCCCGTGCGTACTGTCATGTGCGCCCTCCTGTCCGCTGTCCACCTGCGGCGCCGTCTCCCAGGGCTCCGCCCCGGACCCCGCGCCTCAAACGCCGGCGGGGCTGGGATGGCCCGCCGGCCGTTCGCCTGCGGCGAGCCGCCCGGGACCCCGCGCCTCAAATACCGGCGAGGCTGGGATGGCCCGCCGGCCGTTCGCCTGCGGCGAGCCACCCCGGACCCCGCGCCTCAAACGACGGCGAGGCTGGGGCGGCCCGCCGACCGCCTGCCCCGCCGACCGCCTGCGGCGAGCGCCCCCGGACCCCGCGCCTCGGACGCCGGTGGAGCCGGGACGGCCCCGGAGCCGTCCAGCGCGCCGCGGGCGAACGGCCCCCCTCCCGGATCCGCTGTGCGCGCCGCAGGCGATCCGCACGCTAGTGGGTATCTGCCCGCCCGTCGGGCACCCTCCGCACCGACCGGCCCGTAAAGAATCTGACACTGCATCAGAAAATCTCTTCCCTCGCATGCCGGGCTGCGGCATCCTGCCGCCCATGGAGACGGAGCTGAGCAAGAAACTGGGAGTCGAGCACGCCATCTTCGGCTTCACGCCCTTCCCGGCGGTCGCCGCGGCCATCACCCGCGCGGGCGGCTTCGGCGTACTCGGTGCGGTCCGCTACACCGCTCCCGACGACCTCAGACGCGACCTCGACTGGATGCAGGCGCACACCGACGGCAAGCCCTACGGCCTCGACGTCGTCATGCCCGCCAAGAAGGCGGTCGACGGCATCAGTGAAGCCGACATCGAGGCGATGATCCCGGCCGGGCACCGCGCCTTCGTCCGCGACACCCTCGCCAAGCACCACGTGCCCGAGCTCGCCGAAGGAGAGGCCTCCGGCTGGCGGATCACCGGCTGGATGGAGCAGGTCGCCCGCAACCAGCTCGACGTCGCCTTCGACTACCCCATCAAACTCCTGGCGAACGCCCTCGGTTCCCCGCCCGCCGACGTCATCGCCCGCGCCCACGACCACGGCGTCCTCGTCGCCGCCCTCGCCGGCAGCGCCAAGCACGCCCGCCGCCACGCGGAAGCCGGCATCGACATCGTCGTCGCCCAGGGCTACGAGGCCGGCGGCCACACCGGCGACATCGCCACCATGGTCCTGGTCCCCGAGATCGCCGAAGCCGTCGCCCCGCTCCCGGTCCTCGCCGCCGGCGGCATCGGCAGCGGGGAGCAGATCGCCGCCGGACTCGCCCTCGGCGCCCAGGGCGCCTGGCTCGGTTCCCTCTGGCTCACCACCACCGAGGCCGACCTCCACTCGCGCGCCCTCACCGAGAAGCTGCTCGCCGCGGGCTCCGGCGACACCGTCCGCTCCCGCGCCCTCACCGGCAAGCCCGCCCGCCAGCTGCGCACCGAGTGGACCGACGCCTGGGACGACCCGGAGGGCCCGGGCGCGCTCCCCATGCCGCTCCAGGGCCTGCTCGTCGCCGAGGCCGTCTCCCGGATCCAGAAGTACGAGGTCCAGCCGCTGCTCGGCACCCCCGTCGGCCAGATCGTCGGGCGGATGAACAGCGAACGCAGCGTCCAGGCCGTCTTCGACGACCTCACCGCCGGGTTCGAGCGCGCCATCGACCGCATCAACCGCATCGCCGGCCGGGCCTGAGAGGTGTGATCAGCATGAGTGACCAGCTCCCCAACGGTTTCTGGGCCCAGGCGGCCGCCGACCCCGAGCGCACCGTCCTCGTCACCCCCGAAGGCGAGGAGTGGACCGCCGGCCGGCTGCACGCCGACGTCAACCGCCTCGTCCACGGCCTGCGCGCGGCGGGCCTGCGGAAGGGGGACGTCTTCGCCGTCGTCCTCCCCAACGGCGTCGAGTTCCTCACCGCCTACCTCGCCGCCTCCCAGGCCGGCTTCTACCTCGTCCCCGTCAACCACCACCTCGTCGGCCCCGAGATCGCCTGGATCGTCTCCGACTCCGGGGCCAAGGTGCTCATAGCCCACGAGCGCTTCGCCGACGCCGCCACCGCCGCGGCCGACGAGGCCGCCCTCCCCGCGAGCCACCGCTACGCCGTCGGAGCGGTCGCGGGCTTCCGCCCGTACGGGGACCTCCTCGCGGACCAGCCCGGGACGGCCCCCGAGGAGCGCACCCTCGGCTGGGTCATGAACTACACCTCCGGCACCACCGGCCGCCCGCGCGGGATCCGCCGACCGCTGCCCGGCAAGCTCCCCGAGGAGACGTACCTCGGGGGCTTCCTCGGCATCTTCGGCATCCGCCCCTTCGACGGCAACGTCCACCTGGTCTGCTCGCCGCTCTACCACACGGCCGTCCTCCAGTTCGCGGGCGCCGCCCTGCACATCGGGCACCCGCTGGTCCTGATGGACAAGTGGACCCCGCAGGACATGCTGCGCCTGATCGACCGGCACGCCTGCACGCACACCCACATGGTCCCCACGCAGTTCCACCGGCTGCTCGCGCTCCCGCAGGAGACGAAGGACGCGTACGACGTCTCCTCGATGCGGCACGCCATCCACGGCGCCGCGCCCTGCCCCGACCACGTCAAACGGGCGATGATCGATTGGTGGGGCGGCTGCGTGGAGGAGTACTACGCGGCGAGCGAGGGCGGCGGCGCCTTCGCGACGGCCGAGGACTGGCTGAAGAAGCCGGGAACCGTCGGCAAGGCCTGGCCGATCAGCGAACTGGCCGTCTTCGACGACGACGGCAACCGGCTGCCCGCCGGGGAACTGGGCACCGTCTACATCAAGATGAACACCGGCGGCTTCAGTTACCACAAGGACGAGGGCAAGACGAAGAAGAACCGCATCGGCGACTTCTTCACCGTCGGCGACCTCGGACTGATGGACGAGGAGGGGTACCTCTTCCTCCGCGACCGCAAGATCGACATGATCATCTCCGGCGGGGTGAACATCTACCCGGCCGAGATCGAGTCGGCCCTGCTCACCCACCCGGCCGTCGCGGACGCCGCCGCCTTCGGCATTCCGCACGCCGACTGGGGCGAGGAGGTCAAGGCGGTCATCGAACCGGCCGAGGGCTTCGTCGCGGGCGACGCGCTCGCCGCGGAGATCCTGCACCACTGCGAACGCCAGCTCGCCGGCTACAAGCGCCCCAAGACGGTCGACTTCATCGAGACGATGCCGCGCGATCCGAACGGCAAGCTCTACAAGCGGCGGCTGCGCGATCCGTACTGGGAGGGCCACGACCGGGCCATGTGAGCCCGCGTCACCACCGGGTGAAGCCGTGGACCGCCGCGCAGTAGGGGTCCACGTCCTCCGCGGTGTTCCAGTCGAGCTCGTCGCGTACGAGGGAGGGCAGCGCCGCCATCGCCCCGGTGAACCCCCTTCGTACGGCGCCCTCCTCGTCCCGCAGCGCGATGTCCACCCCGATCCGCGGGGCGGGCCCGGCGGCCGGGCCGGCGCCGGCGTCCGGTCGACGTACAGCCGTACCGTGGCGGGGCCGACCAGCAGGAATCCGGCGAGCAGCAGCTCGGGCCCGGGGTCCGGATCGCCGCCGTAGTACCCGATCATGGAAACGGCTTGGTGGAGCGCGTCGGTGAGGTCGTACTCGGGCTCCACCAGGAACCGCCGGGTCGCGGGGCGGGCGTCGACGACGGGGATGCCCAGGCCGTTCGCGGACGTGGCGGCGGCCGGGTCCGGTCCGGCGGCCGCCAGCTGCCGCAGTACCGCATCGATGACGCTCCACGGGACGTTGCAGTCGGAGGTCTTCGACCAGGGGGAGGTCGTAGGCGGGCGAACTGTCCAGGTCGCGGCCGTCCCACAGGACCGCGCGGGTGGTGTCCGGACGTTCCGGGGGTTGCACCACCCCGCGTACGGGCCGGCCCGCGCCGCCCCCCCGCTGCACCCTCAGCCCCCGGTGCCGGGGAGGCGTGGCGCTGCAACGCCCGGACCACGACGCGGTGCAGCCGGTTCAGGTCCTCCCCGGTCCAGGGCGAGGGTGCGTCTGCTGAGGGCATGCGCCATTCTGCGGTGCCGGGCCCGGGTTTCCGGTGGCACCGCACCAGACGCCGGACATGCCTGACGCCCCGCCACGTCCGACACTCCCGCCACGCGTGACGCGGACGACACCGCATCCGAGGGGCATATCTGGCAAGTTCGCATATATGAGTACGGCTACCCGCAGATCCGCCCTGACCGACTGGACCCTCGTGGTCCCCCTGGTGGCGCTCGTCGCGCTCATCCTCAGCTGGGGACGCGACCTGCCCGCGCTCGGGGTGGTGCTGGTCGCGCTCTGCCTCGCGGGCGCGGTGCTGGCGGCCGTCCACCACGCCGAGGTCGTCGCCCACCGGGTCGGGGAACCCTTCGGCTCCCTCGTGCTCGCCGTCGCGGTCACCGTCATCGAAGTGGCCCTCATCGTCACCCTGATGGCCGACGGCGGGGACAAGACCGCCTCGCTCGCCCGGGACACGGTCTTCGCCGCCGTCATGATCACCTGCAACGGCATCGTCGGCCTGTCCCTCTTCGTCAGAGCCCTGCGCAACCGGGTCGCGGTCTTCAACCCCGAGGGCTCCGGCGCGGCCCTCGCCACCGTCGCGACCCTCGCCGTCCTCAGCCTGGTGCTGCCGACCTTCACCACGAGCAAGCCCGGCCCCGAGTTCTCCACCGCCCAGCTCACCTTCGCCGCCATCGCCTCGCTCGCCCTGTACGGCCTGTTCGTCGCCGTCCAGACCGTTCGACACCGGGACTACTTCCTCCCCGTGGAAACCGAGCGGCCGGCCGACGCGCCCGAAGGCAACGGCGACGACGAAGACCACGCCGCCCCGCCCACCGCCCGCGCCGCCCTGATCAGCACCGGCCTGCTGCTGGTCGCGCTCGTCGCGGTGGTCGGCGACGCCAAGGCCGTCTCCCCGACCATCGAGAAGGGCGTCGCCGACGCCGGCCTGCCCAACGCCGTCGTCGGCGTGATCATCGCCCTGCTCGTCCTGCTGCCCGAAACCCTGGCCGCCGTCCGTGCCGCCCGCCGCGGACGCGTCCAGACCAGCCTCAACCTGGCCTACGGCTCCGCCATCGCCAGCATCGGCCTGACCATCCCGGCCATCGCCCTGGCCTCGATCTGGCTCTCCGGCCCGCTCCTGCTGGGCCTCGGGCCGGTCCACATGGTGCTGCTCGCCCTGACCGTCGTGGTCAGCGCCCTCACCATCGCCCCCGGCCGCGCCACCCTGCTCCAGGGCGGCGTGCACATCGTGCTGCTCGCCGCGTACCTCTTCCTGGCCGTCAGCCCCTGAGGGCGGCGGCCAGGAGGAGGCCCCGGTCAGCGCCGCTCGCGGGCCCAGACCACCTTCAGCTGCGGCGAGGAGAGGATGTCCCGCTCGCAGAACCGCGCCGTGACCCATCGCTCCTGGGAGAACAGCCGGGTCTGGTCCGCGGAGTGCGGCGAGCCGGGGTTCGAGGACTGGCCGTACGTCAGCAGGGTGCGCGCCACCGGGCAGGGGCCGCGGTCCCAGCCGACCGCCTGGATGTGGCTGGAGCCGTGCGTGACCTCCGGGTAGCCGCCGGCCGCCGCGTTCCACGGCGCCTCGATCTTGTTCCAGACGCCGAGCGCCTCCGTACCGCCGCCCACCGGCAGCTTCTGCCCGCCCCGCACCACGAACTGGTGCTCGCCCAACGGGGCGTCCAGCGCGATCCCGGCGGCCCTCAGCTCGGCCACCGCGTCCGCGAGCGCCCGCCCGAGGCCGGGCGCCGCCTGGTTGAGCGTACGGGGGGTGCGTACGGGATCGGCCGCTGAGAACGGCACCAGCCACAGGTCCTTGGCCGCGGTCGAAGCCGTCAGCCTGCGCCAGAACCGGTCGAAGAGGAGCGCGCCGCGGCTGGTGCTGTCGGTCGTACGGTCCCAGCCCGCCAGGACCGGGCAGGCGGCCGAGACGTCCACCGCGCTCCCGTCGCTGCCGGTGGCCGTGCCGCCGGGCAGTGCGGCGCAGGCCTTGGCCGCGTCCGCCGCCGCCAGATCACCGGCCGGGACCCGGTTGGCGAACTGCTGCTTCTGCAGGTCGGACACGGTCAGCCGGCCCTTCGCGGCCATCGCCGAGACGTCCTCGACCGCGCCGCGCGTGCGCATCGAGCGCGGGGTGGCGATATTGCCCCAGACCCGCTCGTAGCCGGTCAGCGGGCGCTCCGCATGGGCCAGCCAGGCGCTGTCGTTGGAGTTCTCGGCGTACGGGGCGTCGCGCAGCGTCGGCGCCTTCGCGGGGCCGAACACGCCCGGCTGCACCGCGTCCGGATCCGAGCCCAGTGCGCAGTCCGTGCGCGAGCCGTCCAGCACCGCCAGCCCCGAGGCCGGGTACGTGGCCCGACCCAGCGGCGTGGAGCAGCGGGCCGCGAGCTCGTCGGTGATCCGCGGGAGCACCTGGGACTGGGTGAAGAGGGTGCCGCCCGCGGAGTCGGCGGCCACCGTGTTGACCCAGGGCAGACCCTGCGTGCGGGCCAGCGCGTCCTGGATGCCGGCGACCGAGCGGGCCTTGCCCATCGCCAGGGCGGTGTCGGAGCCGCGCAGGTTCGCCGCGTTGGGATCGTTCAGCGCGTACGCCGTGCCGGCCGTCCAGGGCAGCTGCAGGCCCGGGCCGAGGTTCGAGACGACCGGTCCGTAGCGCGTCCACCACTGGGTACGGGTGACCGGATCGCCGCCGGACACCGGGACGGTGACGGTCCGCCGGGTCATCCTCTCCGGCTTGCCGTCGACCAGGTAGGCGGTCGGGTCGGCCGGGTCGAGGGCGAGCTGGTGCAGGCTGACGGGGGTGCCGGTGGCCACGGTGTGGCTCCACGCGACCTTCTCGTTGAAACCGATGTTGACCACGGCGGTGCCGAGGAGGGAGCCGCCCGAGACGTTCAGTCTGCCCGGGATGGTCTGCTGCGACTGCCAGAAGCGGCGCCCGCCCTGCCACGGATAGTGCGGGTTGCCGAGCAGCAGCCCGCTGCCGCTCGCCGTGGTGGAACCGGCGAAGGCCACCGCGTTGGAGCCCATGTCGTAGCGGCCGGTGTCGAAGAACTCGCGCGCCGCCTCGGCCGCCGTCGCCGGATCGGGCCCGGCGGCCGGGCCGCGGGCCGTCGCCGGTGCGCCCGGCTGCTGGGCCGTGGGCGGCTGGGCGGCGGGCGGCTGGGCGGCCGTGATGCCGTCGATGCCGCGCCCCTGGCCGCCGAGGACGGAGACCGCGAAACCGCGGGCGGCCACGTCGGTGGTGGTGACCGGGCGGACCCAGGCGGCGCCCTTGCAGGCGGGGTCGGTGATCCTGTTCTGGGCGAGCCAGGCGTTGTACCCGGCGGCCCAGCCGCGCATCAGCTCCTTGAGGTCCTTGGTGGGACCGGCGGGGGCGGGGGTCGCCAGCAGCTTCTCCACCGTGCCGGACTCGCGGACGCCCTTGAAGTACAGGTCGCTGGAGAGGTTCCGGGTCGCGGAGGAGAGGGATCCGTCGGGTGCGGCGTCGGGTCCGAACCAGCGCGAACGCTCACCGGCGACGGTCACGAACCCGTCGGCGAGGACACAGACCTGGTCGGCCGCCTGGGCCCAGCCGGTGCCGAAACCGAGCTGGGCGTAGTCGCGGGCGAGGATGTGGGGGATGCCGTTCTCGGTGTACCGGATGACGGCGGACAGACCGCCGCCGGCCGGTATCCGGTCACCGGTCGCCGCGGAGGCCGGCGGCATCGCGGCCGTCGCGGCGAGCAGCGCGGCGCCGGTCAGGGCCACGCGGCGGAGTATCGGACGGGTGCCGAGGTGCAAGGTGCCTCCCAAGTAGCCTGCGGGTGGGGGTGGTTGCCCGTGGGACAGGCGGTGCGTCCGTGCCCCCACACTCATGCAGGCGGTCCGATGATCTGTCAACATCCCGTTTGGTATCCCGGTTGTTGACCTCGGGGGTGCGGAGGACGAGGATCGCGTCATGACGGCAGCGCGAGCAGGGCGTGCGGAGCAGGCGGGGTCGGCGGAACGAGCCGTGCGGGATGGGCGGGCGGAACGGGCCGTGCGGCGCAACACGGTCGACGGGCTGGTGCGCGACAGCGCCCGACGGGTTCCCGACCGCCTCGCCGTCCGCTACCGCGACCGGAGCTGGACGTACGCGGAACTCGACGCGGCCGTCACCACCGGCGCCGCCGTCCTGCGGGAGCGGTACGGGCTGGCCGAGGGCGACCGCGTCGCCACCTTCGCCCACAACTGCGACGCCTACCTCATCGCCTTCCTCGCCTGCGCCCGGGCCGGACTCACCCACGTCCCGGTGAACCAGAACCTCACCGGCGAGGACCTCGCCTACATCCTGGACGACTCCGCGAGCGCCCTGGTCCTCGCCGACCCGGACCTGGCCGGGCGGGTCCCCGACGGACACTCCGTACGTCCGCTGCGCGACGCCCCCGGCTCCTTCCTCGCGGAACTGGCCGAGCCGCTGCCCTTTGACCACGACGCGGACGCGGACCCGGGGCGGCTGGCGCAGCTGCTCTACACCTCGGGGACCACCGCCCTGCCCAAGGGCGCGATGATGACCCACCGGGCCCTCGCCCACGAGTACGAGAGCGCGATCGAAGCGCTGGACCTGGCCGAAGAGGACCGGCCGGTGCACTCGCTGCCGCTGTACCACTCGGCGCAGATGCACGTCTTCCTGCTGCCGTACCTCGCGGTGGGGGCGCGCAACACCATCCTGGACGCGCCGGTCGCGGAGCAGGTCTTCGACCTGGTGGAGGCGGGGGAGGCGGACAGCCTCTTCGCCCCGCCCACCGTGTGGATCGGCCTGGCCAACCACCCCGAGTTCGCGGTGCGTGAGCTGGGCGCGCTGAGGAAGGCGTACTACGGGGCCTCGATCATGCCGGTTCCGGTCCTGGAACGGCTGCGCGAGCGGCTGCCCGGGCTCGGCTTCTACAACTGCTTCGGCCAGAGCGAGATCGGCCCGCTGGCGACCGTGCTCGGGCCGGACGCACACGAGGGGCGGATGGAGTCCTGCGGGCGTCCGGTGCGCCACGTCGAGGCGAAGGTCGTCGACGAGGACGGCAAGGACGTGCCGGACGGAACGGCGGGCGAGGTGGTCTACCGCTCGCCGCAGCTGTGCCTCGGCTACTGGAACGACCCGGTGGCCACGGAGAAGGCCTTCCGGGACGGCTGGTTCCGCTCGGGCGACCTCGCGGTGCGCGATGCGCAGGGGTACTTCACGGTCGTGGACCGGGTGAAGGACGTCATCAACTCGGGCGGGGTGCTGGTCGCCTCTCGCCAGGTGGAGGACGTGCTCTACACCCACCCGGGGGTGGCGGAGGCGGCGGTCGTCGGGCTGCCGGACGAGCGGTGGATCGAGGCGGTCACGGCGGTCGTGGTCCCGCGCGGGGAGGTGACCGAGGCCGAGCTCATGACGTACGCACGGGAGAAGCTCGCCCACTTCAAGGCCCCCAAGCGGGTGCTCTTCGTGGACGCCCTCCCGCGCAACGCCAGCGGCAAAATCCTCAAGCGGGAACTCCGCGACCGCTTCGCAGACACCTCCGCTTCCTAGGGATCGCCCTGCGGATCAGGCCGGGACCCGGCCGGCGCGGTCAGTGCGGTCAATGCGGTCAGTGCGGCGGGCGCGGCCAGTGGGGGTGCGGGGCGTGCGGCGGGAAGGCCTCGGGGGGCAGGAGCCCGCTGTGGCGCAGGCGCCGCAGGGTGAGGTGTTCGTGGACGAGGCGGCCGACGAGTGCGCCGCCGTAGACCACGAAGCCGACGCCGACCAGCCAGGACTGGACGACCAGCAGGGTGCCGAACGGGCCGTACGTCACCGCGTTGGACGCGATGAGCGGGGAGAACACCAGCTGCGAGAAGATCCGCAGCCCCAGCAGGCCGAGGCTGGTCGCCACCGCTCCCGGCACCAGGGCCCGCCAGCGGACCCGGCCGCCGAGCAGCAGACGCTGGGAGGCGACGAAGAACAGGCAGGTGCCGAGGAGGTCGCCCGCCGTGCCGAAGATCGTGCCGATGACGTCGTTCGAGGGCGCGGGGATCTCGACGAGCAGGGCGAGGTAACAGACGAGCAGGGCGAGCCAGACGACATGCCGCCACATGGTGTGCCAGCGGGCGGTCGGCAGGTCCCAGACCTTCTCGTACCCGGTCTGCACGGCCGAACCGAAAGTCAGGCCGAACACGGCGAGCGCGGCCAGACCGAAGGCGGTGGTCCGCTCCAGCGCCAGGTCGGCGGCACTGAACAGCATCTCGACCCGGGCCCGCGAGGACGGCGCCACCCCGAGGGCCTGGCCGAGCCACCGGCCGAACCCGGAACCGCTGCCGGGCGCGGCGGCCGCGACGACCACCAGCAGCGGCACCAGCGTGAGGAACCCGAGGGCCGCGAAGCCCATCGCCCGGTGCATCAGCTCCATCTCCCGGCCCCGGCTCCAGGCCAGCCCGATGTGGGAGCCCTGGAGCCGGTCGTGGAGCTGCCGGAAGGTCGAGGTCACAGGTCATGCACTACCCGCGCGGGCGATCCCGCTCCCGGGAGCCCTCCGGAATTGGACCCGATGGGGTGGTTTCAGCCGCCCGGACGCGGGTCCGCGACCTCCCCCGCACTGCGGAGGTCCACCAGCCGCTTGATCTTCCCCACCGAACGCTCCAAGGTCTCCGGGTCGACCACCTCGACCCGGACGGAGACCCCGATCCCCTCCTTGACGGCCCGGACCACCTGGGCGGCCGCGGCCTCCCGCCCCGCCGCGTCCGTCTCCCGGCGCGCCTCCACCCGTACCGTCAGGGCGTCCATCCGTCCCTCCCGGGTCAGCCGCAGCTGGAAGTGCGGAGCCAGGCCGGCCGTTCGCAGGAGTATCTCCTCGATCTGGGTCGGGTAGAGGTTCACCCCGCGCAGGATGATCATGTCGTCGCTGCGGCCCGTGATCTTCTCCATCCGGCGGAACGCCGGCCGGGCCGTGCCGGGCAGCAGCCGTGTGAGATCCCGCGTGCGGTAGCGGATGACGGGCATGGCCTCCTTGGTGAGCGAGGTGAACACCAGCTCGCCCTGCTCACCCTCCGGCAGGACCGCGCCCGTCAGCGGATCGACCACCTCCGGGTAGAAGTGGTCCTCCCAGATGTGCAGGCCGTCCTTGTGCGACGCGAACTCCTGCGCCACGCCCGGTCCCATGACCTCGGACAGGCCGTATATGTCCACCGCGTCTATGCCGAGCCGCTCCTCGATCTCCCGGCGCATCTCCTCGGTCCACGGCTCCGCGCCGAAGATGCCGGTGCGGAGCGAGGTGGCGCGGGGATCGATGCCCTGGCGCTCCATCTCGTCGAGCAGGGTCAGCATGTAGGACGGGGTCACCATGATGACCTCCGGCCGGAAGTCCTCGATCAGCCGGACCTGGCGGTCCGTCATCCCGCCCGAGGCGGGCACGACCGTACAGCCGAGGCGCTCCGCACCGTAGTGCGCGCCGAGGCCGCCGGTGAACAGCCCGTACCCGTAGGCGATGTGGACGATCTGGCCGGGCCGGCCGCCCGCCGCACGTATGGACCTGGCGACGACATCGGCCCAGGTGGAGAGGTCCCCGTCGGTGTACCCCACGACCGTGGGGCGCCCGGTGGTGCCGCTGGAGGCGTGGATGCGGCGCACCTCGGAGCGGGGCACGGCGAACATCCCGAAGGGGTACTGGTCGCGCAGATCGGCCTTGGCGGTGAAGGGGAACAGGGCCAGATCGGCGAGCGAACGGCAGTCGTCCGGATGGACGCCCGCCTTGTCGAAGGCCTGCCGGTAGAACGGCACCTTCTCGTAGGCGCGGTGCAGGGTCGCGCGCAGCCGCGTCAGCTGGAGGGCTGCCAGCTCGTCGCGGCTCAGCCGCTCGCCTTCGTCGTGGAGATCCGCCTGCACCGCCATGTCGTCACCTCATCCTGAGTGAACCGAACGATCATTCGGTAGATTGCCAGGACTGGGCACGTCAAATCAATGACTCGAACGAGTGATCGTCTGTTGTGATGGCTCCCATGCCTACCTTCACCACCTACGACGGAACCGAACTCGCCTACCACCTGCAAGGCGAGGGCGAACCGCTGATCTGCCTCCCGGGCGGCGCCATGCGGGCCTCCGAGTACCTGGGCGACCTCGGCGGACTGGCCGCCGGCCGCCGTCTCATCCTGCTCGACCTGCGCGGTACGGGCGACTCAGCGATACCGGCGGACGAGTCGACGTACCGCGTCGACCACCAGGTCGCCGACGTCGAGGCACTCCGGATCCACCTCGGGCTGGAGCGCATGGACCTCCTCGCGCACTCGGCCGGCGGCAACCTCGCCCAGCTCTACGCGGCCGCGCACCCGCAGCGGCTGCGCCGGACCGTCCTGGTCACCCCGACCGCGTGGGCGGTGGACCTCCCGGTCACCCCGGAGCAGCGGCTGGAGGGGGCCCGGCTGCGCGCGGGAACCGAGCCGTACGACACGGCCATCGGGGCCTACGAGCGCATCCTCGCGGGCGACGGCCGTGGCGAGGCGGACTGGGACCTGGCCGCGCCGCTGTTCTACGGGCGCTGGGACGAGACGGCCCGGGCGCACTGCGCGGCGAACGGGCGGCAGCAGAACGAGAAGGCCGCCGACGCCTATGCGGGCCCCGGCGCCTTCGACCCGCCTGCCACCCGGGAGGGCCTGCGGCGGGTCACGGGGGAGGTGCTGGTGCTGGCCGGAGAGCTGGACGGCAACCCGCGTCCGGCGCTGGCGGGCCGGCTCGCCGCGTTGTTCCCTGCGGGATCGCTCGACGTCCAGGCCGGGGCGGGGCACTTCCCGTGGCTGGACGACGCCGTCTGGTTCGCGGCCCGGGTGGAGCGCTTCCTGGCCGCGAAGGCATGACGCGCGGGGTCTGGGCCGTGTGCGCCTCAATGCGCTGTGCCGCCACCCCGGACCCCGCCTCCCCGAGGCAGGCGGGGTCGCACCTCTGCACGCCGATGCCCACTCGGCGGACTCACGTTCGCCAGACCGCCCAGACGGACACGGGCGAAAGTGATCCTTCGATGGCTTCCAGTTGAACGTTCCAGTCGTCCAGCCCCAACTTCTGGGCGAGCAGGATGGCTGGGGCGATGCCCCAACGCAGAATCGGGACAGCGCCTGCATCGGCGAGGTTGCCGAGTGCGGAACGCGTCGGCCTGCTCACGGCGCCCTCGGTGCGAAGCCGGGTCGCACCCTCCAGCACGGCGATGTCGGGGATGTCGGAGCCCTGTTCCTTGAGGAGCTTCAGCACGCGCCGCGTGTAGGAGTCGGCCCCCGCGGCGTAGCAGGCGTAGGCGCGGGCCAGCGTCAGCACCGGATCGATTTCCCACGCCTTGGCCTCGGCCAGGAGGCTCTTGGGATCATGCCCACGCAGACGGCCCAAAGTCATGAGGTCGTCCCATTCCGCCGAGGGCGCGGTCGAGAGCGGCTCAGCCCGGACGACACCGTCTCGCACGTCCAGTGCGAGCGGGAGGAAGGGATGGAGCGGGAACGTCACGCCGGTCTCCGGCAGTGAGGCGTGTATGCCCCACGGGGGCGCCGCAGGCTGCACTTCGAGCAGCCAGTTGCTCGAATGAGGAATTGCGCGCGATGGCGCCTTTCTCTGCTGTCCACCGTGAATTATCGCCTTCTTTGGGCGCGGGTCGAAGCCGATAACGGAATATCCTGGCGTGTGTATCCAGGTGTCACCAGGCAGGGTCGCTCTGAGTGGCACGACACCGCCTCTGAGAGTCTCCGGAAGCAGCACGTCCTTGGTGATGCCGTCGAATACTTCCACCACATCAGACCAGGATCCCCAGGGTAGCTCGACCGTCACCGGGACGTATCCGGCTGTCACGCTGATGAACGGTTCTGATTCCATCTCCCGCAGGCTTCGCTGCGCCCCTGCCCCGACGGTTACGCTCGGGACGTCCGCCAGGGGGCCGGCCAGCCGTTCCGCGCCACCCTTCGCAAATACGATCCGTACCGCGGTCTCCGCGGGCATCGACGACTCGAGGACCACAGCAGACATATCGTCCGGCGTGGAGGAGGCCACGGCAGAGGCCACCGTCGACGCGAAGGACGCGAGCAGTTCCTGGTCGTCAAATCGCGCGGAAAGGTGAAAGCCGCCTCTCGTTTCGGTCATTCTGATTTTCTTGGGTGAAATCGGTAGGTTAGTTTCGGCATGATCGGTACCAAGGCGAACGGAAGCCGCTGGGTTCCCGTGGACATCCACTGACCCGACGAGGATCCACGAAATTAGACCCTTATGGGCGGGTGCTGCGGATCTGTAGTGGGTCCTGATTGCCGACCCGCCGCCGCCCCTTGGTGAAGCCTTCGCGCCTGCCGCAGTTCGACGGGGAATTTTACGCGACCTCAGGCTGAATGTGATCTCGCTGTCCCTGTCGCGAATGTGGACACGACGCTCGGCTGGTTTGAGCCAGCGCTCGGGGTTTTTCAACTGGCACACCACGCTCAGGTTCGTATGGTGCGGAAGTCGGTTCTCGAAGGGCACCACGACTGCCTTGCTCGGCGGCACCGGGGCTGCCCTGCGCCAAAACGGTTCATCCTTCACCTGTACGAGTATGGATTTCACGGCCTTCACCGCAGAGGGCGGTTGGACAGCGATGGACAGTCGTGCTGCCGGGCTCGGCGGCAAGTGAAGGGGTGGCACGCTGTGTGCAGTGCCGGCACCGTACACCTCGATGCCGGGCTGCTGAAGAACGGGAGGCTGCTGATTCCAAGCAGTGGCCTTGACCTCTGGCCCGACGATCTCGGTCACTGCTTTGCGCAGGTCGATGCTGACCTCGCCTTTGTCGAAATCAAGGTGAAGGACCTGAGGGAGTGGGTGCTCCGTATCGATGGCGCCGAGAAGGGTCTTCAGGAAATTACCCCGGCCTTTTATCTCGACCGCCCTCTCTGCCTGTTGGCAGGCGAAGCAGAAAATCAGCGTGTTCTCTTTCCTGGCATTGAATCCTTTGACTCCGTTATGCATGCCCGCCGCTATGGTGGACCGTACGCTTTCACTGTACGGAAGGTTCTGGCAGCCATCCATGACGAGCAACTGTTCCGGGAACTTCATGGATCGGAACAGTTCGATGTGCTGTTCAATGCCCAGGTTCGATACCGTGCCCACCGAAGCCTCTCGAGTGATGAAGAGTCGCTTCTCGGTGGGTTCGTACAAGCCGTGCCCCAATAGGAATACGAAAAGGTGACTTCCGCTGGATCTGCGAAGTCGGGCAATGGATTCCCATATGCAGGACTCGCTCGCATCGAGCCATGGAACGGTGCCCCCCAGCGATTTGAGTGCGGGCAGGCTGCCATGCGTCGGCTGGGCGTGAAGAAGTATGTGACCGTCCGGAACTCCCGCCTTCCGAAGCCAGTTCACCGCGGCGCAGGCATCTTTGACGGCCCCGGTCAGATTTTTGATCTTCGGATCGTCGTACGCGTCTATTCCCACAACCAGGGCCCAACTGTCCTCGTATGTGTTTGTCATGGCCAGTGCTCGGCGATCAAGGTGTAGGTTTTTTCCTGAGACCAGTACGCGCTGTGCGATTCTGGGAACGGTACGCCGGCGGCGACTTCCTGGTCGGATATTCCATCAATCCCGTCGAAGGCGGGGGCCGCGCAGAACGACAGGAAATCCGCCTGGCTGTAGATGTTCAGCCACGGCGTGAAGGGCTTTCCGTTCCCGCCGGGCCGGAGGGATTCCAGGGCGTCGAGCAGGTACAGGTAAGGGGCTTGTGAGCCGACTGTTACCAGCAAATCCACGTGCGGTGCTTCATCGCTGGACATCAGATCCACCATGGCAATGCCGCCGAGACTGTGGCCCACAACGATGACAGGCCGGTCCGACGGCAGGTCGGAAACGGAGGCGGCGAGGTATTGCCGGATCGCTTCGCCACGGCGAAGGTAGAACGCCACGTCGCGAATGAAATCAGAAATTGGGTCCATCAGTGCGGCCCGATTCTTCCTCGCTTTCGCATTGCCGATGCGCAGTGCCAGGGGGCCAAGGGTCTTCCACAGCGTGTCGGCGACGAACGCCCTGGTCGGGGTACCGGACAGGGCGGTGTTCACGGCGTCGACCAGCTGCGTGCGAAGCTCCCCTGAGACCGAGACCGGGGACAATACCGGAGGGCTGGCAGTCCGGTGAAGGCGTAGGACGCAGGCCACGACGGACCGGGAGACGGATTCGAGCAGCCCTTCGTCGGCGGCGTTGCCCACCGTTTGCGCGGCTCCGAGCAGTGCTTCGGAACCACGCACGAACTCGATGGCGGCGGTGATCTCCTGATCTGTGACACCGGCCGCCCGCAACGTCTCCGCCGGTACCTCGACCTGGTTGAGCAGTTCCTGCACCTCGACTTCCACTGTCTGGCCGCCGATCACGGCCTCAATTCCCTCAGGCTGGCCGACTGCGGCCCCCGTCGCCCCGGCAGGAGCGGCAGCGAGCATCCGCAGTTCGATCAGTGGATCGTCGATGAGCAGTCCCCACGCGGCCACATCGACCTCACTGTCATCGAGTGCTTCCTCTTCCAGGGCTGCCCGCGTACGCGCCGCCGGCGGCAGTATCGGTGTCACGTCGAGGTCGGCTGGGCCGATTTCCTGGCCCCAGGCCGGTCCGGATACGGATGCCGAAGGAAGGTCCAGCCATTTCGATGCGCCCGCGCGTACCTGTTGGAGTGTGTGTTCAAGCCCTTCGCGGACACCTGTGCCGTGCACGAACATCAAAGAGCCCTGCATCGTCCCTCCTGGAAGGTGTGATGCGCCCACGTCCGGCGAAAGCCGAATCTGCAGCCTTGCCCGGCGACGGACAGGCGTTGTTCTCTCAGCTTGCGACGATCGGGCGCCCTTTGTCCATGTCTGCCCACTCGCCCGCCGTATATCGGCGGCGGGACGGCCGAAGGCGACGGAATCCGTTCCTCTGGTGGTGCCGGTATCAGTCGAATCATGGGTGTGCGGAGTAAAGTTGACGAGGTACCCGCCTGTGGCGCTGGAGGCCGGGAGGTGGGAAAAGTAGTGGAACGTAACACATTTGCCGTGGAAATATCAGGCAGCGGTGGCAGGTATTCGATCAGTGCGACTTCGGGAACCGGGCCACCGGTGACGGTCCATGACGTTTCGTTGAATACTGAAAATATTCAAGAGCGGTCCGGACTGCTCCAGAGGAGCTCCCCCTCGATGCTGACCCCAGGGCGATCCTCGTACGGCGCCTTCACCATGCGGGGGCCGTCCGCCCTTGAGATCGGCGAGGAGCTCTTCGGTGCGCTGTTTCCCGGCGATGTGTGCCGGCTCTACTCCGAGCGGCGACGCCAAGCCGCGGCCCGAGGCGACAAAATGCGGATGATGCTCCACATGGACGCCCCGGAACTGACCGCGCTGCCCTGGGAGCTGATGCACAACCGGGACTTCGGGTATCTCTGCCTTGAGGATGAGGTCGTGCGTTGCCTCAATCTGGCCCTGCCACTCGGGCCGGTTTCGCTACAGCCCCCCGTGCAAGTGACCGGACTGGCCTCGGTGCCGCCTTTCGCGAAGCCTCCTCTTGACGTGGCGAGGGAGCAGCGCGACCTGAGGAAAAGCCTGAGACGGCTGCTCAAAGGAGGACTGGCGCAACTGCACTGGGTGAATGCGGCGAACTGGACCAGAATGCTGGACGAGTTCACTTCCGAGTCGGGCGGGTGTCACGTGCTGCACTACGTCGGCCATGGCGAATTCGATCCACTGGAGGAGCAGGGCGCACTCATCTTCGGAGACGAGCGCGGCAACAGGCTGCCCATCCACGCGGATTCGATGGGTCCGGTCATCCAGCAGGCAAACCCACAACCGCAGTTGGTGGTTCTGAACGGGTGCGAAACGGCGAAGGGGAGCCAAGAGGACCTCTTCTCCAGCGTGGCAACGAGGCTGCTGCAATTCGTTCCGGCCGTGGTCGCCATGCAGTTCAAGGTGACCGACAAGGCAGCGATCGCGTTCTCCCGCTACTTCTACCAGGCGCTGCTCGGCCTCGGGCGCCCGATCGACGTGGCGGTGCACCAGGGGCGACTCGCGATGCTGCTGAGCGACGACCAAAGCCTTGAGTGGGCGACACCCGTGCTCTACGTGCGCGACGACAATGACATCAGGCTGTTCGATGTCGAGCGGCGTGAGCCGCAGCAGGAGAGGGCCAACGAGGAGGTGTGGCTCGACGAGGAACGTCTGATAGCGACCAGTGCGTCCAAGAGCGTTCACATCAGCGGAAATCCGGTGCTGATCCAAACCAAGCCCGGAGGCTCCGGCGACGTCAGCGCAGGGGATTTCACTCCCAGTGACTTCGAGTTGGTCTGTCCGGCGCCGCGGAGCGGACTCGTCTACATGCGCCGCAAGAACGACGTTCACGGTCTCCCCTGGGGTGCCCCTTGCCCCATCGAGCCGGACCTGGGAAGGGTCGACGCGGTGACCATGGTGGAAAGCAGGCTCGGCGAGGGCCGAAGCAGTCTCGAAGTCGTCGCCCGGACCGGTGACCAGCTGCGGTTCCTGTGGAACGACAGCGGGGAGCCGGCAGACTGGCATCTCTCGCCGGTCGCGGTCGCCGGTCGTGCTGTCGGCGTTCCGGCCCTCATCCAGACAAGGCATGGAGAACCGGGTGATTTCCAACTGGTGTGCCCCGCCCTGAGCGGCGGCTTGATGTTCCTGCGCCGCAGAAACGACATGCAGGGCTATCCGTGGAGCACCCCCTACGTCTTCGTCCCGGGCCTTGGAGCCGTCGCGGCGGTGGGGATGGTGGAGAGCGATCTGGGCGACGGCAGGGGAGGTCTGGAAGTGGTCGCCAGGACAGGGAGCGAGCTGAAGTTCCTGTGGAACGAGACCATGGAGCCCACCGACTGGCAGGCGGTGGCGGAGCCCATCGCCTCAGGGGTGACGGGCAATCCGGTTCTGATCCAGGACCGGATGAAGGTTCCCGGCGACTTCCTGTTGGTGTGCCCGGCCGAGGGAGGTGGGGTGATGTTCCTCCGTCGCAGGAACGACGTCCCGGGTACGCCGTGGAGCCTCCCCTACCTGATAGCGCCAGACATGGAGGTCACCTCGGTGAGCCTGATCCAGAGTACTTTCGGCGGCCGCGACGGCAGGCCGGGGGGCAATCTGGAACTCATCCTCCGGGTGGGCGACTCGCTGGAGTTCTTCTGGAAGGGGCCCCGACCGGAGTTCTGGGTCCACAACGCCTTCGGTCCCCAGCATCCGCTGGTGGAGGAAGCGGGCTCCGCCGTATCACCGACGATCTGACCTGAGCCTGCACTCACGCACGATCAGGCACGGGATGCGCAGACAGAGCCCGGATCCGGCGTCGCCCGCCTCACGGTTCGCTATGGCCGCCGCTCCGCAGTCCCTCCTACGCCTGGGGAGCCGTGTCGGCCTCCGTTGCCACCGCCTTTGCCCAGCGGTAGTCGGCCTTGCCGCTCGGGGAGCGTTGGATGGCGGGTGCGACGACCAGTTGGCGCGGGATCTTGTAGCCCGCCAGGCGGGTGCGGCAGTGGCTCTGGATCTCGTCCAGGGTCGGCACCGGGGAACCGGCGCGGACCTGGACCACCGCGGCCACGTGGCTGCCCCACGTCGGGTCCGGGACGCCGGCGACCAGGGCGTCGTACACGTCGGGGTGGGACTTCAGCGCCTGCTCCACCTCCTCCGGATACACCTTCTCGCCGCCCGTGTTGATGCATTGCGAGCCCCGCCCGAGCACGGTGACGATGCCCTGCTCGTCGACCGTCGCCATGTCGCCGAGCAGCACCCAGCGCTCCGCGCCCTTCTGGAAGAAGGTCTCGGCGGTCTTGGCCGGGTCGTTGTAGTAGCCGAGCGGTACGTGCCCGCGTTGCGCGAGCCGCCCCGGCACGCCGACCGCGACCGGTTCGTGCGTCACCGGGTCCACCACCTGCGTACGGTCGTTGACCACCAGGCGGAAGCCCTTCTCCGGGCCCGAGTCGTCCGCCGCCCGGCCGTTGGAGCCGGACTCGGACGACCCGAAGTTGTTCAGGAGGAGCACGTTCGGCACCAGCCGCTGGAACTCGGCGCGCACCGTCTCCGACATGATCGCCCCGGACGAGGACACGCTGAACAGCGAGGACAGGTCCGCGCCCTGGAGCGGGCCCTTCAAGGCGTCGATGAGCGGCCTGAGCATCGCGTCGCCGACCAGCGACACGCTGGAGACCTTCTCCTTCTCGATCGTGCGGAGCACCTCTTCGGGCGCGTACTTGCGGTGGATGACCACCCGCTGGCCGTAGTTGAAGGCGATGAACGAGGTCAGGGTCGACGTACCGTGCATCAGCGGGGGAGCGGGGAAGAAGGTGAGCCCGGCGCCCTTCGACGCGACCCGTTCGGCCAGCTCCTCCGGCCGCTTCACCGGCTCGCCCGACGGCTCGCCGCCGAAGAGCCCGGCGAAGAAGAGGTCCTCCGCCCGCCACATGACGCCCTTGGGCATGCCCGTCGTGCCGCCGGTGTAGATGATGAACAGGTCGTCGGGGCTGCGCGGCGGGAAACCCCGCTCGGGCGAGCCGGCCGCCTCGGCGTCCGCGTACGCCACCGGCGCGAGCGAGGGCTCCGGGGCTCCCTCGGGGACCTCCCCGACGCGGATCAGGTGCCGGAGCCTCGTCGTCTGCGGCAGTGCGGCCGCTACCCGCTCGGTGAACTCGCCCTCGAAGACGAGCGCGGCGAGATCGGCGTCGTTGTAGAGGTAGACCAGCTCCTCCTCCACGTACCGGTAGTTGACGTTCACCGGGACCAGCCGGGCCTTCAGGCAGGCCAGCACGGTCTGCAGGTACTCGATCCCGTTGTAGAGGTGCAGCCCCAGGTGCTCACCGGGCTCCAGGCCGCTGTCCAGCAGGTGGTGCGCGATCCGGTTCGCCGCCGCGTCCAGCTCCGCGTACGTGAGGCGGCGCTCGGCACCGGTCCCGGGGTGGTCCACGTAGACGAGGGCCTCACGGTCCGGAACCACGTCCACGACCGACTCGAACAGGTCGGCAAGGTTGTACTCCACCGTTCCTCCTGACCCCGAATGTTCACGATGTTCCCGACGACTGGCCCCGTGGCCGGCCTGCTCGGCGGTCATTAGAGCGCCGGAGCCGGCAACTGGGAAGGGCACCGCCCAAGAAATCTGACTGGGTGTCAGAAAACTATTGAACTGCACCCTCCCCTACTGCAACCTGTTCTAGGTCTTGAGACGGGAGGACGGCAATGGGTGGGACAGAACACCTGACCGTGGAACGGCACGGCGCCACGCTGGTGCTCACCATGAACAGGCCCGAGGCGAAGAACGCGCTCTCGCTGCCGCTGCTGGTGGGGCTGTACGACGGCTGGCTGGAGGCGGACGCCGACGACACGATCCGCTCCGTGGTCCTGACCGGTGCCGGCGGGGACTTCTGCGCCGGCATGGACCTCAAGGCGCTGGCCGGGAAGGGGATGGCGGGCGACCAGTACCGGGACCGCCTCAAGGCCGATCCCGACCTGCACTGGAAGGCGATGCTCCGCCACCACCGGCCGCGCAAGCCGGTGATCGCGGCGGTGGAGGGCTACTGCGTGGCCGGCGGGACGGAGATCCTGCAGGGCACGGACATCCGGGTGGCGGGCGAAGGGGCCACCTTCGGGCTCTTCGAGGTCAAGCGGGGGCTGTTCCCCATCGGCGGCTCGACGGTGCGGCTGCCGCGCCAGATCCCGCGCACGCACGCCCTGGAGATGCTGCTGACCGGACGCCCGTACTCCGCGGAGGAGGCGGCGCGGATCGGGCTCGTCGGGCGGGTGGTGCCGGACGGCACGGCGCTGGAGGCGGCGCTGGAGACCGCGGAGCGGATCAACGCGTGCGGGCCGCTGGCGGTGGAGGCGGTGAAGGCGTCGGTCTACGAGACGGCCGAGATGACGGAGAAGGAGGGGCTGGCCTCGGAGTTGCTGCGGGGGTGGCCGATCTTCGACACGGCGGATGCGAAGGAGGGGGCGCGGGCCTTCGCGGAGAAGCGGCCCGCGCTGTATCGGCGCGAGTAGCCGCCCGCTCCGCAGCCGGGGCTCCGCCCCGCGCCCCGCGCCTCAAACGCCGGCGGGGCTGAAAGATCGGGGCTCCGCCCCGGACCCTCCCCCAGACTCCGTCCGGGGGGACCCCCACGCCTCAAACGCCGGCGAGGCTGAAAGAGCGCCTCAATCGCCGGCGGGGCTGAAAGAGCGCCTCAAACGCCGGCGGGGCTGGGTTTGTGCCGGCGGGGCTGGATTGGCCCGGCTGGAGGCCATCACTCGGAATCAACCATCGGAGAGCCACCATGACAGCTGCCTCCCCACCGGAGGTGCTCCGCGCGCCCCTCGTCGTCGAGTTTCCCTTCACCCGGTCCCTCGGGCCCGTGCAGAGCGCCTTCCTCACCGGCCTGCGCGAAGGCGTCGTCCTCGGGGTGAAGACCGCCGGCGGGAAGGTGATGGTCCCGCCCGTCGAGTACGACCCCGTCACCGCCGAGGAGATCCGCGAGCTCGTCGAGGTCGCCGCCACCGGCACCGTCACCACCTGGGCGTGGAACGGCCGGCCCCGCCCCCACCAGCCCCTGGACACCCCCTTCGCCTGGGTGCTGGTCAAGCTCGACGGCGCGGACACCGCCCTCCTGCACGCCCTCGACGCGCCCGGCCCCGAGGCCGTGCACACCGGCATGCGGGTGCGCGTCCGCTGGGCCGCCGAGCGCACCGGCGCCATCACCGACATCGCCTGCTTCGAACCGTACGAAGGCCCGGCGGGCGGCGAGGCCGCCCCGCACGACGGGGACTTCGCCGGCGCCGTCACCGGCATCGTCGCGCAGGCCCGCCTGGACTACGTCTACAGCCCCGGCCGCGCCCAGACCGCCTACATCAACGCCCTCTCCGAGCGCAAGACGGTCGGCGAGCGCTGCCCCTCCTGCCACAAGGTGTACGTCCCTCCGCGAGGCGCCTGCCCCACCTGCGGCGTGGCCACCACCGACCAGGTGGAGGTCGGCCCCGCGGGCACGGTCACCACGTACTGCATCGTCAACATCAAGGCCAAGAACCTCGACATCGAGGTCCCGTACGTCTACGCCCACATCGCCCTCGACGGCGCAGGCCTCGCCCTCCACGGCCGGATCGGCGGCATCCCGTACGACCAGGTGCGCATGGGCCTGCGGGTCGAGCCCGTGTGGACCGAGGGCGGCCGCTACCCCGACCACTACCGCCCGACCGGCGAGCCGGACGCGGACTACGACGCGTACAAGGAGCTCATCTGATGGCCCGATACGCCCGTGAGGTCGCGGTGGTCGCCTTCGCGCAGAGCGATCACCTGCGCCGTACCGACGAGCTCAGCGAAGTCGAGATGGTCATGCCGGTCCTGCACCAGGTGCTGGCCGCGACGGGTCTGAAGGCCGGGGAGATCGGCTTCACCTGCTCCGGCTCCAGCGACTACCTGGCCGGCCGGGCCTTCTCCTTCACGATGACCCTCGACGGCGTCGGCGCCTGGCCGCCGATATCCGAGTCGCACGTGGAGATGGACGGCGCCTGGGCCCTCTACGAGGCCTGGGTCAAGATCCAGACCGGCGAGGCCGACACCGCGCTCGTCTACTCGTACGGGAAGTCCTCGCCGGGGTCGGTGCGCGATGTGCTGACCCGCCAGCTGGACCCGTACTACGTGGCACCCCTCTGGCCCGACTCGGTGGCCCTCGCCGCCCTCCAGGCCCAGGCCCTCATCGACGCGGGCGAGACCGACGAGCCCGCCCTGGCCGCCATCGGAGCGCGCAGCCGGGCCGCCGCCGAGGCCAACCCGCACGCCCAGCTGAGCGGTCCGGTGCCCCAGGGCGACTACCAGGTCCGGCCGCTGCGCACCGGGGACTGCCCTCCCATCGGAGACGGCGTGGCCGCCGTGATCCTGGCGGCCGGCGACCTGGCCCGGCAGCTGTGCGCCCGCCCGGCCTGGATCACCGGCATCGATCACCGCATCGAGGCGCACGGCCTCGGCCTGCGCGACCTCACCGACTCCCCCTCCACCCGGATCGCCGCCGAACACGCGGGTGTCTTCGCGGCGCCGGTGGACACGGCGGAACTGCACGCGCCGTTCTCCTCCCAGGAGGTGGTGCTCCGCAAGGCGCTCGGCCTCGGGGACGACGTGACCGTCAACCCCTCCGGCGGACCGCTCGCGGCCAACCCGATGATGGCCGCCGGCCTGATCCGCATCGGCGAGGCGGCCGCCCGCATCCACCGCGGCGAGTCCGACCGGGCCGTCGCCCACGCCACCTCCGGCCCCTGCCTCCAGCAGAACCTGGTCGCCGTCCTGGAAGGGGACCGAGCATGAGCGCAACCGGCAGGTCCGGCAAGGAGCCGGTCGCCGTCGTCGGCATCGGCCAGACCAAGCACGTGGCCGCCCGCCACGACGTGTCCATCGCCGGGCTGGTCCGCGAGGCGGCGGCGCGCGCACTCGCCGACGCCGAGCTGACCTGGGCCGACATCGACGCCGTCGTCATCGGCAAGGCCCCCGACTTCTTCGAGGGGGTGATGATGCCGGAGCTGTACCTGGCGGACGCGCTCGGCGCGGTCGGCAAGCCGATGCTGCGCGTGCACACGGCCGGTTCGGTCGGCGGGTCCACCGCCCTGGTCGCCTCCAACCTCGTCGCGGCGCGCGTCCACCGGACCGTCCTCACCCTCGCCTTCGAGAAGCAGTCCGAGTCGAACGCCATGTGGGGGCTCTCCCTCCCCGTCCCCTTCCAGCAGCCGCTGCTGGCGGGCGCGGGCGGGTTCTTCGCCCCGCACGTGCGCGCGTACATGCGGCGCACCGGCGCGCCCGACACGGTGGGCTCGCTGGTCGCCTACAAGGACCGGCGCAATGCCCTGAAGAACCCCTACGCGCACCTCCACGAGCACGACCTCACCCTGGAGAAGGTCCAGGCCTCGCCGATGCTGTGGGACCCGATCCGGTACTCCGAGACCTGCCCCTCCTCGGACGGGGCCTGCGCGATGATCCTCACCGACCGGGCGGGCGCCGCCCGTGCGCCGAAACCGCCCGCCTGGGTGCACGGCGGGGCGATGCGCAGCGAACCCACCCTCTTCGCGGGCAAGGACTTCGTCTCGCCGCAGGCCGGCAAGGACTGCGCGGCCGACGTCTACCGCCAGGCGGGCATCACCGATCCGCGCCGGGAGATCGACGCGGTGGAGATGTACGTGCCGTTCTCCTGGTACGAGCCGATGTGGCTGGAGAACCTCGGGTTCGCGGCGGAGGGCGAGGGCTGGAAGCTCACCGAGGCGGGGGTCACGGAACTCGACGGGGATCTTCCGGTCAATCCCTCCGGCGGGGTCCTGTCCACCAACCCGATCGGCGCCTCCGGGATGATCCGCTTCGCGGAAGCGGCCCTCCAAGTCCGTGGCCAGGCCGGGGAACACCAGGTCCCGGGAGCCCGGCGCGCCTTGGGCCACGCGTACGGCGGCGGCGCGCAGTTCTTCGCGATGTGGCTGGTGGGGGCCGAGGAGCCCGCGTCCTGACGGCGGCCCCGGCCGGCGACGGAGGGGCCGGCCGGGGTACGGGACAGGCCAGGGTGACTCACCGTGGCCTGTGCGCCACGCGCTGCGGTGGTTAACCTTGCCCCCGGACGACGTACCGGGAGGAGCACGCACGTGGCCGAGAGCATGACTTCGCAGCCCCTGGCCGGCTGGGGCAAGCCGGACCTCGATCTCACCGAGGCGGACTGGCAGTCGAGCAGCCGGGGAGCGGGTGACGTCCAGATCGCCTTCGTGGAGGGCTTCATCGCGATGCGCAACAGCGAGCGCCCCGAGAGCCCTTCGCTGATCTTCACGCCCGACGAGTGGCACAAGTTCGTACTGAACGCCCGGGGTGGGGAGTTCGACCTGACGTAGACCGAGCCCGTACGCGCGGCACCACCGGGCACGGAACCGCCGGCCCGGTGGCCGCCCGCCCGGGCGTGGCAACTCCCGCCCGTGGACCGGCTGCATGGGCCCCTGCCCATGACCGCCTTCGGGGGACCGGGGGTGGGGCCGGGCGTGCTCCGGGGCGTCTCCTCGGGCGCCGAACGTGGCGGGAGGTCGGAGGGCCGGGGCACATGGCGTTCGGAGCCCTGCGGGGAGCGCCCCTGCACACACCCGGCCCCGGCGGACGCGGCTGCCCGGCCGGGCTCCACCGGACCCTGCCGCCGCCCGAACGGGTCATTTCGGGAGGATGGGTAGGGTGGCGGCATGAGTGGAGAGAACGATCTGCGCAAGCTCCTGAGCGGTATGCGGCCCGAGTTGAACGAGGAGCGGTACGTCTTCTGCACCGTCCCCGGGGGCACCGTGCCCGCCGGGACCGCGCCCGTCGCCACCGTTCTGGAGCGGGAGGGGCTCACCCTGGTCCTGCGGCAGGAGGACGCCGACGCCGCCGGGCTCGCCTACGACTACACCGCCGGCTGGATCACCCTGCGCATCCACTCCGCGCTCGACGCCGTCGGCCTCACCGCGGCCTTCGCCGCCGAACTCGGAGCGCACGGCCTGAGCTGCAACGTCATCGCCGGCTACCACCACGACCACCTGTTCGTGGCCGCCGAGCGGGCCGCCGAGGCCGTGGCCGTCCTGGAGGACCTCGCGGCACGTTCCGCACGGGACTGAGGCCCCCTGGACGGTTGCCGGAAAAGAAGATCGGATTCTTTCCTCACTGTGGGATCCCTCGCCCTGTGCGCGGGCGTACGCTGATGCTCCGAACAGGCCTGGGGGGTACCAGCCATGACGGACCGCCGGACCCGCATGCGGCGCACGATGGTCGAACGCGAGGCCGAACTCGCCACCGTCGACGAGGCCCTGGACCAGCTCACCGGTCCCGGGCCCGACGCCGGCGGCGCGCTGCTCGCCTTCTCCGGCCCGGCCGGCCTCGGCAAGACCACCCTGCTCGCCGAACTGCGCCGCCGTGCCCATGCCCGCTCCTGCACCGTCCTCGCCGCCCGTGGCGGGGAGCAGGAGCAGGGCCAGCCCTTCCACGTCGCCCGCCAGCTGATCCAGCCCCAGCTGGCCGGCACCTCCGAGCAGGAGCTGCGCGCGGCCCTCGGGGGCTGGTACTCCATCGTCGGACCGGCCCTCGGGCTGTGCGCGCCCGAACAGGGCGCCCCGCCCGACCCCCAGGGTCTGCGCGACGGACTCGACTGGGTCCTCACCCACCTCGTCGTCAAACGAGCCCCCGTCACCCTCGTCCTCGACGACGCCCACTGGGCCGACCCCGAGTCCCTCGGCTGGCTCGCCGCCTTCGCTCCGCGCGCCGAACACCTCCCGCTGCTCCTCGTCGTCGCCTACCGCCCCGACGAACTGCCCGCGGACGCCGACGCCTTCCGTACGCTGCCGGGCCGGGCGGGACAGCGCCCGCTGCCCCTCGCGCCGCTCACCCCGGCCGCCGTCGCCGCCCTGGTCCGCGCATGGCTCGGAGACCATGCCGACGACGCCTTCTGCCAGGAGGCCTGGGCCGTCACCGCCGGCAACCCCTTCGAGACCGTCGAACTCGCCGCCAAGGTCCGCGACAAGGGCCTGCCGCCGGTCGAGGCGAACGCCCCGCTGCTGCGCGACCTCGCCGCCGCCCAGCGCGGCAGCGGCCTCGTCGCCCGCCTGGAACGGCTCGGCCCCTCCACCGTCCGCTTCGCCTGGGCCTGCGCCGTCCTCGGCACCGCCATCCCACAGGACCTCGCGGCCCGGGTCGCCGCCCTCGGCAGCGAGGAGGCCGTGGACGCCACCGGGCGGCTGCGCGACGCGCGCATCCTGTCCGCCGCCACGGAAGAGCCCGAGGCGGGGCTGGAGTTCGTCCACCCGCTCATCGCCACCGGCATCTACCGCGCCATCCCCGACGCGCTCCGCGTGGCCCTGCACGGCAAGGCCGCCGCGGCCGTCGTCGACGCCGGACTCGGCCCCTCCGCCGCCGCCCGCCACCTGCTGGAGACCCACCCCGAGAACGACCCCTGGGTGGTGCGCATCCTGCGCGAGGCCGCCGGCGAGAACCTCCGCGCCGGCGCCCCCGAGGCGGCCCGCCGCCAGCTCGCCCGGGCGCTGCGCGAGCCACCGGACTTCGACGAACGCGCGGCCGTCCTGTACGAACTCGGCTGCGCCTCCCTGCTCACCGAGCCCGCCAACACCGTCAACCACCTGCGGGCCGCCCTCGCCGAGCCCTTCGACGATCCCGCCCTGCGCCAGGGCATCGTCATCCGGCTCGCCCAGGTGCTCTCGCACAGCGACCGCCTCGCCGAGGCCTCGGAATCCCTCGCACGGGAGATCCCGTACACCCAGGACGTCCGCGCCCGGCTGCGGCTGCAGTCCGAGCAGTTCATGTGGGACGCCTTCAACGCCGCGGAGACCGACTCCCCGGCCCGCTCGCGGCGCCTCGCCCGGCTCGCCGACCGGCTGACCGGCCGCGACCTCACCGAGCGCTACGTCATCGGGCTGCGCGCCTGGGACGCCTGCCTGCGGGGAGAGCCGGTGGACGTGGTGCTGCACCACGCGGGACGGGTGCTGGAGCGGCCCTTCAGCTGGGCCTACGAGGACCGCGGCTTCGAGGTCCCGGTCCTGGTCGCGATGGCCCACATGTACGCCGACCGGCCGGGACGGGCGGAGGAGCTGTTCGAGGCGGGCACCGCCGAGTTCGAACGGCAGGGCTGGCGCGGGGCGCACCTCTCCTTCGCGTACAGCCTGCGCGCCTACATCCTCTACCGGCGCGGGCGGCTCGCCGCGGCCGAGGACCTGGCGCGGGCCGGGCTGGCGCTGGCCGAACGCGTGGGCCGGCGCACCCCCGTGCACTGGTACGCCATAGCGATCCTCCTCACGACCCTGCTCGCGCGGGGCCGGGTCGACGAGGCCTGGGAGCTGGGACGGGAGCACGAGTACGGCAGGCCCTTCCCCGCGGCCGTGGTCTTCCCCGACTCCCAGACCGTCTACGCCGAACTGCTCCTGGCCCGCGGCCAGGTACGGGCGGCGGTCGCCGAGCTGGAGGAGGTCGACCGGCGGCTGACCCCGCGCGGCATACAGAATCCGGCGTGGTGCCCGTGGCAGCTGCACCTGGCCCGGGCCGTCGCGGCGGACGATCCGCACCGGGCGCGCGCCCTGGCCGGCGACGCCGTGCGGCGGGCCCGTGCCTTCGGCGCCCCTTCGGGCATCGGCCAGGCCCTGCGGGTGGCGGCCGAGGTCGCGGCGCCGGAGGAACGGGCCGGGCTGCTGGAGGAGGCGGTCGCGCTGCTCGCGGAGTCGCCGGCGGGCTACGAACTGGCCCGCGCCCTGGGCGCGCTCGGCGATGAGCTGCGGGACGTGGACCTGCTGGCGCGGGCGGTGGTGACGGCCCGCGGGTGCGGGGCCGACTGGCTGGTGGCCCGGGCGGCCGACGCCCTGCTCGGGCTGGGCGGCACCCCGCCGTGCGGCCCGGACGGGAAGGACGGGGAAGAGGGGCCCACGCAGGACGGGCTCACGGAGGAGGAGCTCCGGGCGGCGCGGCGGGCGGCGGGCAAGCCGGCCCCGGACGGCTCCGGCCGCCGCGGACAGCACCCGGATTGGGCCCTGTCCGCGGCCTGCCGCAAGCTCGGCTCCGACGTCCCGGGCCTGGCGGCCGCCCTGGAGGCGTACGCGCCGTAGGCCCGCGGGACGGACGTCAGTTCTTCGCGTACACGCCGAACAGGTCGACGATCAGGTCGGCGGGCTCCCAGCCCCGGTTCCAGAAGTCGACGATGTCGTTCTTGCCGGTGCTCGCCTGGACCAGGTTCGAGACGGTCTCGCCCTTCGTCCAGTTCAGGTTGGAGGAGTTCGGCGGGGTCGGCCGGATCGCCTTGCTCTGGCCGTACGCCTCTCGGGTGTTCGGGTCCGGGGCGACCGTGAGGTGGCCGCTGCCCTGCGTGTTGGTGACCGTGGTGTTCATCACCGCGCCCGCGAGCGTGACGTCGGGCTCGAACAGCGACTCCCACCAGTAGTCCTGGCCGTGCACCGGCCAGAAGTACTTCCGCGAGTCGTACAGGCGCTCCGGCGCGAGCGGCAGGTAGGTGGCCTTGCCGTCGGCGCTGTAGTAGCCGGTGACGTCCACGATCACGTCGGTCGGGCTCCAGGAGCCGTTGCGGATGCTGATCCTGCCGTCGGGGCCCACCGGCACGATCACCGAGTTGGCGACCGTCTGGCCGGCCGTGAAGTTCAGGTTCGACGTGATCGGAGCCTGCTGCCCGCTCGGGAAGGCGGTCAGGTGGCCGGAGTCCCTGGGGGCGGTGATCGTGACGTTGAGGGCGACGGCCGTGATGCCCGTGGCCGGCAGCCCGCCCTGGCCCGCGATCTGGACACCGAAGGAGCCCTGTCCGGCGACCTGGCCCTTGGCCGCGCCCATGCCGTCCCGGGTGTCGACGAGACGGACGGGTTCCAGCGGGGTGTAGCCGCTGGAGGCGGAGCGGGCGAAGTAGCCCGTGACGTCCGCTATCAGGTTCACCGAGCCCGGGCTGCGGTTGACCAGTTCGACGTATCCGTCCGCGCCGACCGGCACGATCGCCAGGTTCGGGACGGAGCGTCCCGCGGTGAAGTTGACGTTCGAGGTGGTCGGCTGCTCGCTGCCGGACGCGTAGGCGGCGATGTGCCCGTCGGCGGCGGCGCCGGTCGCGGTGACGTTGAGCGCCACGGCGGTCACCCCGGCCGGGATGCCGCTGTTGCCGCCGACCTTCACCCGGGTCGTTCCGTACGGGGCGACGGGCTGGGCCGACGAGGTACCCGTGCCGTCCCGGGTGTCCAGCAGCCGGGTGGGCGCGTGCGGGGTGAAGTCGGAGCCCGCGACGACGACGTCGACGCTGTTGGTGACGGCCTCCTTGGTCCCCAGATCGGTCGCCGTGACCGTGATCTTGTGGGTGCCGACCTTGGCGTACGTGTGCTTGAAGCGCAGGAACCCGTCCGTGAGGGAGTGCTCGGGGTCTGTCGTGTGACCGTCACCCCAGTCGACGACCACCCGGAACACCTCGGTCTTCTCGCTCGAAACCCAGGTGGAGAGGTCCATGGTGCGTGCGCCGGATCCGGTGGTGACCAGACCGACGTAGTGGTCCGCGGCCGCGGCCGGAGCGCCCTCGGCGGCCGACGCGGTGGCAGGGGCCGTGCGGACGGACCGCTCGGGCGGGCTGCTGAAGGTGGCGGTCTTCGCCGCCGCCTCCACGGCTCCGGCGAGCTTCTTGCCCGCGTCCTGCTTCGCGTCCTGCTTGTGGTTCGCGGCCGGCCCGGCCGCATGGGCCGCGCCCGGTACGACGAGACCGACGGCTGCCGCGACGACGGCGGCGGAGATCATGACACGGTGACGGTACACCGGCCCCCCAGTGTTGTTGAACCTGTTCAGATGGTCATGATCAGATTACCGGGCCGACCGATTTTCATCGTATTGACTCGTATCCGTCCGTCGGCGTGTCGCTCTGTCCGGCGTTCGCCCGGAGCACAAGGCGGGAGACTCCGCCGTCAGGTGGGCAGGGTCGACCGTATGGATCACATCGACCGCATCTCCCCCTTCCAGAGCGAGGCGGCGGCATTCGAGAAGGCCGTCCGCCGCGCCTTCGACCGCGGCGGGCCGGTGCCGGCCGTCCCCTCGTGCCCGGGCTGGACGGTCTCCGACCTCGTCGCCCATCTCGGGGGCGTGCACCGCTACCTGGCGCACGTCCTGCGGGAACGGCTCGCGGCCCCGCCCGACCCCGCCGGCCTCGGCCTCCCGCAGGTCCCGGCCGCCCCGGACGCGCTCACGGAGTGGTTCGCGCAGGGCGCCCGGGAGCTGGCGCGGCTGTTCCGCGAGCTGGGGCCGGACACCCCGGTGTGGACCTGGTCGGCCGAGCAGACCTCGGGCTTCTGGCTGCGGATGCAGCTGATCGAGCTGGCCGTCCACCGCTGGGACGCGCAATCCGCGACGGGCAGCCCGGACCCCCTGGACCCGGTCGTCGCGGCGGACGCCGTCACCCAGACCTTCGAGGTGATGGCCCCGGCCCGCCGTGCGTGGAAGGCGGCACGCGCCGGTTCGGGGGAGCGGTACCGCTTCCGGAGTACCGACGGACCGGAAACCTGGACGGTCGTCTTCGCGGCGGACGAGGTCCTGCTGGAGCGCGGCCCCGACCGGGATCCGGGCTCCACCGCCCCGGCGGACGTCGAGGCCGCCGGGACGGCCTCGGACCTCGCCCTCTTCCTCTGGGGACGGCTGCCCGCCACCGCCCTGCGGGCCACGGGGGGTGACGCCGCCCTGCTCCCGCACTGGTTCACCCTGGTTCCCCCGGTCTGACCGGCCGGTCCGGCGCGCCCGGCGCGGGCGGCGCCGGGATACGGGGCCCCGGGCCGGAAAACTCGTGCGGCCACGTACCATGGCGGCATGTCCTTCCTCCGCCGCCACCGCGCCGCCACACCCGCCGGCCCGGACTTCGACGTCCTGGCCATGGACCCGGGGGACTGGCCGGGCAATCTCGGGGCCGGGCTGCTGCCCGCGCCCGACGGCAGCTGCCAGGGTGTCTTCCTCCGCTACGACCTGTTCGGCGGACGCGGCCCCGCGATGATCATCGGTAACCTCCCCGAGGGTTCCCCGGCCCGGGACCTCTCCGACGGCGAGGTCCCCTTCGAGGTGGCCCAGCTCCTCGACGCCCTGGAGAACGACGAGGAAGTCGAGGTCACCGGCGTCGAGGACTGCCCCGTCATGCAGGGCGACAACCTCCTCATCGTCCGGAAGATCAAGCTGTCGGAGTCCCGCATCTCCTGCGTCCAGTTCGACCGCAGTGACAACGTGCTGGTGACCATCGCCAGCTGGGACCGCCCGATCACCGATGACCTCTACGCCCTCCTGAAGCCGCTCCCCGCCGAGCTCTTCCAGCAGGGCTAGACCGTCCCTTCCGCGTCAACCCCTTCTCCGGGCCGTCACGCATCCGCGATGTCGTTCGCCGCCACGTAGCCGAACGTCATCGCGGGCCCGATCGTCGACCCGGCCCCCGCGTAGCTGTGGCCCATCACCGCCGCGCTCGCGTTGCCCGCCGCGTACAGGCCCCGGATCACCGAGCCGTCCGCCCGCAGGGCGCGGGCCCGGGCGTCCGTCACGATGCCGCCCTTCGTCCCGAGGTCCCCCGGCACGATCTTGAACGCGTAGAACGGCGGGGCCCAGATCGGCGCCAGGCACGAGTTCGGATGCACGTTCGGGTCCGTGTAGTAGTGGTCGTAGGCCGTGTCGCCCCGGTGGAAGTCGGAGTCGGTCCCGCTCCACGCCTGCGCGTTGAACCGGTTGAGCGTCGCCCGCAGCGCGCCCGCCGGAACCCCGATCTGGCCCGCCAGTGCGTCCCACGTCCATGCCTTCTTCGCCGCCCCCGCCTGGTACCAGGCATCGGGGAAGACGAGCGTCGGCAGGATGTCCTTGAACAGGTACTTGTTGCGGTAGTTCTGATCCACGATCAGCCACGCCGGGATGTGCGAACCGGTGGCGCCGCGGTCCTTCTCGTACATCACGTGCACCACATCGCTGTACGGCGCGGCCTCGTTGACGAACCGCGCGCCGTTCGCGTTCACGATCAGCCCGCCCGGCAGGGTCCGTTCGGCGAGACAGAAGTACGGCTCCCCGGGCAGCGGGATCGACGGCCCCCACCAGGCGTCGTCCATCAGGGCCAGCGCGGCCCCGGCCCGCTGCCCCGCCCGGATCCCGTCGCCGGTGTTCTCCTTCGCGCCCACCGACCACTGGGTGCCGACCGGCTGCTGCTGGTACTGCGCCCGCATCGCCGCGTTGTGCTCGAAGCCGCCCGAGCCGACGACCACCCCGCGCCGGGCCCGCACGGTACCCCGTACGCCCTCCTTCTCCACCACCACACCGGTGACCGCGCCGCCCTCCTGGACCAGGTCGACGAGCGGGCTGTTCAGCCACACCGGCACCCCCGCCCGCTGCAGTCCGGCACGCAGCCCGGCCGCCAGGGCCTGGCCCATCGTCAGCGGCTTCTCCCCGCACAGCGCCGCCTTCGTACCGCGCGCCAGGCACTCGGTGGACACCGCGAGCCCCCTGGCGCTCACCGCCGCGAGGTTCAGCCACTTGTAGTCCTGGCTGAAGACCACCATCCCGGCCGGGACGGGCATGTACGCCGGGTTCAGGCGGGCCAGTTCGGCGCCGAGGATGTTGCCGTCGATCTGGTCCGGCTCGATGGACCGGCCGTTCGGCAGCCCGCCCGGCAGGTTGGGGTAGTAGTCGCTGTAGCCCTCCATGAAACGGAACTTGAGCGGGCTGTTGGCCATCACGAAGTCCAGCATCCGCGGACCGTTGGCGAGGAAGGCGGCCTGCCGGTCGGCCGGCACCTCCGGTCCGACCACGGCCGCGAGGTACGTCGCCGCCTTCTGTGGGGTGTCCGGCACCCCCGCACCCAGGATCACCGAATTGTTCGGCAGCCAGATGCCGGCCCCGGAGCGGGCGGCCGATCCACCGAAGGTGGGGGCCTTCTCGACGACCAGCACGCTCAGCCCGCGCTGGGCGGCGGTGAGCGCGGCGGTCATCCCGGCGGCCCCGGACCCGACCACGACGACGTCGAACTCGCCGAGCGGGGGGCCGTCCTGGGCGCCGGCGGCCCGGGCCGCGGCGGAGGGGAGCACGGTGGCGGCGAGCACCCCGGCGCCCGTACCGGCGAGGACCGTACGTCTCGACGGGCGGGGTCCGGGGGAGGTGCGTGAAGCGCTTGCGGACATGGGCAGGCTCCAGCGGTGTGGGGAGGACGGGGATCGGGCTCCAGCACGTCTGATGCTGAGTCAGAAACGTCTTCGGGGGATCATGTGATGTCAAGGCATCCGGCGCCCGCGCACCAGACCGAGACCTCAGCCCTCCGCCTGGACCCGGGCGTCCAGTTCCCTCACGTGCCGCTTCAGGGCCACGGTCCGGTAGCTCTCCTCCACCCACTCGCACAGCACCTGCGCGGAGGGCGCCCCCTTCTCCGCCAGCGGGACGGACACCCAGCCGGAGCGGCCCAGACCGTATCCGGTGGGCTCCGCTCCGGGCGAGGCCATCGCATGCCCGTGCAGTGCCTCGTCCTTCAGCTTGACGGACAGGCCGGGTTGCCCCGGCCCGTCGGTGTTGCCGAGGAAGACGAAGATCTTCTTGTTCACCTTCACCACGCAGTCCTCGGGGCCCCAGGGGAACTCCTCCACGGCCTCCGGAAGGCCGAGGGCGAACTCCCGCACGGCCTCCCACTTGCGCACTCCGGACTTCATCAGCGCCTCCCGTCGATCGTCCGCCCACGCTAACGGAGCCCGACCGTACATCCGGGGCAGGACCGCACCGCGCGGCCGGGAAGCCGCCCGCGCCGCCCACGGGCGTCTGCGCATCCGCGAACGAGCGAAGTCCCGTGGCGGTGGGGGCCACGGGACTTCGCGTACAGGGGGAGAGGGAGGGGTCAGCGCGTGCCGACCGCCGCGCGGACCGCTCTGCGCGCCATTCCGGCGTCGTCGTGCAGGCGGCGGAGCAGCAGCCGCTGTTCCTCCCCGGAGGACAGGGAGCCCGCCGGCAGCGGCTGGGTCGGGGCGGTCGCCAGCATCGAGCGCTGCACCGCCGTCTCGGACATCCGGATCTCCCGGGTCAGCACCAGCATCAGGTTGACCAGGAAGGCGTCCCGCGCGGCCGGACCGGCCGACTGGGCGAGCCGGCTGATCTGGGCACGGGCGGCCGGGGCGTCACCCAGCACCGCCCACAGCGTGGCCAGGTCGTAGCCCGGCAGGTACCAGCCGGCGTGCTCCCAGTCGAGCAGCACCGGACCGGCCGGGGACAGCAGCAGGTTCGACAGCAGCGCGTCACCGTGGTTGAACTGCAGCGCCGTGCCCGACAGCTTCACGCCGTGCAGCAGCTTCTGCAGGTCGCCGAGGTCCCGGTCGGTCAGCAGCCCCAACTCGTAGTCGCGGGCGATCCGCCGCGCGTAGTTCATCGGGGTTCCGAACAACTCGGCCGGCGGCCGCCACTGGTTGACCCGGCACACCGCGCCCAGGGCCGCCCGCAGGTCCACCCGCGGCGGCGGCTCCACCGGGTGCCGCTGCAGCGCCGCGACCCGTCCCGCCATCCGCTCCACCACCAGCGTGCAGTTCTCGGGGTCGGCGGCGATCAGCCGCGGCACCCGGACCGGCGGGCGGTGCCGGACGAACGTCCGGTACGCAGCTATTTCGTGCCGGTAGCGCTCGCGCCACTCCGGCGAGTGGTCCAGTAAAACCTTCGCGACGGCGGTCATCCGCCCGGTGGTCCCGACCAGGAGGACGGAGCGTCCGCTGCGCCGCAGCACCTGCACCGGCGCGAACTCCGGACAGATCCGCTGCACCGAGGCGAGAGCGGTGCGCAGTTGCGCCCCCTGCGGTCCCGAAAGGTCGATTCTTCCGCTGACGGGCTGGGACCCGGTACCCGGCATGCGCCGCGCCCGGAGGGTGCCCTGCACCGGAGCCGACGGGCGGCCGGGTTCGAGGTAGGGGCCGCCGCCCGCCGGGAGCGTGCGGTGCGGCCGGACCGGTGCGGACACGGAGGACGTTGCTGCGTACATGGTGATACGGATCCCTTCGTGCGCCGACGAGTTGCGTACGCCACCCCGCCGGATCCCCTGCTTCGCCCTGGGGAGTTCCGCCGGTGACCGGGGCGGGGAGGCGCATTCCTACCTGACACCCGGCGCAAGGTGGCGAACCATCGGGCGTGCCCTGGCGAAGCCTGGCGAATAGTCGCTGGGCATCTGACGGGGGGCTACTGTCAACTCAGCCGAGAACCTGGGGGCTTGACGTGAGCAAAGGTCCAAACACCCGCTTGAACGACCTGTTCGGCCTGGCCGGCTGGTCGAAGGGCGAACTGGCGAGGATGGTCAATAGGCAGGCGGCGGCCATGGGCCACCCCCAACTGGCCACCGACACCTCGCGGGTGCGGCGCTGGATCGACATGGGGGAGACCCCGCGCGAACCGGTGCCCACGGTACTGGCAGCACTGTTCACCGAGCGGCTCGGTCGTGTCGTGACCATCGAGGACCTCGGGTTCGTACGGCAGCGGCGCACCTCCAGACGGCAGCCGGAAGGGGCTCGTGAGAACCCCGACGGGATGCCGTGGGCGCCCGAACGCACAGCCGCGGTCCTCACCGAATTCACGGGAATGGACCTCATGCTCAACCGTCGCGGTCTGATGGGCGCGGGCGCCGTGCTCACCGCCGGCTCCGCCCTCAGCAACGCCATGTACGACTGGCTGCACACCGACCCCGCCCTCGCGAAGGAGGCGCGGCACTTCGGGGAAACCTTCCAGGCCGATCCCGCGGGATACGACCGCTACGAGGCGGCCCCGATCGGTTCCCAGGAGATCGAGGCACTGGAGCGCTCCGTCGAGGTGTTCCGTGCCTGGGACGCCTCCAGAGGGGGCGGCCTCCAGCGGAAGGCCGTCGTCGGCCAGCTCAACGAGGTGGGCGGGATGCTCGCCTACCACCACCCCGACCACCTGCAGCGGCGGCTCTGGGGGGTGGCGGCCAACCTGGCGGTGCTCGCGGGCTGGATGTCCCACGACGTGGGCCTGGAGCCCACGGCGCAGAAGTACTTCGTCATCGCCGCGCACGCGGCCCGGGAGGGCGGCGACCGGCCGCGCGCCGGCGAGGCGCTGTCCCGCGCCGCGCGCCAGATGGTCCACCTCGGCAAGCCGAACGAGGCCCTGGACCTGATGAAGCTCGCCCAGTCCGGCTCGGGCGAGCAGACGCTGCCGCGCACCCGCGCCATGCTGCACACCATCGAGGCCTGGGCGCAGGCCGCCATGGGCAAGGGCCAGGCCATGCGCCGCACCCTGGGCGAGGCGGAGGAGCTGTTCGTCTCCGACAAGGGCGATGTACCGCCGCCCAGTTGGATGCAGCACTTCGACGAGGCCGACCTGCACGGCATGCAGGCCCTCGCCTACCGCACCCTCGCCGACCACGATGCCGCGGCGGCTCCGATCGCCGCGCGCCACGCCAGGGAGGCCCTGCGGCTGCGCGGCGAGGGCTACCAGCGCTCGCAGATCTTCGACTACATCTCCATGGCCTCGGCCTGCTTCATCGCCGACGAGCCCGAACAGGCCGACCGGTACGCGCGCTTGGCCCTGGTCTCGATGAACGAGACCTCCTCGCACCGGACTTGGGACCGGCTGCGCGAGATGTACCGGCTCACCGCCCAGTACTCGGGCTACCCGCGCATCGAGGACCTGCGCCAGGAGATCAAGCTGGCCCTCCCGGACAGCCCGGCGCCGCGCGCCACGGGGGTGTAGTCCCACGCAGGCCCCCGCAGCACACCATGTACGGAGACGAGAAAGGCCGCGCCTTCCGGCGCGGCCCTGAAACCGTGAGGCCGGTTCGCGGGGGGAAGTCCGCTACCCGCCCACCCGGGCCACGAGCACGCAGGCGTCGTCCTCCCGCTCGCTCTCGCCGAATTCCTCGATCACGATGCGCACGCAGTCCTGCGCCGACCGCGCCGCCGCGAACCGCGGTGCGAGCGCGAGGAGCCGCTCGGTCCCGTCGGCCCGGCTGAACTCGATGCTGCGCGGGGTCAGTCCGTCCGTGTGCAGTACCAGGAGGTCGCCCACTTCGAGCCGTTCCTCGGCCTGCCCGTACGAGGCTCCGGACGTCGCGCCCAGCAGGACGCCCTCCGGCGGTACGAGGCCCTGGCCCGACCCGCGGCGGAACAGCAGCGGGGCCGGGTGACCCGCCTGCGCCCAGGACAGCACCCGGCGCGCGGGATCGTAGCGGCAGCACACGGCCGAGCCGAGCGCCGGCTGCACGGAGGTCTCCAGGAGCTGGTTGAGCCAGCCCATCAGCGGGCCCGGCTCGATCCCCGCCATGGCCATCCCGCGCAGGGCGCCCAGCATCATCGCCATGCCGGAGGTGGCGGTCACCCCGTGCCCGGTCAGGTCACCGACCGTCAGCATCGAGCTTCCGTCGGGGAGTTCGAGCGCGTCGTACCAGTCGCCGCCGATCAGCGCGCTGGTCGCGGACGGCAGATAGTGGGCGGCCACGTCCAGCGTGCCCGCGTTGCCGTGCGGGAACCGCAGGGAGCCGCGCCACGGGGGGAGCACGGCTTCCTGCAGCTCGACCGCCAGCCGGTGCTCGGTCTGCGCGATCTCCCGCTGGCGCTGCAGCGAGTCACGGGACTCGCGCACCGCACGCTGGCTCCGGCGCAGTTCGCTCACGTCGCGCAGCACGGCCCACATCGAGGCCGTACAGCCGTCGGAGTCGAGTACCGGCTCGCCCCTCATGTGCAGCGTCCGGACGCGGCCGTCGGCCCGGACGATGCGGAACTCGCCGTCGATCGGTTTGCCGTCCACCAGGCAGGCGGTGACCCACGCGGTGAGCAGCGGCTGGTCCTCGGAGAACAGGGTGGAGCCCAGTTCGTCGAGGGGGAGCGCGCCCGCTTCCGGCGAGCGCCCGAAGATCTGGAACAGCTCGTCGGACCAGCTGACTTCGTCCGTCAGCAGGTTCCATTCGGCGCTGCCGACGCGGGTGTGGGCCTCGGGCCCGGCCTCGGGGGCCGCCTGCGGGAGCTCGACGGTCTCGGGCACCGGCGGCAGGCCCTCTTTGAGCTGGCCGAGGTGTTCGCCGAGGTCGTCGAGGTGGTGGACGGCGAGATCGCACAGTGCGCGCTGCCAGCGGCCCTGGGCGTCGTCGTCGTCCACGACGGTGTCGCGGCGGACCGCGTCCACTTCTCCCCGCAGCCGCCGGGTCTGGGAGATCAGCGCGTCCACCGACCCCGGCTCTGGCGGCTGCGCGGAACGGTCCGCGAACAGGTGGGACGGCATGAGAACTCCGATACAGGCGCGGCACGGCCAAGTCTGAAGGAAGGACCGGTAACGACTGTTGCACAGGGCGCGACGGGGTGTAAGGCGTTTGGCAACATCCGCTATGTTCTTGCTTCTGGCATATGCCGTAGGCCTTCCGGAGTGCATTCGGTGTGCGAACGAATCCGGTCAACTGCCTTTGGCGGGGCGGGACCGGCACCAGCCGGTCGGAGCCGGAACACGGTGGCACCGGCGGCCGGAAACCTTCCCTCCGCCCGCCGCCGCTCGATCGTACGGCCGAGGTGTACGAGGACGGCCCGCGAGGGCACTCGTACCGGGCCCGGATCAACGCGGTCCGCCGCGATACCCCCGAACGGAGGACCCCCTGCCGCGAGTCGATGCGGAGCCAGGGCTTCCCACCACATCACCCGGTCGCTACCCTACGTGCCGGTAATGAACCGGGGGAGGTCCGTGCGGGCGGGCCCGCGCAGCGTGGGGACACAACGAACATGAGCCGGCACAGCCATCCCGCCGGGCGGGACCACGACACGGTTCCGACAGTCCAGGACGAGGCTGCGGTCCGCGACGGCGCCGGGCTTCGGGACGCCACCGCCGGGCAGGGCCGCCCCGCCGGGCAGAGCCGCCGCTCCTTCCTCACCTACCTCGTGGCCGCGCCGACCCTCGCCCTCGTCACCCGCGCCGGCGCCGACGCGCTCGCCCCGCAGCCCGCCCACGCCGTGGTGCCCTCCCTGCCCGCCATCGCCGACGTGATCGACCTCGGCGACCTGTTCATCCTGGCCGGGGCGCCCACCTCCGCCCTGCTGGCGCTCGCCGTGGAGGCGGACGGCACCATCCGCTTCCGGCTGCCCCGCGAGGAGGTCGGCCAGGGCCTCACCACCGCGGTGGCCATGCTGGTCGCGGAGGAACTCGACGCGCCCCTCGCCGACGTACGCGTGGAACTGGACGACGCGCGGCCCGAGCTGCTCTTCAACCAGCTCACCGGATCCTCCAACTCGATCCGCTCCCTCTACGGGCCGGTCCGCCAGTGCGCGGCCACCGCCCGGGCCCGCCTCGTCGCGGCCGCCGCCCGCAGCTGGGGCCTCTCCGCGGCGTCACTGACCACCGCGAACGGCGCCGTCCGCGCCCCCGACGGCCGCACCGCCGGCTACGGCTCCCTCGCCACGGCCGCCGCCGACCCCGGCCTGATCGTGCTGGGCGCCACCCCCAAGAAGGCGGCGAAGCACACGCTCGTGGGCAGGCCCACCAGCCGGGTCGACGCCCGCGCCATGGTCACCGGCGCCCAGCAGTACACCCTCGACCTCGACGTGCCCGGCGCCAAGCCCTGCGTGGTGCGCCGCCCGCCCACCCTCGGCGGCACCGTCCGCGCCGTCACCAACCTCGCCGCCGTCCGGGCCATGCCCGGCGTCCTGCACGTGGTGACCGTCCCGACCGGGGTAGCCGTCGTCGCGGAGACCTTCGGGCAGGCCATCACCGCCAAGTCCGCCCTCCAGGTCACCTGGGGACCCGGCCCCGCCGACCAGCTGTCCGACGCACAGGTCCGCGCCAAGCTGCGCGCCGCCACCCCGCCGCTGCTCGTGCCGCCGCTGCTGACCCCTTACGTGGACGCCGAGTTCGACTTCGCCTTCGTCAGCCACGCCCCGATGGAGACCAACTCCGCCATCGCCGACGTCCGGGACGACCGCGCCGAGATCTGGTCCGGGCTCAAGTCCCCGATCGTGGCCCGCGAGACCATCGCCGCCGACCTCGGCCTGCCCCTGTCCAAGGTGCAGGTGCACGTGGTCCAGGCCGGCGGCTCCTTCGGCCGGCGGCTCTTCTTCGACGCCGCGCTGGAGGCCGCCCGCATCTCCAAGGCCTGCCGCCGCCCGGTCAGGCTGATGTGGACCCGCGTCGACGACACCCGGCACGGCCGGATGCGTCCCGCGACCCACCACAAGATCCGCGCCACCCACCTGCTGGGCGAGGTCCTCAGCTTCGAGCACCGGGTCGCCGCCGCCGAGACCGACTTCCGGCACGGGCTCGGCGAGATCATCACCGCCACCGCGGCGAGCCTGCCGCTGGGGATCGGCAACGCCACCCTCGCCCAGACCCTGTTCCTGACCACGGTGAAGTCCCCGTACCACTTCGGGCTCACCACCCAGGCGCTCACCGAGGTGCCCACCGGCATCCCCACCGGATCCTGGCGCTCGGTGTACTCCGCCAACACGCGCGGAGCCGAGGAGATCGTGGTCGACGAACTCGCCGCGCGCACGGGCCGGGACCCGTACCGCTTCCGCCGCACCTTCCTGAAGACCGACGCCCAGCGCGCCGTACTCGACAAGGTGGCCACGGAAGGGGAGTGGGGCCGGTCCATGGAGGCGGGCTGCGCGCAGGGCATCGCCTTCCACGAGGAGTACAAGTCCCGCACCGCGTGCCTCGTCGAGATCGACACCCGGGACCCGGAGCACGTCCGCGTCACCAAGGCGGTCATCGCCGTGGACGTGGGCCTGCCGGTCAACCCGCGCGGGCTGGAGGCGCAGATGATCGGCGGTCTCACCGACGCCATCTCCACCACCCTGCGCGCCGGGCTGCACCTGGACAAGGGGCTGCCGCTGGAGGGCAGTTACAGCCAGTTCCACTGGGCGCAGCAGCGGGACACCCCGCGTGACGTACGGGTCTTCGTGCTGCCGGCCACCGGAGAGGAGCCGGGCGGCGCGGGCGAGCTGGGCGTGCCCGCGGCGGTCGGGGCGATCGCCAACGCCTGGGCCCGGGCCACGGGTTCCAAGCCGCGCAGCTTCCCCCTCGACTTCGACGTCGACTTCACCCCTTACCCCCGCTAGCCCTCACACCCCCAGCCCTCACACCCCCCTCGCCGGTCCGATCCAGGAGTACGCCGTGCCCTCGCACACCTTCACCGTCAACGGGCAGAGCGTCACCGTGGACGCGCCCGACGACCTGCCCCTGCTGTGGGTGCTCCGCGACATGCTGGGCGTCCGCGGGCCCAAGTACGGCTGTGGGGTGGACGTCTGCAAGGCATGCACCAGCCACCTCGACGGCGCCGACGTCCGCCCGTGCGTGGTGCCCGTCTCCGCGTGCGCGGGCAGGTCGGTGACCACCATCGAGGGGCTGGCGAACGGGGACGACCTGCACCCGGTCCAGGAGGCCTGGCTCGAACAGGACGTCGCCCAGTGCGGTTTCTGCCAGCCCGGCCAGATCATGGCCGCCGTCGCCCTGCTCCAGCGCACCAGCGAGCCCACGGACGAGGACATCGACGCCATCGCCAACATCTGCCGCTGCGGTACGTACTTCCGCATCCGCGAGGCCATCCGCAGCGCGGCCGCAAAGATGTGAGCGGCGGCGGACCCCGGTGTTCCCCCGTGAATGCCGGGATCCGGCCGCTCCTGGCCAAACCTAGGCGGTCCGGCGGCCGTTGGCAGGGTTCGCCGTGCACAGTGACCGGCCGAGACGGGTATCACAGCGCACAGTGAGCGGCGGATGGTTGAATGCGCCGGTGTCCCGGTCCGACGACGTCCTCAAGCTGCACAGGCTCGCCCACTCCGGGGGGTCGGCCGCCCTGCTGGAGTGGCTCTCCGCACGCCTCGGCGGATGGACCGGGGTGGTGGACGCCGAACGGGGCGGGGGGCCGGAGTCCGCCGTGCGGGGCGCCGCCGAACTGACCGCCCGCGGGGTACGGTCGGCCGTCCTGCACGCCCCCGGCTCCGCCACGCTGCTGTTCGCGCTGAACGGCGGGCGCGCGCTGGCCGCCGTACTGGAGCAGCCGCACCACCCCGACGCCGCCACCCTGCTCGCGGACGCCGCCGTCCTGCTGGCCCTCGTCCTGCGGGCCGAGGAGGCCGGCCGGCGGGAGGAGCGGGCCGCGCTCGCCGAGTCGCGGGCCCGCGAGGCGGTGCTGCACCTGCTGATGAACGGCCGGCTCTCCACCGCCCACCAGATCGCCGAGGCGCTGGGGCCCTCGCTGCCCGAGCCGATGCGGATGTACGTCGTCGAATGCCGCACCGGTCAGCGCGCCGAAGTGGCCCGGCTGTGCGAGGAGCTGACGGACGGCCGGGCCTGGATCGTGCGCTGCCCGGTCTACGTACGCCACCTCATCGTGCTCGTCCCAGCCGGCCCGGCGGCGGCGGGCCACGACCCCCTCGCGGACGCGCTGGTCGCGGTGGCCCCCGGCTGCACGGTCGGGGCCAGCGGGGAGCTGTGCCTGCGCGAGGCCCCGGCCGCCTACACCCAGGCCTTCCACGCCCTGGCCGTCGCCCGGGAGCGGGAGGAGCGGCACGCCCGCTTCGGGCCCGGCCCCGAGCTGGCCCTCGCCGCCCACGGGGCCGGAGCCGGCTGGGCCGAGGCCCTGCTCGCGCCCCTGCACGCGTACCAGCCGCGGCGCCCCCAGGACCCCGGCGGACAGGAACTGCGCGCCACCGCCCACGCCTGGCTGAACTTCTCCTCGCACGCCACACGGCTGCTGAAGATCCACCGCAACACCCTTGCCGCGAGGCTCCGGCTGGTCGAGGAGCTGCTCGGGCTGGACCTCGCGCGCCTGGGGGACCAGGCGTCGCTCTCGCTGGCGCTGCGGCTCACCCCGGGCGCGCGGCCGGGGAACGACGCGGATGCGGCGGCCGCCCCCGGTCTCGACGCGGTGCTGCGCGATCCGCACGTGAGCGCCTGGGCCCGTACCCAGCTGAGCGCGCTGAGCGGACCGGACGCCCCTTCGGGCGCGCGCGCCACGGTCCGCGCCTGGCTGGCGCACGACGCGCAACTCGGTCCGGCGGCAGCGGCGCTGGGCGTCTCCGTCCCGGGCGCCCGCAAGCGGCTGACCCGCATCGAGGTGCTGCTGGAGCGCTCCCTGCTGCAGTCCCCGAGCGCCCGGTACGACCTCTGGCTGGCTCACCGGGCGGAGGAGCTCGCGGGGTGACACAAGCCGCAAAAGGGATGATCGGCGAAAAGAATCGACGATCATGCCCCAATGAGGCGAATCAATGCGAAACGCATGCTCGTCGGTGAACCCCTCGACACCGCGCGCCTGGGCGAGACCCTGCTGCCCAAACGGCTCGCCCTGCCGATCTTCTGCAGCGACCCGCTCTCCTCGGTGGCGTACGCAACCGAGGAGATCCTGCTGATCCTGGCCCTCGGCGGCGTCGCACTGCTCCACCTCACCTGGTACGCGGCCGCCGCCATCGTCTTCCTGCTCGTGGTGGTCGTCGCCTCCTACCGGCAGACCTGCCACGCGTACCCCGGCGGGGGCGGCGCGTACGTCGTCAGTGCGGAGAACCTCGGGCAGAGCGCCGCGCTCACCGCCGCCAGCGCCCTGCTCGTCGACTACGTGATGACCGTCGCGGTCTCCGTCGTCTCCGGTGTCTCCGCCATCACCTCCGCCATCCCCTCGCTGAACGACCACGAAGTGGCCCTGTCGGTCGCCTTCGTGGTGCTGCTCACCGTGATGAACCTGCGCGGCGTACGGGAGTCGGGCCGCGTCTTCGCCATCCCCACCTACGGCTTCGTCCTCGTCATCTACCTGATGTTCGCCGTCGCCGCCGTACGCCTCGGGACCGGCGAGACCATCCGCGCCGAATCCGCCCACCTGCCCATCATCGCGGAAGGCACCTACACCGGAATCGCCCTGGTCTTCCTCGCGATGCGCGCCTTCGCCTCCGGCTGCACCGCCCTCACCGGCGTCGAGGCGATCAGCAACGGCGTCCCGGCCTTCCGCAAGCCCAAGGCCAGGAACGCGGCGACCACGCTCGCCGCGATGGGCGCGCTCTCGGTCACGATGTTCATGGGCATCACGGCCCTGGCCATGTCGTACCAGGTGCACGTCGCGGCCGACCCCACCGAACTGGGCCTGCCGCCCGGCACCGCGACCTCCACCGCCCTCGCCCAGATCGGCCGCGCCACCTTCGGCAGCTGGCACTTCCTCTTCTACCTGCTCCAGGCCGTCACCGCCGGCGTGCTGATCCTCGCGGCGAACACCGCCTTCAACGGATTCCCGATGCTCGCCTCGATCCTGGCCAGGGACCGGTACGCGCCCCGCCAGCTCTCCAACCGCGGCGACCGGCTCGTCTACTCCAACGGCGTCGTCCTCCTCGCGCTCGCCGCGATCGCCCTCATCGTCGCCTTCGACGCCCAGCTGACCCGCCTCATCCAGCTCTACATCATCGGCGTCTTCGTCTCCTTCACCCTCTCCCAGGCGGGCATGGTCCGGCACTGGCGCAAGGAACTCGACTCGCCCGCCACCCCGCGCGAGGAGCGCGTCCACATCCACCGCAGGCGCGCCATCAACGCGGTCGGCGCCTGCCTGACGGCCCTGGTCCTGGTCATCGTCCTGCTCACCAAGTTCACGCACGGGGCATGGCTGGTCGTCATCGCCATGCCGCTGCTCTTCCTCGGCATGAAGGGCGTACGCCGCCACTACGACCAGGTCGCCCGGCAGGTCACCGTGGCCCCCGACGCCAGACCGCGCAAGCCGGCCCGCCACCACGTCCTGGTCCTGGTCGCCGCCGTGCAGGCCCCGACGCTCAAGGCCATCGGCTACGCGCAGGGGCTGCGCCCCGACACCCTGACGGCGGTCACCGTCGCCGCCGACGAGGGGGAGGCGGCCCGGCTGCGGGAGACCTGGGCGGCGCACGATCCGGGCCTTCCCCTGAAGATCCTGCACTCGCCCTACCGTGAGGTGGTGGGCCCGATCATGGCCCACGTCCAGGAACTGGCCGCGGACTCCGCCACGCACGTGCTGTCGGTGGTGATCCCGGAGTACGTCGTGGGCCACTGGTGGGAACAGCCGCTGCACAACCAGAACGCCCTGCGGCTGAAGGCGCGGCTGCTGTTCACGCCGGGCGTCGCGGTGATCGACGTGCCGTACCTGCTGGAGTCGGCGAAACCCGCGCAGCCCGCGCGGCAGGAGGGGTAGACGCTTCCCCGGCGGCCTGCCGGGCCGGGGCGGGCCGGCCCGCGGCGGCGTGCAGGGCCGCGGCGTGCTGGACCACCGCCGCGTGCGCCAGCGCCAGTTCCACCACGTGCCGCGGGTCGGTGAGGGAACGGCCGGTGAGCTGCTCCAGGCGGCGCAGCCGGTTGGAGACGGTGTTGCGGTGGCAGTACAGGCGCTGCGCGGCGTACGTGGTCGAGCCCTGGCAGGCGAGCCAGGTGCCGAGGGTGGTCAGCAGGGTGCGCCGGTCCTCGACGGGCAGCGCGAGCACCGGACCCAGCACCACCTGCCGCAGCCGGCCGGCGAGTTCGGCCTCGGCGGCCACCAACGCCGCCGGCAGCCGCTCGTCCAGCAGCGCCGTGCGCGGACCGCCGGACTCCGGAGCCGTGCGCAGGGCCAGGGCCGCCAGCCGGTGCGCCCCGGCCAGTTCGGCCGCCGCGCCGACGACCGGGCTGACCCCCGCGCGCAGGCCGAGCGGCGCGAGCAGCTCCCGTACGGACTCCAGCGGATGGTGGCCCAGTTCCACCAGGCCGATCTCCCCGTCGCCGCGGACCCGCCACAGCACGCGCGGAGCGGCGGCGTGGGTCTGTCCGGCAGCCGGGTTCGCGGCCGGGGCGGCGGACGGACCCTCGCCGCCGGACCCCAGCACGACCACCGCGAACCGGCCCCGCTCCGGTAGGCCCAGCCGGGCCGCGGCCTCCGCGGCCGTCGGTCCGCCGGTGTCGGACGCCCCGTCCAGCAGGACGTCCAGCAGGGCCGCCCGGCGCTCCCGGTCACGGTCGGCGCGCACGGCCTCGGTACGGCGGTACGCATCGGTGAGGGCGTCCGTCATCTGGTCCAGTACGTCCCACAACGCGGTCGCGCCCGGCAGCAGCCGGGGCAGCGCCGCCCGGTCGTGTGCGGCCACGGCCTCGGTGAGGGTCTGCCAGAGCACCCGGCCGCCGCGGCGGTGGATGCGCAGCAGGGAGGCGAGCGGCAGCCCCTGCTCGGCCCGCAGGACGCCCGTGGCCCGGGCGTCGGCGAGCTCGACCGGCAGCCCCCGCGAGCTGCGGACCAGGCCCTCGACGGCCTGGCGCAGGTGGTGGTGGATCCGCTCGCGCAGTTCCGCCCGGCCGAGCAGGGCGGCGTAGGCGGGGTCCTCCGTCAGCGTCCGGTCGGCGAGCCGGTCCGCCGCGACGGCGATCCGGCGGGACAGGTCCTCGCGTATCTCCTCGATGATCCGCTCCATGACGGGCAGCCTGACACGGGGGAGGGGACGGTGGGGAGGGCCCGTGGCGGGCGCATCCGCTACCGTGAGCGAAGCACTGCACTTGCAGTGATCACTCGATGTGCCTCACGCGACGTGCCGCACCCACCCTCCAGGGACCGCCCATGCGCCAGAATCCGCAGCGCCGCGCCGCGCTGCTCGACGCCGCCATCGAAGTCCTGGCGCGCGAGGGCTCGCGCGGCCTGACGCTGCGCGCGGTGGACGCCGAGGCGGGCGTGCCCACGGGCACCGCCTCGAACTACTTCGCCAACCGGGCCCAGCTGCTCGTGCAGATCCTGCACCGCACCCGGGAGCGGCTGACGCCGGAGCCGGCGGACCTGGCCGGCCCGCTGGACACCAAGGTGCTGCTGACCCGGCTCCTGGAGCGGATGCGGCGCGAGCGCAGCGTGCACATCGCGATGCTGGAGCTGCGGCTGGAGGGGACCCGGCGGCCCGAACTCCAGGCGGAGCTGGCCGGTTTCCAGGGTGAGGAGCTGGAGGCGAACATCGCCTGGCACATGGAGGCGGGCCTGCCCGGGGACCGGCAGGGCGTGGTCCTGCTCTACCTCGCGATGCTGGGCCTGATCGTGGACGACCTGACCGCGCCGGCGATGCTGGAGGCCCACCCGGTGGAGGGGCTCATCGAGACGATGGTCGAGCGCCTCCTCCCGCAGCGGTCCGCGGACTGACTATCGTGCCGGTGAGGGAGCACCGGCATCGCGGGGGAGACCGTGGGGAGTGCAGGGATGGCGCACATGGCCGAGGGCGGAGCCGGCGCGGCCGGCGGAATCCAGTGGCTGGCCGACTGGGACGGATGGTTCGTCGGCCTGACCTTCGCCCGGGGCATCGGCCCCGACGAACTCGCCGCGCGGCTCGGCGCGGTGCCGGGGGTCCGGCCCGGGCCGCTGGGCGCGCCGGCCGCCTGGAGCATGGTCACGGAGACGGTCGACGGGGACGGCGTGGCCCGGGTCGGCCGGTGGGGCGACTGGTCCTTCGCCGTGGAACACGGCCTGCCGGCCGGCGCGGAACGGCTCGCCGAGGTCTCCCGGGGCGGCGTCGAGGCCGTCCACCTCGACCCCCAGCCCGATCACCCGCCCAAGCAGTTCGCGTACGCGCGCAGCGGCGAGCTGGTGTGCTGCTTCGGCCTCGGCGAGGAATGCTGGCGCGGCGGCCACCAGCCGGACTTCCTGCTTCCGGAGCTGATCGCGGCCAAGATACTCACACCGGACGGCGCGTGCGCACGCCCCGACGAGGAGCCGTTCGAGGACCGCGACCGCCACACCCTCGCCGTCCTGGAACACCGCTTCGGGCTGTCGCTGCCGCGCCACCTGATCGAGCACACCCCGCTCCCGGCGTACGTGACCTGCACGCGCTAGCGGAACCGGCCGACAGGTATCCGGTGATCTTATGCTCAGGTTTACGCGAGTCCGCTGGTTTTGCGGCCGGTGAGCGACTTTGATGGGTTTGCCAGGCCTCGCACCGAGCAGGGGGACTCACCATGGGTACCGACCACAGCCAGAAGGACAGCGCACCCACCCTGATCGGTTCCGTGCAGCGCGCGCTGCGCCTCGTGGAAGCGATGTACGCCGAGGGCGGCGCCACGGCCAAGCGGCTCGCCCGTGTCACCGGGATCCCGTTGCCCACCGTCTACCACTTGCTGCGCACCCTCAGCCACGAGGGGTACGTGCAGCGCGAGGGCGGCTCGTTCCGTCTTGCGGACGATCTTCCGCTCGCTTCGTGATCAAATATCGACGCGTTCCGGCCAAGCTCTCACGCCCTTCATGGCATGTTCCAGCGGAAAATGCCAGAACGCCCTTTCGCACTGTGGAAGTTGAGTAAGTTCCCTCCTGTCGCGCCGTACGACCGTGCAAACAGCACATCCGGCCGGGAGGGGAGCCCGCGTGCCCGGGATCGACGAATGCCTGCTCGAAGCCATGGCCCTGCCTGGTGCGCGGGGGGCCGCGCTGGTCGACTGGAGCAGCGGACTGGCCCTCGGCACCGCCGGGGAGTCTCCCGTGGGAGACCATGAGACCACGGCCGCCGAGACCGCCGAGCTGGCCCGGGCGGCCGCCGAGTACGAGTCCTTCGCCTCGCCGGCGGCGGGCGACGACACGGCCGGACCGCCCGTCGAGGACCTGATCGTCACCACCCGCACCGGCTACCACGTCCTGCGCTTCGTCGACACGAGCTTCGACAGCAGCGTCTTCCTGCACCTGTGGCTCGATCGAGCCGACGGCAACCTCGCCCTCGCCCGCCACAGACTCAGGGCCCTGGCCGAAGGGCTGGTGCTCAGATGACCACCCCGGCCACGGCGGCGAACGCCTTCGCCGCCGTCTCCCCCCTGCTCACCCGGCTCGCCGCGGAGCGCGCCACCGGCGCCCTGCTCCGCGACCGCGGCACCCTCTTCCTGGAGGACGGCAGAATAGTCCACGCCGAGAGCCCGGCCACCCCGGGCCTCGACGTCCTGCTCACCACCGGCGGCGGCCTCGCCCCCGAGCGCTGGCGCGAGGCGGTGGACCGGGCCGGCGCCCGCCGCCAGGTCGCCCGCTTCCTCGTCGACAGCGGCGGGCTCGCCGGCGGGGAGCTGGAGATCTGCCACCTCGCCGCCATCTTCGACGCCGCGTTCTTCGCACTGTCCCCGGGCAGCGGGCCCTCCCGGTTCCGCCGCGGGGCCACCCACTGGATCGGCTCGGTCCGCTCCGTCCCGGCCGCCGCCGTCGAACGGGAGACGCGCCGCCGCCGTGAACTGCTCGACGCGGTCTGGCCGTACCCCCTGCTGGACACCGCCCCCGTGGTGCCCCGAGCGGCCTCGCCCGGCCAGACGGTCAGCGTCCGGCAGCGGATCCTGCTGCGCGAGGCCGACGGCGTGCGCACCCCGGCGGACCTCGCGTGGGTGCTGGGTCGGCCCGCCTTCCACACGCTCCTCGACGTACGGCGCCTCGCGGCGGCCGGACTGGTCGAGACCCCGCACACCCCGGCTCCGCCCCCCGACGTGGCACCCCTGCCCGACTGGATGACCCAGGCCCAATCCCCGGACGTGGCGCTGCTCCGCCGCTTACGCGACGCACTGGAGGCAAGCCTGTGAGGCTCCCGCTGCGACCGGCCCTGCGCGCCGACCGCTCCGAGCGGAGGCAGCCCGAAAGGAGAAAGCCCGACATGAGTACGGTGCCCCCCGAGGCGGAGGCCGAGATACTCGCCGAGCTCCGCAGGCTGCGGGCCCGGGTACCCCAGCTCACCGGTGCGCTCGCCGCGAGCGCCGACGGATTCGTCCTCGCCCAGGACAGCGCCGCCGCCGAGGCCGAAGCCGTCGCGGCCCTGACCGCGGCCGCGCTCGGGGTGGCCCAGCGGCTGAGCGACAGCACCGGGCAGGGCGCGTTCCGCGAGCTGCTGGTGCGGGGCGAGGACGGATACGTGGCCACCTACGCGGCGGGCACGGCGGCCGTCCTCACCCTGACCGCGGAGCCCCGCGTCAACGTCGGGCGCCTCCACCTGGAGGCCCGGCGCTCCAGCCTCCGGATAGCCGAACTGATCGACCACATCCTCGGGCGGCGCGGCTCCGGCGTTCCGCCCCTTCCCCCGCTGCCGCCCGCTCCGCCCGCCTGACGCCGTACGGCGCCACCGGAGCGACCCCGAACCACGTACCGCCACAGCACACGACACCACGAAAGAAGAAAGAGGAACCCCTCATGGCAACCGTCGAAACCACACTCAAGGCAGCCACCACCACCATCGAAGGCGCGCTCGGCGCCGCCCTCGTCGACTACGGCAGCGGCATGGCCCTCGGGACCGTCGGCGGCGGAAAGGACCTCGACCTCACGGTCGCTGCCGCCGGCAACACGGACGTGGTCCGCGCCAAGGTCCGCACGATGGAGATGCTGGGCCTCAAGGACGAGATCGAGGACATCCTCATCACCCTGGGCAGCCAGTACCACCTGATCCGTCTGCTGAAGGGCCGGGGCACCTCGGGCTTCTTCCTCTACCTCGCCCTCGACAAGGGCCGGGCCAACCTCGCGATGGCCCGCCACCAGCTCAAGTCGATCGAGGCCGAACTGGAGGTCTGACCCGGAACCTCGACGTCGAGGTGGCGGGCGGCTTAAATCTTTGCCGTCCGCCTCGGCGATCAGCCGTGGTATGCCCGATAAGGGAGGAGTTCATGATTCTGCTACCTAGTAGGATGCTGTGAGCAGCTGATCATCGATAAAGCACAAAACGCTGGAGAATCCGCCACCCATGCCCCCGCGCCTGAGCATCGTCGTCCCCGTCTACAACGTCGAGCTCTACCTCGACGAGTGCCTGGAATCCATCGCCGCTCAGACCTTCGGCGACTTCGAGGCCATCCTCGTGGACGACGGGTCCACGGACACCAGCGCCGTCATAGCCAAGGCCTTCGCCGCCCGGGACAAGCGCTTCCGCGTCGTGATGCAGGAGAACGCCGGACTCGGCGCCGCACGCAACGCCGGTGCCCGCCACATCCACCCGGACAGTGAGTACCTGGCCTTCGTCGACAGCGACGACACCATGCCGGACTACGCCTACCAGCGCATGATCGACGCCCTCGACGAGACGGGCTCCGACTTCGCCGGCGGCAACGTCAAGCGCTTCCGCTCGGTCGGCATGAACCAGTCGTGGGGCCACCGGGCCGCCTTCGCCAAGACCCAGCTGAAGACCCACATCTCCAAGTTCCCGGCGCTGGTCACCGACCGCACCGCGTGGAACAAGGTCTACCGGCGCACCTTCTGGGACGAGCACGGCTTCCAGTACCCCGAGGGCATCCTCTACGAGGACGCACCGGTCAGCATCCCCGCGCACTACTTCGCGTCCAGCGTCGACATCATCAGCGACTGCGTCTACCACTGGCGCGTCCGCGAGACCGGCGAGCGCTCCATCACCCAGCGCTCCACCGACCCGATCTCCCTGATCGACCGCGTGAAGTCCGTCCGCCTCGTCCGCGAGTCCCTCAAGGCCAAGCAGGGCGCCAAGTACGTCCGCTACCTGCGCGACTACGACTACAACGTGCTGAGCGAGGAACTCCCGCTCATCTACAAGTACGTAGCCGAGGGCGGCGCCGACTTCCGCGCCGCCTTCGTCAAGGAGGTCGGCGGCCTGGTCCGCGAGATCGGCACCGGCCCCTGGCCCGACCTGACCGTCGCCGACCGGCTCAAGGCGTACCTGGCCGGCGAAGGCCGCGTCGAGGACTTCATCGCCCTCCTGCACCACCAGCGCGACTACCACTACAGCGTGCCGGTCAAGGGCCTCGCCCGCCCGCAGGCGGACTACCCCTTCCTGCAGGGCCGCCCGCCGGTCCCCACCAAGGTCCTCACCCTCGGCCCGCGCGAGCGCCGCGTCGTCAGCCGCCTGGAGCAGGCGGCCTGGGCCGACGGCAAGCTGCTGCTGCGCGGCTACGCCCTCCCCGGCCACCTCGGCGCGGAGAGCCGCCTCGGCTCGCGCAAGATGCTGGTGTTCCGCGAGGGCGGCAAGCGCCGCCGCTCCGTGGTCGGCGCCCGTACCGTCGCCTCGCCGATGGCCACCGTGAAGTCCCCGCACCTCGCCCTGCGGCACGCCGACTGGGCCGGCTTCACCGCCGTCGTCGACCCCTCGATCTTCCAGTCGGGCGGCAAGTGGCGCGACGGAATATGGACCACCTCCATCGCCGTCACCGGGGCCGGCGGTCTGCACCGCGCCCGCCTGCGCGGCGGCGAGCACGACACCGGCCAGAACCCGCCCCCGCAGTGGGTTGCCCCCGACGTCCGGATCGTCCCGGCCGTCTCCGGTTCCCTCACCATCCAGGTCGAGGTCGTCCGCGCCCGCGCCCTGGACGTCCACCCCGCCGGTGACGACGCCGTCGAGATCAGCGGCGAGCTCTCCGCCGAGGTCGGTGCTGCGTCCGCGCTGCGTGCCGTCCACGTCACCACCGGCGCCGTCCTCAGCTTCCCGCTGGAGACCGTCGCGGCCCGCTCCGGCCGCGTCCCCTTCACCGCGCGCGTCGCGCTGGCCGAGCTGGCCGCCGTACCGGACGCCGAGGTCGAGCCCGGCGAGTGGGCCCCCGAGCCCTGGAGCCTCTCCGTGATCGGCGCCGACGGCACCGAGCACCGCATGGTCCACGACGAGCGCGGCGGCTTCAACGGCCTGGTCCTGCCCCTGCCCGGCGAGCACACCGGCCGCTCGCTCTTCGCCAAGCGCGGCAACACCGGACACCTGACCCTCTCGGTGCAGCCCTCCCCGCCGCTGGTGGACGAGGTCGAGGCCGAGGACGGCACCGTGACCCTGCGGGGCCGCTTCGTGGCGCCCACCGACGAGCCGTACGAGCTCGTCCTGCACAACGCCCACGGCGTCGAGTTCAGCTACCCGGTCACCCGTGACGGGGACGCCTTCTCGACCACCTTCCAGCCCGTGCTCCCCGAGGCGTACGCCGGCCGGACCACGCTCCCCGAGGGCCGCTGGTGGCCCACGCTGCGCCCGGTCGCCCAGGCCGGAACCACCGCGGGCCTGCTCGGCGTCGACCGCGGCGCTCCCGTGCAGATGGGCCCGGGCCTGCTCTTCGCCGGCCCGCACCCCTTCAGCACGCAGGGCCGCCGGATGCGGGTCGAGACCCGCTTCCACGACCGCATGGTGCTCGTCGCCGACCCGCTGCTGAGCCCGCACGACCGCTCCCACTTCGCCCAGCGCGTCGCCCGTTTCGAGACCTACCCGGCGCAGCGCGCCCTGCCGGTCAAGGACATGGTCGTCTACGACACCTTCCAGGGGAACGGCGCCGGCGACTCGCCGCGCGCCATCCACGAGGAACTGCTGCGCCGCGGCGAGAAGCTGGAGCACATCTGGCTGGTCCGCGACGGCCGCGCCGAGGTTCCGGCGACCGCCCGCGCCGTGCAGTACGGCAGCGTGGAGTCGTGGGAGGTGCTGGCCCGCGCCCGCTACTACGTGACCAACGACAACGTGCCGCAGCTCTTCCAGCGCCGCGCCGGCCAGGTCGTCGTACAGACCTGGCACGGCACGCCGATCAAGCAGATCGGGCACGACTTCGTGCACGACTACTACACGAGCCCGGAGATCCTGGAGGGGCTGGAGCACGACAGTGCCCAGTGGTCCCTGCTGGCCTCCCCGAGCTCCTACGCCACGCCGATCCTCAAGCGCGCCCTCGGCTACGACGGCGAGGTCATCGAGGCCGGCAGCCCGCGTACGGACGCGCTCGTACGGCCCGACGCCGAGCGGATCGCGGAGGTCCGGCGGCGGCTCGGCCTGCCCGAGGGCAAGAAGGTCGTCCTCTACATGCCGACGTGGCGTGAGAACTGCGAGGGCTGGTCGGGCGGCTACAAGCTCGACCTGCGGATCGACCTGGAGCAGGCCCGCCGTGAGCTGGGCGAGGACCACGTCCTGCTGGTCCGCGGCCACCACCACGTGACCGAGCAGGTCCGCGAGGGCGTCCGCGACGGCTTCGTCGTCGACGTGTCCCGCTGGCCCGACGCCGCGGACCTGCTGCTCGTCGCCGACGTGCTGATCTCGGACTACTCCTCCGCGATCTTCGACTTCGCGCACACCGACCGGCCGATCCTGCTCTTCACGTACGACCTGGCGCACTACCGCGGCACGCTGCGCGGCTTCAACTTCGACCTGGAGGCGAAGGCGCCCGGCCCGCTGCTGGCGGACTCGGCGAGCCTGATCGAGGCCGTGCGCAACGCCGACGAGGTCGGGGCGCAGTACGCCGAGGCGCGGGCGGCGTTCCGCGAGGAGTTCTGCGACCTGGACGAGGGCAACGCCGCCGAGCGCGTCGTCGACCGCATGCTCGCCATGGGCGCGGCGCCCGCGAAGTAAGCCGTACGGGCGAAAAACCCGGCCGAACACAGACCGGCCCCGGGCCACCGATGAATTTCGGGCCCGGGGCCGGTCTGTATGTGAGGAACGGTATCCACCGTCCACGCACCGGCCTGGAGGCAGAGATGAGCGGGAACGGTTTCACCACGTGCCTGTGGTTCGACGGCGACGCGGAAGCGGCCGCCGAGTACTACGTGTCCGTGTTCAAGGACGGCAGGATCGGCCGGATCGCGCGCTACACGGAGGCGAACCCCGGGTCGGAGGGCTCGGTGATGACCGTCGAGTTCGAGATCAACGGGCAGCAGTTCGTCGGCCTCAACGGCGGACCGCAGTTCCCCTTCACCGAGGCGATCTCCTTCATGATCAACTGTGCCGACGAGCCCGAGGCGGACTACTACTACGACACGCTGACCAAGGACGGCGGCCAGGAGTCCGCCTGCGGCTGGGTCAAGGACAGGTTCGGGGTGTCCTGGCAGGTCATTCCGCCCGGCGCCGTCGAGCTGGTCAGCGACCCCGACCCGGAGCGGGCCGCCCGGGCCACCGCCGCGATGATGAAGATGAAGAAGCTGGACGTGGCGGAGATGCGCCGGGCGGCCGACGCGGCCTAGGCGTGTTGCCCCGGGAGTGCCCTCCCGGGCTCCGCCCTCCCCGGCCGCTCTCTCCCCGGCCCCGCCCTCCCCGGTCGGGCAGGGCCGGGAGGCGGGTGGCTAGACGCACTCCCACACGGCGGCCTGCGTGCCGGAGGACGTGCTGGCGCCGGGCATGTCCAGGCACATCCAGGTGGGGGCGCCGCTCGGGGTGGTGCCGCTGATCCACCAGCCGGGGTTGCCGTCGATGTTGTCCGTGTCCCACCACTTCTGGTTCAGGCCGCCGTTGCAGTCCCACTGGATGATCTTGGCGCCCTTGCGTGCCGTACCTCCCGAGATGTCGAGGCACTTGCCGGAGTTGGCGTTGCGCAGCTGAATGAACGTGCCGCCGTCGGTGACCTCCGACTTCCACAACTGCTCGCTCGCGGTCCCGCATTCGGCCTGGACCACCGGAGCGCCGCTGTCGTTCGAGCCGCCCTTCACCTTCAGGCACATGCCGCTGTGGACATTGGCGATCTCGAAACGGCTGCCCCGCTTGCGCAGCTGCCACAGCTCGTTGGGGGCCAGCGTGACCCCCAGGTCCGAGGCGGTCTGTGCGGTGGGAACAGTGGCGGGGCCGGCCTCGGCGACGGCCTGGGGGACCGTCGTCCCCGCCACCGCGATCAGGGCGACCAGACCCGAGCGGACGGACGTGCGCATCGTGGAGTTCATGCTCAATGCCTTTCGTGTACGGCGCCGTCGAGGCTGCGGACGGCACCGGTCGGATGGAGGTGGCGCCGGACCGCGGGGGCCGGTCCGGCGCGCTCCCCACTCTGTCCGCCGGCCGTGTCCGAGCACATCGTGGAAGACCACGAACACGGTGCTCCGCGCGTTCTCGTGGTCAGTCCCGCGGCCCACCCGCGGCGGTGTCCGTTCCGGCCAGGCCGGCCGCGAGCCGGCTGCGGCCCGACACCTTCAACTTCCGGTAGGAACTGGTGAGATGGCTTTCCACCGTGCGCCGCGACAGGTGGAGCGCCTCGCCGATCTGCGCGTTCGTGTGCCCCTTGGCGGCGAGGTCGGCGACGCGACGTTCCGCTCCGGTCAGTGCGTCCGGGCCGGTCCGGGCCCGTGTCGTGGTGCGGGCGTTCGCGTCGCGCAGCGCGGCGTGCGTCGCGCGCAGCAGCCGGCCCGTCGGCGCGGTGGCCGGGTCGGTGCCGTCGTCGTCCGGGCCGTCCGCTTCCCCCGCAGGGGAGAGCAGTCGGGCCGCCTCGGCGTCGGCGAGGCGCAGTTCGTCCCGGCCCCTGCGGCCGAGCCCCGCCTCGATGTGCGCCAGGCCGAGGTCGATCAGGACCTCGACGCGTTCCACCGGCGCGGGTGCTCCCTCCAGCAGGGCGGCCGCCTCGGTGAGCGACTCCAGGCCCTGCCGGCCGCCGACGGCCGCCGCGTGGGCCCGGAGCGCCCGGCCGACCGTACGCGGGGTGCCCCAGCGGCGTGCGTGGCCGAGTTCCTCCTCGGCCAGCTCCCGTGCCTCGCCCGCCCGGCCGAGACGGGCCAGCGCGAGGGCGGCGCCGGAGCGCCACGGGGTGGCCACGGGGCTGACGAAGTCGCGGGCGCTCTGGCCGGCGCCGCAGGCGAGGTGGTCGTCGAGCGAGGCCTGCCACCGGCCCTCGAAGCCGTGGAGCAGGGCGCGCGCGTAGCGCAGTTCGTTCCACTCCCAGGAGCTGTCCGCGGTGGTCTCGTCGGGGGTGGAGAGCAGCTGCCAGGCCTGGTCGCGCAGGCCGAGCTCGTACCGGGCGAGCGCCACCATGGAGACCAGGTGGGGTGCGCGGATGCCGCGTCCGGTGCAGGTGTGTGCCAGGAGGGTGTTCTCGGCGATGACGCGTCGGAAGTCACCCGCCCAGAGCGCTGCTTCGGCCCGGGCGCTCAGCAGGCACTGCAGGCCCGCGTCGGTCAGGTCCGGGGGTGTCGGCGGCACGGGCAGCCCCTGCCGGGCGAGGGCCCGGGCGTCCTCCAGCCGGTCGGCCCACTGCAGCAGGGTGGCGGCGCTGCCGAGCCACGCGGTGCGCAGTCGCGGGTGGACCGGTGCCCCGGCCAGCCGGGGCCGGATCCGGGCGAGGACCTCGGCCGCGGAGAGGAGCCCGGCGCCGGTCTCGTACTCGGTGATCAGACCGCAGACCAGCGGTTCGACGGAGGGATGGGCCGTGGGAGCGAGCGTGCGCAGGCCAGCGATGGCATCGCGCCAGGCGACCGCGTCGTGCGAGGAGATGAGGGCGGTGACCGTCCGCAGAACGTGCACCAGCTCCTCGTCGTCGGTGCCGCTGCTCGCCCGGTGCAGGACGCTCAGCGCGCTGTCGGTGCGGCCGCGTGCCGCGAGGGCCGCACCGAGGGCGGGCGCCGCGGCGGCGCGTTCCCGGCGGTCGGGGTGCAGGTCGAGGCCCGCGCGGAGCCTGCGGATGCCCGCCTCGGCGCTGTGCGGGAACTCCAGGGACCCCAGGCGCAGGGTGAGGTCGGCGTACCGGTCCCGGGCCGGCGGCGGCTGGGTCCGCAGGGCGTGGCGCAGCAGTCCGGCGGCCTGTTCGGTGTGCCCGGCCCGCACGGCGTCGTCGGCCGCCTCCTCGAGGCAGCGTGCCATCCACGGCTCGCGCGGGCGCTCCAGGTGCAGCAGGTGGGAGGCGACGGCCGGGGCGGGGGCGCCGCGGTCGTGGAGCAGCCGGGCGGCACGGGTGTGCAGGGCCGCCAGTTCGGCGGGGTCGGCCGCGTCCAGCACGGCTTCGAGGGCGAGCGGGTGGGAGAGCAGCCGGGCCAGCCGCGGCGCGCAGGGCGCGGCCGCGCGGCGGGCCGGGCAGAGCGTCACGGCCTTCTGGAGCAGGGCGGAACCGGTCGCGTCGGTGCACTGGGCGGTGACGGCGAGGGCCAGGGCGAGGTGGCGGGTTTCCTCGTCGGCGCGGTGCCGGATCCAGCGGGCGAGCGCGTCGCGGTAGCGGGAGGGAGGAGCACCGCCAGGCCGGTGCGGGGTGTGCCCCGGACCCGGACCCGGCTCCGGCTCCGGCCCCTGCACCCGCCCCGGTCCCGGGGCGGCGAGGTCGGGGGAGTGGGCGGAGCCGGCCAGGTCGGCGAGGAGGGCCTGGACGAGGGCGGGGTTGCCCGCGGTCGCGTCCCGGCACATCGCGCGCTGTTCGGGAGCCAGCCCGTGCTCGCGCGCGAGCCGTGTGACGGCGTCCCGCCCGAGCGGGGGAAGCGGGTGGCACGCGCCCGTGGTCCGGGGCAGCCAGGTGACGTCGGAGTGCTCGCGGCATTCGGTGGCCAGCACCAGGACCGGAAGCCCGGCGATGCGGCGCGCCAGGTAGCCGATCCAGCGGCGTGACACCGGGTCCGCGCAGTGCAGGTCGTCGATGGCCAGCAGCACGGGCCGGGCTGCCGCGGTCCGGGTCAGCAGGTCCAGCAGCCGGTGGAAGACCTCTTGCTCCTGCTCGGCGCCGGGGTCGGTGAACGGAATGCCGTCGGCGGCGGGGAACACCTGGCGCAACAGGGCGAAGGGGAAAGCCGTCTCCTCGGGCGAGCAGCGCGCCGACAGCACCCGTATGCCGCCGTCGGCACCCGCCCGGCGGACGACGGTGTCGAGTACGGCGCTCCGGCCGCGGCCGGGCGGCGCGGCCAGCATCAGCCAGCTGCCCCGCCCGGAACGCGCCCGGGCAACGGCGGCGGCCGCGGCCCGGAGCACGTCGTCGCGTTCGACCAGTACGTGTGTCACTTCCGCCCCCACCCCTGTGCGGACGGCCGGGTGCCGTCCGTGAGGGCCCGGAGGCCCCGTAGGGAATCATGGAGGGACGGGGTGCGAGAAGCGGGATGATCTTCGGTCAGATGTGCCGGAAACGGCACCATTGAGGCCATCTCGGCCACGTGGGCGGTGAATTGACCGGATCCGATGGCGCGCAGATCCGCCGGCGGCGCCGATCGGGTGGCCGGGGTGGAGCAGTGGCCGGGTCGATCAACTCCCCGCGATCCCGGCCAGCAGCGCGGGCAGGGCGGTGCCGATCGGCTCGCGGACGACCTCGTCGGCCAGGGAGTCGTACGGGGTCTCCTCCGCGTTCACGATGATCAGCCGGGCCCCCGCCTCCGCGGCCATCCCGGCCAGTGACGCGGCGGGCTGCACCTGCAAGGTGGATCCGACGGCGATGAAGATCTGGCACCCCTTGGCCACGGCCATCGCGTGCCCCAGCACCACGGGGTCGAGCCGCTGCCCGAACATCACGGTCGCCGCCTTCAGGATCCCGCCGCACACCAGACAGGCGGGATCCGGTTCCCCGGCGGCGACCCGGGCCAGCGCCTCGTCCATGCCGGTCCGGGCGTGACAGGCCGTGCACACCACCGACCGGGCGGTGCCGTGCAGCTCGAACACCTTGCGCGCGGGCATCCCGGCGAGCTGGTGCAGCCCGTCCACGTTCTGGGTGACGACCCGGACGGGGGTGCCGCCGCGTTCGAGCTCGGCCACGGCCAGGTGCGCGGCGTTCGGCCGCGCCCCGAGGGCTGCGAGCTCGGCCCGCATCAGCCAGGACCGGCGCCGGATCTCCGGATCGGCCATGTAGTACTCGTACGTCACGAGCTTCTCGGCGTCCGGCTCCCGGCGCCACAGGCCCTGTGGCCCCCGGTAGTCCGGAATTCCGGAGTCGGTGGACATCCCGGCCCCGCTGAACACTGCGACAAGCGGCTTCCCCATGCTCCGACCCTATGTACCGGCGCCGGGCGCCCGCGACCCCATTACCGCGCCGCCGCCGCGAGGGCGCCGGAGGGTCGTTTCTGCGGTGAATCCCGCCCCCCACAGGAGTGAGATCCGCGCGGCTCCCTCCCGGTACACCGGCCAGCCGGGTACAAAGCCGGACATGATGCTCAAGCCGTACAGCCTTGGTGCCCTGCTGCTGACCCTGCTCGCGCTGCCGGCCCTGTCGTCCGTCCCCGCCCACGCCGCGCCGGCGCCGGCCGTCGCACCCGTCCCGATCGCGGAGGGGCACACCGCCGATCAGATCAGCCGCTTCCTCGCCACCTTCTACGGTGCCCACGGCCCCTCCCCGGACGACCGCGAGCAGCACGTCTCGCAGGTCCTCAAGGACAGACAGAAGGTGAACACCGACTCCGACGTCCTGCTCTGCTCCCAGAACGCACCGCAGAACATCGGCATCGGCCCGGTCACCGTCGCCCAGGCGGCCGGCGTCGGCTGGGCCACCGTCACCACCCACTGGGCGGGCGGGGTCACCGACACCTTCACCGCGTACGTCCGCCTCGACTCCAAGCCCATCCGGCTCGACGACGTGATCTGCGCGGGCTGAAATCCGTACGGTGACACGAGGGGCCCTCCGTAGGGTGGGGGCATGCCGACGACGACCGCGACCACCACCACCGTCCTCTACTGCAGGGATCCGCTGAACGAGCGCCGGGCCGACGCCCACTTCGCGGCGGAGGCGCGGCAGCTGCGCGCCGTCGGCGGCACCGTCCTGCTCGTCGACCACGACGCGCTGCTCGCCGGGGACCCCGAGCGGGCGGTGGCGCGGGTGCCCGAGGGGGCGGGATCCGTCTGGTACCGGGGCTGGATGCTCCCCGCGGGGCGGTACGCCGCACTGGACGCCGCCCTGCGCCGGCGCGGCGCCGAACTCGCCGTCACCCCCGAGGCGTACCGGCGGGCGCACGAACTCCCGGGCTGGTACGGGACCTTCGCCGGCCTCACCCCGGTCAGCGGCTGGTTGCCCACGGCGCCGGGGGAGGTCCCGGACCCGCAGCGGCTCGCGGCCCTCGCCGCCGGGCTGCCGCCGGGGTCCGCCGTGGTCAAGGACTACGTGAAGTCCCGCAAGCACGAGTGGGCCGAGGCCTGTTACGTGCCCGACCTCGCCGATCCGGCCGCGCTGCACCGGGTGGTCGCCCGCTTCGTCGAACTCCAGGACGAGTTCCTGGCGGGCGGGGTGGTGCTGAGGGCCTTCGAGGCCTTCGTCGCGCCGCGGGCGGCGGCCGCGGAGGTGCGCGTGTGGTGGCGGGACGGGGTGCCCCGGCTGGTCACCGCCCACCCCGACAGCGCGGTCGCCGAGGTCCCCGAGCCGGACCTCGAACCGGTACGGGCGGCCGTCGAAGCGCTGCACTGCCCCTTCGTGACCACCGACCTCGCGCTGCGTGCGGACGGGGTCTGGCGGGTCGTCGAAGTGGGTGACGGACAGGTCAGCGACCTCCACCGGGAGGCCGATCTCGCCGCGTTCGTACAGCTGTTGACGACCGATCAGGCGCTCCTGCGCACACCGTCCGCATCTGGTACAACACCGGCATGACGGGATTCGAGATCACCGGCGCGAGCGCCGCCGACATGGAACTGATGCGCGGCTGGGCCGACGAGGAGGGCTGGAACCCGGGGGACTCGGACCGGTTCGCGTTCGCGGTCGCCGACCCGGAGGGCTTCCTCGTCGGCCGGCTCGACGGCGAACCGGTGGCCTGCATCTCCGCCGTTCGGTACGGGGCCGGCTTCGGCTTCATCGGCCTCTACATCGCCCGCCCGGCCTTCCGCGGCCAGGGCTACGGCATCCGGCTGTGGCACGCCGGGATGGAACGGCTCGACGGCCGGCTCGTGGGCCTGGACGGGGTCGTCGCCCAGCAGGGCAACTACCGCAAGTCCGGCTTCCTTCCGGCCTGGAACAACGTCCGCTACGAGGGTGTCCCCGAGGGGTACGACGGCGGCGACGGCAACGGCAGGGCCGAAAACGAGACCGGTACCGGCGCCGGGGTCGCGATCGTGGACGCTGCCTCGCTTCCCTTCGCTCTGCTCGCCGCCTACGACCGGCGGTTCTTCCCCGAACCGCGCCCCGCCTTCCTGTCCGCCTGGACCGCGCTGCCCGGCCGGACGGCGCTGGCCGCGGTCCGCGACGGCCGGATCGAAGGCCTCGGCGTGATCCGCCCCTGCAGCGCCGCCCACCGGATCGGACCGCTGTACGCGGCCGATCCGGCGGTGGCGGCCGCCCTGCTGCGGCGGCTCGCCCGGCACGCACCCGCGGGCGTGGTCTCCGTGGACGTGCCGGACGCGAACCCGCAGGCCGCGGCACTCCTCGCGGGCCTCGGCCTGGTCCCGGTCTTCGAGACCGCCCGGATGTACACCGGCCCCGCCCCGGACCTCGCCCTGGCCGAGCTCTTCGGGGTGACCAGCCTCGAACTGGGCTGAGAGGGCGAGGGGGCGGGGCCCCGACGAGCCGGACGGCGGTCGCACGGCGCCGCCCGGCCCGTCGTGTCACGGGGGATCAGAAGTCGAACAGGACGCCCGTGGTGTTCCGGAAGCCACAGGGATTGGCGAAGGTGTACGAGTAGCTGAGCCGGCGGCCCTGCCACACCCCGTCGGCCGTCACCGTCATCGGGTTCCACTCCCTGGTACACACCGCGTCGGGGGCCGGGGCCGCGAGCCGGTCCAGCCGGGAACCGTTCGTGCGTAACTCGGCGCACGCGGCGACCGGGTTCGGGTGCGTCCCGCCCGGCGTCGGCGCACACACGAGCGTCACCGCACGCAGCACCGTGCCGCTGTCGGCGTCCTGTCCCGCCGTCACGCCGAGCACGAGCGCGGACGGCGCGTACATGCTCTCCGTACCGGCCGGCGCGGCCCCGGCCGTACCCGGCCAGGCCAGTGCGGTGAGCGCGGTGAGCGCCATGGCGGCGGAACCGAGCCCGAGACCCCTTGCGATGGACCGCATTTCGAACACTCCCTTGGGTTGGCATTTCGGATAGCGGACAGAGTCTTGCCCACGCGGGCCGTGAACGCCCGTTCGCACCGCCATTTTTCGTCACCCCTTGTGTGCGGATGAGTGCAGACCGCAGCGGTGCGAGAGGGCTGACCTGTGCAGGAGCGGCTCGCGGAATCGGCCGAACACCGACACGAAATCTCCCCGAAACCTTTGAATATCCGTGTGTGATGGGCCCGGACGCAGTCTGGAACCCCTCCGGGGGTAGGGCCGGCCCCACCCCCCGGACACCCTCCAGGCCCGCTGTGCCGGGCCGCCCGAGACGGTTGGGTCGAGGCATGGAAAACGACGCGATCCAACTCAGGGACGTCAGCCGGGTCCACGGGACCGGCGACCGGGCGGTCACCGCCCTCGACCAGGTCTCCCTCGACTTCCCCCGGGGCACCTTCACCGCCGTCATGGGCCCCTCCGGCTCCGGCAAGTCCACCCTGCTGCAGTGCGCCGCCGGACTCGACCGGCCCACCTCCGGCACCGTCACCATCGGCGGCACCGAACTCGGCGGACTGAGCGAGACCCGGCTGACCCTGCTGCGCCGGGAGCGGATCGGCTTCGTCTTCCAGGCCTTCAACCTGCTGCCCGCCCTGACCGCCGAGCAGAACGTGGCCCTGCCCCTGCGCCTCGCCGGCCGCCGCCCCGCCAAGGCCGAGGTCCGCGAGGTCCTGGCCCGGGTGGGCCTGGGCGAACGGGCCCGGCACCGGCCCGCCCAGCTGTCCGGCGGCCAGCAGCAGCGCGTGGCCCTGGCCCGCGCCCTCATCACCCGCCCCGACGTGCTCTTCGGCGACGAGCCCACCGGCGCCCTGGACTCGCGGACCGGCCGCGAGGTGCTCACCCTGCTCCGGGCCATGGTCGACACCGACGGCCAGACGGTCGTCATGGTCACCCACGACCCCGTGGCCGCCTCCTACGCGGACCGTGTCGTCTTCCTCGCCGACGGCCGCCCGAACGGCGAACTGTCCGGCGCGAGCGCCCTGGACATCGCCGCCCGCATGACCGTGCTGGAGGCCGCGCCGTGCTGAGCATCGCCCTGCGCACCGCGCGCACCCGCTGGGTCACCTTCGCCGGGAGCTTCCTCGCACTGGCCCTCGGCGTCGGCCTGATCGCCACCACGGGCCTCGCGCTCGCCGCCACCCTGGACGCCCCGCAGCGCCTGCCCGAACGGTTCGCCCAGGCCCCCGTCGTCGTCAAGGCCAACGACGTCCTGCGCGTTCCGACCCCGAACGGGGAGCGCACCGGCACGCTCGCCCACCCCAGGCCCGTCGCCCCCGGCCTCGCGCAGCGGCTGGCCGCCCTCGGCCGGACCACCGAGGACCGGTCCTTCCCCGTCCGCGCCGACGGCGCACCGGAGCAACTCGTCGGCCACCCCTGGTCGGTCGCCGCCTTCGCCCCGTACGCCCTCGCCGAGGGCCGCGCCCCGCAGTCCGACGAGGAGGTCGTCACCACCGGCTGGGCCGCGCCCGGCACCCGGCTGACCACCGACCACGGACCCGCCACCGTCGTCGGCACCGTCACGGCCCCCGGCGGCGGACACGGCTTCGAGGACGCCGTGTTCTGGACCGACGCCCGCGCCTCCCGGCTGTCACCCGCCGTCGACCAGCTCGTCGTCGCCGCCGACCCGGCCGCCGTACGGGCCGCCGTGGGTCAGGACCCGGACGTACGGGTCCTGACCGGCCGGGACCGCCGCCACGCCGACCCCGACCCGGAGCGCGACACCGAGGCACTGCTCGCCGTCAACGCCCTGCTCGGCACGTCCGGCGGGGTCACCGGCTTCGTCTCCGTCTTCGTCGTCGCCTCCACCTTCGCCTTCGCCGTCGCCCAGCGCCGCAAGGAGTTCGCCCTGCTGCGCACGGCCGGCGCGACCCCGGGCCAGATCCGCCGCACGGTGCTGGCCGAGGCGCTGGTCCTCGGCGTACCGGCATCCGCCGCGGGCTGCCTGCTCGGGGCGTACGGGGCACCCGTACTCGCCCGGTGGCTCGTGGAAGACGGCATCGCACCGCGGTGGTTCGCCATCGGGGACGCCACCTGGCCCCTGCACGCGGCCTTCTGGACCGGTCTGCTCGTCGCCCTCGCCGGAGTCCTCGCCGCCTCCTGGCGGGCGGGGCGGGTCGGACCCGTCGAGGCCATGCGCGAAGCCGCCGTCGAGACGCGGACCATGACCCCGGGGCGCTGGACCCTCGGCGCCGCACTGCTGCTGGCCGGCATCGGCACCCTCGCGCACGCCCTGCTCACCGACCCGTCGGACCTGCTCCACCGCAAGACGTACATCACCCGCCCGATGCTGTTCATCGTCGCGTTCGCGCTGCTGGCCCCGGTGCTCGTCCGGCCACTGGTCCGGCTGATCGCCTGGCTGCCGGCCCGACTGCCCGGCGCGGGCGGGATGCTGATCCGGGAGAACGCGGCCGCCGGCATCCGGCGTACGGCGGCCGTCGCCGCCCCCGTCCTCGTCACCGTCGCCCTCGCCGGATCCCTGCTCGGCACGACCGCCACCCTGGGCGAGGCCAAGGCCGCCGAGATCCGGCAGCAGACGAGCGCCGACTTCGTCCTCACCGGCGGGGCGGGCGGCTTCGACCCGGCGGCCGTCGACCGGATCCGGGCCGTGCCCGGGACCGAGGTCTCCGCCACGGCCGCGACCACGGTCCACGTGCTGGAGGAGGGCGTGGCGCTGATCCGTTCCGAGGCCCGCGCCGCCGACCCGAAGGCCCTTGCCCGGACGGCCCGGCCGCCCCTCGTCGCGGGCCGGCTGAGCGACCTCGACGACGACTCCGTCGTCGTCACGGAGGAGTGGGAACGGCACACCGTCGGATCGCGCGTCGACGTGTGGCTCGGCGACGGCACCCGCAAGAACCTGCGGATCGCCGCCGTGATGAGCACCGGAACCGGAGACAACGGGGCCTACGTCACCCCGGCCAACGCCCCCGGGGCGCCGGTGGACCGGATCGACGTACGGCTCGCCCCGGGCGCGGACGCCGAGGCGGTGGGGTCCGGGCTGGCCGAGGCGGCGCGGCGGGCCGGGGGCCGCGCCCTGACCAAGGACCAGTGGGTGGCGGCCAGTCACCCCGAGACCAGGCGCACGACCCGGCTGGGCTTCCTGCTGGTCCTCGGCATCGCCCTGCTCTACACCGGCATCGCACTCGCCAACACCCTCGTGATGGCGACCACCGACCGGGCCCGAGAGCTCGCGACGCTGCGCCTGGCCGGCGCCACCCGGTGGCAGGTGCTCCGGCTGGTGGCGGGGGAGTCCCTGACGGTCGTCCTCGTCGGCGCGGTCGCCGGCTCCCTGGTCGCCGCCCTGAACCTGGCCGGAATCGGGTGGGCCCTCGGGCTCCTGGACGTCCCGAGCGGCATCGTGATCCCGTGGCACGTCCTCGGTGCGACGGCCGGCGCCTGCGCGGCCCTCGCGGTGGTCTCGGCGCTCACCCCGGCCGCGCTGGTCCTGCGGCGCCGGCCGACCGAGTCGGCCGGCGCACGGGACTAGACAGGACGGGAACGGCTCCTCAGGACGGGAACGGCTCCTGCCGATCGGGCCGGAGGGAGCGGATCAGGAACCGGAGCGGATCGAACCGGTGCTCGCGCCGCTGGGGTCGCCCACGAAGCAGGTGACCTCGCGGTCGCCGAACGTCCAGGTGCTGGGCTGGGGGTAGTAGTAGAAGACCTCCAGCTTGTCCGAGACCTTCGCGTTCTTGCCCACGTAGTCGGTGAGCGCCGTGCCGGAGCACTTCTCCTCGGCGATCTTGACGACCTTCTCCGTGCCGGGGTACGCGCCGTCGTCGAGGTTGAAGACGGCGTACGCCTCACCCTCGTGAGCCTGGGTGCAGGGCACGATGTCCACCGAGTAGCCGGCCTGGCCGCCGTCGTCGTCCTGGTACTCCGCCAGATCGCCGCCCGTGTTGAAGCAGTCCCCCTTGCGGATGTCCTGCACCTTGCTGGAACCCGATCCGGTGACCTGGCCGGTGGTGTCGCGCTTCGGCGTGCTCTCGTTCAGTGCCCCGGTCAGTCCGAGGACGATCGCGACCGCGTAGAACGTGAGGGTGAGGCTGTGGAAGGCGATGGCCGCGATGGCCAGGCCCTTGCCCTTCTCGCCCCGGTTGCGGATCTGGGAGAGGGCGATGATGCCGAGGATCAGCGGGACCAGCGGAATCCCGCAGAGGATCGACATGACGAACGCGACGACGGCCAGCGTGTTGGTCTTCTGCGACATCATCGGCGGCTGCCCCGGCCAGCCCTGCGGGCCGCCGTACGGCCCGGGTTGCACCGGCTGCCCGTACGGTCCCGACGGCGGGTACGGCTGGGGGGACGACGGAGGCTGCGGTGGTATGGACATGCGTGCGGAGCTCCTTGCTCAGAGGGTGAGACGCAACCAACAGCCAGGCGGTGACATCGCGGCCGGCGACGGGCGGCATGAATTGGACCACACCGATACATACTTGCCCATGGTTTTATGTCGTCCCTACGCTACCGCCCTGAGCCGGGGGGAGTTGCCGTGGGGGGTCGGTCTTGAAAGCCCGTCGCGGCGGGCGGCGAGGCTCAGTTCTGCGACTGGAGTGCCTTCGTCAGGAGTGCGCCGGCCACGATCAGGGCCACACCGAGCCACCACACGGTGCCGTCGAAGACGAGGACGGCGATCCCGATCGGCACCAGCAGCCCGGCCAGGGGCAGCAGCAGCCCTGCCAGGCGCAGCGGTTCGGGCCCCTGGCCGGTCGCCTCGCGCGCGGCGCGGGCCCGGACCACGTCCGGGTACCAGACGGTGAAGCGGAGCGCGGCGACGATCGCCAGGATCTGGATGATCCAGCCGGTCCAGATGTTGTTCGGGTTGTGCAGGACCAGGTCCCCGTAAGCGCCCGCGAGGGCCGCCACCAGGAAGGCGAGCCCCCACACCGCCGTGATCACGTAGTTGGTCCGGACGAAGCCGGGGGTGTGCCACAGTGCCGGATCGACCTGCTCGCGGGCGTACTGGAGGGTGAACGGCATCCCCACGGCCATGGAGCCGAAGGCGATCACCGCGAGCGTGATGTTCGCGAGCTCGCCCGCGTACGTCTCCAGCCAGCGCAACGTGCCCCAGCTCGCCAGGGCGCCGATCACGGCCAGCGCAGCGAAGAACACCACGTCGGCCACTTCCAGCAGCTTCCAGGAGCTGCCCCGGTTGACCACACGGGTCACGACGACCAGGGTGACGGCCGTCGCCAGGGCGATCCCGACCGCGATCTCGAAGCGTCCCGGTCCGACCAGCAGGGAGAAGACGATCCACGGAGCCATCCCGACGACCGGGTTCTCCAGGAATCGGGACACCGGTCCGCTGCCCGCGCCGTACGCCTCGGTGCGCACCCTTCCATCGTGCGCGGCCACCGGTCGACCGGCCATTCGGGGACCGGACCGCAGGGACGGGAGACCGGCGCCGCCCACGCCGAGTTCCGGTGTGGCCGGCGCGGCCCGCTAGCCGGTCGCGCTCAGGCGCGGGGCGTACATATCGAGCAGCCGGGTCCGGGTCTGCTGGAGCCGCATCGCGAGCACCCGCCCGACCCAGTGCCCGATCGCGGACCCGAAGGCGGGATCGGCGTCCATCAGCATCCGTACGGCCGCGGCGTCGAACTCGTACGCGCGCACCGGTGTCATCGCCTCCGCGCCGAGCTGCCACACGTACGGCGGGAAGAGCCAGGACCAGCCCACCAGCTCACCGGGGCCGAGGTTCTCCACGGCCGCGGGCCGGCGGCCGGCCACGGGAACCTCCAGGGTCACCGTGCCGGAGCGCACGATCCAGAAGGATTCCGCCCGGTTGCCCTCGTCGAAGATCCGCGCGTTCTCCGGGAAATTCACCTCGCGGGCCTGGGACATCAGCCGTCCACGGTGCTCGGTGGACAGGACGGCGGCGATGCGGATGGGGGAAGGTGTGCTCACGACGGCCTCCGATCACGAACGACCCCCCGGCGACGCTCCTGCTCTCCCAGTGTCGCCGACGCCCGCCCGATCCCGGCCGGCCCGGACCGTCTTTCTTCCTTTCTTTCGCGCCGTACGCGGAACCCCTTCCTCCGGGGACCGGAAGGGACGGCCTAGTCCTCCGCATTCGCCTCCAGGCAGGCCAGCTCCATGGCGTCCAGCACCGCCTCGTGGCTGCGCCCGCTGAGTTCGGCGACGTTCTCGATCTGGGCCGTCGCCCAGGCCGCCAGCGTCATCACCAGCACCCGGAGTCCGTCCGTACCGTGCTCGGCCAGGATCGCGTCGGCGACGACCATGGCGTCCTCCGGGACCTGCTCGGGCGGCTCCAGGCCCGCGAGGCCGCGCAGCATGGCGAGGGTGCGGCGGGAGATCTCCGGCGTCATCCCCGCCAGCCGCATGTCTTCTTCTTCGTCCATCCGCCCCACCTCCGGTGCCGTGCCCATCACCTCAGGGCACGGTAGAGCCGCGCGCGCCCGCGCGGGGCCGTTTCCCCAGGGTGACCCTGCGTGACCTCCGGCGGGGCGGGCCCTCAGCGCCCGTTCGGCAGCCCGTCCTCCTTCGGACGCGCCGCCAGGGCGACGGCGAGGGCGAGGAGGACCAGTACCGCCGCGACCGCGAACGTGACCCGCATGCCGGTGGCGACGGCGCCCGGGCCCGCGGTGGTGACGTCGGTCGTCGTCGAGGCGAGCGCGAACACGGCGCCCATGACGGACGCACCGGTGACGAGCCCGAGATTGCGCGAGAGGTTGAGCATGCCGGAGACGACACCCCGCTGACCGGGCCGGACGTCCGCCATGACGGCGGTGTTGTTGGCCGTCTGGAACACCGCGTACCCGGCGGTGACGACCGCGAGGGGAACGACGTAGCCCAGTACGCCGAAGGTCTCCGGGGTCAAGGACAGGGCGAGGGTGCCGGCCGCCGTCGCGGTGAGTCCGGCGGCGGTCGTGCGCGGGGCGCCGAAGCGGTCCACGACGCGGCCGGCCGGCACCCCGGTCAGCGCGGCGACCAGCGGACCGGTCGACAGCACGAGTCCGACGAGGACCGCGTCGAGCCCGAGCGTGCGGGAGAGGTAGAACGGCCCGACCACCAGCGTCGCCATCACCACCGTCGAGACGAGCGCGCTCGTGGCGAGGCCCGCGCGCAGTACGGGATCACGGAACACCGCCCCCCGGATCAGCGGTGACGCCGCTCGCGCCTCGGTGCGTACGAACAGGGCGACTCCCAGGGCGGCGGTCAGGAGCAGGGCGAGGTTGACCGGGCCGAACCGGCCGTGGCCGAGGGTCATGGCCAGTGCGTAGGCCGCGAGCGTGAACGCGAGCAGCAGGGTCCCCAGGTGGTCGAAGCGGGGCCGGCCGGCCCCCGCCGTCTGCCGGTCGGCGGGCAGGTGGCGGTGGGCGAGGACGAACGTCAGGACGCCCAGCGGCACGTTGACGAAGAAGATCGCCCGCCAGCCGGGACCGGCGATCAGGGCGCCGCCCAGCGATGGACCCAGAGCGGTGCCGACCGCGGACATCGTGCCGAGCAGCCCCATGGCGCTGCCGGTCCGCGCCTTCGGGACCGCCTCCCCGACGAAGGCCATCGTGAGGGCCATCATGACGGCCGCGCCGAGGCCCTGCACCGCCCGCGCGGCGATCAGCAGCCAGAGCGTGGGCGCGGCGCCGCAGGCGACCGAGGCCACGGTGAACAGCAGGATCCCGCCGAGGAGCAGCCGGCGGCGGCCGAGCAGGTCACCGAGCCGGCCGACGCCGACGATCAGGGTGGTGATGGCGAGCAGATAGGCGAGGACGATCCACTGGACCTGCTGGAACGAGGCCGAGAACGCCTGCGCCAGGGTCGGCAGGCCGACGTTCGCGATGCTGGTGCCGAGCGAGGACAGCAGCATCGAGAGCGACAGGCCGGCCAGCACCGGGCGGACCGCCGGCGCCCGCCTCGGTATGGATCCGGGTCTGGAATCAGTGTGTGGGCTCATGCCCGGGAGCGTGTGCGACCTGGTGATCGAACGGCAAACCTTGTTGCCGTTTCCGGGACAGGGGAGTGGAATGGCCGCATGGAAGACGACCGCACGGAAGACGACCGCATCGAGGACGACCGCATCGAGGACGACCGCATCGACGGCGGCCGCATCGACGGCGGCCGCACGGACAAGCCCGCGCCCCACCAGGCGGTCCTCGACGAGGTCGCCCCCCGGCTCCGACGGCTGCGCGCCCAGCGCGGCCTCACGCTGGCCGCGCTCTCCGAGACGACCGGCATCTCGAAGAGCACCCTCTCCCGGCTGGAATCCGGACAGCGCCGCCCCAGCCTGGAACTGCTGCTGCCGCTGGCCAGTGCGTACCGCGTGCCCCTGGACGACCTGGTCGGCGCCCCCGAAGTGGGGGACCCCCGGGTGCGGATGACCCCCCGCGCCATGCCGAACGGCGGTACGGCCATCCCGCTCACCCGGAACATGGGCCCCCTCCAGGCCTTCAAGATGCTCATCACCGACCGGGGCACCGAACCGGATCTCCGGACGCACGAGGGCTACGAGTGGCTGTACGTGCTCGACGGCCGATTGCGGCTCGTCCTCGCCGACCACGACCTGGTCCTCGGCCCCGGCGAGGCCGCCGAGTTCGACACCCGGCTGCCCCACTGGTTCACCAGCGCGGACGGGCGGCCCGTGGAGATACTCAGCCTCTTCGGGCGGCAGGGGGAGCGGATGCACGTCCGCGCCAAGCCGCGCGCCTGACGGCGGGGCCCGCGCGGAGCTGCCGGCGCGATTTGGCATCCGATGTGTCAAGTGGGATGAACCGAGCGCGGAATCGCCCTAGGGTGCGCCCGTACGCATGGTTGTGGACTGCTGTTCGGCGGTTTCCGGCCATGACTCACACGGCCGCGCCACACGGCCGCACAGCACACCGAACTGGGGGGTTCATGCGTAGAACCAGAAGGCTGGCGGCCGCTCTCGCCCTGTCCCTGGCCGGAACCGGCGCAGGGCTGGGTCTCGGCCTCGTCCCCCAGGCGGCGGCCGTCACCCCGCCCGTCGCCTTCACCGCCGACCCGCTGTCGACCTGGCAGCCCAACGGTGTCGTCTGGGCCCTCGCCGAAGCGGGCGGCCAGGTCTTCGCCGGCGGCACCTTCTCCACCGTGCGCCCACCCACGGGCGGCGCCGGCAGCGAGCAGTCGGCCGTGAACTTCGTGGCGCTCGACGCCGCGACCGGCGCCCCGACCTCCTGCAAACTTTCCTTCACCATCGCCGCCGGCACCGCCACGGTCCGCGCGCTCGCCCTCTCCCCGGACAAGACGACCCTGTACGCGGGCGGCTACTTCGGCGCCGTCAACGGCACGGCCGTGTCCAGCCTCGCCGCCATCGACGTGGCGAGCTGCACGGTGAAGACCGGTTTCCGCCCGGCCTTCGCGGCCACCGTCCGCGCCCTCGCCGTCACCGGCGACACCGTCTACGCGGGCGGCGACTTCCTCAGCGTCGCCGGTCAGCCGCGCGAGCGCTTCGCCGCCGTCGGCGCGGCCGACGGGGCGCTCAAGCCCTTCACCGCCGACGCCGACGAGCCCGGGCGCGCCGTCGAGGTCACCCCGGACGGCAACAACGTGGTCCTCGGCGGCGACTTCTTCACCGTCAACGGCACCAACACGCACGCGCTGGCCGTCGTCGACGCGACGAGCGGCGCGCTCACCAAGACGTACGCCGGTTTCATCGAGACCAACTCCGTCGTCAAGGACGTCGCCACCGACGCGACCGGCTTCTACACCGCCAACGAGGGCACGGGCGGCGGCGTCTTCGACGGCCGGATCGCGCTCAACCTGAGCGACTTCGGCCAGCGCTGGCGCGACACCTGCCTCGGCGCCACCCAGGCCGTGCTGCCGTACCAGAGCGTGCTCTACAGCGCCTCGCACGCACACGACTGCTCCAGCGTCGGCGAGTTCCCCGACGGCCAGCGCCACCACCTGCTCGCCCAGCCCACCAGCGGCACCGGCAAACTGGGCTGGACCCCCGACACCAACGACGGCATCGGCGAGGGCATCGGTCCGCGCGTGATGACGGTCGGCTCCAAGGGCGGCGTCCAGTACCTGTGGGTCGGCGGCGAGTTCACCACCGTCAACGGGGCGGCGCAGCAGAGCCTGACGCGCTTCGCCTCCACCGGGGACACGGGCGCGCCGACCGTGCCCGTCGCGAGCGCGGTCAGCTTCAAGCCCGGCGAGGTCCAGGTGCGCTGGCGCACCAGCCTCGACCTGGACGACAGCGCGCTGACCTACCGGATCTACCGCAACGGCGCGGCCACGCCCATCGCCACGGTCACCGCCGACTCGCTGTTCTTCAAGCGCCCGCAGGCCTCCTGGACCGACACCACCGCGGTGGCCGGCCAGTCGTACACGTACCGGGTGACGGCCACCGACGCGGCCGGCAACACCAGCGCGCTGTCCGCGACGGCGAGCGTGACCGTTCCCGCCCAGGTGGACGGCTACCCGAACCAGGTCCGCGCCGACGGAGCCCAGCAGTACTGGCGCTACGACGAGTCGGCCCTGCCCTTCGTCGCCGACTCCTCGGCCGCCGGCAACCAGAGCGGCGTGCACCTGAACGCCCCGGCCCTGCGGCAGGCGCCGGGCGCCGTCTCCGGCGCGAGCACGGCGATCGGCTTCAACGGCACGGACACCCAGGTGTACGCGGACAAGCGGCAGACGGTGGGCAGCACCTACACCATCGAAACCTGGTTCAAGACGAACACCACCCGGGGCGGCAAGCTCCTCGGCTTCGGGAACAACCAGGCACGCGGCAGCAATCAGTACGACAAGCACATCTACATGACCAACGACGGCCGGCTGGTCTACGGCGTCTACACCGGAGCCACCCGCACCGTCACCACCAGCGCCGCGTACAACGACAACCAGTGGCACCACGTCGTCGCGAGCCAGGGCCCCGGCGGAATGACCCTCTACGTGGACGGCGCCCAGAAGGGCACCCTGAACGTCACCACGCACGAGAACTTCTCGGGCTACTGGCACGCCGGCGGCGACAGCCTCGGCGGCTGGCCCGACCGCCCGAGCAGTGAGTACTGGGCGGGCACGCTCGACGAGACCGCCGTCTACCCGACCGTCCTGAGCGCCGCGCAGGTCCAGCACCACTACGCCCTGGCCGGCGCCCCGGCCGACTCGGTCGTCCAGGTCACCGCCGCGCAGGACACGTACGCCAACGCGGGCGCGCCCGGGACCAACTACGGCACCTCTGGCTCGCTCGCGGTGCGCGGCACCTCCTTCTACGCGAGCTACCTGCGCTTCGACCTGCCCGCCGCACCCGCGGGCACGGTCCTCAAGTCGGCCACCCTCAGCGTGAAGACCAGCACCATGAGCGGCGCCGGTACGACGGACACCGTCTCGGTCGTCCCCATCACCGGGTCGTGGAGCGAGGGCGGGACCACCTACACCAACCGCCCCGCCCTGGGTGGCCCGGCACTCGGCAGCTTCGCCGGCATCCCGGACGGCAGCGCGGTGCACACCACCGCACTCACCACCGCGACCGTCGCGGCGGCGCTAGGCGGCGGCTACGACCTGGCCCTGAGCAGCACCGGTACGGACGCCCTGTGGCTGTGGTCCTCCGAGGCGCAGGCCAACGAGGGCACACCGCAGCTGACGCTGACCTTCGGCGCACCGTGACCTGAACACGGACCGAAGGCGAGGGGCGCGGGCCGTTGTGGCCCGCGCCCCTCGGTGCGTAGGAGACCCGGGCGACGTGGGCGGCGTCCGGCAGCGGGCTCAGCGGCCGGCGGTGATCCATCGCACGAGGGCCGCGTTGGTCGTGTCGTCGAGTGCGGACAGAGTGTGGATGGCTTCCAGGTCACCGGGGGTCGGCGGCACGCCGGCGGTGGTCAGCGCGGCGTGGAGGTCCAAGCGGCGCCGGTCCGAGGGCTGCAGGGGCCAGGAGAGGCGCGTCTGCGGATCCGGCTCGCCGAAGGGAGGCTGCCCGTTCGCATCGCACGGCATGGAGTCCACGGTGTCGACGGCGCCGGGGAAGCGGTAGGGGTCGAGGGCCAGCTGAGGGACCGTGACCGCTGACGGGGGACACTGCCAGGACTCCACGTGAACCTCCAGGTGTCTGACGGGTCGTGCGGGCAGGGGTGCCGGGGTGGAGCGCGTGCCGCGGCTGGTCGCCGCGGCACGCGGGGTGGGTGGCCGGCAGCTCACGGTCCCCGACGGTGTGGCTGCCGGTCCGGGTCAGCGGCGGTGGTTGTCGTGGTGACCGCGGCGGCCCCAGGTCTCGGTGTCGATGACGCGCCCGCGGTCGTCGCGGAGGGTGGCGGTGTCGCGGTCGTCCCAGATCTGGTGGCGGCGGTCCTGGTAGACGTCGCGGTGGGTGTCGCGCCCGTTGCCGGTGTGGACCTTGACGCTGGAGTGGCCGTCCAGCCGGAGGTGCTTGAAGCGGTAGCGGTTGCCGTCCTGGTCGGTGAGGGTGAATCCGCGCAGGTTGACGGAGTTGCGGCCGGTGTTCTTCACCTCGATCCATTCGCGGTTCAGGGCGCGGTTGTCGCGGCCGCGGCCGCGACCGTCCTGCTGGACGTCGCCGATGACGATCGAGGAGTGCCGGCCGTGGTGGCCGCGCCGGTCGTCGTCGTGGGCGGCTGCCGGTACGGCGGCCGCGCCGACCAGGGCGCCGGCGGCGAGGACCGCGGCGAGAAGGCGGCGGGTGGCGAGAGAAGCAGACATGCAGATGACTCCTTGAACAGTCAGCCCAGCCCGGCATCGTGCGAGCCGAGCGGGCTCCGTGCGGTTCCCGGCGTGCTGCCGAGGAGCCACACTCTGGCCCGCACCGTCGCCAACCGCCACAACTCGTGATGTGTGTTTCTCAATGCGGACATGTCCGTAACCCTCGCTTGTAAGAGGCAAACGTCAAGGCCGGGTTGACGAAAACGGGGCGGCGCCGACGGAGGCCATTGCGATGCCGAAGTAAGGAGGTTTCGGCCACATAAGCAGTTCATTCGCGCCATGCGGTGCGCTGTGCGCCGAATGGATTCACCGTCCTGTAACAGCCGCTTCCGCCGTTTCCTCGCACGCAGATACGAATCTCCGCTCCGATGTACGAGTGCGGGTGACGACTGGGCGGTCCGTCGGCTTGGCGTGGTGCTCCGGGCCCCGCCGGGTGTGGGTTCTTCAGGCCTGTCGGTATGGCGGGAGGTCCAAGGCGGTCCTCCGGGGGGGGGATTGTGTGGCCCTGCCCCGGATCCCGGTCGGGATGCGGGCGGTCGCCGCGACCGGCCGACCCATCGCGGACTACGCCCTGCTCTCCGACTGCCACGCTGCGGCACTCGTCAGCCGTGACGGTTCGGTCGACTGGCTGTGCATGCCGCACTTCGACTCCCGTTCCCTCTTCGGCCGGATCCTCGGCCCTCAGGCCGGTCGCTGGCTCATCCGGCAGGTCGGCCCCTCCACGCAGAGCAGGCCTACCTCGAGCGCACGATGGTCCTCGAGACGACGTTCACCACCCCCACTGGGACGGTCACCGTCACCGACGCCCTCGCCTCCGGACGCAGCGCAACGGGACGCGACCTGGGCCGGCGCGCACCCCATCTCCTCCTCCGCGTGGCGCACTGCGCCGAAGGCCAGGTCACACTCGAGACGGAGTTCGCCCCGCGACCGGAATACGGGCTGATCAGACCCCGCCTGATGCCCGTAGAAGGAGGGCTGCTCTATCACGGCGGCCCCGACACCCTCAAACGAAGGGTCCCGTCTGATCGTGCAGATCGGGCGGGCCCCTTCTGTGTCTGTCAGGGGCGGGCCGTTCCTCCAATCCCCACCCTTCCCGATGCCTGAAATGCCCACATATGTAACGCATTTCTCTAGGGCGACTGGGAGTGACTCCCGTCACTTCCAGTGACGTAAGGGACATGGCTTCCGCAGACCGGGGCAAGCGCGCACGAGCACCACCACCACCGCGGGTAGGCCGCGGTGCCGGAAACGGAGGTACAGCGCGTCGTGTCCGAGCAGACGACCATCCACATCGCCGGGACCTGGCGTTCCGCGGTCTCAGGAGCCACCCGAGAGGTCCTCGACCCGGCGGACGCCACGGTCCTCGCCGTCGTCGCCGAGGGCGGCACCGCGGACACCGACGCGGCCGTCAGCGCCGCCCGCGCCGCCTTCGACGGCGGCGAGTGGCCCCGGACCCCCGTCCTGGAGCGGGCCGCGCTCCTGCGCCGCACCGCCGACCTGCTCCACCGCGACCGCGAACGCCTCGGGCTGCTGGAGAGCCGTGACGCCGGCAAGACCCTGGAAGAGGGGCGCGTGGACGTGGACTGCGTCGCGGACGCCTTCCGCTACTTCGCCGATCTCGTCACCGGCGAGAGCGCCGGCCGCGTGGTCGACGCCGGTACCCCCGACGTCCACAGCGTCGTCGTCCACGAGCCCGTCGGGGTCTGCGCCCTGATCACCCCGTGGAACTACCCGCTCCTCCAGGCCTCCTGGAAGATCGCCCCCGCCCTCGCCGCGGGCAACACCTTCGTGCTCAAGCCCAGCGAGATCACCCCGCTGTCCACGGTGGCCCTCATCGGCCTGCTGGTGGAGGCCGGACTGCCGGCCGGCGTCGCGAACCTGGTCACCGGACCCGGCGACCCCGTCGGCGCGCGCCTCGCCGCCCACCCCGACGTCGACCTCGTCTCCTTCACCGGCGGACTCACCAGCGGTACGAAGGTGATGCGCGCGGCCGCCGACTCCGTCAAGAAGGTCGCCCTCGAACTCGGCGGCAAGAACCCCAACGTCGTCTTCGCCGACGCCTGTGCCACCGAGGAAGGCTTCGACACCGCCGTCGACCAGGCCCTCAATGCCGCCTTCATGCACAGCGGCCAGGTCTGTTCCGCCGGTTCCCGGCTCATCGTCGAGGAGAGCGTCGCCGAGCGCTTCGTCTCCGAACTCGCCCGCCGGGCCGACCGGATCCGCCTCGGCCGCGGCACCGACCCGGGCGTGGAGTGCGGACCGCTGGTCTCCGCCGCCCAGCGCGAACGCACCGAGGAGTACGTGGCCTCCGCCCTCGCCGAGGGAGCCGTGCTCCGTTCCGGCGGCAAGCGGCCCGACGGGCCCGGCTACTTCTACCGGCCGACCGTGCTGGACCGCTGCCACCGCGGGATGCGCGTCGTACGGGAGGAGGTCTTCGGGCCGGTCCTGACCGTGGAGACCTTCCGCACCGAGGCGGAGGCCGTCGCGCTCGCCAACGACACCGAGTACGGCCTCGCCGGCGCGGTGTGGACCTCCGACCCGGGCCGAGGCCGCCGCGTGGCGGGCCGGCTGCGCCACGGCACCGTCTGGATCAACGACTTCCACCCGTACCTCCCGCAGGCCGAATGGGGCGGCTTCGGCAAGTCCGGCATCGGGCGGGAACTGGGCCCGTCGGGCCTGGCCGAGTACCGCGAGACCAAGCACGTGTACCAGAACCTCGCCCCGCGCCCCGTGCGCTGGTTCGCGGGCTGAAGGAGGAGCACAGCCATGACCAACCCCATGCATATCGCCGATCAGGAGCAGCAGCAGGAGTACGACTACGTCGTCGTCGGCGGCGGCACCGCCGGCTCGGTGATCGCCTCCCGCCTCACCGAGGACCCGGACGTGACCGTCGCCGTCATCGAGGGCGGGCCCAGCGACGTCGACCGCCCCGACGTGCTCACCCTGCGCCGCTGGATGGGCCTGCTCGGCGGCGAGCTCGACTACGACTACCCCACCACCGAGCAGCCCCGCGGCAACTCGCACATCCGCCACAGCCGCGCCCGCGTCCTCGGCGGCTGCTCCTCGCACAACACCCTCATCGCCTTCAAACCGCTCCCGTCCGACTGGGACGAGTGGGAGCAGGCGGGAGCCGAGGGCTGGGACGCGGCCGCCATGGACCCGTACTTCGACAGGCTCCTCAACAACATCGTCCCGGTGGCCGAGAAGGACCGCAACGCCATCGCGCGCGACTTCGTCGACTCGGCGCAGACCGCCCTCGGCGTCCCGCGCGTCGAGGGCTTCAACCGGAAGCCCTTCCACGAGGGCGCCGGCTTCTTTGACCTCGCCTACCACCCCGAGGACAACAAGCGCTCCTCCGCGTCGGTGGCCTACCTCCACCCCGTCATGGACGAACGCCCCAACCTCCGGATCCTGCTGGAGACCTGGGCCTACCGCCTGGAACTCGACGGCACCCGGGCGCGCGGAGTCCGCGTACGGGCCTCGGACGGCACGGAGTCCCTGGTCACCGCACGCCGCGAGGTGCTGGTGTGCGCCGGCGCCGTGGACACCCCGCGGCTGCTGCTGCACTCGGGCATCGGCCCGCGCGCGGACCTCGAAGCCCTCGGCATCCCGCCGGTGCACGACCTGCCCGGGGTCGGGGAGAACCTGCTCGACCACCCCGAGTCGGTGATCGTCTGGGAGACCGACGGCCCGATACCGGAGAACTCCGCGATGGACAGCGACGCCGGGCTGTTCGTCCGGCGCGACCCCGAATCCGCGGGGCCCGACCTGATGTTCCACTTCTACCAGGTCCCCTTCACCGACAACCCCGAGCGCATCGGCTACGAACGCCCCGCGCACGGCGTCTCGATGACCCCCAACATCCCGAAGCCGCGCAGCCGCGGCCGGCTCTACCTCACCAGCGCGGACCCCGAGGCCAAACCGGCCCTGGACTTCCGCTACTTCACCGACGAGGACGACTACGACGGCCGGACCCTCGTGGACGGCATCAGGCTCGCCCGCGAGATCGCCGCGACCGAGCCGCTGGCCGGCTGGCTGGGGCGCGAGGTGTGCCCCGGCCCGGAGATCACCGGCGAGGAGGAACTGAGCGCCTACGCCCGCTCCGTCGCGCACACCGTCTACCACCCGGCCGGCACCTGCCGGATGGGCGCCGCCGACGACCCCGGGGCCGTCGTGGGCCCGGACCTCAAGATCCGCGGACTCGACGGCATCCGCATCGCGGACGCCTCGGTCTTCCCGACGATGCCCGCGGTCAACCCGATGATCGGAGTGCTCATGGTCGGCGAGAAGGCTGCCGAACTGCTCGCCCGGGACGGTGGTACCCGATGACCACCACCGCCGCCGCATCCGCCACCCCCACCGGCCCCGCCGCCGGTCCGGCCGCGCCCCCCGTCTTCTCCGTGGACGGCCTCTGGAAGGTCTTCGGCCCCGACAAGGCCGCCGTGAAGGTCCCCGGCTCCACCGAAGCCGACCTGCCCGCCGGCGAACTGCGCGAGCGCACCGGCTGCACCGCGGCCGTCCGCGACGTCACCTTCGACGTCCGCAAGGGTGAGGTCTTCGTCGTGATGGGCCTCTCCGGCTCCGGCAAGTCCACCCTCGTACGCTGCCTCACCCGGCTCATCGAGCCCACCGCCGGAAGCCTCGCCATCGACGGCGAGGACGTCCTCGCCATGGACGCCACCCGGCTGCGCGCCCTGCGCCGCCACCGCGCCGCCATGGTCTTCCAGCACTTCGGCCTGCTCCCGCACCGCACCGTCCTCGACAACGTGGCGTACGGACTGGAGATCCAGGGCGTCGGCCGCGGCGACCGCCGGAACAAGGCCGCCGAACTCGTCGCCAAGGTCGGCCTCGAAGGCCTGGAGGACCGGCGCCCCGGGCAGCTCTCGGGCGGCCAGCAGCAGCGCGTCGGCCTGGCCCGCGCCCTCGCCGCCGACCCCGAAGTACTGCTGTTCGACGAGCCGTTCAGCGCACTCGACCCCCTCATCCGGCGCGAGATGCAGGAGGAGGTCGCCCGGCTCCACCACGCGGAGGGCCGCACCATGGTCTTCATCACCCACGACCTCGCCGAGGCCCTGCGTCTGGGCGACCGGATCGCGTTGATGCGCGACGGCCGCATCGTCCAGCTCGGCACGCCCGAGGAGATCGTCGGCTCGCCCGCCGACGACTACGTACGGGACTTCGTCCGCGACGTCCCCCGCGAACAGGTGCTCACCGTCCGCACCGCGATGCGCCCCGCCACTGCGGGCGAGGCCGAGCAGGGACCCGCGCTGGCCCCCGCCACCACCGTGGCCGAGGCCATCCAGGCCGTCGCCCTCGGCGGCGGTCCGGCCCGCGTGGTCGACCACGGCCGCTGCCTGGGCGTCGTGGACGACGCGGGGCTGCTCGCCGTCGTCGCCGGGCTCCCGGCCACGACCGGACGGGGGGCGGCGGCATGACCGGCCCCGTCCGTTCCGAGGTCCCCGTCCCCGATGCCCGGAGGTGGTGCGCATGACCGCGACCCCGACCCCGACCCCGACCCACACCCCGCCCGACCCCCGCGGCGCCGCCCCCGCGCAGGCCCCGCGGTCCGCCGGACGCTCCACCGGCCCGCGCCCCTCCCGTACCGTGCCCGCTGCGCAGGACCGCCCCCGCAGAGCCCTGCCCGGCTTCGCCGGGCGCCGCGGACTCCTCGTGCCGATGGGCGTCGCCGCCGCCCTGCTGATCCCGCTCGCCGTGGCCTTCCCGGGCGCCAGCAGCTGGCCCGCGTCCCTCGCCGTCGACCTGTCCGGCCCGCTCGGCCGCGCCGGCGACTGGATCATCGACCACCGCGACAGCCACTGGCTGTTCCTCTACGGCTTCGGCCACGTCAGCAACGCCGTCGTGGTGTCCGTCCGCGCCGTGTACGTGCTCCTCCTCGCCGCCGGATGGACCGGGGTCACCGCCCTGGCCGCCCTGGTCGCCTGGCGCCTCGCCGGCATCCGGCTCGCCCTGACCTGCGCCGCCGCCTTCGCCGCCTGCGGACTGCTCGGCATGTGGGTGCCGACCATGCAGACCCTCGCGCTGATGGTCGTCGCCGTCGCCGCCTCCGTCGTACTCGGCGCCCTGCTGGGCCTCGCGGCGGGGCTCTCGCCGCGCGCCGACCGCATGCTGCGCCCCGTACTCGACACCATGCAGATCCTGCCGGCCTTCGCGTACCTGCTGCCGATGGTGCTGGTCTTCGGCATCGGCGTGCCCGCCGCCGTCCTCGCCACCGTGGTCTACGCAGCCCCGCCCATGGCCCGCCTCACCGCCCTCGGCCTGCGCGAGGCCGACGCCGGCGTGATGGAAGCCGCCGCCTCGCTCGGCGCCACCGGCCGCCAGCGGCTGCTGACCGCCCGCCTCCCGCTCGCCCGCCGACAGCTCCTGCTCGGCGTCAACCAGGCCATCATGACGGGCCTGTCCATGGCCGTCATCGCCTCCGTGATCGGCGCGGGCGGCCTCGGCGACCGCGTCTACCAGGCCCTCGCCTCCGTGGACGTCGGCGCGGCCCTGGCCGCCGGCATCCCGATCGTGCTGCTCGCCGTCGTGCTGGACCGCACCGCCGACGCCGCCGGCCGCCGCCTCGGCGCCGACCCCGTACCCGCCCGCGAACAGCACCTGCTGCGCCGGGTGTTCTCCGGCTGGTACGGCCGCCTGCTCACCCTCCTCGCGGCCGTGGCCGCCGCGGTCGCCGGCCGCATCGCCGGCAGCTCCCTGTGGCCCGAGTCCTGGACCGTCTCCGTGGCCGCCCCGGTGAACGCGGCCGTCGCCTGGATGACCGACCACCTCTACTCCGGCGTACCCGTCGTCGGCGGCACCGCCGACTGGGCCGCGCGCTTCACCGGCTGGATCCTCGACCCGCTGCGCAGCGGGCTCCAGGCCGCCCCCTGGTGGCTGCTCCTGCTCGTGGCTTGCGCGCTCGCCCTCCTCGCGGGCACCTGGCGCACCGCACTCACCGCAGTCCTCGCGCTGGGCGCCGTCGGAGTGCTCGGCGTCTGGGAGGCCTCCCTGGACACGCTCTCCCAGGTCCTCGCCGCCGTCGCGGTCACGCTCGTCCTCGGCTTCGCGATCGCCGTGGGCGCCGCCCGCAGCGCCCGCGCCGAGCGGCTGCTGCGGCCCGTCCTCGACATCTGCCAGACCCTGCCGCAGTTCGTCTACCTCATCCCCGTGGTCGCGCTGTTCGGCGTCGGCCGCGCACCCGCCGCCGCGGCCGCCGTGGTGTACGCGCTCCCCGCCGTCGTCCGGATCACCGTCCAGGGCCTGCGCCAGGTGGACCCGACCGTCGTGGAATCCGCCCGCTCGCTCGGCGCGACCCGCTCACAGCTGCTGCGACAGGTCCAACTACCCCTGGCCCGGCCCGCGTTGCTGCTGGCCGTCAACCAGGCCGTGGTCCTGGTCCTCGCCGTCGTCATCATCGGCGGCCTGGTCGGCGGCGGCGCGCTCGGCTACGACGTCGTCCTCGGCCTCGCGCAGGGCGACCTGGCGACCGGCCTGGTGGCCGGCGCCGCGATCGTCTGCCTCGGCCTGCTCCTCGACCGCGTCACCCAGCCCGCGAAGGAGGCCTGACATGCGCGACGCACACCACCGCGGCACCGGCCGCCGACGGCGCGCCGCGGCCGTCCTCGCCGCCGCCACCGGTCTCGCCGTCCTCACCGGCTGCGGGGCCGCCGACATGACCCGCCAGTCCTCCCCGTACGCCGCCGCCGAGGGCGCGAAGACCGTCACCCTCTCCGTCCAGTCGTGGGTCGGCGCCCAGGCGAACACCGCCGTCGCCGCCTATCTCCTCGAACACGAGCTGGGCTACCGGGTGGACACCGTCCAGGTCGACGAGGTCCCCGCCTGGGACGCCCTCAGCCAGGGCCGCGTCGACGCCATCCTGGAGGACTGGGGACACCCCGAGCAGGAGAAGCGGTACGTAGCGGGAAAGAAGACCATCACCCCCGGCGGGGACCTGGGAGTGACGGGCCACATCGGCTGGTTCGTCCCCACGTACTTCGCCGAGGCCCACCCCGACGTCACCGACTGGAAGAACCTCGACAAGTACGCCGACCAGCTCCGCACCCCCGAGAGCCGCGGCAAGGGCCAGCTGCTGGACGGCTCCCCGTCCTACATCACCAACGACAAGGCACTGGTGAAGAACCTGGGCCTGGACTTCGAAGTGGTCTTCGCCGGCTCCGAGGCGGCCCAGATCACCCAGATCAAGCAGTTCGCCAAGGAGCACAAGCCCTTCCTGACGTACTGGTACGAGCCGCAGTGGCTCTTCGACCGCGTCCCGATGACCGAGGTGAAGCTCCCCGAGTACACCGAGGGCTGCGCGGACGATCCGGAGAAGGTGGCCTGCGCCTACCCGCACACGCCGCTGCAGAAGTACCTGAACACGCGCTTCGCGGAGTCGGGCGGAAAGGCGGCCGACTTCCTGAAGAAGCTGCACTGGACCAAGGCGCAGCAGAACGAGGTCTCCCTGATGATCGCCGAGGAGAAACTGTCCCCGGAGCAGGCGGCGAAGAAGTGGGTGGAGCGCAACGAGAACGTGTGGAAGCCCTGGGTGGAGTGACCCCCCTCAGCGCCGTCCCCCTCCCGCCTGACGGGGGAGGGGGACGGCACGCGGTCGTCGCCTCTACGAGGCGTCGTTCGCCCGGCGGCGCCGGTGGTACGCGACGGTGAGGATCGCCAGGAGCGTCGGGGCCGACCGCCGCTCACCCGTGCGGGGAAGCCGGGGACGACCGCAGGACCCGTCTCCCAACGGCTCTACGCGTCCATGGTTCCTTCTCGTCCGGGGGCGGGACCGCTCGTGGGCGGTTCGGGCAGCCAGTCGCGGGTCGGGTCGTACTCCAGCCAGCGGCTTCGCCCCGCTTCCTCAGCGCAGGCGGCGGCGAGGCCGTCCAGCGCCGGGTGTCCGTTCCCGGAGCGCCACAGCAGGGACCAGGCGTACAGCGGCGTGGGATCGATCAGGGGGACGGACCGCAATCCGGGCACCTGCGGCAGTGGCACATCGGCAGGCACCAGCGAGAACCGTCGCGGCTCTTCCGCCACCTCGGCGAGGAAGTGGGCGAGCCCCAGGTTGACGCTCGTGGCCCTGTTCTCGATGCCGAAGCGGTCGGCGAACCGGTGGAGGAAGTCGAGCCGGTCCAGCGCACCGGGTGCCCACAGCACACTGCCCCGCAACTGGTCGGGCCGCAGGGCCGGTTCGGCTGCGAGCGGGTGGTCCGCGCTCAGTACGGCGTCCACCGGTTCGAGGCGTACGAGGCGGTGGGCCAGCCCGGCGGGCAGCGGGGGGTGGACCCGGCCGAAGGCCGCGTCGATGTCGCCGTGCAGCAGCGCCCTCGTCACCGACGGCAGGTCGCGCCCGTGCCCCAGCGTCAGTTCCCCGGCCCTTCCGGCGACTTGGGCCAGCGTCCGCATCGGCGCGTACAGGTGCCCCCAGACGTCCACGCGCAGCGGATGTTCCCGCCCGCACACCGCCGCGACCGCGGCGTCGGCGGCGGCCACGGTCTGCCGGGCCGGCCCGAGGAAGCGCAGTCCGGCCTCGGTGAGGCGTACTCCGTTGCCGCCGCGCCGGAACAGCTCGGTGCCGAGCAGGGATTCCAGCCGCGCGATCCTCTTGGACAGTGCTTGCTGGGAGATCGCGAGCGTCCCCGCCGCCCGGCCGAAGTGCAGTTCCTCGGCGGTGCGCACGAAGGCACGTACCTGCGCCACGTCGAGATCCATGGCTCCCACCATAGGCGACAACCAAAAGTTGTCGGCTGTGCTCGTTCGTTGTTGGATCGCGGGGCGGCCGAGGCGGTTGCATCCTCTCCATGCAAAGACTGATTCCCACGGGAGAAGCGGCGCGCCCGGTCGCCTTCGCCGACGCCTCCCAGCCCGTGCCCGAGCCCGGTGAGGCCCTGATCAAAGTCGAGGCGTTCGCCCCGAACCGGGGCGAGACGTTCCTCCTCGAACGACCCCGGCCCGACCTGCTGCCCGGCAAGGACGTCGCAGGGCTCGTCGTACAGGCGGCGGCCGACGGCTCCGGCCCCGGCATCGGCACCCGCGTGGTCGGGCACCCGGCGCAGGGCGGCTGGGCCGAGTACGCCGCCGTGCCCACGCACTCGCTCGCGGTGCTCCCGGACGGCATCGACAGCGCACGGGCGGCGGCCCTGCCACTGGCCGGGATCACCGCCCTGCGGCTGCTGCGCACGGCCGGTTCCCTGGCCGGCCGGCGGGTACTGCTGACCGGCGCCTCGGGTGGCGTCGGCCACTACGTCACCGAGCTCGCCGTAGGGGCCGGAGCCGAGCTGACCGCGGTGACGGCCACGCCGGAGCGCGGCGCGCGGCTCGCGGAACTGGGCGCGAAGGTGGTGCACGACGTCGCGGTGGCCGCGGGACCGTTCGATGTCGTATTGGAGTCCACGGGCGGGCCGGATCTGGCAGTTGCCCTGTCGAAGGCCCGCCCGGGCGGCCTGCTCGTCTGGTTCGGCCAGGCGAGCCGCACCCCGGTGTCCCTCGACTTCTTCCAACTCCTCGGCGGGCCCGAGCGGGTGACGATCCAGCACTTCCACTACGCCGGCGCCCCGTACGGACCCGATCTGTCGGCGCTGGTGAGCCTCGTCGAACAGGGCCGGTTGCATCCGGAGATCGGCCGCGTCGCCGACTGGGGGCACACCGCCGAAACCCTGGTCGACCTGCGCGAGCGCCGGATCCGCGGCAAGGCCGTCCTGCTGACGGGAGGAGCACGATGAGCCCCGTCGAGTTCGCCGCCGCGCAGTGGACCCGTGCCACCGGTGCGGGCGTGGACCCGCACGAGTACCGGCGCGTCACCGATGGCCTCACCTCCGTCGCCGACTGGGGGCCGGCCTTCCACCGCACCGGACACGACTACCTGCGGCGTGCGCAGGACGCGGGATCATCACGCTCCGCGGGCGAGTACCTGCTGATGGCGGCCCGGTGGTTCCACCTGGCCACCCTGGCGCCGTACCCGGACGCACATCGTGCTGCCGGCGAGGCGGATCACGCCCTGGGCAGAGCTCTCACCGTGCTGGAGCCCGGTGCGCGGCGGGTGAGCAGCGAGGGGTTCACCGGCTGGCTGCGCGGCCCCTCCGACGCGCCGGGGACCGTGGTCGTCGTCCCCGGCCTGGACTCGGCCAAGGAGGAGTTCCTCGATCTCGTGTCCGCGCTGCTGGCCAGAGGGCTCGCGGTGTTCGCGATGGACGGCCCCGGACAAGGCGTGCTCGCGGCCACCACGACCTTCGTGCCGGACTACGAGCGGATCGTGGGCCGGGCCGTCGACGCCCTCGGCGCCGCACGCATCGGGCTCGTCGGCCTGAGCCTGGGCGGCTACTTCGCGGCCCGGACCGCGGCGCTGGAACCGCGCGTGGCGGCCGTCGCCACCGTCAGCGGACCCTTCCGCCTCGACTGGGCGGAACTGCCTCCGCCGGTACGGGAGATCATGGCCCAACGCGCCGGAGGAGCCGACGCCGCCCACGCGTTCGCTCGCCACGTGGACCTCGCCGCCCTGGCACCCCGCATCGCGGCCCCACTGCTGGTGGTGGACGGTGGTCAGGACGTCATCCCCGGCGTGACGAACGGCGAGCCCCTGGCCGGCCTGGCGCCGCACGGCACTTACCTGTCCGTCCCGCACGGCGACCACCTCCTCGGCAACGCGCGGCCGGACTGGCTGCCCCGCCTCAGCGACCACATCGCGCATGCCCTGAGGGGGACACCGGCATGAACCGCCCGCTTCCGTGACGCCTCCACGCGTACTCAAGCCAAACATCACTCAACGTGTTTACCGCTCCCCGTATGGGAAACGCTGAGTAGCTACAAGACGTAAGGGTCAAGGCGAAAGGCGGGAATTCATGTCCGTGAGCATCGGAATCATCCTCGCCGTGGTGACGGCGGTCATCGCTGCGATCGCGCTCGCCCCGGCGGTGGCACCCGCGGAATCCGACGGAGGCGCAGCCCGGTCCCGTGACGAGGACGCGCGCAGCTCCGGTCGGAGCCGGCGTCATCCCCGCAGGCTGCGCCACATCCCACCGCAGCAGACCGGGGACCGCAGGCGAAGCTTCGGCTGACCGGCGGCCACTGCCCGGCCCGCAGGGGGCCCGCGGCCATCGCGGGCCCCCTGGCCGGTGTTACGCCATCGCGCCGAAAGCCGGGGGCGACAGGGGGCGGTGGATCAGGGTTCTGGGAGGTGCGATCGGAGGTGCGATCGGAGGTGGCTGGGCAGGGCGGCGGTTCCGCGGCTCACAGCGCCCCCCGTACAGGAGGAGGACGGCCGCGAGCATCGGAGTACAGGTCAGGAGCATGAACGTCATGACGTCGCCTGCGCCGTCCGAGAGACGGCCCGGTCCGGCGGCCGCGTCGCCGCACCGGCCGCGTGCAGGAGGCGTTTCACGGTCCGGGAGCGGTTCACGAGCCTGAGGCGGCGTCCCTGCCGGGGCCACCATTCGAGGACGGCCAGGAAGCCGGAGTCGGCGAAGGTGACGCGGGAGGCGTCCAGTACGAGGCCGGTGTAGCCGTCGTCCGCCGCCGAGGCCAGGAGGGCCCGCAGCGGGGCGGCACTGAAGTGGTCGATCTCCCCACGGAGGCCGACGACCAGCGTGGCGCCGAGGGTGGTGCAGGAGTGGACGACTATGCCGCCGGGCGCGGTGTCAGCGCCCGAGTCGTGCACGGTGGGAGGGGCCAGGGGTGCGAGGGCGGCGGGCAGTATCGGGGCGGTGCTCGAGGTACTCACATCCGTGTCAACGGTTCCCACCCGGTGCCGGGAAACGTGCCGGGTGATCCATTCACCCCATGTGACCAGTGGTGATCCCCGACAGGAGGAAGGCTTCCACCCGGACGAGGCGTCAGACGGCCGCCACACGGCCGGCCTTCGCGGCGACGCCCGCCCTGGTCTGCCCGGCGGACGTAGCGTGGCCCCATGCAGTCGCCCCCGGTGTCCTGGACCGCCGCAAGCGCCCGCCGGACGCACCGGCAAGGACTCCTCGCCCCTGCCGCGACCGCCGCGACCTCGCCCGCCGACATCGCCGGGCGGATGCTCGGCGCACACGCCCAGGTGATGTCCGCGGCGGAACTCTCCATCGCACTGCGCCTGGACTCCGCGACCCGCACCGACGTACGCGACGCACTGATCGGCTCGTACGGGAGCGGCCCGGGGCCCCGACCGGGCACGCTGGTCAAGACCTTCGGGCCGCGCGGCACCATCCATCTGCTGCCCGCCGAGGACCTGCTCTGGTGGACCGGCGCCCTCTCCGCCCTGCCTGCGCGCGCCGGCACCTTGAGCCCCGAGGCCCGGATGACGGCCGCCCAGACGGACGAGGTGCTCGCGGCGATCGGCGAAGCGTTGACCGGCGCCGAACTGACGGTGGACGAACTCACCGAGGCGATCGTGGCACGGACCGGTGCCTGGGCCGCGGACCCGGTCATGCCCGCCTTCCAGACGCTGTGGCCGCGCTGGCGCCAGGTCACGCACACGGCCGCGCGGCACGGAGTGCTGGCGTTCGGCCACGACCGGGGCCGCAAGGTCACGTACACCAACCCCGGCTGCACCCCGGCCCCTCCCACCCGGTCACTGCACGAGCTGGTGAACCGCTACCTGCGCGCCTACGGACCCGCCACCGCCGAGGACTTCGCGGCCTGGCTCGCCGCCCCCAAGAGCTGGGCCGCCACGCTCTTCGCCTCCCTCGCGGAGCGGGGCCGCATCGAGGAGGTGCCCTTCGCGTCCGGCCGCGCCTGGCTCGCCGCCGGCGACACCGCCTTCCCGGACGAACCCGTACGGGGCCTGAGACTGCTGCCCTACTTCGACGCGTACGTCGTCGCCTGCCGCCCCCGCGAACTGCTCTTCCCCGGCTTCGCGGCCACCCGAGCCCTGGCCGGCGGCCAGGCCGGCAACCACCCCGTCCTCCTGATCGACGGTACGGTCGCCGGCGTTTGGCACCAGCGCCGTACGGGCCGCCGCATCGCGCTCACCGTGGAACCGCTGGGCCGCCTGAGCGCGGCCCACCGCCGCGCACTGGACGAACAGGTGGAACGCACGGGCGCCATGCTCGAAGCAACCACGGAACGACGATCCAGGAGGGACTCTGCTTCAATCAGTGGGCACAGTGGAAAATGCGCTGAAAATGTGGCAGGAATGAGGTGCGGCTCCATGGCTCAAACTCGACGAACCCTTATCATTGGCGCTGCCTCGGTCCTTTTACTTGCAGGGTGTGAAAGCGCCGGCGACCCTGATGGTGAATCCCACTTGAGCGGCACCCACATCACCCCGCTGGTGCAAATGGAACCGATCCCGGTGGTTGGTGATCCGCTGGCCGGCGTAGCGGGCCCCACGAGGATTCTGTCCGAGCTTCAATACGGACATCATCGCCTCATCGCCTACGTGAAGGGCGATTCCTGTGGAGTCCTTGCCGCTTCCAAGGATGACTCCGAGGCGAATCCGATTCATCTGGTCTCGAATTGGCCCGTAGGAGGCGGCGGGAGCAACGTCCACCCGCTGGGCCCCTACAACAGCACCTCCGGTGGGGGAGGTCAGAAAATCTGGGCATTACTCCGGTGCAGTGAGAATGCCATGGTGATCGAATATTCCTCCGGAGAGGAGGCCGCTCCAGAGCAGGCTCGCGGTCCGGTCACCGTCGCGCAGGTCACCGACAGTCCGGCAACCTCGCGGATCACTGTGGGGGATCCCGAGGCGCGAAGGCAGATCGAGGACTGGGTGAAGTCGGGAAATCAGGCTCCCGCGAGCCGCGCCCGTGCCGGATGAGAGGGCGCGGCCCCTGCGGCCCGGGTCACGGGGCGGGCGGAGGTGTCCAGCTCGGGTCGCGTCCGCTCAGGCCGACCGCCCGGTCCAGTAGCGCGGCGTCGTCCGGTACGCGTACGACGGGGCCGAAGATGCCGCCGCCGCGGCTCTCGTCCTCGGAGGCCGCCAGGAGGAACGCGTGCGAGGCGTCCAGCGCGGCATGATCGGGCGTGTACACCTGGCCGGTGGCCCGGGCCAGGTCCCAGCCGTGGATGACCAGTTCATCGACGGCCACCGCACCCGCGATGTCGCCGGGCAGGTCCACGCCGCCCGCGCGGGTCATGCCGGTCCAGGCGGCCGGATCCCTCCAGGCCTCGGCGAGCTCGCCTAGGACGCGGGGCAGTTCCTCGCGCCAGTCGGCGGGCAGGGAGGACGCGGTGGGGTCGGGGGCCGTGTCGGTCGTGGGGCCCAGGTCCTTGCGGCCGGCGTCGCGGAAGGCGACCGCGAGGCCTGCGAGGTGGTTCAGCAGGTGGCTGACCGTGTACTCGGGGCAGGGCGTCGGATCGGCGAGCCGGGCGTCCGGGACGCCTGCCGCGAGACGGGCCACGATCCGGGCTTGTGGTCCGAGGTCAAGGGTCGTCGTGCTGGTCATCTGCCGCTCCTTCGGGGCGATGGGTCTGAAGGGTAGACCGGCAGTGACGCCCGAACTCATCGCGACGCGGGCCGAATGTTCAGCCAGCCGGCCAGCCGGCCAGCCGGCCAGCCAGCCAGCCAGCCGGCCTGACACGGCCACGGCTCGGCGCTGGTGGTCAGCGATGCCAATCCTCGCCGGCCTGGGAAAGGGCGCGGTGGAGGTACCCCTCCAGGTCGGCCGCCACCCACGTGCGACTGTCGGTCTCGTGGTCCCAGACGAAGACGTCGGAGCGTTCAGGGGTGCGTACGAAGGCGAATTGATCGCCGCCGCCGCTGTCACCGAAGAACATCAGTGCATCGAACGGCATGTACAGCGCCCTGAAGTCTTCTGCGGTCCGGAACTCCGTATTGTTCCGGCCGATGTGCGCCGCGCTCCAGACGACGTCCGTTCCGTCTTCGTCGACTACCCCGTTGCATTCGAGGAGCAGCTCTCGCAGTGGCGCCGGAAGCGTCTGTCCCAACCGGCGCTCCAGGTCGTGCAGATCCTGTTCGGACGCAGGGTCCTCCACCTCGACACCATCGTACTTTTCTACGAGCTCACGCCACACGTGTCCTCCACAGCCGCATCGTCTCCGTCACCTTGGAGATCGTCTCAGCCGGCTTGCCGTCCGGCCCGGCGGGCGTCCGGCTCGGGGTGGCCGGAACTCATCCGAGGCGGGTGAACAGAGGGCTACGTGCTGGTAACTTGCGGGAGTTGATCAAGGTCGGAGGTGTGGCCGACCACGCTCCCGGCCAGAGCCACCCCCCCCAGTCAAGGAACCACATTGGCACGCACCGTCCGTACGACGGCCCTCGTCTCGACCTCGGCCCTCGCACTCGGCTTCTCCCTCCTCGGCGCCACCGCCCCCGCGGCCGCCGCCGACGCACCCACACCGCACCTGGACTCGATCGAGCAGACCCTGCGTCAGGTCTCGCCGGGACTGGAGGGCTCGGTCTGGGAACGCACCTCCGGCAACCGGCTCGGCTCCTCCACCCCGGGCGGCGCCGACTGGCTGCTCCAGACACCCGGCTGCTGGGGCGACGCCACGTGCGCCGACCGGACCGGGTCGCGCCGCCTCCTGGAGAAGATGCGCCAGGACATCGCCGGCGCCCGCCAGACGGTGGACATATCGACGCTGGCGCCCTTCCCCAACGGCGGCTACCAGGAGGCCATCGTCGCGGGCCTCAGGGAATCCTCCGCGAAGGGCAACCGGCTGAAGGTGCGCATCATGGTGGGCGCCGCGCCCATCTACCACTCCACGGTGATCCCGTCGACGTACCGCGACGAGCTGCTCGCGAAGCTCGGCCCGGCCGCCGCGGGCAACATCACCCTCAACGTGGCCTCGATGACCACCTCGAAGACCGCGTTCTCCTGGAACCACTCCAAGCTGGTCGTGGTGGACGGCAGTTCGGTGATCACCGGCGGCATCAACAGCTGGAAGGACGACTACCTCGAGACCTCCCACCCGGTGAGCGACGTCGACCTCGCGCTGTCCGGGCCCGCCGCGGGCTCCGCGGGCCGCTACCTGGACTCCCTGTGGGACTGGACCTGCCGCAACAAGAGCAGTTGGAGCTCGGTCTGGTTCGCCGCCTCGTCCGGCGCGGACTGCATGCCCTCCCTGCCCCGGCCCGCCTCCCCCGAGGGCGGGGGGAACGTGCCCGCGCTCGCCGTCGGCGGCCTCGGCGTGGGCATCCGACAGAACGACCCCACCTCGGCCTTCCGCCCCGTCCTGCCCACGGCCGGCGACACCAAGTGCGGGATCGGACTGCCGGACCGGACGAACGCGGACCGGGACTACGACACCGTCAACCCGGAGGAGAGCGCCCTGCGCGCCCTCGTCTCCAGCGCGACCTCGCACATCGAGATCTCCCAGCAGGACGTGCACGCCACCTGCCCGCCGCTGCCCCGCTACGACGTACGCCTCTACGACGCCCTCGCCGCGAAGCTCGTCTCCGGCGTGAAGGTCCGCATCGTCGTGAGCGACCCGGCGAACCGCGGCACCATCGGCAGCGGCGGCTACTCACAGATCAAGTCGCTCTCCGAGGTGAGTGACGCGCTGCGCGGCCGGGTGACGGCCCTGACCGGTGACGGCGGCCGGGCGCGGACGGCTCTGTGCGAGAACCTCCAACTCGCCACGTTCCGTGCTTCCGACCAGCCGACCTGGGCGGACGGCAAGCCGTACGCCCAGCACCACAAGCTCGTCTCGGTCGACGGATCGGCCTTCTACATCGGCTCCAAGAACCTCTACCCGTCCTGGCTGCAGGACTTCGGCTACGTCGTCGAGAGCCCGGCCGCGGCCGGACAGCTGAAGAGCGACCTGCTGGACCCGCAGTGGCGGTACTCCCAGGCCACCGCGACGTACGACTACGCCCGCGGCCTCTGCCAGGTCTGACGGCTCGGCCCCGCCCGCCCCGCCCGCCTCGCCCGGCCCGCCGGGCGAGGCGCGCGTCATCAGGCCAGGTGGTACGTGAAGGAGTAGGCGACGGAGGTGTCGCCGTGGCGGTAGGTGAAGCCTCCGGAGCCCGTCAGCCCGGTGAGGTCTCCGGTGGCGGAGCCGGGGACCACCTCGAAGTGGCAGACGGTGCCGCCGGCGTCGAAGCTGCCGCGCTCCTCCAGGACGAAACTGCCCTTGCGGCCGTCGACGCTGCCGGTCAGCAGTTCCATGCCGCTGTAGCTGCCGACGTTCTCCCCGGTGTAGGCGATCGTGTAGTCGCAGGCCGTCTCGGCGGCCTCGATCCCATCGGTGAACGCATTGGTGACACGGGCGTGGGCGAGCCGCGGGACGGCCTCCGCGGATCCGACGGGGTTCTCCTCCCAGTTGGCGAAGGTGAAGCGGCCACCGGTCTCTACGGGCGTGGGCATGGCTGTCCTCTCGGCCGGCCGGACGGTCTGCTCCGCCCGGCGGTTCATCAGGCTGTTCATCAGGCTGTGCCCCAGGCTGGCAGCCGTACCTGACACCTTCTGTCAGGTACGGCGACAATGGATCCATGCGCGCCGACCGGCTCCTCTCCCTGCTCCTGCTGCTGCAGAACCGCGGCCGGATGACCGCGCCCGAGCTCGCCGCCGAGCTGGAGGTGTCCCTGCGTACGGTCTACCGGGACGTCGAGGCCCTCGGCGCCTCCGGCATCCCCGTCCTCGCCGACCGGGGGCCGGCCGGCGGGTACCGGCTGGCCGAGGGCTACCGCACCCGCCTCACCGGGCTCACCGACACCCAGGCCGGCTCCCTCTTCCTGGCAGGCGCCCCCGGACCCGCGCAGGAACTCGGCCTCGGCGCCGACCTGGCCGCCGCCCAGCTGAAGCTCCAGGCCGCGCTGCCCGCCGCCCTCGCCGGACGGGCCCGGCGGATCCAGGACCGCTTCCACCTCGACGCGCCCGCCTGGTTCCGGGAGGCCGACCCCGTCCCGCACCTCGCGCAGATCGCCCAGGCCGTGTGGGACCAGCGCGTCCTGCACGCCCACTACCGCCGCTGGCGCGGCGAGGTACGGCGCGAGCTGCACCCGCTCGGCCTCGTCCTCAAGGGCGGCATCTGGTACCTGGTGGCCGGGGCCGAGGACGCCGTACGGACCTACCGGGTCGCCCGGTTCGTCGCCGTGGACACCGCGTCGGAGGGCTTCGAACGGCCCGCCGGCTTCGAACTCGCCGCGTACTGGCAGGAGTCCACCAGCCGCCTGGACGCAGTACTCCACCAGCAGACCGCCGAGCTGCGCCTGTCCCCGCGCGGACAGCGGCTGCTGCCCATGCAGTTCGGGGCGGCCGGCAACCGGGCGCTCGCCGAAGCCGGCCCGGCCGACGCGGACGGCTGGGTCCGGGTGCTCCTGCCCGTCGAGTCGGAGGCGATCGCCGTCGGCGACCTGCTCCGGCTGGGAGCGGAGGCCGAGGTGCTCGGCCCGCCCGAACTGCGCCGCGCCCTCGCCGGAACGGTGGCCACGCTGGCCGGACGCTACGCCCGGCCCAAGACGTAGGGTGGCGTCGTGATCGAACAGCCGGCGCCGGGGGAGCGGACGTGGAGATCGAGCTGCGCGAGACCGAGGACAGTGATCTCGGTGTGTTCTGGCTGCAGTTGACGGACCCCGGGCTCCTGCACATGGCGGCGATCACCCGGAAGTACCACTACGACCGGGGCCACTTCGACGCGCACTGGGCGAGGGTGCGCCACGACCCCGAGGTGACGCTGCGCACGGTGCTGGCCGACGGGGTGGTGGTCGGGCACGCCGCCGTCTTCGGGCCGCCCGAGGAGCGCGAGGTGACGTACGTGATCGGCCGCGAGCACTGGGGGCGGGGCATCGCCACCCGGGCGCTGGCCGAGCTGATCCGGCTGGAGGACACCCGCCCGCTGCACGCCGGGGCGGTGGCCGACAACGCGGGCTCGATCCGCGTGCTGGAGAAGTGCGGGTTCACCGTCACCGGCCGCGAGCGCGAGTTCGCGCGGGCCCGGGGCGAAGAGGTGGACGTCGTCCTGCTCACCCTGAGCTGAGGCGCCCGGCCCGGCCGCCGCCGGACTCCCACCGGACCTCTCCGTCCCGCAGCCGCCCGGTCGGGCGCAGCCCGCAGCCCGCGGCGACCGCCGCCGAGGCGGCGTGGTCCGGGTGGACGTGCGCGACCAGCCGGTCGACGGGCAGCGCCGTCAGCCAGGCCGCGACGGCCCGGGCGGACTCCGAGGCGAAGCCGTGGCCCTGCCAGGGGGTACCGACGACCCAGGCGAGCTCGGCCACGCCGCGTGCCGGGGTGATCGTGGCCTGGACGGTGCCCACCAGCCGTCCCTGCCCGCGCAGGCGCAGCACCCAGTTGGCCCAGACGGTCGCGGGGTCGGGGGAGCCGGCGGTGAGCCGCTCATAGCGGGCGCGGAGCCCGTCCCGCGACAGCGGCGCACCCCCGGTGAACGCGTGCAGGCCGGGGTCGGCCAGGACGAGGCTCATCTCGTCGGCGTGCGCGGGGAGCAGCGGGAGCAGGTCCAGGCGGCGGGTGGCGAGGGCGACGGGCCGGATCGCGGGCCGGCGCACCTTGGCCGCCGCGCCCGGGCGGGGTACGCCGTCCACGGCCAGGCAGATGCCCAGTACCCGGTCGTGGCTGGTCCAGCCGTTGACGCGGCCGTGGTTGTTGCTGATCTGCACGCGCCGGCGCGGGAGGTCCACCGCCGACACGAGATGCAGGTACACGGTGCCGGAGACCCGGGCGAGGACGATGTCGCCGACCTCGACCAGCGCCGGGTCGGCGGGCGCGACCAGGACCCGCTGCCGGCTGTGGACCAGCGGCACCATCGATCCGCCGGTCGGCCGGAACTCCACGGTCTCGCCCCGGCCGATGCGGTCCGCCTGTGTGTCGAGCATGCCCATCGGGTGAGTCTCCCGGCGCGAGGGCCTTCCCGGCCACCCGATTTCTCCCCGACCCGCTCTGCCCCCACCGCCCGGGCGGTGGCCATGCACGGCAGAAACGGGCCTCAGAAGGGGGGACAGTCGCTGTAGCCCACCGGCTCCGGCAACGGGACGGCGGGGCGCGGCGTGCGCAGCAGAGCGACGGCCTCCTCGGCCCGCCCCAGCTCCACCAGCAGCGCGCCGAGGTCCCGTTGGTGCTCCAGCCGGTCCTCCTCCAGGAGGGCGACGGCCTCCTCCGGACGTCCTGCGCCCGCCAGCAGGTCGGCCAGGCTCTCCACCGCGTACGGGCTCCGTCCCTCCGGGTGCGCGAGGGCCTCCCGCACCGCCTCGTCCAGCCGCCCGCAGGCCGCCAGGAGCGGGCCCCTCAGCCGGAACAGCTCCCATTCCTCCTTCCCCCGCCGGGCCTTGAGGGCGTCCAGGTGGGCGAGGCCCTCCTCGGCGCGGCCCTCGGTGGCGAACAGCCCGCACAGCAGGTTCAGGGTGCAGTCATCGGCGCTGTCCAGCGCGCGCACCACCTCGATGGCCTCGGCGCCCCGCCCGTGCCGGGCCAGCAGCTCCGCGAGCAGGGACGGCGCGTGCCAGCGGTCGTGCGCCGCGTGCTCCCGGTACGCCTCGACCGCGCCCGCCACGTCGCCGCGGGCCTCCAGGAACTCCGCCAGGTGCCGGACGGCTTGGGGCCCGTCCCCGTCCCGGTCCCCGTCCTCGCCCGCCGCGTACGCGCGCAGCTCGTCGATCCGGCCGTGCCGCACCAACAGTTCGGCCAGGGGGTCGCGATTGTTGACCGGAGTGGAGCCGTGGTGGCGCAGCACCGCGACCGCCTCGTCCGTACGGCCCTGCCGCTCGCGCACGGACGCAAGCAGGTGCACCGCGTTGAACGGCTTCCGGTACCGCTCGCCGCATTCCCGGCTGCCGCACTCCGCGCACGGAATCCCGGATGAGAGGCGGGCCTCCAGCAGCGCCGCGACCTCCTCGCCCCGGCCCAGTCCGACGCCCACCTCGACCAGGGGCTCGGCCAGGAACCAGTCGGCGATGTGGGGGAGGAGCAGCTCGTACGCCTCCTCGCCCCGTCCGTGCCGGGCCAGGAGGAGCGCCAGGTCGCGCAGCGCGAGGCGTTCCCCGTCCCGGGCGAAGGGGCCGACGAGGGCGATGGCCTCCCCGCCCCGGCCCTCGGCGTCCAGCAGCCGGGCGGCCTCCTCGGCCGCCGTCCACCAGCCGGTGCCGACGTACGGGGCCAGTACCGCGAGGGCCTCCTCCAGAAGGCCCCGGCCCGCGAGCAGACGCGCCCAGGCGCGGGCGCAGAACCAGTCGCCGTCCTCCGCCAGCGCAAGCGCGCGGACCAGGTCGGCGTGCCCGAGGGCGAGGAGACGGTCCACGAGATCCGGCGGCACGCACTCCTCGTGCATCCGGGTCCGGCGGTCGAGTACGGCGGAGTCCATGGCCGCAGCCTAGGCCCGCGCCGGGCGGGACGATGCGGCGAGGTGCCGGGCCCGGGGCGGCTACGGGGGCTCCACCTCCAGGAAGCGGCGCCGGCGCGGGCCGCGGTACAGGAGGCAGACCCAGCCGTGCCGTTCCAGTACGGCCGCGCAGGCCGCCAGCCGCTCCTGCTCCTCCTCGGCCGCGCCGCCGCCCGGTGGCCCGAGCCAGGTCACCTGCACCCGCCCGGGCTCCGGCCCGGCGGCCACGCGGTAGCCCGTGCGCGTACGCCGCCCCTCCGCGTCCACGGCCGACGGAGTGATCCCCGCCGCCTCCAGTACGAGGGCCACCGCGCGCGCCGGCTGCCGAACCTCCCACGGCGCGGGAACCGCCGCGCCCGCCGGGCCGTTGACCAGACGGCGGATCTGCAGCAGCCCCTCGTACGCCGTGCGCAGCTCCGCCTCCCGCCGGCCGGGCGGCGCCTCCGGGCCGTCGCCGGTCGCGGCCTCGAAGCCCTGCCCCGGTACCGTCATCGCCCTGCCCCCTCCCGGCGCTCGCCGGGCCCGGCTGCCCGTCTGAGTATGTTGCGCCCAACGGCCTGAGTATCCGCCCCGATTCCCCGCCGGGCCGCCGCTGGTCGAATGGGGTCATGACTTCCGACGCCCCGCGCAGCGCGCCCGCCCGCCCGCGCATGCAGCACGTGACCACCGCAGGCTCGGCCTTGGCCGTGGCGCTGGTCCCGCTCGTCGTCGGCGTCCTGTTCGCCAAGGCGATGGCCGCCGACCCGATGACCCCGGTCAACGCCCTGATCGCGGGCGGCGGCCAGCGGGCCGCCCTGCCGCGCGGCGAGTGGAAGAGGCGCGGCCACAGCACCCTGCGCAGGTTCCGCACGGTCCGCCGCGACACGGCCCGCCGGTGCGCCCACGCCTGTGGCCGCCGCCCCTGAGACTCCCGGGCGTCAGGGCGCGAGGGGCTCCTGGAGTTCGGTGACCCACTGGTCCGGGTCCTGCGGGCAGGAGAGGGTCAGCTCCCGCGCGTACCCCGCCGAGCGGTGCCCGTGCGCGTCGATCCACCGCGCCAGGGCCTGCGCGGTCGGCAGTACGCCGTCCATCGAGCCCCGGTGCACCACGGTCGCGGCCCGCTCCACGCCGGGCAGCGTGACGATCCGCACCCCGCCCCCGAGCTGTTCGGCGCGGACCGAGGCCGCCACCGGCAGACCGGCGTGGACGAGGACCGCCGTTCCGGACTCCGAGCCCGGCGCGTCCTCGTAGTAGGCGGTGCCGGGACCGGTCGGGACGACCCCGGCCTCCTCGACGCGGTGGCACAGCTCGTCGTAGAGCGGCCCGATGACCGGCCCGATGTCCTGCGGTTCGTAACTCGCGGCCGTCCCGGTCAGCTCGGCGAGCCGGACGGGCGGAAGGCTCTTCACGACGATGTCGTCGGCAGGCATGGTTCCCTCGTTCTCGATGGTCCGGAGCCTCGCCTCGACCTGGACCAGCCGGGCCGCCGCGGCGGCCATGGCGGTCTCCAGTTCCGCCTGCCGCAGCCGCAGCATGCCGCGCAGCTCCTCCGCGCCCACCCGCTCGTCGAGGATCGTCCCCACCTGGTCGAGGCTGAAGCCGAGTTCCTTGAGCGCGATGACACGGTTGAGGCGGGCGAGCTGCCCGGCCTCGTAGAAGCGGTAGCCGGTGAACGGGTCGACACGTGCCGGGCGCAGCAGTCCGAGGGCGTCGTAGTGACGCAGCATGCGGACCGACACCCGGCCGTGTTTGGCGAAGTCTCCGATGGTGAACATGACGCGCTCCACTACAAGGTCTGACACAGGGAGAGGGTCAAGCGTCGCACCCGGCGCGGAGACGGTCAGCGGCCGTACTGCCGCAGACACAGGTCGACGATGGACGGCGGTACGACCCCGTCCGCGGCCGCGCACAGCTCGTCGGTGCCGGGCGGCGGGGCCGGCCTCCGGCGCGGATGCGCGGTCACGGGCCCCGGCACACGGGCCCGCCGGGGCGGCGTCGCCTTGGTGCGGGCCCGGTCGCGCGAGGGCGCGGGCTCCGGGCCCGGGTCCTGTTCCGGCTCCGGGCCCGGCTCCGCGCCCGCGTCCGGGTCCTGCTCGGCGGTCGTGGGCAGCTTGCCCAGGGGCAGCGCCAGGGGTGTCGGGAGCTCGGGCGCGTCGGCGCGCGGTACGGAACCGCGTACGGGAACCGGAGCCGCATCCTGCGGTGCGACGGACACACAGCCGGCGCTCGCGAGGAGGGCGACGAGGGAGAGGGGCACGGCCCGGCGTAACTGCATCCGACCACCTTGCCGTACGGTGCGGCCCGCCCGGTTCCCCGCCTCACGCGTCCGGGTGACACCGCCCCCGTGGTTGCGGCCGGGGCGTGTGGGAAATTGGAACGGCAGTGCGGGTGACGGGGGAGGCGCGACCTCCGGAGCCCCGCTCCGCCGCGTCCTGCCCGCCGAACGCCCGTACGGAGTGCCCGTCCATGACCTCAGCCGCCGCGCCCGGCAACCCCACGCCGCCCCCGGATCCCACGGCCCGGCCCGCATCCCCGCCCAGGCCCGCCTCGCTGCCCGCGGCCGCGTCTCTGCCCGCTCCCCGGTCCGGCCCGGGGAGCGGACCCGCGCCCGGGAAGGACCGTGCGCCCGGGAAGGACCGTGCGCCCGGGAAGGACCGTGCGCCCGGGAAGGACCCCGCGCCCTGGAAGGGCTGGGCGGCCGTGTGCGCCGTCGCACTCGGGATCTTCTGCGTCATCACCTCCGAGCTGCTGCCCGTCGGGCTCCTCACCCCGGTCGGCGCCGACCTGGACGTCTCCGACGGAACCGCCGGGCTGATGGTCACCGTGCCCGGGCTGGTCGCCGGATGCTGCGCTCCGCTCGTCACCGTCGGCGCCGGCCGACTCGACCGGCGGTTCGTGCTGTGCGTGCTCATCGCCCTGATGGCCGCCGCCAACCTCGCCGCCGCCCTCGCCCCGAACTTCGCCGTCGTGCTCGCGGCCCGGCTCCTGGTCGGCGTCAGCGTCGGCGGGTTCTGGGCGATCGCCGGGGGACTCGCCGTACGCCTCGTCCCCGAGCGTCACGTCGGCCGGGCGACCGCCCTCGTCTTCGGCGGCGTCCCCACCGCCTCCGTGCTCGGCGTGCCCGCCGGCACCCTGCTGGGCGAACTCGGCGGCTGGCGGACCGCCTTCGCGGCGGTCGGCGTCCTCGGCCTCGTCACGCTGACCGCCCTGCTCCTGCTGCTGCCCGCGCTGCCGCCGACCCGGCACGTCACCTTCCCGGAACTGCCCGCCCTGCTCCGCGAGAACCGTGCGGTCCGGGCCGGGGTGATCGTCACCTTCCTCGTGGTGACCGGGCAGTTCGCCGCCTACACCTTCGTCCGGCCGATCCTGCAGGACGTCTCCGGCATCGACGGCGGGTACGTCAGCACGCTCCTGCTGGGCTACGGCCTCGCCGGTGTCGCCGGCAACTTCCTGGCCGGGGCGCGCGACGCGTACCGGACGCTGCTCGTGGTCAGCGCCTGCCTCACCGCGATCCTCGCGCTCATCGCCGTCCTCCCGGGACCCGTCGCCGGGACCACGCTGCTGCTCGCCTGGGGACTCGCGTACGGCGGGGTCTCGGTGAGCGTGCAGGGCTGGATGATCAAGGCGTCCCCGGACGCGCCCGAGGCGGCTTCCTCACTGATGGTGGCCATGTTCAACCTCGCCATAGCCGCCGGCGCGCTCTTCGGCGGCCTCGCCGTCGACGGCATCTCCGCCCCCGCCGCCCCGCTCGGCGGAGCCGCCCTGATGCTCGCCGCCGCCTGTACCGTCTGGGCGACGGCGGTCCGCCGCACCGACAGACGGGATGGACGGGCGGATTCCGGACATCCGGCTTGACCAGGACCCCGCCGGAGGGACAGAGTGCGCCGATCAAGAACCACCGCTCGAGCCGCACTCCGGAGATACGCCAGATGTCCATGTCCGTCCGCTCCTCGCTCGTACCGGCCACGACCGGCGGTTCTCCGGCACTCGGCACCCGCGGCGTCCCCGCCGCCGGTGTGCCCCTGGCTCCCGCCGCCCGGCGGCGCAGAGCCTGACCGGCCGGGTGGGGGCCGGCACCGCACCGCCGCGCCGGCCCCCGTCCCTGCCGGGGAGACCACCATGTCCCAGCACCCTGATGAGAGCGGGCTCGTCCCCGACGACCACCTGCTCGTACGCCCGTACGTCGCCCCCTCGGGCCGGCCGCCCCTGTCGACGGCGACGCCCGCCTGGCCGCAGACCGGACCCCTCGCCTATCCCGGCCCGGCGCGCGGCCCGCACGTCGGCGCACCCGGCGCACCCGGCGCACCCGGCGCACCCGGCGCACCTCCCGCCCCCGCCCCTGCCCCGGCCGGTGCACGCGGCGCCGTCCGCCATGCCGCGGACTCCGGAAGCCGCAGCCGGGTCCCGTCGGCCGTCGCCACCCTGCTCGCACTCGCCGCGGTCGGCGCCCTGGTGCTCCTGCTGAGCGGGCCCGAGCCGGAACCGCCCCGGGCCGGCCCGCCGCCCGAACTGTCGCTGCCGGTGCTCCCGGCGCGCAGCCCGGGCGCCGACGTCACCGGAACACCCCGGCCGACCGCGTCCGTACGGTCCGGGACGCCCTCGGCCGCCCCGACGACGGAACCCGCCACGACCGCCAGCGAGGACGCGGACCCGACGCCCCCGCCGAGCGCGTCGCCGCCGCGACCGTCGGGTGCCTACGTGACCCTGCGGATGGGGGACGAGGGGCCCGAGGTCCGCGCCCTGCAGGAGATGCTCCACGGGCAGGGGTTCACGTACGTCTCCGTCACCGGCGTCTACGACGGCCAGACCAAGCGCGGTGTCGGCCAGCTCCAGCGCGACCGGTCCATCAAGGGAGACCCGCAGGGCGTCTACGGGCCGAACACCCAGGCGGCCATGCGGTAGCAGGCGTCCCGTACCTCAGCGGCCGCCCGCGACCCGCAGCACGGTTCCCGTCGTGTACGAGGCGTCCGGGGACAGCAGCCAGGCGATGGCCCCGGCGATCTCCTCGGGCCGGCCGGGCCGCCGCAGCGGTGTTCCGGCCCCGATGCGGGCCGGGCGGTCGGGGTCGCCCATCGCGGCGTGCATGTCGGTCTCGATGGTCCCGGGCGCCACGGCGTTGACCCGGATCCCGTCCGGGCCCAGCTCCTTGGCGAGCCCCACGGTCAGGGCGTCGGTGGCCGCCTTGGTCGCCGCGTAGTGCACGTACTCCCCGGGACTGCCCAGGGTGGCCGCCGCCGAGGAGACGTTCACGATCGCCCCGCCTCCGGACTCCGCCATGTCGCGGGCGGCCCGGCGGCAGCACAGCAGATAGCCGAGGAGGTTCACCTCGACGACCCGGCGCAGGTCCTCGGTGCGGGCGTCGGCGAGCCGGCCCAGCGGTCCCGTCACCCCGGCGTTGTTGACCAGGCCCGTCACCGCGCCGAGTTCGGCGCCGGCGATGTCGAAGAGCCGCTCGACGGCGCACTCCTCGGAAGTGTCGCCGCGTACGGTCACGCAGCGGGCGCCGGCGGCGCGTACGCGCTCGGCAACGGCCTCGGCCGACGTCTCGTCGCGTACGTAGCCCAGGACCAGGTCGTGCCCGTCGGCGGCCAGCCGCAGACAGGTCGCCGCACCGATGCCTCTGCTGCCGCCCGTGACGACGGTGACCGGACGACGTGACATGTGAGCCTCCTGCGGGACGCGGATCGTGAAGCGGGCGCGTGCGGGCACCCTTCGCGTCGCACGGTGCGGAAGGCTAACACCGTGATAATCGCTGGACCAGCGAAAATGGCGGGACGGAAAGTGGCGTCACCGATGCGCCGCACGACCTGACGGCCGCACCTTCGCGTGTCGGTCCCGTCCATGACGACCCGTTGGAGTCCCCTATGTCGACCTTGAGAGTCACCGCCGAAGAGCTGACCGTCCACGAGCACCCGAACGCCGACGCGTTGGAGCTCGCCCAGGTGGGCCTGTACCGTGCCGTGATCGCCAAGGGTGCCTACCGCACCGGCGAGTTCGCGCTCTACATACCCGAACAGGCCGTGCTGCCCGCCGAGCTGATCGAGGAGCTCGGTCTCACCGGGCGGCTCGCCGGCGGCTCCGCCGACCGGGTCAAGGCGGTCCGGCTGCGCGGCGAACTCTCGCAGGGCCTGGTGTGTCGGCCGCGCGCGCTCGCCGACGTCGACCTCGTGCAGGCGGCCAAGGAGGGCACGGACTTCGCGGAGCTGCTCGGCATCACCAAGTGGTCCCCGCCCATACCCACCACGATGAACGGTGACGTCGAAGCCGCCGCCGACCTGATGCCGTGGGTCGACATCGAGAACCTCCAGCGCTACCCGCACATCTTCGAGCCGGGCGAGCAGGTCGTCCTCACGGAGAAACTGCACGGTACCGCCTGCCTGTTCACGTACGTGGTCGAGGAGGAGCGGTCCATCGTCTCCTCCAAGGGCTTCGGTTCGAAGGGGCTGGCGCTCAAGGAGGAGGAGCGCAACCTCTACTGGCGGGCCGTACGCGGCCACGGCGTACCGGCCGTCGCCGCGGCCCTGGCCGCCCGGCTCGGCGCCACCCGGGTCGGGATCTTCGCCGAGGTGTACGGCGCGGGCGTCCAGGACCTGGCCTACGGGACCGACGTGCGCACCGCCGACACGCCCCCCGGGTACGCCGTCTTCGACGTGTCCGCCGAGATCGACGGGCAGGTGCGCTGGCTGGACCCGGCGGCCGTGCTGACGGACGGGGAACTGCCGCTGGTACCACGGCTGTACGAGGGCCCGTACGACCTCGACACGGTGCTGGAGCTGGCGAGCGGCCGTGAAACGGTGTCCGGGCGGTCCGTGCACCTGCGCGAGGGCGTCGTGATCCGCCCGTCGACGGAGCGCTACAGTCCGGTCGTCGGCGGCCGGGCCATCGCCAAGGCGGTCAGCCCGGCCTACCTGACCCGCAAGGGCGGCACCGAGTACGAGTGATCGTCCGGCTCTTCCTAGGATTGTCCGATGTCCCGGACCGATGCCTTGTCGAGGGCGCTCGACACCCCGGGGGATCCGCCGCTGCGGCCCCTTCCGCCCACCGTGTCCGCGCTGTTGCGCGCACTGGCCGCACCGCCCCGGCTGGCCGCGCACCTGCGGCTCGTGCACGACGTCGCGCACGAGCTGGCCGACTGGCTGGAGGGGCACTGCCCGGGCCTGGCCTTCGACCGGGAGGCGGTGCTCTTCGGGGCGGCCACCCACGACATCGGCAAGACCGCGCACCCGGCCGAACTCGGCGGGCCGGGCTCCGCGCACGAGCCGGCGGGGCGGGAACTGCTGCTGGCGCACGGGTTCACCGACCGGCAGGCCCGCTTCGCCGCTACGCACGCCGCGTGGGGCGAAGACGGGGTGACCACCGAGGAGTTGCTGGTCAGCCTCGCGGACAAGGTGTGGAAGGGCAAGCGGGTCCAGGACCTGGAGGACCTCGTGGTGGGCCGCCTCGCCGGGGCGACCGGCGCCGAGCGCTGGGAGGCGTACCTGGAGCTGGACGAGGTGCTCGGGCGGATCGCCGAGGGGGCGGACGGGCGGCTCGGCTTCCAGGCCGGCTTTCCCGTGCACACGTGACCCGCCCCGGGTGACCGGCCGCGCCCGACCGGCCGTGCCGTGCCGCCCCGAGCGGGACGCGCCGCGCCGCGTTCGCCCCGCATCGTGGGGTGGGCGCGGCGTGCGTGGTGGGATGGACCGGGGGCGGGTCCACCAGCACACGGAGAGGTCGGGTACATGTCCCAGTCGGGCCGGAGCAGCCAGGAAACCATGCGGGCGATGGCGTACGAGACGTACGGCGGGACGGAGGTGCTCGCCGAGATCCGTCTGCCGCTGCCCAAGTGCGGCCCCGGCGAGGTGCTCGTCCGGGTGAAGTACGCCGGCGTCAACCCCGTCGACTGGAAGATCATGTCGGGCGGGCTCGACGCCCTGATGGACGTCGTCTACCCGGTGATCCCCGGCTGGGACGTGGCCGGCACCGTTGAGCGGGTCGGCATCGACGTCCCCGAGTACGCCGAGGGCGACGAGGTCATCGCCTACGCCCGCAAGGACTACGTGCACGGCGGCACCTTCGCCGAGTTCGTCACCGTGCCCGTACGCGCCCTCGCGCACAAGCCCTCCTCGCTGAGCTGGGCCGAGGCCGCCGGGCTCCCGCTGGCCGGGCTCACCGCCTACCAGCTGCTCACCCGCCTCGGCACCGGCAAGGACGACACGGTCCTCATCCACGGCGCCGCGGGCGGGGTCGGCTCCCTCGGCGTGCAGATCGCCCGCGCGCTCGGTGCCCGCGTCATCGGCACCGCCTCCCCGCGCAACCACGACCGGGTGCGCGAACTCGGCGGAGAACCCGTCGAGTACGGGGACGGCCTCGCCGACCGGGTGCGGGCCCTCGTGCCCGACGGGCCCACCGTCGTCGCGGACTTCGTGGGCGGCGTCGGCGGCGTCACCCGGGAAGTCCTGCACGACGACGGCCGGCACGCCTCCATCGCCGACCCCAGCGTGCTCGGTTCGGGCGGCGAGTGGATCTGGGTCCGCCCGGTCGGCAGCGACCTCGCCGAGCTGGGCCGGCTCGCCGACAGCGGACAGCTGAAGGTGCCGGTCGCCAAGACCTTCCCGCTGGCCGAGCTGGCGGCGGCCTTCGAGCTGAGCCAGGGCGGACACACGGCCGGGAAGATCGTCATCGAGGTCTGACCACGCCCGCGGAGACGCGAGGGCAGGCCTGGCCCGGCCAGGCCGGGTCAGGCCAGGTCCGGCACCTCGCCGCAGGCCGCCCGGGTGACCTCGACCCCCGGCAGGCCGGCCCGCCACGGGCCGGCCAGCACGGCCAGCGCCGCCGCGTCCGGCGGGGCGGAGCCGAGGCCGATCGCGTAACGGGCGAGGCCCGGGCCGGACTCGAAGGGGCGCGGCCAGGCGTGCGCATCCGTGACACCGGCCGCCTCCAGGGCGCCGAGCAGCGCCCGCAGCCGCCCCCGCACCCGGCCCAGGGTCTCCTCGAACTCCCCTCCGGACGTACGTACGGTCACCACCGCCCAGGCCGCGTGCCGGCGGTGCAGCGGCGGAGGGGTCACCACCGCCCGGCCGGCGCCGTCGGGTCCGGCCTCCAGCAGCTCCCAGGCCCGGTACAACTCCCGGACCAGCAGGTCCCGCAGGCCCGGTCCCACCTGGGCGGTGCAACTGCGCACCGGCTCCGAGGGCGTCAGGACCGTGACCGGATCCGGCCCGCCCGGGGCCGCCGCGGCCGACGGCGACAGCCCGACCGGCTCCCGCCAGTCCCAGGCGGCCCACCGGCCGAAGAACTCCCGCAGCAGGGCGTCCGGCGCCAGGGCCCCGGCCTCCTGGACCGTGCGCGCCGCCAGGACCGCCCAGGCCAGCCCCGGCAGCCCGCCGAACGGGGCCGAGTCCAGCCCGCGGGCCCGCGCCCACGCCTTCACCTCCCGCGCCAGCCGGGCGAAGGCGGCGTGTTCCGCGCCCACCCGTTCCCGTACGGCACCGGCGTCGCTCACCGCGCTCAGCGCGACGGCGGCCGCCTCACCCAGCTCCGCCCGGCGCGCCACCGCGTGCGCGGGATCCAGGTCGCCGGTGGCCACCGCCACCAGGTCCACGGACAGCGCCCCGATTCGGAACCGCAGCCCCGGCACCCGCGCCCCGGTCACCTCGCGCAGCGGCCCGGCCTCCGGCAGGGCCGCGGCCAGCCGGTCCCGTACGCCGGTGACACCGCCCGCCCCGGGCAGCGCCGCCACCAGGTCCAGGTCGGCGCCGGGCAGCGCGCAGCCCATCCGGCGGGATCCGGCCACGTGCACCTCCGCCCCGCCCAGTGCGGCCCGTACGCGGGCGACGACCGACTCGGCCTGGCCGTGCGGCGCCACCGGGCCGGACTCGTACCCGCGCTCATGACCGCGCTCACGGCCATGCCCGTCGGCGAGCTCCAGACCGCGCTCGTGCCCGGGCTCCGGCTCCGGCTCCCAGCGCACCTCGCCCGTTCCCAACGCCACCGTCGCCCGGACCCGCATCGGTCCGTTCCCGCGCCGCGAGAGCACCGCCAGCTCCCCGACCGGCGAGGACACACCTCCGCCCAGCCGGGCCGTGAACTCCGCGACCGCCCGCTGCGGGTCCTGGCTGCGCCCCAGCGTCAAGTGCGGGGTGTACCCCTCGGCACGCCCGCGGCAGCCCGGGAACCGCTCGGCGAGGGCGCGCCGGAGTTCCTGCCACGGCGCGTCACCGGCCGCCGCCGGGTCCAGCCAGAGCGTGGCGTCCTCACGGTGCCCGAAGCTGTGCACGCCCTCCAGCCGCGCCTCGAAGGGGCCCGTCCCGGCGGCCACTTCGGCCAGCAGCGGCACGGCCTCGTCGAAGGAGGACTCCGGCACGAAGCCGAAGAGCAGGTTCACGTGCGCGGGCCAGCGAGCGGCCTGCGGGTCGTGCTTCCGGCGCACCTCCCGCACGGCCTCCGGCAGCCGCGGCGGCAGCCACGCCACCGCCGTCCGCGCGGTCGCCGGTACGTCGAGCCGGGCCGGCCCGCCGCCGGGCACCCCGAACTCCACGGTGGCCTCCACCCCGAAGTGGTCGGAGATGAACAGCCCGTCCTCGGAGGGCACGTCGCCGCGCAGCGCCGCCCCCGTCACCCGCGCCCCGGTGGCCCCCAGCAGGATCCGGTCCAGCCGGGACGCCCGCCCGGACAGCGAGCCCACCGCGGCCAGCGGATTGGCCGAGGGGTCGAAGGTCGGCGTACCGTCCGCCGCCCCGTGCACCTCGCTCCAGGCGTCCCGCAGGCCGAGTGCGGCCGCGGGACCCTCGGCCCCGTGGCGGCCGTCGTTGAAGTCGCCCAGCAGGGCCACGGGGGCTTCGACGCCGGCCAGGCCCTCGGCGAGCCGGGCCAGTTCGGCGTCCCGCCGCAGATGCCCGTTCTCGGTGTGGTCGCTGGTCAGGTGGGTGGCGGCGACGACCAGCGGGCCGGCCGCGGTGTCCACCGTTACGGCGGTGACCGCCTTGTGCGGGCCGAGCAGGTGCATCCCCGCCTCGCGCACCGGCAGCCGGCTCAGCACCAGCAGTCCGCACTCGGGGACGTCCCGGCCCCCGGGATCCGTGCCGAGGGTGTACCCGGCCCGCACCCACGGCGCCGCCAGCAGCATCGAGAGCAGTCCGGGCTCGACCTCCTGCAGCGTGATGACATCGGCGTCGGCCTCCGCCAGATCGGCCAGCAGCAACGGCCTGCGCCGGGCGGTGGCGATGCGCGGGGCGTCGTACCGGTCCCAGAGCGTGTTCCAGGTCAGCAGCCGCACCGCCGCGGAGCCCCCGGCCGTGCCGCGGGGCGGGGCCTGCGCGGGCCGCCAGGCGCCACCGCCCGCCGGATCCCACGCGTACGGGGTCCGCGCGGTGAAGAAGGGGGCCCGCAGCAGGCGCGGATCGCGGACCCGCCCGGCCGCGGTGGCATCGATCCGGTCCACCCCCGTGGCCCGGTCCCAGACCAGTTCGCCGTCCGCCTCGACGAACAGCACCCGGTGCCAGGGGATGTCGCCGCCGGGCACGAAGGAGGGCAGCGGCACCCGCTTCGGCGCCGCCCCGCGCTGGAGCAGGCCGAGCACGAACCGCGCCGGATCGAACCGCGGGTCCCAGCGGACCTGGTGGTAGAGCTGCTCACTGGTACGCATCAGATCTCCCCGCCGATGGTGTCCGGGCCGTCCGCGAGGCCGCCCGCCGTGTCCTCCACGTCCCCGCCCGCACCGATGTACCACGTCCGGTGCGCCTGACCGGCGTACGGGGGACTGAACCGGTGCAGCTGGGAGGTCAGCACCTGCTCCGGCACCGGATGCGGGCGCACGGTGTTGCGGCGCCGCAGCTCCGGCTCGTCGACCAGCACCACGGCGTGGGTGACCAGCGCGTCGCGGCGCCGCGCGACCGAGCCGGCCAGACCGCGCTGCTGGTCGGTGAGCGAGGTGGCGTCCCACACCACCGTCCCGCCCCGGGCCAGGGCGGCGTCGAGCCGGTCCAGGCCCTTGGCCAGCACGTCCGCGTTGGCCCGCTGGTCCGCACGGGAACCCCGGGCGGTGCGCAGGTCGTCGAGACTGATGTACGCGTCCACGCCGGGCAGGCCGCGGGCGAAGGTGCTCTTCCCGCTGCCCGAGGGACCGCTGAGCTGCACCAGCCGGGGAAACGTTCCGTCACGCCACTTCCAGGTGGCCGCCACCGCCTCCTCGACCGCGACGCAGCCGGCACCGGGACCCCGGCCGGGGCGCGCGGACCCGATCCGGCCCTGCCCGAACGCCCGCCGGGCCTCCGCCCAGCAACGGTCGGCCGCGTCCGCGTCCAGTCCGGCGAAGGGCTCCCGCAGCGAGGCGCGCAAGGACCCCAGCGGATCCGGGCCGCCGAGCAGCCCCGCCTCCTCGGCCCACAGCGCGGACCACTCCGCGTACTCCCGCGCCTCCGGTCCCTCGGCCAGGGCACCGGCGAGCGCGTGCAGCACCCCGAGATCGGCCGCCAAGGCCATCCGGACCAGCCCGGCCCGCCGGTCCGCGTCGGGGAACGGCCGCTGTAGGTACGGGTACAGCCCCACCAGGTCGCCGACCCGGCGGGCGAGCCCCATCCCGGCCGGGCCCGCCGCGAGCCGCGCCGCGATCCCGCCGTGCGGCTCGCGCCGCAGCAGGGCGGCCAGCACGCCGGCCAGCCGCTCCTCGCCCGTCCGCCCCGCCCCGTCGATCCGGGCGGCGACCTCGGCCACCTCGTCGGCCACGGCATCGGCCACCTCTTGGGCGGACTCGTCCGCGCCGGCGGCACCGGCCCCGCCCACCCCGACGGCAGCGGCCAGCCCCGCCACGTCCGGTCCGGCTCCCGAGCGCACCGCCCACAACGGGGCCGCAGACCCGAGCCCGTTGGGCACGACCTCGGCGAACATCCAGTGCGTACCGGTCTGCACGTGCCCGCCCCGCACCCACTTGGCCACGCACCGCCCGAAGTCCTCGCGCGCGAAACCGGCCGCCGTCCGCACGACGTACCCCTCCTCCCGCACGGTGTCGAGCTTCAGCTTGCGCAGCGCGCGTTCGTCGAAGGTGCCCCGCCACAGCACGCGCGGCGTGGGCACCCCGAGGCCGCGCAGGAACCGTACGGTCCGGTCCCAGTCCAGGCAGTGCTCCCCGTCCCACACCGAGAACCCGTAGAACCAGCTGTCCAGATCCTCGTACGGGATCGAGTGCCGCGCGTACAGGTTCTCCCCGCACACCCGCCAGTCGGCCGGAATCCCCGGGCCGATCCGGCCCTGGAGCCCCTTGACCCACGCCCGCGAGGGATGGTGCGCCGAATCGAGGGAGCGGGCGTGCAGGCCGTCCGCGTACAGGGTGGTGTTCTCCCCGTCGAGCTTCTCCGTCACCACCACCTCGCGCCCGGCCAGCCCCTCCAGCCCGACGGTCCGGACGTCGTCCGCCGAGGCCCCGGGGGACCAGGGCAGGTGCGGCGTACGGGGATAGTGGGTGCGCATGATCCGCTCCTGCTCGACGATGGGGTGCCTCGTCACTGTAGGTATCCGGAGCAGACGCATCCACCCATTAACCCCGCCAGGGAGCCCGGGCCTTCGGAGTGATCAGTAGCCGAGCGTGAACCGCCGGCCCGCGTGCGCGTCGAGTTCGATCTCGTCGAGCAGGGCGACGGCGAAGTCCTCCGTGGAGATCCGGCTGAGGCCCTCGTCGTCGACGACCAGGTCGTCGATCGCCAGCCGGTACGTGCCCGTGCGCTCGCCCGGAGCGATCTGCGCGGCCGGGCTCAGGCAGGTCCAGTGGACCTCCTCCACTGGCACCGTCCGCAGGAAGTCCAGGGCGTCCCCGTGGGCGTGCATGAGGGCCAGCACGGACGCCGGGATGCCCGCCCGGTCCCACACCAGCGGGCCGCCGGGGGTACGCAGCGAGCCCGCCCCGCCGACGACGACCACCCGCGGCCGGGGCGTGCCCGTGCCGAGCGAACGCACCCCGCCGATCAGCGACTTCGCGGCGGTCACGAGGACGGAGGGATCCCCGGAGCCCGGACCGAAGGCGCTGATCACCACGTCGTGCCCGGCCACCGCCCCGGCCACGGACGCCGCGTCCAGCACGTCGCCGCGCACCACGGCCGTGGTCCCGCCGCCCGGATCCGCGAGTTTCGAGGGATCCCGTACGACCGCGGTGACCTCGTGGCCGCGCCGTCGCGCTTCGCGCAGCACCTGGGTTCCGATGGTGCCGGTCGCGCCGAAGAGGGCGATCTTCGCCATGGCGACTCCCTGGGGGTGGAGGGCTGTACGGGCCCGGGTCGGGCCCCTTCCGGCCCATCCAAGCGAACCGGCCCGCCGCCCCGGGGCAGCCGGGCCGGGGCCAGTCGGATGATCCGGTCCGGTCCTACCGGCACAGGGCCACGATGGACGGCGGGACCGTGCCCCGGGCCGCCTCGCACAGGGCGGCCATGTCGTACGTACGCAGCGGCGCGGGCCGGGGCTTCGCCGCCGCCGGCGGCCGCTTGCGCGGTTTGGCCGGGGCCGCGGGCTTCTCGGCACGCGCGGACTTCGACGGTTTTGCAGGCCGCGCGGGCCGTGCGGGCCGCTCGGGCCTGACCCGGTGCGGCTGCTGCGGCACCGAGGCCGGTACGGACACCAGCTCCGGCTCCGGCTCCGGCACCAGCTCCGGCACCCGCTCGGGCTCCGGCGGCTCCGGCGCGTCCTCGGACACCGTCGGCAGCGGCCCCAACGGCAGGGCGAGGGGCGTCGGTTGCCGGGGCTCTGAACGGACCGCCGCGGGCACCGGCTGCCGCGCGTCCGGCGGGCCGGCGGGACGCACCGTCACGCATCCGGTGGCCGTGACGAGCGCGGCAAGGGTCAGGGGCAGGGCCCGGCACAGCTGCATCCGTCCACCCTGCCGCACCGGCGCCGAGCGGGCCGCACCCATCACACGGTCGAGTGACCCGGCGACCCGGCGACTCGGCGACTCGGCGTGGACCGGAAGCACACACGCCGTGGCGTCCCGGGGCGAACCGGGACGATCGAACATACGATGGGCGGGAACCGGGGCGGGCGGCTCGCCGCGCCGCCGGCCAGGCCGTCGTGGGAGACGTATGGCAGAGGTCGCCGATCCAGCGCGGACCGTCATCCTGACCGTGGACGACGATCCGGGGGTATCCCGTGCCGTCGCCCGTGACCTGCGGCGCCGCTATGGCGCCGGGTACCGGATCGTGCGCGCCGAGTCCGGCGAATCCGCGCTGGAGGCACTGCACGAGCTGAAGCTGCGGGGCGACCTGGTGGCCGTGATCCTGGCCGACTACCGGATGCCGCAGATGAACGGCATCGAGTTCCTCGAACAGGCCCTGAACGTGTACCCGGGCGCCCGGCGCGTGCTGCTGACCGCGTACGCCGACACCAGCGCGGCGATCGACGCGATCAACGTAGTCGACCTCGACCACTACCTGCTCAAGCCCTGGGACCCGCCGGAGGAGAAGCTCTACCCGGTCGTGGACGACCTGCTCGCCGCCTGGCGCGCCAGCGACTACCGGCCGGTACCCGCCACCAAGGTGGTCGGGCACCGCTGGTCGGCCCGCTCCTCGCAGGTGCGGGAGTTCCTGGCCCGCAACCAGGTGCCGTACCGCTGGTACTCCTCCGACGAGCCCGAGGGACTGCGGCTGCTGGAGGCGGCCGGGGCCGACGCACAGCGGCTCCCCGTGGTGATCACGCCGGACTGCACCGTGCTGATCGAGCCGGAGGCGACCGACCTGGCCGCCCACGTGGGGCTCGCGACGACGCCGACCGCCGAGTTCTACGACCTCGTCGTGATCGGCGGCGGCCCGGCCGGGCTCGGTGCGGCCGTCTACGGAGCCTCCGAGGGGCTGCGGACCGTCCTGGTCGAGCGGTCGGCGACCGGCGGACAGGCCGGGCAGAGCTCCCGCATCGAGAACTACCTCGGCTTCCCCGACGGCGTCTCGGGCGCCCAGCTCACCGAACGCGCCCGCCGCCAGGCCGGCCGGTTCGGCGCCGAGATCCTCACCGCACGCGAGGTCACCGGGCTGGAGCTCAACGGCCCGGCGCGCGTCGTCCGCTTCTCCGACGGCTCGTCGGTCGCCGCGCACAGCGTCATCCTGGCGACCGGAGTGTCGTACCGGCAGCTCCAGGCCCCGGGCTGCGAGGACCTGACGGGCCGCGGGGTGTACTACGGCTCCTCGCTCACCGAGGCGTCCTCCTGCCAGGGCTACGACGTCTACATCGTGGGCGGCGCCAACTCCGCCGGACAGGCCGCGATGTACCTGGCGCGCGGCGCGAAGTCGGTGACGCTGCTGGTGCGCGGCGCGTCCCTGACCGCGTCGATGTCGTACTACCTGATCCAGCAGATCCAGGAGGCGCCGAACATCTCGGTGCGCACCCGGACCGTCGTCGAGGCGGCGCAGGGCGAGGGGCACCTGGAACAGCTGGTGCTGCGGGACGTGGACAGCGGCGCGACGGAACGCGTGGACGCGCAGTGGATGTTCGTCTTCATCGGCGCGGCCCCGCTGACCGACTGGCTGGACGGCACGGTGCTGCGCGACGAACGCGGCTTCATCCTGGCCGGGCCGGACCTCACCCCGGACGGCCGGCCGCCCGCCGAGTGGCCGCTGGACCGGCCGCCCTACCACCTGGAGACCAACATTCCCGGCGTGTTCGTGGCGGGCGACGCGCGGGCCCGGTCCGCGAAGCGCGTCGCGTCCGCCGTCGGGGAGGGAGCCATGGCAGTGATGCTCGTCCACCGGTACCTGGAGCAGTCGTGAGCGGGCCGGCGATGCCCTGCAGTCCGCAGGAGATCGCCTCCCTGTTCCTGTTCGAGAAGCTCTCCCCGGAGCAGCTCGGACGGTTGTGCGCCGAGGGGCGGGTCGAACGGTTCGAAGCCGGTCCGGTCTATGCCGAGGGCGAGCCGGCCACCTGCTTCTACGTGATGATCGAGGGCACCGTCGTCCTGTTCCGCAGGGTCGGCGGCGACGACGTCGAGGTGAGCCGCACCTCGCAGCGCGGCGTGTACGCGGGGGCCATGCAGGCGTACCTGGGCGACCAGGTGCCGCAGACGTACACCAACTCGATGCGGGTGACCGAGCCGACGCGGTTCTTCGTACTGCCCGCGCAGTCGTTCTCGGACATCATGCGGGAATGGTTCCCGATGGCGGCGCACCTGCTGGAGGGGCTGTTCTTCGGCTCCAAGAACACCCAGCGGGCCATCGGACAGCGCGAACGGCTGCTGGCGCTCGGATCCTTGTCCGCCGGCCTCACCCACGAGCTCAACAACCCGGCGGCGGCGGCCGTCCGGGCCACGGCGACCCTGCGGGAACGGGTCGGCAAGATGCGGCACAAGCTGGCCCACATCTCCCAGGGCCAGTACTCGCGCGAGACGATCGCCGACCTCATCGAGATCCAGGAGCGCACCGTCGAACGCGTCGCGAAGGCGACGGCGCTCAGTCCGCTGGAGGCCTCCGACCGGGAGGACGAGCTCGCCGACTGGCTGGACGACCACGGGATCGCGGAGGGCTGGCGGCTCGCGCCGACCTTCGTGCAGGCCGGGCTGGACACGGACTGGCTGGAGCGGGTCGCGGCGACCGTGACCGAGGAGATCCTGCCGTCGGCGATCGGCTGGCTCAACTACACGGTCGAGACCGAGCTCCTGATGGACGAGATCGACGACTCCACCACCCGCATCTCCCACCTCGTGGACGCGGCCAAGCAGTACTCGCAGCTCGACCGCGCCCCGTACCGGGTCGTCGACGTGCACGAACTCCTCGACAGCACCCTGCTGATGCTGTCCGGCAAGATCGGCTCCAGGGTGCGGGTGGTCAAGGAGTACGACCGCTCCGTACCGGACGTGCCCGCCTACCCGGCGGAGCTCAACCAGGTGTGGACCAACCTCATCGACAACGCCGTGTCCGCCATCGGGAGCACCGGCGGCGAGGGCACGCTGACGGTCCGCACGGCGCGCGAGGGCGACCGCCTGCTGGTGGAGTTCCGCGACACCGGCCCGGGCATCCCGGCGGACATCCGCAGCCGCATCTTCGACCCCTTCTTCACCACCAAGCCGGTCGGCGAGGGCACCGGCCTCGGCCTGGACATCTCCTGGCGGATCGTCGTCAACAAGCACCACGGCAGCCTCCAGGTCGAGTCCGTGCCCGGCGACACCCGCTTCCAGGTGCTGTTGCCGCTGACCGCCCCGGAACCCGGGACCGAGACCGAGACCGCCGAGGAGCCCGCATGACCGAGATCAAGGGAATCGACCCGAGCGTCCCGCCCGCCGGCACCGGCTGCGCCGACTGCGACGCGCTCGGCGGCTGGTGGTTCCACCTGCGGCGCTGCGCCCAGTGCGGCCACATCGGCTGCTGCGACTCGTCCCCCGCCCAGCACGCCACCGCCCACTGGAAGTCCACCGGGCACCCCCTGGTGCAGAGCTTCGAACCGGGCGAGGAGTGGTTCTGGGACTACGACCGGGACGAGATGTACGAGTCCGGGCCCGCGCTGACGCCGCCGGGCGGTCACCCCGCGGAGCAGCCGGCGCCGGGTCCGGCCGACCGGGTCCCGGGGGACTGGATGCGGCTGCTGCACCGCTGACGGGGCCCGGCCGTCACCGGCGGGCGCCGGGACCGGGCTCCGCGGGCACGTCGCCCCGGCCGGTCCGCGCGCCGCCGTGCGGACGGCCGGTGCGGCGCAGGGCGGCGGGTGTGGTGTGGTACCAGCGCTGCACGGCCCGGCGCAGGGCGCGGGCGTCGGCGTAGTCGCTCCGGGCGGCGATCGCGTCGATGCTGAGGTCCGTGCTGTGGAGCAGCCGCGTGATGTGCTCCCGGCGTACGGTCTCGACCTCGTCGCTCCATGTGCTGTCGTGTTCGTCGAGGCGGCGCTGGAGGGTTCGCGTGCTGACGGCCATGCGCTGCGCCGCCGCGGACAGGGTCAGGGCGCCTTCGTCGTGGAGGGAGGTCAGGGCGGCGCGGAAGAGGTCCAGCCAGTTGCGCAGCGGGACGGCGGTGGCGAGGGTCTGCTCGGCGTGTCTTCGCAGCACGCCCGACAGGCCGGGCTGGGCGTGCGGGGAGGGGGCGTTCAGGTCGGTGGTTCGGAAGGTGATCGAGCTGACCGGGGCCTCGAACTCGATGCTGCGGGTGCCGTAGAGCTCGATCAGTGGGTCGTGCCGGGCGGGTGCCTCGGCGACCAGGGTGACGCGGACGGGAACGAGGGGCCGCCGTGCGGCCTCGGTGAGACGCTGCTGGAACAGCCCGAGCGCACCGGCGCGGACTGCGCAGGCCGCCTCGTGGGACAGATCGGCCTGGTTGATGTGGCTGATGGTGACCTGGCCGTCGTCCTCGGATATCCGGACGGTGTCCGTGGCGGTGTCGACGACGGTGGCGAGGTAGGCCGAGGCGTCCCGCAGCCCTTCGAGCGGCGTGGGCGCGGACGTGAACAGGTAGTCCCAGACTCCGAGGCTGCCGATGCCCGACTGCAGGGTCATCACCCGGCCCACCTCGGTCCAGGGAGCGTGCACGGTGGCCAGCTCCGCGATGCGGATGCTGGTGAGGGAGGGCGGCCGGCACAGGTCGTCGTTGAGGTGCTCGGGTGCCAGACCCAGCAGGTGTGCGTACCCGGCCGCGGGTGTCCCGAGCAGCCGTGCGGTGTTGACGTTCAGGCGGGTGAGGGCCGAGGAGGTCGTCCCCGGGTGCGTGTTCGAGACCACGGGGGCCGAGCATAGACCAGGGCGAATGACCAGGTCATCGCAGGAGAGTGGAGGCCGCGGTCCCCAACGTGGCGTGCGGGGTCCCCTCTTGGCGCGTCCGGTCCCCTAACTGGCGTCTGCTGCCATGGGCCGCGCGCCCTTCCCCTCCCTAGCGTAGTGATCGTTCCCGCACGGTGCGGACGGCACGCGACCCCGTGAAACGGAGTCATCTGCGGTACGGAGCACGGGAGGTTGCGGCCGAGTCCCCCCACGGGGGTGGGGGGCTCGGGAGCACGATGGCCGGGTCACCTCCCGCGCTCCGCGCCGCCGATCAGCGTGCGGAGCCGGCCCGCGTGGCCAGGCGCAGCGCGTGTTCCAGCGGACCGCGGCGCAGCGGGCTGTCGGCCCAGACGCGCTGCCAGGCCCATGTCAGGGCCAGCGCCGTGCCGCTGAAGGCGAGCCAGGCGGACCAGGAGGCGGCGCCGTGCGCCGGACCGGCCAGCACCAGCGCGTGGACCACGTACGCGCTCAGCGCCATCGCCCCGAGCACCGTGAGCGGCCGCAGCAGGCGCCCGCCCAGCGCGTGCCGGGCGGCCAGCGCGCACAGGCCGATCAGGGCGCACCCCACGCCCGCGTTGCCGAGGGTCTCCAGCGGGGTCTGGCTGTACGGGTCGGCCACCAGCAGCCACTCCCAGGAGGTGCTGGGCACGGCGCCGAACTGCCCGCGCAGCACCTCGCCCACGGGGTCGGCGGAGGCCAGGGCCTCCGGGTGGTGGACGGCTATCGCCTCCAGCAGCCGCTGCCGGCCCCCGAACGCGTGGGCGGCGAGCCAGGCGGAGCCGTATCCGGCGACCGCGGCCGCCGTGCCCCACCCCGCCATCCGCCGGGCCACGGCCCGCTCCCGCACGTCGCACAGCCGGGCCAGGGCCATCCCGGCCAGCACGTACGGGAAGTAGGTGGCCAGCGGATACGCCCCGGTGAGCAGCAGTTCGCACACCACCGTGCCCAGCCCGGACCAGCTCGCCAGGTCGGCGGCCTCCGGGACCAGGCCCCGGCCGGACGACCCGTACCCGAACACCGGGCCCAGCAGGAACGACAGCAGCGGACCCGCCACCACCGATGCGCCCGCCACGGCGGCGAGCACCGGCGTGGACAGCCGGGTGAAGGGCTCGGCCGCCAGGAAGTACACGGCGAAGAAGGCCAGGATGACCAGGATCCCCGGCCACAACGAGGCCAGGAACAGCCCGAGTACGGCCAGGACGGCGCACCGGATCAGCAGCGGACGCCAGCGCCCCGCCCAGCCGTCGGGCCGCCGCGCAGGGTCCTGGCCGCGCTGGGCGAGGACCAGGGAGAAACCGGCGAGGAGCGTGAAGAGGGCCGGGGCGCGTCCGTCGGCCGCGACGAGTGCCCAACCGGCGCCCTCGGGCCGCGGACCGGGGCCGACGTGCACGGCGAACATGCCGAGGACGGCGAGACCGCGCACGGCGTCCACCCCGGCCAGCCGGCCGCTCCCGCCGCTCCCGCCGCTCCCGCCGCTCCCGCCGCTCGCGCCGCCCGTCACGCTGTCGCGCCGGCGGCCGCACCGCCGGGGCCCGCTGCGCTCCGCCGCCTTCCGGTCGCCGGCCGGGTGCCCTTGGGGGAAGCGCGTCGCATGGGGGGATCTCTCCTGGGTCCGGCCGGTGCGGTGACGTGGTCGGACGGGCGGTTTTCATGCCGCCTGTCCGCCTGCGGAAGGTACCAAGGGCGGCGTAACCACGTAATAAGCAGGCATCGGGGCGGCAGGGCGGGGGGCCGGGGGCCCGGGCGGGCGGGCCGCCGTAACCCGGGGGCGGCGCCCGCTGTTGCACAGGCGGCGGGTCCACCCACGGTGAACGGAGTCCGATGCCGCAGCTGACCGACCAGGGCGCGATCGACCAGGCGGAGACCGACGGGGCGGAGGCCGGCCGGGCGGGGGCCGACCCGGCCACGGCCGGCGGCCGGGCCGGGACCGACGACCGCGAGCGGGCGGGGACCTGGATGACCCCCGAGGAGTACGGGGCCTCCCGCGCCGCCGTCTGGACCGCGGCCGTCGTCCTCGTCACCGACACCGACGGCCGGATCCTCGTCCAGAGCGTCGACTACCGCGCCGACCGGATGCTCCCCGGCGGAGCCGTGGACGCGGGCGAGGCACCCTCCGCGGCCGCCGCCCGCGAGCTGCGCGAGGAGCTCGGCGTCGACGGCCGCTACCCGCGCGGCCTGGCCGTGGACTGGATCCCGGCCGACACCCCCGGCTTCCCGCCCGAGATGCGCTTCCCCGGCGAGATCCTGCACGTCTATGACGGGGGCACCTGGACCGCCGAGCGGATCGACGCCGTCCGCCTCCCGGCCCAGGAGATCACCGGCATCCAGTTCGCGGAGCCGGCCGACCTGCCCGCCCTGATGGACGCGGGCGACGCCCGCCGCGCCCTGTCCGCCCTGCGCGCCCGCATCAACGGCTCCGGCACCGCCCTGCTGGAGGACGGCCGTCCCACCGCGCCGACCGCCCTCGACCGGCTCGGCGTGCTCCGCACCCGGCGGACCCCGCTGCACGGCACCTGGCACCCGGGTCCGGTGCCGGCGCAGCTGCCCGTACGGGACCACTGCGGCTGGCTGTTCGGCCCCGACGGCCGGGTCCTGCTCCTGATCGCCAGGGCCACCGGTACGGCCCATCTGCCGCCTCCGACGGCCGGACCGGCCACCGGGGCCGTCCCGCTCGGCTACCGGCACGCGGCGGAGGGCGGGGCGGGTGCCGAGGGTGCCGAGGGCGCGGAGGGCGCCCACGCCCGCACCGCGGCCCGCCTCACCGGCCTCCCGTCGGCCGCGGACCCGGCGTACGCCCGCCTGCTGGCCACTCCCGAGCAGGTCCGCGAGCTGAGCGACTGGGGCCCGGCCGGCGCGCACGAACTCGCTGCGGTCCACGAGGCCCGCGCCCGTCTGTCCCTCCCCGTTCCCACCCGCACGCCGCCCACGGAACTCCCGGAGGACGGCGTGCGCTGGTGACGCGGGCGGGCGGCCGTCCGCCCGCGGCCGCCCGCCATGATCGGGAAATCCGGCGTCCGGGGTCCCCGGTCCCGCAGCATGGGGCCATGAGCGACAGTGCGATCACCTACACGCTGTACATCCAGGCCGATCCCTCCCGGGTGTGGCAGGCCCTGACCGACCCCGCCTTCACCCGCCGGTACTGGGGCCTGAGCTTCGAGACCGACTGGGCGGTGGGCTCGTCGATGGACTGGGTCGAGCGCGGGGCCCGCACCAGCGACCCCGAGCAGGTGGTCCTCGACTGCATCCCGGACCGCGTGCTCTCCTACACCTGGCACACCTTCAGCCCGCAGTGGGCGGCCTCGGTCGGGATCGCCGAGGAGCTGCGGGCCGAACTGGCCAAGGAGCGGCGCACGAAGGTGACGTACGAGATCGAGCCGGTCGGCGACACCCTCGCGCGGCTGACCGTCCTGCACGAGGGGTTCGAGCCCGGCGGCACCCTGATCGGCATGTGCGGGCGGGCTTGGCCGATGCTCGCGTCGAGCCTCAAGACCCTCCTGGAGACCGGCGCTCCGCTGCCCGAGCCGGAGCACGAGGGCGGCCAGGGTTCCGGCGGCCACGAGGCGCACGAGCGCGGATGAGGCCGTACGCGTCGTCCGAACAGGCGTGGCCGGAGCCACCGGAGCCGACGGCCACGCCGGCGGAACGGGCCTGCGCCACCGTGCGGCGAACCCCCGGGCCGGCCTGAGGGCGTAGGGCAACATGCCGCGTTCGGCGTAATGGACGGTTCGACCAGGCTTCCTCCTCACGCTGTGACAGTCGATCACGCTCAGCTCTGGAGGTCCGTGTGCACAGGTCCCGCGGGTGCGTGGCCCTTCGGACGGCGCCCGGGGGCGGGCCGTGAGGCACACCCGCTCGGCTGGGCCCCGGACCGTGGACATGGAGGACGGCTTCCGGCCGGTCGCGCCGCCGGCGTGGATGCGGTGGCTGCCGTTCGTCTACGTGGCCTTCGTCCTGCTCCTGGAGGCCACCCTGCAGAAGGAGTGGGCGGTGAGCTTCTTCCTCATCGCCCTGCCCGCCATCGCCGCGTACGCCTTCGGCCCGGTCGTCGTGGCCGTCTTCACCGTCTTCTCGATCCTCCTGGAAGGCTCCCTCGCCGCGATCTCCCACCACTTGGGGGAGAACCACCACGTCACCGCCGACATCGCGACCGCCGTCGTCGGCATCCTCTCGGCCGCGCTCGCCGCGCACCGTCGCCGCCAGGAAGCCCACCTCGTCCACGCAAGCTCCGTCGCCGAGGCCCTGATGCGGGCCCTGTTGCGCCCGGTGCCGCACCAGGTCGGAAACGTGCTGGCGGCCAGTCTCTACCGGCCGAGCGAGGCCGGGACCATGGTGGGCGGTGACCTCTTCGACATCCGCGCCACCCCGGCCGGGGAGCGCGCCGTCATCGGCGACGTACGGGGCAAAGGGCTCCCGGCGGTCCGTACGGTCGCGGCGCTCCTCGGCAGCTTCCGCGAGGCCGCGTACGAGGCGGAGGACCTGCCGGCCGTCGCCGCCCGGCTGGAACGGGGGCTGGTCCGGGAGGCCGAGGAGATCCACGACGAGGAACTGTTCGCGACCGCCGTGCTCATCGAGTACGACAGCGTGGCGGACCGGGTGACGGTGACCAATCACGGGCACGTGGAGCCGGTGCTGATCTCCTGCGGTGAGGTGCACGTGCTGGACGGCCCGCCGGCGCTGCCGCTCGGGCTGAGCGATCTGGCCGCGGCGGACCGGCCGGCGGCGCGGAGCCACCGGTTCGCCCGGGGCGACGTGCTGCTGCTGGTCACCGACGGGCTGGTGGAGGCCCGCGATAACGACGGCGACTTCTATCCGCTCGTGGAGTGGCTCCGCCACCGCTTCGAAGGCCGCCCCGCACCCGGACCCGCCGACGTCGTCAACTTCCTCAACACGGATCTCCCCCGACACACCCGCGACTTCCACGACGACGTGGCGATGCTCGCGATCGCCCCGCACAGCCGGATCTGACCGGGGTCCGCCGCGGCCGGGCAGACGTCGAGCTGAGATCATGGGAGCGACCACGGATCAACGGATCAGGCGCGCGGACATGGCGCCCGAGCGGCAGGGCTGGCGGGCATGGGACACACACTGACGGAGATCCTGGACGCGGCGGCCGAGGGGCGCTTCCCGCCCCCGGACGGCGGCACCACCGTGGTCCCGCAGGAGAACCGGCGCGACGCGGGCGTCATCGCCTTCACCGCGCACTCCGTGGTGTTCACCCACGAGGATCCCGACTGGGTGCGGTCCACGCTCGGCACCCTCGACTGCGACGCACTCGCGGCCACCATGAACGCCCGCTTCCTGGCCGCCCTGCTCGACCGCACCGGACGCAGCACCGACACGATAGACCTGCTCACCGTCGCGGACCCGCTGCCCGGCGAACCCCCGCTGGAGCTCCGGGAGATGGCCGACCCGGACCACCCCCGGGTACGGCGGGCCCTGAAGCGCCGTGACGACGTACGGGTCTGGTCGGCCGACGGGGGAGTCCTCGTCCTCGGCCGGGGCGTCGCGGGCCGCTGGGAGACGGCGATCGAAGTGGACGAGGACGTCCGGCACCGGGGACTGGGCCGGGAACTGGCCCGCGCCGCCCGCCACCTCGTCCCCGACGGCCGGCCGGTCTGGTCCCAGCAGGCCACCGGCAACGCGCGCAGCATCCGCGCCTTCCAGGCCGCCGGATACCGCCCGGTCGGCGCGGAGTCCCTGCTGCTGGCCCCCGCGCGCCGATGACGCCCTGACGTTCTGACGCCCTGACGCCACCCTGACGACCGGCCGTTCACGGCGGTCGTGTGGAATGGAGGCCATGGGGAGAGGAAAGAAGCAGCAGCGGCCTGCCATAGGCATGCCGGAGATGAGCCGTTCCGATGCCGCCGCGCCCCCGGAGCACTGGCGGTACGGCCGCCACCTGGAGGCACTGGCCGTCGCGCCGGGCGGGAGCGCCGAGGCCGAGGCCGTGGCCGCCGTGCTGCGCGACCCCGATCCGGTGATGGCCGAGAGCGCGGTGGTCACCCACCTCGACCGCCGGGCGGCGCGGCTGCTCGCCGACGAGGGCTTCCCCGCCTGGGCTCGGGCGATGGCCGCCGCCCTCGCCGGGCGGGCCTTCCCCGAGCGCCGGCTGCGGGAATGGGTCCTGCTCAAGGCCATCACCCGCGGCGAGTCCTGGTCCGCCGCGGAGCTCACCGCGGCCTCCGACTGGTGCCAGCGCACCGCCGCCCAGTCCCTGACCTCGTACGAGGCCCTGCGCCTGCTGGCGAGCAGCGGCCGCACCGGCCGCGTCCGCACCGCCGCCGCGGTCCGTCTGCGCAGGCGGACCGCGGTCTGACACGGCCGGCCGCGCCGCGGTCCGTCAGACGCCCCGGCGGACCCGGGCCGCGCGGCGGGCCTCGGCCTGCTGCCGGGCCTCCAGGGTCTTGCGGGACTCCTTGCCCTTCCCCGGCCGGCCCGGGCGGGTGCCGATGCCGCGGAAGCCGAGGTCCGAGCCCGAGGGCCGGCCCTTGGCGTCGGTCGGCGCGGAGCCGGCCAGCGGCACACCGGGAGCGGCCTTGGCGCCGGTGATCCGGCTCAGCGCCGCCTCACCGGACCGGACCTGCGTGATCGTCGGCCGGATCCGGGCGTCGGCCATCAGGCGGACGATGTCCCGGCGCTGGTTCGGGGTGACGAGGGTGACGACCCGGCCGGACTCGCCGGCGCGTGCGGTACGGCCGCCGCGGTGCAGATAGTCCTTGTGGTCGGCCGGCGGGTCCACGTTGACCACGAGGTCGAGGTCGTCGATGTGGATGCCGCGTGCCGCGACGTTGGTGGCGACCAGGACGGTGACGGCCCCGGTCTTGAACTGGGCCAGCGTCCGCGTGCGCTGCGGCTGCGACTTGCCGCTGTGCAGCCCTTCCGCCGGTACGCCCATCGCCCGCAGGTGCTTCACGAACTGGTCGACCCCGTGCTTGGTGTCGAGGAACATCAGCACCCGGTTGTCCCGGGCCGCGATCTCGGTCGCCGCCGAGATCTTGTCGGCCGCGTGGATGTGCAGCACGTGGTGGTCCATCGTGGTCACCGCGCCCGCCTGCGGGTCGACGGAGTGCGCGACCGGGTCCTTCAGGTAGCCGCGCACCAGCTGGTCGACGTTGCGGTCCAGGGTCGCCGAGAACAGCATCCGCTGCCCCGCGTGGTGCACCTGGTCCAGGATCTCCGTGACCTGCGGCATGAAGCCCATGTCGCACATCTGGTCGGCCTCGTCGAGCACGGTGATCTTCACCCGCTCCAGGTGGACGTCCCGCCGCCCGACGAGGTCGCTCAGGCGGCCGGGGGTGGCCACCACGACCTCGGCGCCGGTGCGCAGGGAACTCACCTGCCGGCCGATGGACAGCCCGCCGACCACGGTGGCCATCCGCAGCTTCAGGGCCTCCGCGTACGGCTCCAGCGCCTCGGTCACCTGCTGCGCCAGCTCGCGCGTCGGCACGAGGACCAGCGCGAGCGGGCGCTTCGGGTCGGCCTGCTGCCCCGCCGTACGCGCCAGCAGCGCCAGGCCGAAGGCCAGGGTCTTGCCGGAGCCGGTTTGCGCGCGGCCGAGGACGTCGCGGCCGGCCAGCGCGTTCGGCAGCGTCGCGGCCTGGATGGGGAACGGTTCCTTGACCTCCAGGGAGGCCATGGTCGTCACCAGCTCAAGGGGCAGGTCGAGCTCCGAGAACGAGTCGACCGGCGCCAGCCCCGGCACCTTCGGCTCGTGCATCGTGAACTCGCCCTGCGGCCCGATGCTCCGGGGGGTCTTGCCGCCGGACTTGGCTCCGGCCTTGGCACCGCCCTTCACACCGAAGCGTCCGTGAACTGACGGGTTCCTCATGCAGGACCTTTCGAAGCAAGAAGCAGAAGAGAAGAAGATGGTCAACCGCCCATGGTACCAGCGGGGGCTAAGCCTCCCCGGTGTCCAGCTCCCCGGAGCGCACCTGCGCACAGTGGGCGCGGACCTCGACCGCGGCGCGCTCGAACCAGTCGGCGATCACGGCGATCTCGTCGGGGGTGTAGTCGGCGAACAGGGCGCCCAGCCGGTCGTAGAACGGCTGGTAGACCGCGACGACCCGGGCCGCCGCCTCGGGCTCGGCCACCACCCGTACCCGGCGCCGGTCGGAGGGGTCCGGGCGGCGCCGCGCGTACCCGGCCCGTTCGAGGCGGTTGAGGACCCCGGTGACGGCGCCGGTGGTGAGGTCCACCAGCCCGGCGAGGTCACCGGCGGCCAGCGGGGTGTCCCCGGCGCCCAGGATGTGGCCCAGGCAGGTCAGGTCGGTGACGTTGAGCCCGAGCCGCTGTGCCACCTCCTGCTGGCCGACGATGCCCAGGGCGACGTACTGGTCCATGCGCGACATCGCCTCCGCGGCCGTGGCCGGGGGGCGGGGCTTGCCCTCCACGCAGGTACTCCTTAGCATCTAAGTTACTTAGCTCGTGAGATAAACGAATCCTCTCTCCGAGCCTACTGCCGACCGTTCGACCAGGGAGAATCATGAGCGCGCACGGCCATGTCGACCTCGGCCACACCGTGGCCGGCTGGACCGGTACCACCCTGGCCCTGCTGGGCTTCGCCGGAGCGGGCGCCGCCGTGTGCGCGGCCTGGACCCCCGGGATCTGGCTGGGCCTCGGCGTCGTCGCCGCGGCCGGGATCGTCACCTGGCTGCTGCACCTCGCCGGCTGGGGCAAACCGAGCGGACCCCGCCCGGAGGCCGACTGGGACTGGCGCACCCGGGACGCAGGCGCCCACGCCGGGCACGCGGACTGCCTGGGCTGCCGGGTCAGCGGACCGCGCCGAGCCGCGGCGGCAGCCCCTCGGCCTCGATCCGCCGTGTCGTTGCCTGCTGCGGATGGCAGCGCGTGAACCTGCGGGTGAAGTGCTCCCGGAAGGCCTCCGGAAGGCCTCCGGAAGGCCTCCGGAAGGAGCTGCTCCCCCGTTTCGCGGACAAGTCGATCGGAAGTTCGAATGCGCGCCGCGCCACGGTTGGCCGCGTTCAGCGTGTGCTGTAGGGGACCGTTGGGCAGGATCGAGACGGCCGCATATGCGGCCCGCAGTGGAACGTTGAGAAGGATCAGCCAGATGGCAACAGGCATCGTGAAGTGGTTCAACTCGGAGAAGGGGTTCGGGTTCATCCAGCAGGACGACGGCGGCCCCGATGTGTTCGTGCACTTCTCCGCGATCGCGACCACCGGATTCAAATCGCTGGAGGAGAACCAGGCGGTCGAGTACACCGTCACCCAGGGCCCCAAGGGCCCCCAGGCTGAGAACGTGGTTCCCCAGAGGTAGCCCGCTTCACGAGCCACACCCGTGAGGAGAGCCCCGCCGGTCCCCGGCGGGGCTCTCGCGCGTCCGGGGCCCGGACCGGCGGCTACCCGGCCCGGTGGAGGGCCAGGAGCAGGCGCCAGAGGTGGTCCGCCAGAGCCGGCGGGTCGGCCGGGACGGCGCCGTGCAGCCAGTCCGCGAGGACGCCGGTGAAGGCGGCGGCGACGGCCGAGGCGACCAGTTCCGGGTGCGGGGCTCCCGCGGCCGCACGCTCGGCGCGGGCGCGTTCGCGCAGCTCCCGGTGGAGGCGGTCGCCGAGCGGGCCGCCACCGCCCGGGAGGAGCAGGGTGCGGTAGAGCGGCGCCCGGTCGGCCGCGCCCGCGAGGAAGGCGGCCAGCGCCGCCGGGGGCCGGGCCGGGGGGAGTGCGGCGGGGCCGGTCTGCCAGGCGTGCAGGGCGTCGACCGCCGCGTGCACCACGTCGGCGCACGCGTCGACGGCGAGGGCGGTGAGGTCCTCGTAGTGCAGGTAGAACGTGGCGCGGCCGACCCCGGCCCGGCGGACCACCGCCGAGACGCTGACCTCCGCGAGCGGTGTGGTGGCGCACTCCGCGAGCAGGCTCTCGCGCAACCGCCCCTTCGTCCGGGCCGTGCGCGGGTCGCCCGTGCGCCGGTCGCCCGTACCCGGGTCCTCCGGGCTCACGCGGCCAGCAGCGCCGCGCCGAGGGCGAGGGCGCCGGGCAGGGCCTGGGCGACGAGGATCCGGCGGTTGGCGGTCGCGGCCCCGTACACCCCGGCGACGATCACGCAGACGAGGAAGAAGATCTGCGTGGCGAGCGAGTCGATGACGAGTGACCAGATCAGACCGGCGGCCAGGAAGCCGTTGTAGAGGCCCTGGTTGGCGGCGAGCGGCGCGGTGAGGCGGGCGGTGTCGGCGTCGAAGCCGGACAGCGCGCGGCCGGGCGGGCGCTCCCACAGGAACATCTCCAGGACCAGGAAGTACACGTGCAGGGCGGCCACGAGGCCGATCAGGATCTGAGCGACCGTGTGCATGGCCGCCTCCACTTCTGGGGGGAAGGAGGGGAAGGGGGGAAGGGGGGAGGGAATGGGGGCGCTATTTTCTGGACAACTGTACAGGAAGTCTTCTCCGGCCCGCTGTCGTACCCCGCGCCTACGCTGGCGGGGTGACCCTTCTCTACGAGGACTTCGGCACCGGACGCCACCGCGAGAGCACCCTCGTCCGGCACGCCCTCGGCAGCACCCACGACGAGGCGCTGGTGGCGGGCCTGGCCGGCGGTGTCGGCTTCATGTACTTCGTCTTCGAGTACGCGGGCCGACCGCCCCTGCTCACGATCGTGGCGCAGGCCCATCCCGACCCGTGGGTGGAGTCCGCCCTGGACCGCCTCCGCACCCCCTACGAGGTGTTCCGGAGCGCGAAACCCCGCTGGGACCGGGTGTACGCCGCCCTCGACGCGGGACAGCCGGTGTTCTGCACCGTGAACCGGTCCGGGCTGCCCTGGCACGCGGCCGCCGGGGACGCCGACGAGATGGCGGGCGCGGACCCGTACACCGTGGTCCTCGCCGGGTACGAGGACGGGACCCTGTACGTCGACGACGGCGCGGGCTCCCCGCACCCGATCGCGGAGGCCGCGTTCGGCGCGGCCTGGTCCGGGCACCGCAAGGGCCGCCACCGGATGATCGTGCCCACCGGCCCCGCGGCCGGCGCCCCCGACGTCGAGGGGGCCGTGGCGGCCACCGCCGCCCGCCTCACCGGTCCGGTGCTGGGCAACAAGTTCGACGTCAACTTCGGCTTCTCCGGGATGGAGAAGCTCGCCGCCCAGCTGCGCGACACCCGCACCAAGACCGGCTGGGAGCGCCGCTTCGGCACCCCCGAGGCCTTCCTCGCGGGGACCCGCCGGCTGTACGCCTGCCTGGAGGAGGAGTGGACCGCCCCCGGCGCCACCCGGCCGCTGTACGCGGACTTCCTCGACCTCGCCGGGCGGCCGGAGGCGGCCGCCCTCTTCCGCGACTCGGGCGGTCACTGGTCCCGGCTCGCCGGGCTGGCCCGCTCCGCCCGGACGCGGACGCGGCGGCGCGGCGCGCCCTGTTCGACGAGTGCGCCGCCCTGGTGGACCGCTCCCTGAGGCTGGAACGGCAGGCCGTCGCCCTGCTCTGAACCTCAGAGGTTGGCGTCCAGGAAGGCCCGGAACTCCTCGCGCGTCATCGGCCCGGCCTGGCTCGCCACCGCCTCGCCGTCCTTGACGATCACGGCGGTCGGCGCTCCGGTCACCCCGTAGCGCCTCGTCGGCCCGGGACACCGGGTCATGTCCGTGCGGACGGCCGTGAACCGCGTCCCGTACTCCTCGGTCAGCTCGCCGACGACCGCGTCCATCGCCCGGCAGGCCTCGACGGCCTTCGGCCAGGTGCCGCAGAAGTAGGCGAGAACGGGCCCGGTCGTCATCGACAGGATGAACTCGAACTCCTGGTCCTCCAGTGGCTGGTGCACCCGACGTGCCATGCGTGTCGCTCCTCGCTCGTACGCCCCCGCGATCGGGAGGGCGCCCCCATCATCGCCGCAATGTCAGTGGTGCCTGTGAAGCTGATCAGCATGGACGACAGGATGCTCCGGCGCCGGGTCTACGGCGCCGACCACGACGACCCCGACCCCGGCCCCCGCCCCGGCCACGTCTACGGCGAACTGGTCGGCGGGCCGCTCGACGGGCTCCTCCTGGACATCACCGGCTGGAGCGCGCCCCAGCTCGCCGAGGAGGCCAGGCTCCCCACCGAGATAGGGCGGTACGGGGCGGGCGGCCGCGCCCACTACCGCCGCCGCGCCGCGGACCCGCGCCACTGGGACTGGACGGGTGACAGCCGCTGACCTCCGGTGGCCGTCCCCGGAAAATCTTCGAAGAATTTCCCGGAGGCTGTCGATCCGGGCGTCTCCCGTTCGACGCAGGGGTGAGAGGCGGGGAAAGTCCCCGCCCTCCCGACCGAGGAGTCACCATGCCGCGCTTCCTGACGATGATCCGCATCGACGAGCAGGAACTTCCCCCCGAGACCCCGTTCCCGGCCGACTTCGAGCAGCGCATGGGCGCCCTGCACGAGGAGATCACCAAGGCCGGGGTCATGCTCGACACGGCCGGGCTGCTCCCCACGTCCGAAGGGACCCGCGTCACCTGGTCCGGCGGGAAGATCAGCTACACCGACGGCCCCTTCACCGAGACCAAGGAGGTCATCGGCGGCTACTCCCTCACCCAGTGCAAGGACAAGGCGGAGGCCATCGAGTGGACCCGCCGGTTCCTGGAGATCCACCCGGCGGAATGGAAGGTGAGCGCCGAGGTCCGGGAGATCCAGGAGATGTGATCCAGGGCGGCCGCGCCGCGTTTGCCCTGCCTCGTCACGGCTGCTCTGATGGGTGGCCGTGACGGCAGCGAGTGCGGCCCAAGCGGTCGAAGCGGTGTTCAGGATCGAGTCCGCGCGGATCATCGCCGGCGTGGCCCGGATCGTACGGGACGTCGGCATCGCCGAGGAGATCGCCCAGGACGCCCTGGTCGCCGCGCTCGAACAGTGGCCGGAGTCCGGCGTCCCGGAGCGGCCGGGCGCCTGGCTCATGGCCACCGCCAAGCACCGCGCCATCGACCTCGTCCGCCGCAAGGAGACCTACGCGCGCAAGCTCGCCGAGGTCGGCCGGACCCTGGAGGACGCGCCGCCGCCCGCCGAGCCCGCGGACCCCGAGGACATCGACGACGACCTGCTGCGCCTGATCTTCACCTCCTGCCACCCCGTTCTGGCCACCGAGGCCCGGATCGCGCTCACCCTGCGCCTGATGGGCGGGCTGACGACCCAGGAGATCGCCCGCGCCTTCCTCGCCTCCGAGCCCGCCGTCGCCCAGCGCATCGTCCGGGCGAAGCGGACCCTGGCCAAGGCCGGGGTGCCCTTCGAGGTCCCGTACGGCGCCGACCGCGACGCACGGCTCTCCTCGGTCTTGGAGGTCATCTACCTCATCTTCAACGAGGGCTACTCGGCCACCGCCGGTGACGACCTGGTTCGGCCCGCCCTCTGCGAGGACGCCCTGCGCCTGGCCCGCGTCCTGGCCGGCCTGATGCCCGGGGAACCCGAGGTGCACGGCCTCGCCGCGCTGCTGGAGTTCCAGGCGTCGCGCATCGCCACCCGCACCGGACCCGACGGGGAACCGGTCCTTCTCGCCGACCAGAACCGGACCCGGTGGAACCGCATGCTCATCGCCCGCGGCGCCCGGGCCCTGGGCCAGGCCGGGAACGGCCCGTATTCCGTCCAGGCCGCCATCGCCGGCTGCCACGCCGCGGCCGTCCGCTACGAGGACACGGACTGGCCGCGGATCGCCGCGCTCTACGCACGGCTCGTCCAGCTGGTCCCCTCACCGGTGGTGGAGCTCAACCGGGCCGTCGCGGTCTCGATGGCCGAGGGGCCGGAGGCGGCCCTGCCGCTGGTCGACGACCTGGCGCGGGAACCGGCCCTGCGCACCTACCACTTGCTGCCGTCCGTACGGGGCGACCTACTGGAGCGGCTCGGCCGGCCGCAGGAGGCCCGGGCGGAGTTCGAGCGCGCGGCTTCGCTGACGCGCAACGCGCAGGAGCGCAATCTGCTCCTGCGGCGCGCGGCCCGCCTCTGAGCGGGAAGCGGCGACCCCAACTCGCTTGAGAAGGCGCCCCCTTGCCCTCGATGTTTACGTCATATACTTTGTGTATGTCATAAACATCCGTCAGGGAGGGCCGAGATGCCCCGTGAGCCCCGAGGGCCGGGCGGGTCGGCCGCCCCGCCCGATCTCGCCGCCGTCGCCGACCTGCTGTGGCGGGTCGAGGCCGAGCGGACGGACGCGGGCCGCCCGCGCCTCACCCCGCGCCGGATCGTCGACGCGGCCGTCACCGTCGTCGACGCCGAAGGCCTGGACGTGCTGTCGATGCAGCGCGTCGCCGCAGAGCTGGGCTGCACGGCCATGGCCCTGTACCGGCACGTGCCCGGCCGCGAGCAGCTCGTCGCGGCCATGGTCGACGCGGCCACCGGCCGGCCGCCCGCGGCCACCGGGGCGGGGTGGCGGGCCGAGGTCGAAGCCTGGGTCGACGCGCTCTGGTCGACGTACGCCCGGCATCCGTGGATGGTGCGGGTGCCCACCGTCAGTGCGCCGGTCGGTCCGAACGAACTCGCCTGGTTCGAAGCCCTGTTGAGTCCGCTCGCCCGATCGGGTGCCGGCCGTGGCGAGCTGATCCCGCTCGCCACCTTCATCTCCGGAGCCGTGCGCGACCTGGCCAGGATGGCCACTGAACTCGACCCGGCCGGCGCCGCCACCTACGGACGGATCCTCGCCGAACGCCTCGATCCGGGGGCCTTCCCCACGCTCTGTTCCCTCGCGGGCGGGCCGGGGCTCGACGAGGACGAGGACGGCGACGTCGCCCCGATCGTCGCCTGCGGCATCGCCCGGCTGCTCGACGGCATCGAGAAGTCCTCACCACCGAGGGAAGGAAACCGATGAACGAGAACCACGTACGACGGCTCATGGGAATCTGCGGCATCGCGGCGGGCGCACTCGCGGCCGTCGCCGTACCGCTCTACTTCGTCCACTCCGGCCCGCCGCCCGCCGGCAACGTCCTCGCCCGGATCCTCCTCAACCTCCTCACCTGCGCGGCCCTGCTCGCCTTCCTCGCCGGCCTGCGCCACGTCATACGCGGCGCAGGCCCCGCCTTCGAGTGGCCCGCCACCCTGGTCTTCGGTGCCGGGCTGGCCTACGTCACCGTCACCCTGGTCGCCGCGTCCGTCGAGGCGGGCATCGTCCTGGAGCACCCCGGCGGGGGCCTCGACCCCACCGTCGACGGCCCGCTCGCCCACGCCAACATGCTGCTGCACGGCTCGGCCGCAAGGCTGCTGACGGCGGTGCTCCTCGCCGCCGCCGGGTACGCCATCCTGCGCGCCGGCGTACTGCCGCGCTGGACCGGGTACACCGCCTACGGCGTCGCCGCGGTCAACCTCGGCTTCGTCCCCTCGCTGTTCTTCGGCACGGACGCCGCCGACTTCTACAGCGCGGTGGGCTGGGGCAACACGGCGCTGACGGCGGCCCTCCTCGTCTACTGGGCCTTCGCCGTCGGGATCGCCCTGCTCCGGAGCACCCCGCGAGCCGCCCGGGCGGCCACCCCGTAGGCCCTCCGTAGGCCCCCGTGGGCCCCGGGTCAGCGGCGCCGGGCGTACGCGGCCACGTCGAGTGGAGTCCCCACCGGCCGACGCGGCGGGGTCAGCGCGATGGGCCGGCGGAACCCGCCGGTGCGGGCGATCTCCTGGACCGTCAGGCGCAGTGCCTGCTGGAGGTCGCCCATGGTCCGGCGGGCCGCCGGGGTGTCGACGTAGAGCGAGTTCATGTGCAGCCCGTCCGTGTCCCGCTGGAACCACGAACAGGCCCCGTTGGCGCGCGCCGACCACACGTGGGTGGCGGGCCGCCAGTCGTCGTGGCGCTCGGCGCCCGGGCACTTGCGCATGTCGATGTAGGAGAAGAAGTTCACCGGGTACGGCCAGGAGCGGGCGGCGAACTCCTCGGGGGCGAGCAGCTCCCACGCCCGCACGAACGGTACGTCGACATGGCCGATCATCTCGGTGAAGCCGGCCCGCACCGAGGCCATGACCTGGGCGAAGTCCCGGCCGGGTGAGGCGTCGAACTCGATGGGCATGGTGTTGACGAACCAGCCCACCGAGTTCGTCCAGGTTCCCCGGCCGCGTTCGCTGACCGGCATGAGCCCCCGGTAGACGCCCGGCCCGCCCGCTTCGCGCAGGCACACGGCGACGGAGGCGAGCACCCCCATGAAGGGCTTGCCGCCGGCCGTCATGCAGGTCTTCTCGAACACCTCGGTCTCGCCGGCGTCCAGCAGCAGCGAGGCCTCGTTGACGATCGGGTACATCCGGTCCGCCTCGACGCCCAGATCGAGCGGGAAGCGGGGGAAGAACTCGCCGGCCCGGTCGATGAAGGCCTTCCAGTAGTCCAGGCGTTCGTCGCGGGCGTCGATGGACAGGTAGCGGCGGCGCTGCTGGTCGGCGAAGTCGAGGTAGCTCGGGGCGGGCGGCAGCGCGATCTCGTCGCCGCGGCTCAGGGCCTCGTAGGCGGTGAGCACCTCACGGACGACGATGGGCATGGACATGCCGTCGCAGACGATGTGGTCGAAGGCGAGGTAGACCGTGGCGGAGTCCTCACGGAGCACCGCGCCCATGATGAACAGCGGCCAGGAGAGGGTGTCGATGCTCCGCTTGAACCGTTCGACGAGGAAGGCGTTCAGCAGCTCGGCGGACTCGAAGGTGCCCACGTCCAAGGGGTCGAGGGAGAGTCCGGCGGGGTCGAAGGGCTCGCAGGCCAGCTCCCCGGCCAGCCGGCGGAAGGCGCACCGCAGCACCTCGTGCCGCCGGACGAAGGACAGCAGGGACTGCGCCAGGGCCTCCTCGTCCAGCGGGCCGGTCACTTCGAAGGTGACCGCGACCCACGACGCGACCGGGTCGTCGGCCGCCCGGCTCTCCTCGGCGACGGTGAAGTGCTTGTCCTGGTTGAAGGACGCCTTCCTGCTCGCCGGATCGTCCGCGCCGCCGGCCTCCGCCGCCGTGGACCGGAGCCGCCACTCGACCACCCGGCCGGGTGCCACGTGGTGCATCTCCAGAGGAAACTGCCGCATACCGTCATCCCTTCGTCCCCCGGATCAACCCCAAGGCCCTAACGACCCCCGGCCCGGGGAAGTGACGAACCACTTGCACCGGGCCGAGGGGCGGGGCCGCAGGGCGGGGGTCGGGGGCCGCGGTCTTAGGGTTCGGCCATGGAAGACATGAGCGAGCGGGTTGTTCGAGCGGCCATCGATGCAGAGCTGAGGCTTCTCGATCCTGAGGTGCGTGCTTCGCCGATTCTTGTTTCGGGGCTGCTGGACCCGGAGTTCATCGAGTTCGGGGCATCCGGCCGGCGGTGGGACGCGTCATCGATCCTCGCCGTGACGAGCGGCGGCTCCGTGGATCCGGAGTCCCCGGTCGAGGTCAGCGAGATGTCAGGGGTCGTACTCGCTCCGGGTGTCGTTCACCTGACGTACTTCTCCGACAACAGCGGACGACGAGCATGGCGAAGCTCCCTGTGGCGCATGACGGAAACGGGCTGGCGCATGTACTTCCACCAAGCCACTCCGACCGGCTGAGCGAAGGTGGCCGAACGGGGGTTTCCGGGGGCCACCCCGCTTGAACGTGTTCAGTTCTTCTGTCAGGCTACGGACCAACTGCAGGGCTGAACAGCGTCGATGCGCGTCCTGTCATCGTGCGCGCCTGCGCCTACGGGGGGTTTCGTGTCCATCCCAGTCCCACCGCCCGGCCCGCCACCGCCGCGAGACTCCCGTCCGGCGACGCCTGCGCCTCCGGCTCCGCCGCGGGGGAACCGTGTGGAAATGGCCTTCGCATGGTCCTGCCTCGGCAGTGTCTTCGGTGCGGTGCTGTTCATCATCGCGGTTCTCTTCGGCAGCAGTTGGATCTGCCCCGTCGGCATCATCGTTGCGATGCTGCTCTTCCTGGCGATGCTCAGCGCGAAGATCTGAGCCCTCGTCCGGAACGGAACCCCGGCGCGGTGTGATCAGCTCGGCGAGGTTCGAGCAGCCCGGCCGCCCGGGCCCGCTGCCGCCACGAGGCCCGCCCGGGACAGGGCCTGCATCTGCTTGGCCAGGTAGCTCGGCGAGACGTCGTGCAGCAGAGCCAACCGGGCGGCGGGCACCGGCTGACTCGCCGCGGCCGGCCTTCGACGAGGGCCCGCCGTACCGTACGGGGCGTGTGGGCTACGGGCAGCTGATGCGGATGTCGCCCGCGTCGGTGGTGCAGGTGTCGGTGCCCGTGCCGCCGTTGGCGGTGTCGTTGCCGGCGACGCCGTCGGTGGTGGTGAGGCGGTCGTTGCCGTAGTAGCCGGTGAGGACGTCGCCGCCGGTGCCGCCGTTGAGGGTGTCGTCGCCGAACCCGCCGTCGATGTTGTCGTTGCCGGGGCCGCCGTACGCGGTGTCGTTGCCGTAGCCCGCGCGGATCGTGTCGTTGCCGCTGAGCCCGCAGATCACGTCGGTGAAGTAGCCGCCGTTGAGGGTGTCGTTGCCGCTGGTGCCGATGATGGTGCAGCCGCGGCTGTTGTTCACCGTGGTGGTGGCGGTCGCGGTGTTGTTGGCGGTGCTGGGGTCGCTCTCGGTGGCGGTGACCGTGGCGGTGTCGGTCAGGGTGCCGGTCTGCGAGGGTTCCACGGTGATCGTCACGGTGGCGGTGGCGCCCGGGGTGCCGGAGGTGGTCAGCGTACCGATGGGGCACGTGACGCGGCCCGGGGTGACGGTGCAGCTGCCGCGGGTGGTGGTGGCCGACAGGATGGTGGCCGTTCCGGTGAGGGTGTCGGTCAGCTGGACGTTCGTCGCCATGGTCGTGGCGCTGTTGTTGGCCACGCCGACGGTGTACGTGGCGGTGTCGCCGATGCTGACGGTGGACGGCGTCCCGGTCTTCGTCACCGACACGTCCGCGCCGGGCGGTGGCACGATGCCCCCGCCGCCCTGGTAGCGGGCCAGGCCGAGGTGAGAGGTGAAGCTGTACGCCTCGCCCGCGAGCCCGCCGGCGAGGATCTTGCCGTCGGGCTGGATGCGCACGACGTGGGCCAGATCGTCCGGGCCGCCCATGTCGGTGGTCACCCGGCCGTCGCCGTGGAAGCCGGGGTCGAGGCCGCCACCCGTGTTGTACCGCGCCAGCGCGAAGTCACCGCCGTACTGTCCGGCCGCGACGATCCGGCCGTCGGACTGCAGTGCCACGTCGTAGGCCGCGCCGTCCGCGGGGCCGAACGAGGTGGTCACCCGGCCGTCGCCGTCGAAGGACGGGTCCAGGGCTCCTGCGGAGGTCAACCGCGCCAGCCCGAAGGCGTTGCCGTCCTTGCCGGCCGTCACGATCTTGCCGTCGGACTGCAGGGCCACGCCCAGGATCCCGGAGCCGAAGCCGGTGGTGACCCGGCCGTCGCCGTCGAAGGACGGGTCCAGGCTGCCGTCGGTGTCGTACCGGGCGAGCGCGAAGCCGTTGGTGCTGTAGCCGCCGGCGACGATCCGGCCGTCGGACTGCAGCACCACGTCGGTGACCCCCTGGCAGCAACCGCCCCCGAGGTCGGTGGTGACGATGCCGTCGCCGCTGAAGCCCGGGTCCGGGGCGCCGGCGGAGGTCAGGCGTGCCAGGGACCACACCCCGAAGCTCTCCCCGCCGAGGACGATCTTCCCGTCGGACTGCACCGCCACCGCCATGGCGCTCTCGATCGCGTCGACGTTGATCTCCAGGGTCGCCCGGCCGTCGCCGTCGAAGGTGGTGTCCGTGCTCCCGTCGGGGTTGAAGCGGGCCGCCGCCCAGGCGCCGTTGCCGCCCCAGTCGGTGGTGCCCCCGACCACGACGATCTTCCCGTCGGGCTGCAGGGCCAGTGCCCGGGCCTCCTCGTTGGCCTGGTCGAAGTCGGTGGAGGCGATGCCGTCGCCGTCGAAGGTGAGGTCCAGGCTGCCGTCGGGGTTGTAGCGGACCAGGGTGAAGTCGCCCGAGGTCTCGGAGGAGTAGGCGTAGCCGACCGTCACGATCTTTCCGTCGGGCTGGACGGCCATGCCCTGGACGCTGGAGAAGCCGCCCACGTCCGTGACGACCTTGCCGTCGCCGTCGAAGGCCGGGTCCAGATCGCCGGGGGCGGCCGCGGCCACGCCCGGGAGGGTCAGTACGAGGGCCAGGGCCGCCGCGCTCATCGCGCCACCGCGGCCGGCCCGGCGCCAGGGGGAATTGAGGGACATCCGCGACCACTACTCCGTCTGTCGGTTCGTCGGGTCCCCACAGCTTTCGGGGACGCCCGCGGTGGTCGGGTCGTGGCCGGGCCGGTGTGCGTCCACTGGACCTTCCGGTTTCACCGTTACGGGTGATCCCGGGGCTGGGTCGCCGGCTCCTGGCCAGGGGCGACGGGCCGCGGGACGTAGGGCGGCGCAGTCTGCCCTCGAGGTTGCCCCCGTGGCCCTCTCGCGAGTTGGTCCCCAGGTGCTAGGAGAGGGAGAGCAGACCTCCGACATCTGGAGCACCATGAAACGTGAACGTGAACAGGCCGGGCGACCGGCCCCCGTGCCCCGGGGCACCCGGACCCGGCCGCAGGCTCAGAACGCGTCCCCGGCGCCGGGGAACTCCGTGCCCGGCCCGGACGTGCTTGCGACGATGCAACGCACCGTGGGCAACGCGGCGGTGGCACGGATGGTGCAGCGTTCCTCCGTGCACCGGGTGCTCGATTCGCAAGGAAAGCCGCTGGAGCCCTCGCTTCGCGGCGAGATGGAGGCCAGGCTGGGCGCGGACTTCTCCGACGTGCGCGTCCACACCGACCAGGCGGCCCGGCAGTCCGCGGCCGAGGTCGGAGCCAGGGCCTACACCTCCGGCAACCATGTCGTGGTGGGCCGCAACGGTGGCGACAAGCACACGCTCGCCCATGAACTCACCCACGTGATCCAGCAACGCACCGGCCCCGTGACGGGCACCGACACCGGTGACGGTCTCAAGGTCAGTGACCCTTCCGACGCGTACGAACGTGCGGCCGAGGCCAACGCGGTCCGCGCGATGTCCGGCCCGGCGCCGTCACCGGCACAGGCACCGGCGCACGGCGAGCACGCCACCGAGCCGGCCCCCGCTCACCGGCAGAGCGGCGAGGCGGCAGCCGTCCAGCGGGCCCTGCCGTTGGGGCTCGGGCCGCAGACCGCCGTCGTCAAGCACGAGGACGACAGGGACAGTCCGGTGCGCTACGAGATCCACAAATTCAATTTCGGGTCCTATCTGATCGCCGACAAGGACAACCCGGAGGCGAAGAAGATCCGTGTGTCCCCCAGCGCCAAGGAATGGGGAACCGTTGAGGGGCGCGAGGAATCCCGTAGGAACTACGAGGCTGCCCGCGAGCGGGAGATGGATCCGGAGGCGGTCGCCGCCAAGCAGAAGCAGGGGGACCTCGATCTCGGCGAGAACTACCTCAGCGCGGACTACCGCCGGATCAATCCGCTGCTGGCGGCCTTCGAGGAGGTCGGCTACGCCCCTGACGAGATCACGGACGCCGGCTTCTCCTTCCAGTCGAAGGAGGCGGAGGTGCTTGCGGCCTGGCGCAGGCTGGCCGTCGCACGGGGTTATGCGAACGAGGCGGCCACGGAGTCGTGGGACGCGGAGCACCTGCGGAACACCTTCCAGATCTTTGCCCGGATCAACGGCGTCTGGAGTGACTTCCCGGAGTCTTCCGCGAACGCGGACGGGAAGGTGGTGCGGGGCGACAGCAAGTACATGTACGACTCGTTCGACGGAATCCTGAAGCCCGACGACCATCCGGACGGCGGCTACGTCACGGTCGGCAAGACGATCGTGTGGCCCGCGATCCTGTCGACCACCTACGGTGATCCGCTGACCCACGGCTATGTGGCAGGAAAGGAGATCGTGTGGGAATTCGGTCTGCCGGACAAGCACCAGGGACGATCGCTCGGCAAGAACAACCAGTCCGAGCAGGAGATGACCTTCCCCCTCGGCACCAGGATCCGCGTCAAGGAAATTCTCGTACGGACGGGTGAATACCAGGAGGAGAAGGCGGAGAAGTACGGCAAGAGCGCTGCCGTGATCGTGTTCGCCGACATCCTGTGACTTGTGAGGGGATAGCTCGTCACGACGGTTGCAGAACCGTCGGGTCACCGACGAGTTCCGCCATCACGGTGCGCGGCAGCGCGGGGTTGGCGGCGGCCTCCTCCGCCACCCCGGGGTGCTCGTCGGAGAGCAGTGTGGTGACGGTCGCCGACGGGAGGGCCGGATGGGCGGCGGCCAGCGGACGGGCCGTCCGGTCCGCCAGGCAGGCGAGCAGGGCCGGCCCCGTCGCGTTCGGGTGCCGGGCGACCTCCTTGAACACCTTCCGTACGGGCGGTTGATGCCGGGTCAGGTGCTCCAGCAGGGCCCCGGACGCGTCCGGGTTGGCGGCCACCGCCGCGAGGACCTGCACCCCGTGGAGCGAGACCATCGAGCGCAGCCGGTCCTCGGACAGGCCCGGGTGCGGGGCGACGGCCCTGACCACCGCCGCATCCGGGTCCCCGGCCAGCGCGTCGCGCAACTCCACCGGCAGATCGCGCCGCTGCGCCACGAGGATCCGTACGGACGCACGCGGGGACGCGGCCAGTTCCGCGAGTTCGGAGGGCGGGGCGGCGGCGATCCGCGGCAGCAGCGACGGCCAGGTCCGGAGCGTGGTGGCCAGGTCCGCCAACACGTCGAGCGGCACCCGCGGATGCTGCGCCAGACTCCGCCGTACCTGCTCCTCCGGGTCGGTGGCCAGGACCCGGATCAGCTCCGGCCCGATCCCGGGGTTCTGCGCGAGCGTGGCCCGGACCCCGGGCCGCGGATCGGCGGCCGTCCGCGCGTACAGGGGCTGCGGCAGATCGGCGCGCTCGGCGAACACCCAGGTCAGAGCCAGCTCGGGGTCCTCGGCGAGGGCGGCCACGGCGGGAGCCGGGGTGGCCGGATTGGCCGCCGCCGCGCGGCGGACCTCGGGATGCGGGTGCCGCGTGAGGCGGGCGGCTTCGGCGGGTTCGGTGGTCCAGAGGGCCAGTTCGGAGACGACCTCCAGGTCCGGGTCGGCGGCGAGGGCCGCGACCACGTCCGGGGGCAGTCCGGGACAGGAGGCCAGTTTCCAGCGGATGCCGGGGGAGGGGTGCGCCGCGAACAGCCGGGCCCACTCCGGCAGGCCGCGGCCCTCGTCGAGGAGGGCGAGGGCCACGGACGGCCGCGCCGCCGGGTCGACGTCGGCCGTGGTCAGGTGCCCTCTGCGGGCGAGCAGCACGGCGGTGGCCTCGTCGCGCGCGGCCAGGGCCGCCACCTGGGCGCGGCCGAGATCGCCGCGCCCGGTCAGGGCCCGGACCAGCTCGTCGAGCAGCTCGTCGACCAGTTCCTGGGCGGCGTCGTCGACGAGGCCCTCGGACGGGCCGGGCTCCGCCACGGCCCGGGCGATCAGCCGGTCGACCAGCCCGGGCGGCAGCGCGGGGTTCGCGGCGAGGCCGCACAGGACGTCGTTCACTGGCCGGCTCCGGTCTGTGGTGCGGCTGCGGCCGTCCCGGTCCCGGCCGGCACCGCGGTGTGAGGTGTGAGGTGCGAGGTGTGCGCGGCGCCGGTGCGGCCGCTGCGCGGTGAGCGGTCGATCTCCCGCCGGATCCGGTCCGGTCCGGTTCGGCGGCCGGCCGGTCCCGCCCGGGACGATACAGCGGCAGGGGCGGGGCAGTGAAGCGGATTGATCAGCCGTCGCCGGCGCGCCGTTCCAGGGGTGTTGCTACTGCCGAGTTGCTCACACTGAACGTGACGCTGCCGGCCCGGTAGCGGTCGTCGGACCACTCGATCGGGCGGCCGGTCGCCGTGGCGGAGACGTGCCGCTGGCGCAGCAGCGGACTGCCGCGCCGGATCGCCAGCAGCCGGGCGTCCTCGCTGCCGGCCGGGAGGGCGTCGATGAGGTGCTCGCCGTAGTGGGCGACGACCCCGGACGAGTCCGCCAGCCGGTCCATGATGGAGCGGCAGTCCTCCGGCATGGCCTCCACCGCTGCCGCGACCCAGTCCGGATAGGCCGTCCGCTCGACCATGGTGGGTTCCCCGTCGAGCAGGCGCAGCCGCAGCACCGCGAGGATCTCCGCGCCAGGCGCCACCGCGAGCCGTTCCGCCTCCTCGGCGGTCGCGGGCCGGCGGGTGCGGGAGAGGAAGCGGCTGGCGGCCTCGTGCCCGACCCCCTCGGCCCACTGGGCGAAGCTGTTCAGTTCGCCGAAGCTGTGCCGGCGCTCGTGGCGCAGAACGATCCTCCGCGCGCCCTGCCGGGAACCGATCAGCCCCTCGGCGGCGAGGGTGGCCACCGCCTGGCGGACCGTGCCGCGCGAGGCGGACCAGCGGGCGGCCAGGTCGCTCTCGGAGGGCAGCTGGGAACCCACCGGGTGCTCGCCGGAGAGGATCGCCCGGCGCAGCGCGTCGGCGATCTCCAGATACCGGACCGTGCCCATGCCCTTCGCCCCCTGGTCGGTGTGTACGGATCACCCCGGTCGATGCCCTACTCATGATCATTCCAACATGCCCTGTCACGACTTATTCCGGTCATTCTCAGCTCTTCGTCGAGCCGTGCACCCGGGGACAGCCGCCGTTCACCGTCCGTACAGCGGGCCCGGGCGAACTGGTGCCAACTTGTTCAGACAAGTGAACCCACCCTCGTCTCCGGGAGAGACCGTGCTCAGTTCCTCCGCCCGTCGCGGTGCGGCCGTACTGCTCAGCGCCGCCGTACTCACCACGCTCAGCGCGTGTGGTGCGGCACCCGACCAGAAGTCCGGCGGCGCCGGCGCCACCAAGACCGGCGTACAGCCGGGCGCCGCGGCCTCGGTGGCCGACTTCGGCTCGATGGAGGCCCTCGTCGCCGCCGCGCAGAAGGAGGGCAAGCTCAATGTGATCGCGCTGCCGCCGGACTGGGCGAACTACGGCGAGATCATCAAGGCCTTCGAGGCCAAGTACAAGATCAAGGTGAACAGCGAGAACCCGGACGCCTCCAGCGCCGACGAGATAGCCGCCGTCAAGTCCCGCAAGGGCCAGGACCGCGCCCCCGACGTGCTGGACCTCGGCATCGCCTTCGCCCGCAGCGGCGCCGCCGAGAAGCTCTTCGCCCCGTACAAGGTGACCGCCTGGGACAAGATCCCCGGCTCCCAGAAGGACGCCGACGCCCGCTGGTACAACGACTACGGCGGCTACGTCTCCATCGGCTGCGACGCGGCCCGCATCACCACCTGCCCGAAGACCTTCGCCGATCTCCTCAAGCCGGAGTACAAGGGCAAGGTCGCCCTCAACGGCAACCCCACCAAGTCCGGTTCGGCCTTCGGCGGCGTCTACGCGGCCTCGCTCGCCAACAAGGGCTCCTTCGCGGACATCCAGCCGGGCATCGACTTCTTCGGACAGCTGAAGAAGAGCGGCAACTTCATCCCCGTCGAGTCCACCCCGGCCACCGTCGAGAAGGGCGAGACGCCCATCTCCATCGACTGGGACTACCTGAACGCCGGCTACGCCGAGCAGTTCAAGGGCAAGGGCGTCGACTGGAAGGTCACCGTCCCCGCAGACGGCGTCTTCGCCCAGTTCTACTCGCAGGCCATCAACGTGGACGCCCCGAACCCGGCGGCCGCCCGCCTGTGGATGGAGTTCCTCTACAGCGCCGAGGGCCAGAACCTCTGGCTCAAGGGCCACGCCCGTCCGGTGCTGCTGCCCGTCATGACCGAGGACGGCACCGCCGACAAGGACGCCGTCGCCAAGCTCCCGCAGGTCCAGGGCACCCCGGCCTTCCCGGCCTCCGCGGAGCTCGACCGGGCCAAGGCCACCCTCGCCGAGAAGTGGGACAAGGCACTCTCCTGATGTCCACCTCCTCCTCACACGCCGCCGGCGGCACCAGCCGCCGGCGGCGCGGCCCGCGCACCTGGCTCGCGGCCCTCCCGCTCCTCGTCTTCACCGGGCTCTGCTTCGGCATCCCGCTCGGCGCCATGGCCTTCGGCGCGGTCACCCGCACCGACCAGGCGAGCGGCGCCACCCGGCTGACCGGCGAACACCTCGCGCGGTCGCTCCAGGGCCCCTACCTCGGCTCGCTCGTCGGCAGCGTCCAGCTCTCCGCCCTCACCGCACTCGTCGGCGGAGTACTCGGCGTCGTCATCGCCCAGGCCGTGGTCACCTCCCGCTCCAAGGGCCTGCGCAGCGCGGTACTGACCGGCTCGGGCGTACTCGCCAACTTCGGCGGCGTACCCCTCGCGTTCGCCTTCATCGCCACCGTCGGCATCTCCGGAGTCGTCACCCAGCTCGCCGATCTCGGCAGCCTCGGCTGGAACCTGTACTCCTTCACCGGCCTCACCGTGGTCTACCTGTACTTCCTGATCCCGCTGATGGTGCTGGTGATCGCCCCGGCGCTGGACGGACTGCGCCCCCAATGGCGCGAGGCCGCCCAGAGCAGCGGGGCCACCGGATGGCAGTTCTGGCGCCACGTCGGCCTGCCGGTGCTCGCCCCCTCCCTGCTCGGCGGGTTCGTGCTGCTCTTCGGCACCGCCTTCGCCGCCCACGCCACGGCCGCGGCCCTCGTCGGCGGTTCCGTACCGCTCGTCACGCTCAAGATCGCGGACGCGCTGTCCGGAAACGTGCTCACCGGCCAGGAGAACGTGGCGCTCGCCCTGGGCCTCGACATGATCCTGATCGCCGGCCTGGTCATGGCGGTCTACCTGCCCCTCCAGCGACGGAGCGCCCGATGGCTGCGATGAACACCCCCGCCCCGCCGGCCCAGGCCACCCCGCAGGGCGGGCCCCGGGCGGACGACCGTACGAGCGGGCCCGCGCGAGGCGACACCCGGGCCCCGGGCTCTGCCCCGGCCCCCGCCGCCCCGCCCGGCACCCAGGCCCGGCAGGGCCGCGGCCCCCGCCGCCCCGGGGTCTGGCGCGGAGCCGTCCTCGCCCTGGCCGGCGTGTACTTCATCGGCCCGCTCCTCGCCTCCTTCGTCTTCACGGTGCACGTGCCCGGCCAGGGCATCACTTTCGAGGCGTACGGCGAACTGCTCTCCGCCGACGGCTTCACCGAGAGCCTGCTGCTCTCCCTCGGCCTCGCCGCCGCGACCATCGCGCTGTCGCTGCTGCTCGCGGTGCCCGCGCTGGTGGCCGTACGCATCGGCTCCCCGAGGCTGCGCCCGGTCGTCGAGGTGATGTGCATGCTGCCGCTGGTGGTACCGCCGATCGCCCTGGTCACCGGAATATCCACGGTGCTGCGCTGGGGACCGGAACACCTGTCGCGCACCCCGCTCTACCAGACCTTCATCGCCGTCCAGAACGAGAAGTTCCCCGTCGTCCTGGTCCTCGCCTACACCGTCCTGGCGCTGCCCTTCGTCTACCGCTCGCTCGACGCGGGCCTGCGCGCCGTCGACGTGCCGACGCTCGTCGAGGCCGCCCGCAGCTGCGGCGCGAGCTGGCCGTACGTCGTCCTGCGCGTGCTCCTGCCGAACCTGCGGGCCTCGCTCGCCGGCGCCGCCTTCCTCACCCTGGCCCTCGTGCTCGGCGAGTTCACGATCGCCTCCCTCCTCGGGTTCCAGCCGTTCGCCGTGTGGATCGTCTCGATCTCCGGAGCCCAGGCCCGGATGTCCGTGGCCGTCTCCATCCTCAGCCTGCTCATCACCTGGCTGCTGCTGATCGCCCTCTCACGGGCGGGGACCACCCCCTCCACCGCCGCGGCCGCCCCCGCCACCACCTCCCGCAAGGAGTCCTGACCCCCATGCCCACCACCCTCCCCGCGGCCGGGAAGCCGGCGGACGCCACCGAGCCCGCGGACCGCACCGAGCAGGCGGGCGGCGCACGCGTCGAATTCCGCGGTCTGCGCAGGGCGTTCGGCTCCACCATCGCCCTCGACGGACTCGACCTGACCGTCGAGCCCGGCGAACTCCTGGCCCTGCTCGGCCCGTCCGGCTGCGGGAAGACCACCGCCCTGCGCGTCGTCGCCGGCTTCGAGCAGCCCGACTCCGGTGAGGTGCTCGTCGACGGCCAGGACATCACCCGGGTCCCGGCCAACCGCCGCGACGCCGGCATGGTCTTCCAGTCGTACAGCCTCTTCCCCAACCTCAACGCCCGCGACAACGTCGCCTTCGGACTGCGCGTACGCAAGGTCGGGGCGGCCCAGCGCCGCGAACGGGCCGCCGAACTGCTCGACCTGGTCGGCCTCCCCGACCACGGCGACCGCTACCCGCACCAGATGTCGGGCGGCCAGCAGCAGCGCGTCGCGCTCGCCCGCGCGCTGGCCCTGCGCCCGCGCGTACTGCTGCTCGACGAGCCGCTGTCCGCGCTGGACGCCAAGGTGCGGTCCAACCTGCGCGAGGAGATCCGCCGGCTCCAGCTCTCCCTCGGCATCACCACCGTGTTCGTCACCCACGACCAGGAGGAGGCGCTGTCGATGGCCGACCGGGTCGCCGTCCTGAACGCCGGCAGGCTGGAACAGTGCGCGGCCCCGGCCGAGCTGTACGACCGCCCCGCGACCCCCTTCGTCGCCGAGTTCGTCGGCACCATGAACCGGCTGCCCGGGCGGCTCGCCGGCTCGGGCCTCGTGGAGGTGGCGGGAGCGCGCCTGCCGGTGGACGGCCCGGTGCCGTCGACCCCGGACGTGGAGGTCCTCGTACGACCCGAGAACGTGACGGCGACCGCCGACGCGCAGGGCACGGCCACCGTGGTATCCGCGTCCTTCTTCGGCTCCGTGACCCGGCTCCACCTGGAACTGCCCGGCGGCGTACCGGTCAAGGCGGACCTGCCCTCGCGGGACGCCGGAGCCCTGGTGCCCGGTGCGCGGGCCGCCGTGGGACTGGCCGAGCGGCCGGTGCTCGTCGTGGCCAGGTCCGCGTGAGCGCCCTCGCCGCGGTCCTGTTCGACATGGACGGCACCCTGGTCGACACCGAAGGGCTGTGGTGGCGGGCCACCGAGGAGGTGGCCGAGGGCCTCGGCCACCGGCTCACCGACGCGGACGCGCCCGAGGTGGTCGGCCGCGCGGTGGAGGACACCGCCGCACACCTCGTACGGGTCTCGGGAGGGGGAGACCCGTACGAGGTGGGGGCGGCCCTCACCGACCGCTTCTTCCGCCGGGTGGAGGCCGGGGCGCCGATGCGGCCCGGCGCCCAGCGGCTGCTGACCGCGCTCACGGCGCAGGGCGTGCCCTTCGCCCTGGTCAGCGCGTCCCCGCGGGTGGTCGTGGACTCGGTGGTCGGGGGCTCGCTGGCCCATGTCCCCTTCGCCTTCACCCTGTCCGCCGACGACACGGCCCGCACCAAGCCGCACCCGGACCCGTACCGGGCGGCGGCCGGACGGCTGGGCCTCGTACCGCAGGCGTGCGTGGCGGTGGAGGACTCGCCGGACGGCGCGGCCTCCGCGGAGGCCGCCGGCTGCGGGGTCCTGGTCGTGCCCTCGCTGCTGGCCGTCCCCGCCTCACCGAAGCGGGTCTTCGCCCGCTCCCTGGAGGAGGCCACCCCCGACCTCCTGCGGAGCTGCCTGCCGGCCACCCGCTAGCACCCGTCCCGCAGGACCGGCCGGGCGGCCGGTCCGGCGGGACGGAAAAGGCCGGGCGGGTGGGCGGCCGCCCTGTCTAGGGTGGGCGGATGAACGGGATACGGATCGTGGCCGATCAGGCACACCGGGCCGAGTGGCGGGGCGGGTTCGAGGAGCGGGTGCTGGCCGGCTACCGGGCTGCGGGCTGCTCGGAGCCGCTGGCCCGGGCCCTGCTGGAACGGGCGCTCGAGGGCATCGACGGCTGGACGCTCGCCACGGACGGCACCGGGTGGATCGCGGTCTCGGTGACGGAGGACGCCGGCGCGCCCGTGGGCCGGATCCATGACCTGACGGTGCCGCGGGGGCGCGCGTGGGCCGAGCGGTGGTGCGCAGGGCACGGGGCGCAGCGGGTGGAGGTCCGGCTCACCGGCGGCGGACCGGGGGAGTTCGCCCACTACCCCGTACGGGGACAGATCCGGATGCGCGCCGCGGCCGAACGGCCCGAGCTGCCGCCGGGCCTGGCCGTCCGCCGGCTCACCGAGGAGGAGTACCCGGCCTGGTACGCCGCCGAGGAGGCCGGGTACATCGGGGACATCGTCCGCTCCGGAACCCTGACCCCGGAGCAGGCCAAGGCGAAGTCCGACCAGGACTTCGCCCGATACCTCCCGCAGGGATACCGGACCCCGGGCCACGCCTTCTACGTGATGGAGGCCGACGGCCGGGCGGTCGGCACCGGCTGGGTGAACCACGGCTTCCTGCCGGGCGTCACCTTCGGCTTCTCGCTGGAGGTGTACGAGGAGCACCGCGGCAAGGGCTACGGCCGGGCCGCGATGGCCGTCGGCGAATGGGCCGCCCGGCAGGGCGGCGACGAGGCGATGATGCTCAACGTCTTCGGCGGCAACGACGTCGCGATGAGCCTGTACGACAGCACCGGCTTCGCCGTGCTGGACGAGTACCGCTCGACCGGCCTCCAGGCCGTCTAGGCCGCCTCCGCCGTCAGGGGATCCGGGCCGGCGAAGCCCTCAGGAACCGGCGGCGCGGAAGGCCGTGGCGCGGACGGTGGTGCCGCAGAGCGCGAACTGCCCGCCGTCGTCGGGCGCGACCTGCAGCCCGCCGCCTCCCACGCCCAGCACGATCGAGGGCGCGACGGTCGGCTCGGCGCCGGAGGCACAGTACCCGTCGGCCTCACCGAGCACCGGGGTGAAGGTGAGCAGGGTCCAGGCCCGGCCGCCGGCCTGCAGTTCGACGGGGCGTGCCTGGCCCTGCGGAACCACGTTCAGCGGCTTGTTGCGGTCCGGCGAGCCCTGACCGGCGAGGGCGACGGCGGGGAAGCCCTTCAGGGCGCACGCCTGCGGACCCTCGTTGACCAGCGTGATCCGCACCTGGCTGCCGCGGATCTGCTGCGCGCCGTCCGCGAGGAGCCGGGTGTTCGTACAGGGCGGGGCGGGTGCCCGCCGCCCGTCCGGCGGCTGCGCCGCGGCGCCCTGACCCGCGGCCAGCAACAGGCCGCAGGTCACGGCGCCCGTCGCGATCCAGAGGGTCGTGGTCCCGGCCACGCCTGCACGCGTCGTGCCCTTCATGCGGTCTCCTCACCGTCCGCAGGACGCCCGCTCACGCCGGGCCACATCCCCCCAGCCTCGCACCACCCCCGGCCGACGGCACCCGTAACGCTCTGACCTGGACTAGGAGGTCGGCAGGCCGAGGATCTCCAGGATGCCTTCCGCGTAGGCGGCGGGTCCCGAGCCGGGGGCCGCTGCGACTTCGCGGCGGAAGCCGGCGGTACCGGTGCGGATGAACGCGACGCACTGCCCGTGCAGCCCGGCCTCGTGGGTGCCGCCGTCGTCCACCGTGCACAGCAGGGCCAGCAGCGTCCACAGCAGCGCCTCGCGGGTCGCCTGCCGAGGCGGCTGCGCAGCCCACACGGCCATCAGCACGCCGCATACCGCCGGCGCCGGCGGTTTCAGGTTCTCCGCGAAGAAGACGTGGCCCTCCAGCGCGTGGAACGCGGCCGGATGACCCTCGGCGGCATCCCGTACGGCGGCCACCAGATGGCCCGCCGAACGGCCGCAGCCGCATTCCGTCGACTCCCAGTCGTGCCGGGCGATCTCCGCCTCCACCGCGTCCGGAACCAGCGGACTGCGCGGCACGGCGCCCTGGCGCAGCAGAGCATGCTGCCGCTTCTCGCTCCCCCTCATGGGGCACAGTATGAGCCCATGGCCGACCGCTCTGCGAGGGGGGTCGGAACCGGATCACCAGGGCCTTCGTCTGAGACCCCGTGTGGATGAAACGAAGAGTTCCGGCCCTGCTCCTCGCCCTGCTCGTGACACAGCTCGGCGCCCTGATCAACCCCGCGTACGCGTGCGGATGCGGGGCCATGGTGCCCGACGGCCAGTCCCGGATCGGCGTCGACCGGGAGACGTCCGTCGTGCGCTGGGACGGCCGTACCGAGCAGATCGTCATGCGTTTCACCGTCGGCGGGGACGCCCGCCGGGCCGCCTGGATCATGCCGGTGCCCGGGCGGGCCACCGTGGAGCTCGGCGACGGGGACATGTTCGGCGAACTGAAGGACCTGACCCGGCCCGAGCGCAAGGCCCGCCACTACTTCTGGCCGCGCGACCGGGACTGGCCCTTCTCCTCCGGCCGCGGCGACCTCGCCGGCGCCGCACCCCCGGGCGCCGGGGACCCGTCCGTCGGCGTCGTCGGCCGCGAACAGCTCGGCGACTTCGACGTCGCCCGGCTCACCGCCACCGACCCGGCCGCCCTGAAGACCTGGCTGGAGACCAACGGCTTCCAGCTCCCCGACCGGCTCGCCGCCGAAGTCCAGCCGTACGTCGACCAGCGGTGGGAGTACGTGGCCGTCCGGCTCGCCCCACGCCAGCAGGGAAAGGTGCTGCGCGGCGACCTCGACCCGCTGAGGATCCGCTTCGAGAGCGACCGGCTGGTCTACCCGATGCGGCTCTCCCGCATGGCGAAGACGCCCCAGTCGCTCGGCCTGTACGTGCTGGCCGACCACCGCATGGAACCCGCCTCCCGGATCGGCGGCTCAGCGCCGAAGGTGACCTTCGCGGGGACCGTGCACCCGAAGGACGGCCCGATCGCCGAACTGGCGGGCGGCAAGCCGGTGTTCCTCACCGCGATCGACCAGGAGTTCCCGGAGCCGGGCCGCATCGACGCCGACCACGAACTGCGCGCCACCGCCGAGGACACCCCGTACCGCAGGGTGGTCTACCGCAACGAGCTGCTCACCGTGGGGGACGGCATACCCGTCTGGCTCCTGACGGTATCGGCCGCCCTGGCGGCGCTCGCGGGCTCCTTCTTCGCGCTGTTCCGCCGCCGCCAGCTCCGGCTCCGGCTCCGCGAGGACCGGGCCGCCTGAGGTCCCCCGTACGGGTGGCCCGCCCGGCCGGCTACGACTCGACGGGCCGGCGGAGCAGGGCCGTCCACAGGAAGGCCTCGCCGAACAGCGGGGACCCGGCGTCCTCGTCGTTCATGCGGCGCAGCTCGACCTCCGTCAGGTCGGCGAAGATCGCGCGCAGGGACTCCGGGGTGTAGGCGAGGCCGCCCTGGAGTCCGGCCTCGCGGTAGAACGCCTCGTCGGGGAGTTCGGAGCCCATCGCACCGGCCGCGAAGCAGGTGAGCGCGAGCTGCCCGCCGGGGGCGAGGGCCCGGTCGAGGAGGGCGAGGTAGCTGATGCGGCGGTGCGGCGGCAGGTGGTGGAAGCAGCCGGAGTCGTAGATCAGGTCGTACGGGCCCTCCAGCCCGGTCGCGGCGAGCGCGAAGGCGTCGCCGCAGTGGAAACGGACCGCGGCCCCCGCCTCGCGGGCCCGCTCCCCGGCCCAGGCGATGGCCGCCGGCGACAGGTCGACGGCGTCCACCTCGAAGCCCAGGGACGCGAGGTACAGCGAGTTGCGGCCCGGACCGCAGCCCAGGTCGAGGGCGCGGCCCGGGGCGACCAGGCCGCGCTCGACGTACGAGACCAGGTTCTCGTCCGGCTTCGACACGAAGAACGGCACGGCCTTCGAGCGGTCCGCGTAGAAGCCGTCCCACCACGAGGCCCCGCCGGCCGTCCAGCGGTCGGCCTCCGGAGCGAAGAGGCCGTCCAGCAGCCTCAGTACGTCGTCCACCGTGCGTATGTTCCGGTCCATCCGGCCCCCTCCCGATGAGGAGATCCTATGGCGGAGGCCCGGAGTCGATCAGAGGGGCCGGGGAGGCTGGGTCCGCCAGAAGGAGCACTGGTGGTCCTCGCCGAAGGACGAGGTCGTGCGCGTCGCCGACGGATTGAGGGTGAGGACCGTACCGGCGGCGCCGGCCGGCGGCCACGGTGTCTGACCCGCCGCGACGGGAGCGCCGACGCGTGCGAACGCGCCCCAGTAGCGCTTCATCCGGTTGCCGAGCGCGGTCTGGACCGGAGTCAGCGGGCGCTCGCCCATGGTGAAGTCGTGGAGATAGGCCAGCTCCGCGCTGTGCGCGTTCGACTCGTCCAGGCCCGGCACCTGCGCCCCCGCGAGCGTGGGTGACTGCGGGTCGTCGAACTCGTAGACGTACGTGGGTACTTGGGGTGCGAAGAGCTGGGCCGTCCACGCCGTGTGGCATGCGAAAGTCGAGTCCGTCATGACGGCCGACAGCGCCAGGTACGGCGAGCCGTGCGCGGCGACCGGGTAGCGGGCCAGCACCTCGGGACCCGCGGCCCCGTAGTCCGCCAGGATCTGCGCGGTGTACTGCTCCGCCGTCAGCCGCGGCTGTGTCAGCGCCACGAAGAAGCGGGCCTCGGCGCGCGTGCTCCCGATCAGCACCGGCACCTTGTTCCACGTGCCGTTCCCGATGGCCTGCGCGGGCGGGAGCGGCAGCAGGCCGTCACCGGACGCCGGACCCGGGGTGGGCAGCGTACGGGCCGCCTCGACCAGCGCCGCCCCGGAGACGGCGCGCAGGCAGGCGGCCACCTCCGCCGCGACGGTGCATCCCGCGCGGGCGGCGAAGGAGCGCGCCTGCCCCTCGGCGGCAGCGGCGTCCGGCGTACGCAGCAGGGTGCACGGACCGCTCTGCAGCACGGCCCGGTGGAAGAGGCCCGCGGCCGGGGGCGCGGCCAGCAGCGCGCAGACGGAACCGCTGCCCGCGGACTGCCCGGAGATCGTCACGTTCCCCGGATTCCCGCCGAACGCGCCGATGTTCTGCCGGGTCCACTGCAGCGCCGCGAGCTGGTCCATCAGGCCGAAGGACCCGGAGCGTTGGGAGTTCTCCCGGCCCAGCTCGGGAAGGGCCAGGTAACCGAGCTGCCCCAGACGGTAGTTGATGCTGACGACCACGCTCTGAGTGAGATCGGCCATGGTCCGCCCGCCGAACTGCGTGCCCGTTCCCTGGCTGTACGCACCCCCGTGCATCCAGAGCACCACCGGGAGCCGGGCTCCGGTGCGGGCGGTCCGGGGCCGGTAGACGTCCAGGTACAGGCAGTCCTCGCTGACGGCCTGCGGATCGGCCAGGCCGAACGGCGAGAACTGCAGGCAGGCCGGGGCCTGTTGCACGGCCTCGCGCACCCCGTTCCAGCGGGGCGGTGGCTGAGGTGCCCGCAGGCGCGCGTCCCCGACCGGCGGAGCGGCGTAGGGGACGCCGAGGAACTCCTGTGCGCCGTCACGGGATTGGCCGCGCAGGCCGCCCTGCGCCACGGTGACGACCGGGCGCGGTGAACCGCCGGCCGATGCGGAGGGCGGAGGCGGCGCTGCCGCCGCCGGAAGTGCCGAGGCGAGCAGGGTCACCAGTGCGAGGGCCGTGCCGAGCAGGGATCGTGCCGAAGACAGCCGGGTGCCGGGCCTCTTCATCCGTCCTCCTGGAGTCGTGCGGAGTGCGTGCGCGGGTGCGAGCGGGGCGTGTGGGCGCGTGAGGGTGTGTGCGGCCGGGGGCGGAGTCTGGTGCGCGCTCCGCCCCCGGCCGGTCGGCGGTCCTACGGACGGAGCCCGGAGATCAGGGCCGAGGTCACGGCCTGGTCCGCCGGGCCGGTGTTCCAGTCGGAGTTCATCGGGCTGACGGCGATCCTGCCGGCGGCCACCGCCTCGACGTCGCCGCCCTTGGCGGCCGGCTTCAGGGCCACCTTCACGCTCACCTTCCAGGTGCCGTCACCCGCGTCGGTGAAGTCCGGCTCGAGGAAGTTCTGCGGGTCCTGGAAGGTGGCGGCCACACCGGCCGCCGTGCCCTTGCCGTCCGCGCCGACGATCGGGTGGTTGACGTTCAGGCCGACGCCCTTGGGCAGCAGGGGACCGGACCGCGCCCGGACCCGCAGCCGGTCGATCAGCTTCACCGCGAAATCGAGCGTGGGCCCCATGGCGTTGACCGTGGTGACCGGGTCGGGCGCGCTCAGGCCGCCGGTGCTCAGCGCGATGGCCGGCACACCGGACTCCAGCGCGGCGACGGCGCCGCCGACCGTACCGGAGTGGGTGGCGAGCCCGGCGACGTTCGGGCCGAAGTTCGTGCCGGAGACGACCAGGTCGGGGGCCTTGTCGGCGAAGACCTCGGCCAGCCCGAAGGCGACGGAGTCGCCCGGCGTGCCGTCGACGGCCCAGACCTTCGGCTCGGGGTGCTTCACCGAGATCGCCGGAGCGCTCATCATCTTGGTGCCGGTGCCGCTCTGGTTGGTGAGCGGGGCGACGATCGTGACGTCGTGCCCGGCGGCGGTCAGCCGCTCGAAGGCCTTGCGGATGCCCGGCGCGTTGTAGCCGTCGTCGTTGGTGAGCAGGATCCGCAACGGGCCGGCGGGCGCGGCCGCCGGCGCCGCCGTGGGCGCGGTCTGCGGCGCGGCGACCGCGGGTGCCGTGCCGGCCAGGGCCGGCGTGCACAGCATCAGGGCGGCCAGCGGCAGAACTCGCTTGCGTCTCACAGAGTGCTCCTTCAGAGCGGAGGGAGGTGAGGGTGAGCGGTGGTGCGTGGTGCAGCCCGGCGGGCGCGCGACCCTCGGCGCGCGCCCGCCGGAGTTCCGGCCGGGCCCGGTCCCGCGGGAGGGGCCCGGAGCGGGCCCGGGGGAGTGGGCCCGGGGGAGTGGGCCCGGAGGAGCGGGCCCGGAGGAGCGGGCCCGGAGGAGCGGGCCCGGGGGAGCGGGCCCGGAGGAGGGAGGTCAGCGCACGCTGCGGATCGGGAGGATCGCGAGCGCGCCGATCAAGGAGAGGGCTCCGCCGACGAGGAAGAGCGGGGTGTAGCCGCCCAGCGCGGTGACGACGGCCGAGGCGACGAAGGGGGCGATGATCTGCGGTCCCGCGTTCGCGATGTTGAGGACGCCCATGTCGCGGGCGGCGTCTTCGGCCCTCGGGAGCACCAGGGTGACGAGCGCGGTGTCCACGGCCATGAAGCAGCCGAACGCGAGGCCGTTGAGCGCGCTGAAGACGAGCATGCCGGTCCACGTCGGGCTGACCACGGGAACCACCATCACCAGCCCGGCGAGCGCGGCCGATACGCCGACGAACACCTTGCGGCGGTCCAGACGGTCGGACAGCAGCCCGCCCAGCACGGTGGAGAGGGCCATCGCGACCATCGACACCGGGGTGAGGACGGCCATCGCGGCCGGCGGGGTGAGTCCGGCGGGCAGCGTGATGTGGTCGTCGAGGATGTACAGCTGGTACCCGACGACGGCGAAGTAGCCGAGGACCATCAGGGCACGGCCGATGAAGGCCCAGCGGAAGTCGTGATTGCCCAAGGCCGAGAGGAAGGCGGCCAGTTGGGCGCGCTTGGGTGCGGCCGGCGCCTTGGCCGCGGAATCGGTGCGCGGGACGTCCCGGCAGAAGCCGGTGAGCAGCAGGGCGGAGACGGCGACGATCGCGCCGAGGATCAGATAGCCGGTGAGCAGGCGTTCGGCGGTGTTGGAGGCGACGAGCACGCCGACCGTGCCGCCGATGGGGAGACCGAGCCCCACCAGCGCGGAGGCGGTGCCGCGCCGGGCGGCGGGGATCCGGTCCGGGACGATCGCGGTGACCGCGGCCTGGTAGATGTTCATGGTCGCCTGGATCAGGCACCAGCCGATGCCGACGAGCAGCGCGGTGTTCACGCTGCCGAGCAGGCCCAGAAAGACGAGCGAGGCCAGGCCGCCGCCCAGGATCCAGGGATTGCGGCGGCCGCTGCGGTCGGAGAGGGCTCCGGCGATCGGGTTGAAGGTGGTGGCGAAGATCGCGCTGATGCCGCCGATCAGTCCCAGGACGGCGACCTTGTCATCAGGGGCTATCGCGGCGATCTGGGTGGGCAGCAGGACGGAGCCGACACCCATGTAGACGGCCATCAAAGCGGAGTTGGCGACCAGCAGCAGGGGCATGAGCCCTCGCTGCCGGGCCGGTTCCGGCTTCGGGGGTACGGGCGTATCGACGGCTTCGGGCGTGGCCATGACGACTCCTCGGGGGACGGAGCGGGGAGGTGGCGGTGCGTGGGGGGAGAGGGGCGCCCCGCGAGCGGAGGCCGGGCGGCGGTGTCACCGGGGGTGGGGCGGACGACCGCGGTTTACTTGATGTTGTTACACGTGTCACCAAGTGCGTTGGAGACTGTGTAGCATCCATTTCCGGGCTCCGCCAGAGGTTGCGGCCGGTCGCTGCGCAGATCGTGACCGACGGTGGGGCCGGGATGAGAAGACGTGTAACCAACGGGTTGCGGTCACTGCGCAGGGCTGATGTGTCGAAAAACCCTCTTGCACTTGTGGCGGCCGTCACGCATCGGCAATACTCCGTGCCGCACCGCGACTACCCGTCGCCGAAGGGCATCCCGCCCGGACGGCGGGGCGTGGCCGGCGGTGCCTGCGCAACGCCGCAGCCCGCATCCATACCCTCTCCCGCCCTCGATCGCACGACGCGACGCGACATGCGTCGAGCACGCCCACCAGGCACAGCGGGCCGGCCCGAGCCTCAGGGCGCCCTTCAGGGGGCGCCCCGCCGACCGTGCCGCGCCCGCGACACCCGGCTCGCGCCCTCCCCGGCTACCGCCGGAGGCGCTGCCGACATGATCCCCGGTCGTCCCGCCCGGCCACCGCCGGGAGGCGCCCCCGGCCCGGTCCTCGACCGTCAACGCCCCCCCGGCTACCGCCGAGAGGCGCCCCGGCAGAGCCCTGGTCCGCCGGAAGTTCCTCCGGCAGGGGGCTGGGCCGTCGACGCCCTTGGCTGGCGCCGAGAGGTGCCCCTGGCAGGGGCCTGGGTCGTCGACGGCCTTTCGGCTACCGCCGGGAGGCGCCCCGGCCCGGTCCTCGACGTCAACGTCCCCCGGCTACCGCCGAGAGGCGCCCGCAGCGCGGTCCTCGGCCGCCAGACGCCCCCGGCTACCGCCGGGAGGTCCTCTCCGGCAGGGTCTGGGTCGTCGACGCCCTCGGCTCCCGCCGAGAGGTGTCCCCGGCAGGGGCCTGTGCCTTCGACAGCCTCCGGCTACCGCCGGGAGGTGTACCTGGACGTCCCCTGGCTACCGCCGGGAGGTCCCCTCGGCGGGGTGCGGGTCGTCGACACCTTTTGGCTACCGCTGAGGGGTGTCCCCCGACGGGGGGCCTGTGCCGTCGGCGTCTTCCGGCTGCCGCCGGGAGGTGCGCCTGGGCCGTCCCCTGGCTATCGCCGGGAGGTGCTTCGGGTGCGGGTTCTCGGTCGTCGCGTCGCCCCGGCTGTCTCGGGGAGGTGCTACTCGGCGCGGTCCTCGGCCGCCTGACGTCCCCCGGCTATCACCGGGAGGTCCCCTCGGCAGGGTCTGGGGCGTCGGCGCCTTTGGCTACTGCCGGGTGGCGCTCCCCTCGGCAGGGTCCTGGGCTGTCGGCGTCCTCCGGCCACGCCGGGGGGTGTACCTGGACGTCCCCTGGCTACCGCCGGGAGGTGCTCCTCGTGCGGGTTCTCGGCGGTCGCGTCGCACGGTCATCTCGGGGAGGCGCCACCTGGCAGGGTGCTGGGCCGTCGGCGTCCTTCAGCTGCCGCCGGGAGGTGTGCCTGGGCGTCCCCTGGCTGCCGCCGGGAGGTGCTCCTGGTGCGGGTTCTCGGTCGTCGCGTCGCCCCGGCCGTCTCGGGGTGGTGCCACTCGGCGCGGTCCTCGGCCGTCGACGTCCCCCGGCTACCGCCGAGAGGTGTCCCCGGCAGGGGCCTGGGCCGTCGGCGTCGTCCGGCTATCGCCGGGAGGTGTGCCTGGGCGTCCCCTGGCTATCGCCGGGAGGTGCTCCTGGTGCGGGGTCTCGGTCGTCGCGTCCTCCAGCCGTGGCGGGGAGGTGCCACTCGGTGCGGTCCTGGGCGATGGACGTCCTCCGGCTGCCGCCGGGTGGTGCCCCCGGCAGGGTCCTGGGCTGTCAACGTCCTTCGGCTACCGCCGGTTGGCGCACCCGGGTAGGGGCCTGGGCCGTCGGGGTCTTCTCAACCACCGCCGGGAGGCGATCGGTTGCACGGACTCCTCCGTCGGCCTCGGGGCCTGCCGGCGTGGGCGCGTTGCGCCTTGGTCCGGTCGGATCGGGGCATCGCGCTCTGATCCGGTCCGATCGGCGGCCCCCCGGCCGCGCCCCCCGGCCCGGCGCTCCCGGCTCCCGGCGCCTTCAGCTCCCAGGCTGCCGTCGTCTCCCGTCTCCCGTCCCCCGGATCCGGTCCTCCCGTCTCCCGTCTCTCGCTCCCCGGGCCTCCGTCCTCGCGGTCCCCCCCGTCCCCCCGGCCTCCCCGTCCCCCAGCTTCCCTGCCTCCCGTCCCCCCGTGTTCACCCGCCCCGGCTTCTCCTGCCTCCTCCCGCTCCCCGTTTCCGTGCCTGCTCTCCGCGTGCCCCCGCCACCTGGGGAGATGACCGTGAAAGGTCCGCCATGTTCCCCTCGCCCTCGCCCTCGTCCTCGTTCACGCCGCCGCCACGCCCGCCCCGACCCTCCCGCCCTCCCCGGCACCACCTCCCCGCCGCCCCGCCGCGCCACGCGCTCGCCCTCGGGATCGGTCTGTTGCTCGTCGCGTTCCTGGTCGCGCTGCTGCTCCGGATGGACCAGCAGCCGTTCTTCCAGGAGCTCGACGACCGCTGGGCCGCCTCGGTGAACGATTCCTCCGCCGAGGGGTCCGGCGGATCGGACGGGCTCGGCGGGGTCGCCCTGTTCCTCGACCGGCTCGGCGGCCCGTTCGGCCTGGTCCTGCCGCTCGCGCTGATCGGCTGCCTCTGCGTCTACGGGCGCTGGCGCTCGGGGCTGTTCGTCCTCTCGGCGGCCGTCGTCACCAACGTCTTCCTCGTCCTGCCGCTCAAGCAGCTGGCCGACCGTCCGCGTCCGCCGCACCCGTGGGTCCTGGTCAACGACGGTTCGTACCCCTCCGGCCAGGTGTTCAGCGCGGTGACGCTCGTGATCGTGGTCGCGGTGGTGGTGTTCCCGCCGCGTGCGCGACGCTGGTGGTGGGCGATCGGGGCCTCGTACGTCCTCGCCATGATGGGAAGCCGTACCTGGCTGCACGCCCAGTGGCTGAGCGACACCTTCGCCGGCGTCCTCCTCGGCGCGGGAGCCTGCCTCGTGCTGTGGCGGGTCTTCAAGCCGTTGCTGGAGGTCGAGGCGGAGCGGATGGCCTCGGACAGCCTGTGGCTGTGAGGCGCGACCCGGAAGGGCTTCGAAATATCGCGCAGCATTGACGGACGTTAAATTCACGCCATAGTCTCGCTGTACTCGCGCATCCGGTGCGCTGCACTCAGGAAGGAACGGCTCATGCCCCACTCCCCAGGTCAGGACCAGACGACGGTGGTCGACCTCCCCGCGGGGCGCCTGCGCGGCGCGATCGAGCACGGGGTCGCCGTCTTCCGGGCCGTGCCCTACGCCGCACCTCCGGTCGGCGACCTGCGGTGGCGGCCCGCGCAGCCGCACGCCAGCTGGAGCGGCACGCGGGACGCCACCGCCGACGGCCCGAGCGCACCGCAGATGTACCGGGAAGGCGGCGACCCGGTCCTCGGCGGGCACGGGTCGCCGCCGTTCGACGAGGACTGCCTGACCCTCAACGTCTGGACGCCCGGCGTCGACGGCGGGCGCCGCCCGGTGCTCGTCTGGATCCACGGCGGCGGCTTCGTATCCGGCTCCGGCTCGCTGCCCGGCTACTCCGGCGAGACCTTCGCGCGCGACGGCGATCTCGTCGTCGTGAGCATCAACTACCGCATCGGGCCGCTGGGTTACCTCTACACCGGTGAAGACGAGGAGGGTGGAGCCGGCAACCACTGGCTCTCCGATCAGCTCGCCGCCCTGCGCTGGGTGAAGGAGAACATCGCCTCCTTCGGCGGCGACCCGGACCTCATCACCGTCGCCGGGCAGTCGGGCGGAGCCGTGTCCACCGCCGCCCTCGCCGGGCATCCGGAGACCCGGGGGCTGATCCGGCGGGTGATCCTGCAGAGCCCGCCCTTCGGCCTGGACCTCCCCGCCCCGGACGCCTACATGGAGCGCACCGCCGCCTACCTGGAGCTGGCGGGCGCCAAGGACCTGGCCGAGCTGCGCGCCCTGCCCTGGCAGGAGCTGATCGGGGCGGCCGCCGGCCTCTTCGTGCAGACGATGAGGTGGGGGTACTGGCCCACGCCCTTCCTGCCCGTGATCGACGGGGTCACCCTCCGCAGCCACCCGGAGCAGGCGCTGCTGAACGGCGCGGCGACCGGCATCGACGTCATGATCGGCTGGACGAGGGAGGAGGCCAACTTCGGGTTCGCCCTCGACGAGGGGTACGCCGCCGCCACCCGGGAGCAGGTGACCGACCGGATCGCGGAGACCTTCGGGACCGAAGCCGCCCCCGACGTGTACGCGGCGTACGAGCGGGCCCGGCCCGGCGCGCGTCCGGCCGACGTGCTGATGGACCTCATCACCGACGAGCTGTTCAGGGTCCCCGCCGTCCGGCTGGCCGAGGCCAGGGCCGCATCGGGCCACCCCGTCTGGGCCTACCAGTTCGACCTGCCCACCCCCGCCTACGAGGGCCGGCTCGGCGCCGCCCACTGCCTCGAACTGCCCTTCGTCTTCGACAACTTCGACCAGTGGGCGGACGCGCCCTTCCTGGCCGGGCTCGCTCCCGGCGTCCGCGACGGCCTCGCCTACGCCATGCACCGGGCCTGGATCGCCTTCGTCCGCACCGGCGACCCGAACCATCCGGACCTGCCGCACTGGCAGCCGTACGAGGGTGACGCGCGCACCACGATGCGCTTCGACTCCGTCGTCACCGCGCTCGGCGACCTCGCGGGAGCCTCCCGGATCCTGCACGGCCCCGCCCGCACGTCTGCGCACCCCTCTGCTCCCTTGATTTAACTCGTGTAACCTGAAAGGAAGGAGCAAGCAGCGCACAAGGAGCATCGAGGGACGTCATGGCCAAAGACACACACGCCGTCCCCGCGTCGATCACCAGCGCCGACGTGGCCCGCCTCGCCGGTGTCTCGCGCGCCACGGTCTCCTTCGTCCTCAACGACACCCAGGGCCACCGGGTCAGCGCGGGCACCCGGGACCGGGTGCTCGACGCGGCGCGACAGCTCGGCTACGTACCGCACGCCGCCGCCCGGTCCCTGCGCGCCGGCCGCAGCAACCTCGTCCTGATGCCCGCGTCGATCTCCGCGATCGGCCGTCTCGTCAGCGACTGGGTCGACGACCTGCACAGCGAGCTGGACCGCCTCGGCTACACGGCCGTGCTGCACGCGGGCCGCTTCGCCGACCCCGTCGACGCCGCCCGTGCCTGGGCCGAGCTGCGCCCCGCGGCCGTCGTCGCGCTGGACGGCGACCGCTTCACCCCCCAGGCGGCCGAGCTGCTGGGCCGCGCCGGCGTGCGCGGCCTGCTCGCCTTCGCGTCCCACCCCGTCAAAGGGGTGCACACCATCGGCTTCGACCACACCCACATCGGCGCCACCGCGGCCGAGCACCTCATCGAGCGCGGCCGGACCAGGATCGGCGTGGTCATGCCCCAGGAGAGGGGCCTCGGCACCCTCGCGCAGCCGCGTCTCGCGGGCGCCGAGTCGGTCGCGGCCCGCCACATGGCGACCGTCACCCCGGTGGAACTGGCCTACACGCGGGAGTCCGCGAGCGCTCTCGCCCGACGCTGGCGCAGCCTCGGGCTGGACGCCGTCTTCACGTACAACGACGAGTACGCCGCGCTGCTGCTCCACGCGCTCCAGGCCGAGGGCATCGTCGTACCGGACGAGGTCGCCCTCGTCGGCTGTGACGACCTCGTGCTGTCCGCGCTCCAGCAGCCCGCGCTCACCACGGTCCGGCTGGACATGCCGTCGGCGGCGCAGATCGCGGGCGCCCTGCACGAGCTGATCGAGACGGGCACGGCGGTGCCGGTCCCGGCCGTGGAAGCCGTACTGGTGCCCCGCCTGACCTCCTGAGCGAGGGCCCCCGCGTTCCCTTGGCCTACCTGCGGTGCGGGCAAACCTGCGCCCGGCTTGCGGCCGGCTTCGGCGTCGGCACCACCACCGCCTGCCGGTACATCGCCGAGGCCGTCGAGGTTCTGGCCGCGCTCGCCCCGGACCTGGCGAGTGCGGTCAAGGCCGCATCCCGCAAGGTGTTCGTGATCCTGAACGGGACGCTGCTCGCGATCGACCGGATCGCCGCCCACCGCCCGTCCTACCGTCCGGGTGCCCTTCCGCGGCCGGCGGGAGGGGCTGTCCGCAGGTCAGCGGGCCGTCAACATCGCCCACGCGCGCATCCGGGCCCTGGGCGAGCCGGCCGTGGCCACCCTGAAGACCTGGCGCCTGCTGCGCAAACTCCGCCGCAGCATCCATCGCATCATCAGGCTCGTCCAGGCCGTCCTCACTCGGCACCTGAACTGCACGAACTGAGGTAGGCCGTCGTCGTCCTTCATCACGCCTCGACCTGAGGTTGAAAAGGGCTCACGGTGTCAAGCGACGAATTCCAGCGACGTGACCGCCGGCCCGGCCCGGGGCCTACTGGGATCACGGTTCGAAACAGCATCCCCGCCGCCCATGCGGCCGGAAACCACCCCGCTGTTTCTCGACGAAGGGAACTCGCCATGGCCGGCTACAAGGACACGCCCACCATCGGGATCGTCCTCAAGGGCAACGGGGTCTATGAGATCCAGGTTTCCTACACCATGTTCTACGCGCCGAATGAACTCTTTTTCCCGGAAGGCTGGTTCGACAGCGTCGCGCTCTTCGAGAGCGACAAGGGCGAGGTCTTCGGCGGCGACGACGATCACCTCTTCAATCTGCAACCCAGGTTCTTCTTCCCGCAGTCGACCGAGGAGACGCGAACGTTCTCGATCCTGCGCACCCGTTCCGAGCTCGAGACCGAGGCCGGCGGCGAGGAGATCTACGCGGTGGTCCACCACGTCCGCGGGATTCAGGGTCTCAACAGCAACAAGAGGCGGACCGTCGATTTCCCGCTCGCCGTTTGAGAAGCGAGAGCGAGCGACGTACGACGGAAAACGCCCCGTGGCGCCCGCACCTGCTGTGGGGACACGGGGCGCTTCGCCGCCTCGGTGCGAGGCGCGGACCTCGGGCGGTCAGCCGCCGTCGGTCACCACCGAGCCCGTGCCCGCGGCCGCCCCCCGACGGTCGTGGGCACGTACGCGTTCCCGGGCGAGGGCCGGCTGGAAGAGCCACCACACCAGCAGGCCCACGCCCGCGCCCGCGGCGGCGCCGGCCACCGTGTCGGTGAGCCAGTGCGCGTGCAGCCAGGTGCGGCTCCACATCATGGCCAGGGTGAAGGCCGCGCCCCCGAGCCACCAGGCCCGCCGCCGGGCGGCGGGGACCAGGAGCACGCCCACGGTGACGACGAGGAGCGCCGCCGTGGCCGCGTGGCCGGACGGGAAGGAGCCGTGGTCGACACGGACCAGCGGGTCGGCCGGTCGCGGCCGGTCCACCAGGTGCTTGAGCCCCTGAACGACGAGCGTGTTCCCGCCGAGGTAGCCGGCGAGCAGGTATCCGGCCGACGCCCAGCGCCTGCGGACGAGCAGCACGGCCAGCAGGGTGAGCGGGATGATGGCGCCGACCGGGCCGCCGAACCAGTCCAGCGCCGTGGCGGCGGCCAGGTACGGGCCTTCGTGGGGGCCGCCCATCCAGACCAGCCAGCGTTCGTCCAGCCCCTGGAAGGGCGGATGCGTGACGTCGGAGCGGACCACGAGGGCCGGTGCGACGGCGGCCGTCAGGAGCAGGAGGGCCGCGACGAGGACGCCGCGGCTACGGCGCGGGGATGCCCCGGGCCCGGCGCGGCGGGCGGCTGTGCGGGGGCCGTCGGGTCTGTCGTTCGGGGTGGTGACCGGAGTGCCGGGCATGGCTGTGCCTCTCGCGGCCGCGGGAGCGCCCGCGGCCGTGTGTGCTCTGAAGGGAGGGGAGGAGGAGGGGGAGGAGGAGGGGAGGTGTTCGGGGAACGTGGGGGGCGCGGCCGGGCCGTGCCCCCCACGGCGGAAGGCGTCCGCGGGTCCGGCCGTCAGGCCCCCGCGCCGAGGTGCCGGGCCAGGAAGGCCACGCTCTCCTCGACGATCGGCGTGATGTCCGGGGCTCCGAGGAAGATGTGGTCGGCGCCGTCCACGGGCTGCAGGGTGACCTCGCCCCCGGCGCCCTTCAGGGCTTCGGCGAGGACCTCGCTCTGGCTGTACGGGACCAGGCCGTCCCGGGTCCCGTGCACCAGCAGGAACGGCGGCGGGGTCGAGTCCGCGGCGTACGTCACCGGGCTCGCCGTGCGGGCGGCTTCCGGGTTCGCGGCCACGGAGGCGCCCAGCAGGGCCTCGTAGGGATCGGGGAACTCGATCCCGGACGGCATGGCCGGCATGGGGTGCGCGGCCAGGGCGACCAGGTCGGAGACGCCGTACCAGTCCACGACCGCGAGGACCCCGGTGTCGCCGGAGCCGACGCCGTGCGTGCCCTCCAGTGCCGCGGCCTGCGGGTTGCCGGGGCCGACGAGTCCGGCGAGCGCCGCCAGGTGGCCGCCCGCGGACTCGCCCCAGACGCCGATCCGGTCCGGGTCGATGCCGAGGGCGCCGGCGAACGTGCGGACGTAGCGGATCGCGGCCTTCACGTCGTGCAGCTGCGCCGGGAAGGGTGCTTCGAGGCTGTGCCGGTAGTCGATGGAGACGAGCGCGAGCCCGGCCGCCAGTACGGCCCCGTGCAGGAGGGCGGCGGGCACGGTCGGCGGCGGGTAACGGCGGTCGCCGTCCAGCCAGCCGCCGCCGTGGATCCAGACGACCGCCGGGAACGGCCCCTCACCCGCGGGCACCTGGACGTCGAGCAGGCGGGGCCGGTAGCCGGGGGTGGTCGCGTACGTGACCCCGTCGAAGCGGCGCACGCCGTCCGCGCCCGTCACGGGCTGCACGGGCGACTGGTACGGCGGGGGTGGCCAGGTCATGTCGGCGAGATCGAACTCGGTGGGAGGAGATTGCGTCATTGCGGCCCTTCCAATGCGGCGGTCCCGGCGGGGGCGGCGTGCAGGCTTCGCGTCGTATGTCCGAAATGCTTGCGCGAGTCACCGGGGGAGGCGTAGCTTGTTACACGTGTAATCACGACTCTAGCGACGCATTTCCGCTGACTACAAGCCCAGAGGCCGTCCGACTTCTGGAGCAGTTGCACGAGACACACCAGCGGATGCGCCGCCTTCCCCCTCCGGGAGCGCGCCATGCTCACCACCACCGGCAGTTCCGCTCCTCCCGCGGAGCGGAGCTTCGTCCACTGGGTCGCCGACCCCGTCGCCGCCAGCGTTCCGCAGGTCAGGTCCCGTGTGCGCGACGCGCTCGAAGGCTGGCGGGTCTCCTGTGGAGCGGTCGACGTCCTGCTGCTGGCCGTGAGTGAACTCGTCGGCAACGTCGTCCGGCACGCGGGAGCCGGCCGGATGCGGGTCGGCGTGGCCGTCGGCGGGGGCTGGCTCCGGCTGGAGGTCGCCGACCGGGGCGCCGGCCTGCCGAGGCTGCCCGCTCCGCGCGCCGAGATCGACCCGGAGTCCGAAGACGGGCGCGGACTGCTGATCGTGCAGCTGCTGACGGCCGAGCTGGGCGGTGAACTCTCGGTCGTGGCCCACGAGTTCGGGAAGTCGGTCCGCGTGCGCATTCCCGCGGCCTGAGGGGGTGTGGGGGAGGGGGGCGGGGGGTGTGCATCGCTGCCCCAGTCCTCGAATATCGCGAGATGTTGACGGACGCCAAATATTCGACATATCTTGCTCCCCATCTCCCCGCTGCTCCCTGATTGAGGTGCCGCCCCATGGAGCTCTCCCCTTCCGCGCATGCCGATTCCTTCTGTCGGGACCGGCTGCCGCCCTTCGCTCTCTGGCCCGAACTCCACTTCGAACTACCGGAGTTGGACTACCCGGACCGGCTCAACTGCGCTCGGCGCCTGCTCGACGACGCCGTCGAGCGGCTGGGCCCCGACCGCCCCTGTCTGCTCACCCCGACCGAGCGCTGGACCTACGGCGAACTGCAGCACCGCGCCAACCAGGTCGCCCAGGTCCTCACCGAGGACTTCGGCCTCGTGCCCGGCAACCGCGTCCTGCTGCGCGGCCCCAACAACCCGTGGCTCGTCGCCACGTGGTTCGGGGTCCTGAAGGCCGGCGGGGTCGCCGTCACCACCATGCCGATGCTGCGCGCGTCCGAGCTCGCCGAGCTCACCGACATCAGCCGGCCCCTGCTCGCCGTGTGCGACCACCGCTACGCCGACGAGCTCGACCCGGCCCGCCGCCCCGGCGGGACGGACGCACAGGACCTGCCGGACCTGCCCGTCCTCACCTACGGCGGTCCCGGACCGACGGACCTGACCGCGCGCTGCGCGGCCAAGGACGGCCGCTTCGACACCGTGGCCACCGCCGCGGACGACGTGGCGCTGATCGCCTTCACCTCCGGTACGACCGGCCGCCCCAAGGCGACCCTGCACTTCCACCGGGACGTGCTCGCCAACGCCGACACCTTCTCCCGGCACGTCCTGAGGCCCCGCCCGGACGACGTCTTCACCGGCACGCCGCCGCTCGCCTTCACCTTCGGGCTCGGCGGGCTGGTGGTCTTCCCCCTCTCCGTCGGGGCGGCCACCCTGCTGATCGAGCAGGCGCCCCCGCTGCAACTGGCCGAACTCGTCGCGGCCCACGGCGTGACCGTGCTGTTCACCGCGCCCACGGCCTACCGCGCGATCATGGAGGCCGGGGCGGTGGACCGGCTGGCCGGGCTGCGCCGCTGCGTGTCCGCCGGGGAAGCGCTGCCGGCCGCGGTCTGGCACGAGTTCCACGCCGCCACCGGGCTGCGCATCATCGACGGCATCGGCGCCACCGAGATGCTGCACGTCTTCATCTCCGCGGCCGACGAGGACATCCGGCCCGGCTCCACCGGCCGCCCCGTTCCCGGCTACCGCGCCGCCGTCGTCGACGAGCACGGCGATCCCGTCCCCGACGGGCAGCCCGGCCTGCTGGCGGTCACCGGCCCCACCGGCTGCCGCTACCTCGCGGACCCGCGCCAGGCCTCGTACGTCAGGAACGGCTGGAACATCACCGGCGACACCTACATCCGCGACGCGGAGGGCTACTTCTGGTACGTCGCCCGCAGCGACGACATGATCGTCTCCTCGGGCTACAACATCGCGGGCCCCGAGGTGGAGAAGGCCCTCGCCACCCACCCCTACGTCGAGGAGTGCGCGGTCGTCGGGGCCCCGGACACGCGGCGCGGCATGGTCGTCAAGGCCTACGTCGTCCTGGGCGCCGGTGTCCCGGCGGCCGAGGGGACCGTCCGTGAGCTCCAGGCCCACGTCAAGCAGACGATCGCCCCGTACAAGTACCCGCGCGCCGTCGAATTCGTCACGGAACTCCCGCGCACCGGCACCGGGAAGCTCCGGCGCGGCGCGCTGCGCGAGCGCGCCCTCGCCGACGCGGCGGCACCGGCCCAGACGACACCGGCCCCGGCGGCACCCACCCTGACAGCGCCTGCCCAGACGGCACCGGCCCCGACGGCGCCTGCCCCGACCGTGCCGTCGTCCGTGCCGTCGCCCCTGCCGCCCAGCGTCGTCGTCGAACGGCGCGTCGAATGGACCGACACCGACGCCGCCGGCCACTACCACCACTCCACCGTCGTGCGCTGGGTCGAGGCGGCCGAGGCCGTCCTGCTCCACCGCCTCGGCCTGTCCCACCTGTTCGGCAGCACGCCCCGGGTCCACTTCGAGGCCGACTACCGGGCCCGGCTCTGGTTCGGGGACGCGGTGCGCACCGAGCTGAAGGTCACCAAGGTCGGCTCGGCCTCCCTGCACTACGCCTTCACCGTGCGCGGCGAACAGGGCGGGGAGGCGGCCACCGGCCGCATGGTCATCGCCCACTCGGCCGCCCACGCCACCGGGTCGACCCCCTGGCCCGCCGACGTACGGGAACGGCTGGACACGGCGGGGCCGCAGGAACCCGAACTGCTCACCCGCGCGGAATCCGCGCAATCACCAGGAGGTACGGCGTGCGCGTCGCAGTCATAGGAGGAGGGCCCGGCGGACTGTACTTCGCGGCCCTCACCAAGCAGCTCTCCCCGCACTGGGAGGTCACCGTCTGGGAACGCAACGCCCCCGACGACACCTTCGGCTTCGGGGTCGTCTTCTCCGACGAGACGCTCGACGGCATCGCCCAGGCCGACCGCGAGATCCACGCGGCCATGACCGCCGAGTTCGCCCGCTGGGCCGACGTCGACGTCCGCTACCGGGGCTCCACCCTCACCTCGGGCGGGCACGGCTTCGCCGCCCTCGGCCGCCGGCACCTGCTGCGGATCCTCCAGGAGCGCTGCGCCGCCCTGGAGGTGGACGTCCGCTACCGCACCCAGGCCCCGCCCGCCGCCGAACTCGCCGCCTCGTACGACCTGGTGGTGGCCTGCGACGGCGTACGGTCGGCCACCCGCGCCGCCTACGCCGACACCTTCGGCACCGACCTCGACGAACGCACCGGCCGCTACATGTGGCTGGGCACGGACAAGGTCTTCGAGGCGTTCACCTTCATCGTCGACGAGCACGACTTCGGCACCCTCCAGGTGCACGCGTACCCGTACGACGCCACCCGCTCCACCTTCATCGTGGAGATGGAGGAAGAGGCGTGGCGGCGCGCCGGCTTCGAGGAGTTCGCCGCCCTCGACCACCCGCCGGGCACCAGCGACGAGGACAGCATCCGGCGCTGCGAGGAGCTCCTGGCGGACCACCTCGACGGCCACCGCCTCCTCCCCAACAACTCCAAGTGGCTCCGCTTCACCACGGTGCGCAACCGCACCTGGCGCCACGAGAACGTCGTCCTCCTCGGGGACGCCGCCCACACCGCGCACTTCTCCATCGGCTCCGGCACCAAGCTCGCCATGGAGGACGCCCTCGTCCTCGCCGCCAGCCTGCACGAGCACCCGGACGTGCCGACCGCGCTCGCCGCGTACGAGGAGGAGCGCCGGCCGGTGGTGGAGTCCACCCAGCGCGCGGCCCAGGCCAGCCTGGAGTGGTTCGAGCACATCGACCGCTACACCGGCCAGGACCCGCACCAGTTCGCCTTCAACCTCCTGACCCGCAGCCGCCGCGTCACCTACGACAACCTGCGGGTGCGCGACGAGAAGTTCACCACCGCGGTCAACCACTCCTCGACCGTCCCGCCGATGTTCCGGCCCTACCCGCTCGGCGGACTGCTGCTGCGCAACCGGGTCGTCGTCCCGCCCACCGCCCTGCACACCGCCCGCGAGGGCGTCCCCGGCGACTTCGACCTCGTCCACCTCAGCACGCAGGCCCTCGGCGGCGCCGGCCTGGTCCTCGCCGGGATGACGGCCGTCAGCGCCGACGGCCGGGCCACCCCCGGCTGCCCCGGCCTGTGGAACGACGAACAGGAAGCGGCCTGGCGGCGCATCGCCGACTTCGTCCACGGCCAGTCCGACACCTGCCTCGGCATCCAGCTCACGCACGCCGGCCGCCGCGCGGCCGCGCACGACCGGCAGCCGATCGCCGCCTCCGCGCTGGCCTGGGACGAGCGGAGCCCGGTGCCGCGCGAGGCCGACCGGGCCGACATGGACGCCCTCGTACGGGACTTCACGAGCGCGGCCCGGCGCGCCGACCGGGCCGGCTTCGACGTGCTGGAACTCCAGTACGGGCACGGCCACCTGCTCTCCGGCTTCCTGTCCCCGCTGACCAACCGGCGCACCGACGAGTACGGCGGCGACCTCGACGGCCGGCTGCGGCTGCCGCTCGAAGTACTGCGCGCCGTACGGGAGGTGTGGCCGGCCGGCAAGGCGCTGCTCGTGCGGATCTCCGCCGCCGACTGGGCCGAGGGCGGCACCAGCGAGGCCGACGCCGTCGCGATCGCCCGCGCGCTCGCCGGGGCGGGCGCCGACGCGGTCGACGTCTCCACCGGCGAGGTCGTCTCCCACGAGCGGCCCCGCTACGGCCGCAGCTACCAGACCCCCTACGCCGACCTCATCCGCAACGCCACCGGGGTCCCCACCATCGCCGTCGGCGCGATCTCCACCTACGACGACGTGAACTCGATCATCCTGGCCGGCCGGGCGGACCTGTGCGGCGTGGGCCGCGCGCAGATCCACGACCCGCTGTGGACCCTGCACGCCGCCGCGGCCCAGGGCTACCAGGGCCCGGCCGCCCCCTGGGCGCGCGCCTGGCGGGCGGGCAGCGGCCGGCCCCCGTCGGCGCGCACCGACCGGATCCCGCCCCGCCTCGAACTCCTGCGGCAGCCCGCCGCGTCCGCCCACCGCCGCTGGCTGCCGCGCGCCGCCGCCGCGGCGCCCGCTCCCGTCCCCCGATAGCCGGAGGTCCCCATGCCCATGGACAGGGAGAACCTGCCCCGTTTCACGGCGGCGGCCGTCCAGGCCGCGCCCGTCTACCTCGACCCCGCCGCCACCGTCGCCAAGGCCGTCGACCTGATCGCCGAGGCCGCGGCCCACGGCGCCGAACTCGTCGTCTTCCCCGAGGTGTTCGTCCCCGGCTACCCCTACTGGAACTGGACGATGAACCCGGTCCAGGGCTCCCCCTGGTTCGAGCGGCTCCAGCGGGCCTCCGTCGACATTCCCGGCCCGCACGTCGACGCCCTGCGCGCCGCGGCCCGCCGGCACGGGATCGTCCTCGTCATCGGGGTCAACGAGCGCGCCCCGCACAGCCTCGGCGTCCTCTACAACACCCTGCTGACCATCGGACCCGACGGCGCCCTCCTCGGCGTCCACCGCAAACTGGTGCCGACCTGGGCCGAGAAGCTCACCTGGACCGGCGGGGACGGCAGTTCGCTCGTCGTCCACGACACACCCGTCGGCCCCCTCGGCGCGCTCGCCTGCGGGGAGAACACCAACACCCTGGCCCGCTTCACCCTCCTCGCACAGGGCGAACTCGTCCACGCCTCCTGCTACATCGCCCTGCCCGTCGCCCCCGCCGACTACGACATGGCCGACGCGATCGCCGTCCGCACCGCCGCCCACAGCTTCGAGGGCAAGGTCTTCTCCGTCGTCGCCTGTTCCACCGTCTCCCCGGAGATCGTCGACCTGCTCGCCGGGGACGACGAGGAACTGCGCAAGCAGTTCACCCGTCCCCGCAGCGCGCTGTCCGGCATCTTCGGCCCCGACGGCCGCCCGGTCACCGATCCCCTCGTGGACGACGAGGGGATCGTCTACGGCGAGATCGACCTCGCCCGGTGCATCCAGCCCAAGCAGATGCACGACATCACCGGCCACTACAACCGCTTCGACATCTTCCGCCTCGAAGTCGACAACCGCCCCCGGCTGCCCGTGACCTTCACCGTGCCCCCGGCCCCCTTCACCGACACCGCCGCTCCTGAGGAGGACGCATGACCAGCGAGCAGGACGACACCATGCTCGGCCGCGCCCGGGTCTCCGACACCCCCGAACTCACCGCGTACTACGAGGAGCTCGGCGCGCTCGACGCGGGCGCCCTGTGGACCGTGGCCAACGACATCGAGCCCTGGTACCCGCAGCCTAAGTCCGTGCCCGTGCTGTGGCGCTACGACGAGCTGCGCCCCCACGTCCTCAAGGCCCTCGGCCTCGTCAAGGGCGACGACGCCGGCCGCCGCGTCGTCATGCTCGTCAACCCGGGCCGCAAGGACGTCAGCGCCGCGGCCGGGCTCCTCTACACCGGCCTGCAGATCATGGGTCCCGGCGAGGCCATGACCGCCCACCGGCACCAGGCCGCCGCCCTGCGCTTCGTCCACGAGGGCACCGGGGCCTGGACGATCGTCGACGGCCAGAAGCTGAGGGTCGGCCCCCGCGACTTCGCCATCACCCCGAACGGCACCTGGCACGAGCACGGCAACGACGCCGAGGACGGCCCCGTCATCTGGCAGGACGGGCTCGACATCCCGCTGGTCAACGCCCTGGACGCCGGGTTCTACGAGGTCCACCCCGACCTGTACCAGACCCCGGGGAAGGTCATCAACTCCTCGGTCCTGACCTACGGAGCGAACCTCTTGCCGTACGGGGTGGAGAAGTGGACCCGGCCCCACTCCCCGCTGCTCGCCTACCCCTGGGAGCCCACGTACGAGGCCCTGCGCGGCCTCGCCAAGGCGAGCGAGGGCTCCCCGTACGACGGGGTCATCGCCGAGTACACCAACCCGGTGACGGGCGGCCCGGTCATGCCCACCATGGGCGCCCACATGCAGCTGCTGCGCCCCGGCCAGGCCACCCTCGCCCACCGCCACACCGGCTCGGTGATCTACACGGCCGCCAAGGGCCGCGGATTCTCCGTGATCGCCGGACGGCGCTTCGAGTGGAAGCAGGGCGACATCTTCTGCGTCCCCTCCTGGGCCTGGCACGAGCACCACAACCTCGACCAGACCGAGGACGCCTGCCTCTTCTCCTTCAACGACTTCCCCGTCATGCGCTCGCTCGGTTTCCACCGGGAAGAGGCGTACGCCGACAACGGCGGGCACCAGCCCGTCACCTCCGCCTGACCCACGAGGAGCCCCCCCATGCGCTTGCTGACCTTCACCACCGAAGCCACCGAAGCCACCGGAACCACCGAAGCCACCGAACGCCTGGGCGTCGAGGCCGACGGCCTCGTCCTCGACCTGGCGGTCCTGGCCGACCACGCCGGCGTGCGGCTCCCGCACGACCTGCTCTCCTTCGTCCAGGCCGGCCCGGCCGCGGAGGAAGCGGCCCGGCAGCTGCTCGCCGCCGACCCCGCCGGAGCGCCCGCCGGCGCCGTGCACCGGCTGGAGGACGTGACCCTGCGCGCCCCGCTGCGCCCCGGAAAGATCATCGGTGTCGGCCTCAACTACATCGAGCACGTCGAGGAGTCCAGCCGCAGCCTCGACACCGACAAGGACCTGCCGCCGCGCCCGGTCCTGTTCGGCAAGCCCGCCACCGCCGTCACCGGACCGGGCCAGCCGATCCTGCACAACGCCGACCTGACCACCCAGCTGGACTGGGAATGCGAACTCGCCGTCGTCATCGGCCGCACCGCCCGCCGGGTGAGCGAGGAGGAGGCGTACGACCACATCTTCGGCTTCAGCATCATCAACGACATCAGCGCCCGCGACCAGCGCCGCTCCGGCCAGTGGTTCTTCTCCAAGGGCCAGGACTCCTACGCGCCCTTCGGCCCGGTCATCGTGACGCGCGACGAGATCCGCGACCCCATGGCACTCGACCTCTCGCTGCGCGTCAACGGCGTCACCAAGCAGAAGTCGAACACGCGCCACATGCTCTTCCCCATCGCCCGCCTCATCGCCGACATCAGCTCCGGCATGACCCTGGAACCCGGCGACGTCATCGCGACGGGTTCGCCCTCCGGCGTCGGCGCCGGCATGGTCCCGCCGGAGTTCCTGGCCCCCGGTGACACGGTGGAGGCCACCGTCGAGCTGATCGGCACCCTGACCAACCCCGTCGTCGACGCCCGCTGAGGAGCACCCCGTGGCACCCCGCACCTACCGCATCGGCCAGATCGTGCCGAGCTCCAACGTCACCATGGAAACCGAGGTCCCGGCCATCCTCCGGGCCCGCCAGGCCATCGCACCCGACGAGCGCTTCACCTTCCACTCCAGCCGGATGCGCATGACCCACGTGACCCCGGAACAGCTCAGGGCCATGGACGCGGACTCCGACCGCTGCGCCCTGGAACTGTCCGACGCCCGGGTCGACGTACTCGGCTACGCCTGCCTGGTCGCCATCATGAGCATGGGCCTCGGCTACCACCGGACCTCGGAACAGCGGCTGCACGCCCGCACCGCCGAGAACGGGGCACCCGCCCCCGTCGTCACCAGCGCCGGAGCCCTCGTCCACGGGCTGCACACCATCGGCGCCAAGAAGATCGCGCTGCTGGCCCCCTACATGCGCCCGCTCACGCGGACCGTCGTGGACTACCTCACGCACGAGGGCATCGAAGTCCTCGACTACGAGGCCCTCGAGATCCCGGACAACCTCGATGTCGCCGCCCACGACCCGGCCCGGCTGCCGGGCCTCGCGCGGGCGCTGGAGTACTCGGACGCCGATGCCGTGGTGCTCTCGGCCTGCGTGCAGATGCCGTCCCTGGGCGCCATCGAGGAAGCCGAACAGCTCCTGGGCAAGCCGGTCGTCTCCGCGGCGGTCTGCACCGCCCACCAGATGCTCCGGGCTCTGGACCTCGACGCCGTGGCCCCCGGAGCGGGCCACCTCCTGTCGGGCGCATACGCGCGGACCCCCCTGCCGGGGTAGCCGACGGGCCTAGCGCAGCGGCGGCATGGTGTACGTCGGGATCGAGGGGTCGTTCGGGTCGAAGGGGGTCGGCTTCCAGTCCAACGTCGGGACGTGGGAGGGCGCCGGCGGCGGGGTGGGACCCCGGTAGGGGTTCTGCGGGACCTTCGACGAGCCCGCCGTGCTCCGCTTCGGCGCCGGCTGCGAGCCGCGGCTGCCCGAGGGCTTCGGGGCCGCCGCCGGGGGCGCGGCCGAGGCGGAGGGCTCCGGGGCCGCCGGCTGCGAAGCGGTGGGGGCCGGTGGGGTCGTCGCCGGGCCGGCGCTCGCGGTCGGCGTCGCCGGCTTCTCCGCCGCCGGCGGGGCTCCGCCCTCCGCGGCGCCCGAACAGCCGCTCAGCAGAAGGCCGCCCACCAGCACCACGGCCACGGCCCCCGGCACTCTGCCACCGGTGCTCACGTCCACCACCCACCACTCCCGCATCGTTCACCTGTCCTGCGCGGGGATCGTAGCTCAGCCCCGAGCCCCCGATCCCGGCAGGATGACGGTGACCCCGGCTCCCGTGGCCGAGCCCATCGCGGCGAGCGCGGCCGGGGCCGCGTCCAGCGGGATCGTGGAGGTGACCAGCAGGTCCGGGCGCAGCACCCCGCCCCGGACCAGCTCCATCATCGGCGGGTACGCGTGCGCCGCCATCCCGTGGCTCCCGAGGATCTCCAGCTCCCAGCCGATCACCAGGTCCATCGGAAGGGCCGCCGCGCCGGCCGCCGCCGGAAGCAGCCCCACCTGCACGTGCCTGCCCCGGCGGCGCAGACCGCTCACCGAGGCCGCCGCCGTCACGGGCGACCCCAGGGCGTCGAGCGAGAGGTGAGCGCCGCCGCCCGTCAACTCCCGTACGACGGAAGCGGTGTCGGGGTGGGCCGTGGCGTCCACACCGTGCACGGCGCCGAACTTCCGCGCCAGCTCCAGCGCCCCCGGCGCCGTGTCCACGGCGACCACCCGCGCCCCGGCCGCAGCCGCGATCATCACGGCGGAGAGGCCCACCCCGCCGCAGCCGTACACGGCGACCCACTCGCCCGCCGCGACCCTGCCCTGCACCACCACGGCCCGGAACGCGGTCGCGAAGCGGCAGCCGAGCCCGGCCGCCGTGGCGTACGAGAGCTCCTGGGGCACGGCCACCAGGTTCACGTCGGCGTGGTCCAGGGCCACGTACTCGGCGAAGGACCCCCAGTGGGTGAACCCGGGCTGCGTCTGCCGCGCGCAGACCTGATGGTGGCCCGCCGCGCAGTCGGCGCAGGTTCCGCAGGCGCACACGAACGGCGCCGTGACCCGGTCGCCGACCCGCCAGTTCGACACCCCGGCCCCCACCGCCTCGACCACGCCCGCCAGTTCGTGCCCCGGAACGTGCGGCAGCACGATGTCCGGATCGTGCCCCATCCACCCGTGCCAGTCGCTGCGGCACAGCCCGGTGGCCTCCACCCGCACCACCACCCCGCCCGCCGCCGGACGCGGATCCGGCACCTCCCTGACTTCGGCCGGCTCCCCGTACCGCTCGAAGACCACCGCTCGCATGGCTTCCGCCCTCCGCTCGACTGCCCGGCACGCTACCCGTCCTCAGGGCGCACCGTCCCCGGCCCTCGCGAGAGCCAGCACCCCCGCGCAGATCAGGGCGATGCCCAGCAGCTGGGGGAGCAACCACCAGCCCGACCGCAGGTGTTCCTCGTACAGGACCACCCCCAGGGCGATGCTGATGCTCGCGTCGCCGAGGGTGAGGGCGGGCTGCGAGGCGACCAGCGGCCCGCCCTGCATGGCGTGTTCGAGAAGCAGCAGGGCGCAGATGCCGCTCGCGCCGAAGGCGTACGTCTCCCAGGAGGTCAGGAACGCGCCGATGCCGTCGTCGTCGAGGACGTGCACCGAGGACTTCATCAGGGCGGCGGTGAGCGCGTAGCAGACGGCGGTGGCCGCGCCGAGGCACCCGGCCCGTGAACGGCCGGGCGGGCGGCGCAGCCCGGCCACGGCCAGCAGGGCCACGACGACCGCGCAGGCCGTCAGGGCCACCGCCCACCGCTCGGCCGGCACGTCCGTACGGTTGCCCTGCGGCGAGGCGGCCACCAGAGCGATCCCGAGCCCCGCCACCACCCCCGCCACGGCCAGCCACAACGCCCCCGGCAGCCGCTGGCGCGTCACCAGCGAGGCGATCAGCAGGGCCAGCGGCAGCTCCAGCACGAACAGCGGCTGTACGAGGGCCAGCGCGCCCGTGGCCAGCGCGAGGGCCTGCCCGACACCGGCCGCGATCACCGCCAGGATCCCGCCGACCCACACCGGCCGCCGGAGCAGGTCGAGGACCAGACCGAAGCGGAAGCCGTCGCTCTGCGGCACGGTGAGCGCCGCCCGCCGCTGGAGCACGGTGGCGAGCGCGTTGCTGAGCGCCGCGAACAGCGCGAAGAGGACCGGCAGGACGACGCCCATGCCCCCGATCCTCACCGCCCCCGCCACAGGGCCGCGCCACGACACCGGGCCGCGGCCGTCCCACCGTGCGCATTCGCCCGTCCGGACGCGCGCGTGCGGCGCCGCAGGACTACGGGCGGCGGCCCGGGGCCCGGCGCAGGGCCAGGGCGGCGAGGGCCTCCGGGGCCCCGGACTGGCCGCGGACACCGGGAAAGGCGTTGACGTCCACGATCAGCGGTGTGCCGCCGCCGGTGTCGATGATGTCCACGCCGTAGACGTCCAGCGCGAACACCGCGCCCACCTCGTGCACGAGGCCGGCCCATCCGGACGGCAGGTCGTCCAGGGCCAGCGGCACGTTGGGGCCCCGCCCGCCGGGGGAGAGCTCGGAGCGGCGCCGGGCCGCGAAGACCTGGTCCCCGATGGCCCACAGCTTGTGGTCCCAGCCGTTGTTGGGCGCGTACTCCTGCACCACCACCGGTTCCCGCGGCCAGGCCCGCGCCAACTCCCGCAGGGCGTCGGCGTCGTCGGCGCGGGCGACGAGATCGCGCTTGCGGTTGTGCCGGCTCTTGACGACCACCGGGGCGGTGAACGGGGCCGCGGAGGCCCATGCCGAGAGGGGGCCGACCGTACGCGTCGCGGCGAACGGCAGCCCGGCCCGCAGGGCGAGCCCGGCCATCTCCGTCCGGTCCTGGCACAGTGCGGTGGCCGCCGCGGAGTTCACCACGGCCGCGCCCCGCCGCTCCAGCTCCCGTGCGAGCCCCACGGCGTGCGGGGTCCCCGACTTGAGCAGGTAGACGTCGGCCGGCCGCCGGGGCACCGGCACCGGCGCCGCCTCCCCGGGCGGGGTCGGATCGAGGGACTCGACGACGTGCTCCGGAGCCAGCAGCGCGGCGGCCCCCGCCAGCAGCGGATGCCCGGGCTCCGGGGTGATCAGGCCGATCCTCATACGCTCTCGCCCGCCGGCGCCGGGACCTGCACCGGAATCGACAGGGGCAGCGTCGAGAACGGCAGCGCCGCCGGTGTGGGCTGGGGTGAGGCCGCCTGAGGCTGCGCCTGACCGCCCGCCTGCGCCTGACCGCCCGCCTGCGCCTGACCGCCCGCCCGCGCCAGATCCAGCACCGCCCGGGCCACCCGCGCCGCCGCGTCCGGCACCTGACGGAAGCTCGGGAAGTCGTTCACGTCGACGACCACCGGCCCGTCCGGGCCCAGCAGCACGTCCACCCCGTACAGGTCCAGCCCGTAGACCGCCCCCACCCGGGCAGCGATCGCCGCCACCTCGGCCGACAGCGGCACCCGGCGTTCCCGCACCGAGGGGTCCGGGTGCAGCGGGGAGCAGCGCTCGGTCGCGAAGAGCTCGCCGCCGACCCCGTACACCTTGATGTCGGTGCCCGAGTTGGGCACGTACGGCTGGGCGATCAGCATGCCCTCGCCCGCGAGGAGCGGAAGCACCGTCTCCAGCTGCTCCGGCGAGGACACCAGGCGCACGGCCCGTCCGGAGCTGCCGTCGGCGGGCTTGACCACGAGCGGGTACTCCGCCGCCGGTACCTCCCTGAGCAGTTCGGGGCAGGCCACCGCGTACGTGGCCGGCAGCGGCAGCCCCCGGCCGCGCCCGATGGCGGCGGCCAGCGCCTTGTCCCGTACGCCCCGGATGGACCGGGCGTCGTTGACGGTGGTCATCCCGGCCGCGGCGGCGCCTTCGAGCAGGGTGAGCCCCGGCCCGCCGGAGACGGTCTTGAGCACCCAGGCGTCGTGCGCCCCCGTGTCCACGGCCTCGGACATGCGCAGCAGCGAGCCGCCCGGCCGCACCACGTCGACCCGGTGCCCCCACGCGGTCAGCTGCCCGATCACCTCGTTCGGCATGCCGTCGTGGCGGTAGTGCTCCTCCACCAGGAAGCAGAGCCTCATCGACCTTCCCCATATTCCCCGGACGTCCGCCGATTCCGTCCGGCGAGTTGTGACGTCACAGGATGTCATGGACCGCATTGTGATGATCGGTCCGGCTGTGGGCTTCCTTGCTACGCTGCCCGTTTTGGATCAACGGGGGAGGGATCGGGCATGGGCGATCAGTGGACGGGGCTGCTGGGCGCGCTGGCGTGGAACAGGGCCGCACCGGCGGACGTGCTGCTGCGGCTGCTCGGCCACGAAGACGAGTGGGTGCGACGAGCGGTTGCGCAGCGCGGGGTCCTGCCGCAGGAGGTGATCGAGGCCGTCCTGGTCCACCCGGACCGCCGCGTCCGGATCGCCTTCGCCGGCAACGGCAACGCCGACCCCGACCAGCGTGCCCGACTGCTCGACGACCCGGACCCGGCGCTCCACCTCACCCTCGCGCAGGGCCCCACGGCCTACCGGCGGAGCGTGCCCCCGCTGCCCGACCGGGCGTACGAGCGGCTGCTCGACCACCCCAAGGCCCTGGTGCGCAGCGAACTGGTCACGTGGGGCCGCCCGCCCGCCCACGTCCTTGCGGGACTCGCGGACCACGAGGACCCGATGTACCGGCAGGCGGCCTGCCGCGCCTGGGACCGGCTCGCGGACGGGACACGTGAGCGGCTCCTCCACGACGAGGACCCGGACGTGCGGCAGGCCGCCGCCCTGCGGGTCTGCCACGAGGACGAGGAGCGGACCACCTGGCTCGTCGGCCGGCTGGGGGACGGGTGGCAGGTGGGCGAGGTCCTGGCGAGCGGCCGGCTCACCCGGGAACTCGCCGAACGCGTGGTCGCGGAGGGCGAACGGCTCGCGGCGATCGCGTCCAACCCCTCGCTCCCGCCCGACCTGGTCGCGCGGCTGGCCGTCGACCCCGACCCCCGGGTCCGGCTCCAGGTCTCCGCCCGCCCCGAACTGAGCGAGTCCGAACGCGCCGCCATCGACTACACGGTGGGCGCGGAGGACCGGCTGCCCACCCTCGACTGGGTGTGGGAACGTCGTGAGGACGCCGCGTTCCTGCGGCGGTGCGCCCGGTCCCCGCACACCTGGCTGCGGCGCAGCGCCGCCGTCTGCCCGGGCCTGCCGGCCGACGCCGTCGAACGGCTCGCTCAGGACGAGGACTTCGCCGTGCGGCTGCTGCTCGCCGAGTTCCACCCGGAGCCGCCGCCCGAGCTGCTCCTCGACCTCTACCTGAACGGCACCCACCGCGCCGTGGGCATGCTGGTCGTCCGGCCGGGCTTCCCCGCCGCCGGCCTCGCCGCGCGCCTCGGCGACTCCCCGGACCCGAGCGCCCGGCGCCTGGCCCTGCGCGACCCCGGTCTCCAGCCGGAGCTCCTGGACCGGCTCGGCCGGGACCCGCAGACGCGCGCGGACGCCGCCCGGGACCCCCGGCTCCCCGTGGCCCGGATCCGCGAACTGCTCGCCGATCCCGACCCGGAGGCCGCGGAGGCCGCGCGGGCCGCCGCGGGCAACCCGGCGCTCCCCGCCGAGGACATGCGCCGCATGCTCGACCGGGCCGGGGTGCCCGAAATCCAGGTGAATGATCCGACAATCGACTGCTAGGTTGATCACGTGCCGAAGCTGAATCAGATCATCGCAGTCGAAAAGGGCGTCAAGTCCAAGTCCCTCCAGGAGCTCACCCAGGCTCACCACGACGTCCAGAAGCCCGCCCTGCTGGCCGGCATCTCCCGGACCTACCAGCCCAAGGACGAGGAGGGCGAGCAGCTGCCGCCCGAGTCCACGCGGGTGCAGGTCAAGGCGGAGGACGTGCTGCGGGCGACCGCGGGGACCCTGACGCGGCTGTTCGACGTGACGGCCACCAAGGACTGGGCGAACCGTTCCGCGGCCGCCGACGTCGTCGTGGACGGAACGGTCCTGCTGGCGCAGGTGCCCGTGCCGTACCTGCTCTTCCTCGAGAAGCAGCTGACGGACATGCACACCTTCGTACGGAAGCTGCCGGTGCTGGACGCCTCCGAGTCCTGGAACCTCGACCCGTCGACGGACTCCTGGAAGACGGACCCGGTGCGCACGATCCGCACCAAGAAGGTGCCGCGCAACCACGTGAAGGCCGAGGCCACCGAGAAGCATCCGGCGCAGGTCGAGGTGTACTACGAGGACGTTCCGGTCGGGTACTGGACGACCGTGAAGTTCTCCGGTGCGCTGCCCGCCCGCCGGGTCAACGAGCTGATCGACCGCGTGGAGAAGCTCCAGCAGGCCGTCAAGTTCGCCCGCGAGGAGGCCAACAGCGCCGAGGTCACCGACCAGCGGGTCGGGGACGCGGTGTTCGGCTACCTGTTCAGGTAGCCCCGAAATCTCCCTCTGTATGTCTGCAGGGGGTGCGCGAGAGCGCAAGCTGAAACTGATGTTGAAGCTGAACGAGGGTGTCAGTTGGGGGTTCGAATCCCTCCCCCGGCATTACGAGCCGGGGTGGCCCAAGCTGGTAGAGGCGGCCCTTCAATCTCAGATTATCGCTCCAGTCTCAGTATTCGCCGCCGAACACCGGATCGACCGAGCGTGGACGATCATCGATGGATGGGGGTTCAAGTCCCCTCTGCGCCTCTCTCGTGGCGCGGTAGTTCAAAGGCAGAACACGTCGATCTAAGAATGATCCGCGACTCTTAAACGTGCCGGTGTGCGCAATTGGGTGGCACGCAGGAGCCCGGGAGCTGGATATGCTCCCGGGCTCCGTCACGTTCCGGTCAGGCCGGCACCGGTACGGACACGAAGGCCTTGCCCGCCTCGTTCTCGACGAGGATCGCCTTGACGTCCGCGGGGTCCACGGCCGCCGATCCGTCCAGCGCCGCCCCCTTGGCCTCGCCGTTCTCCTGGCTGCCCGTGACCCAGCCGCCGGCGGTGGTGCGCGTACCGTTCTTGGAGACCACGACCAGCCGGCACCGTTCGCCCGGCGGCACTCCGGTGACCGCGGCACGCACCCGCACCCACTTGGTGGCGGGCGTCATCTGTACGGTCATCCGCGCCCCCGTGACCTTGTCGGTCGCGGAGGCCACCTTGGTCCCGGCGGGCGGCGGCGAAGGGTCCGCCGAAGCCGTCGGGGACGGCGGCGCGGGCAGGGCGACGGAATCGGGATCGCCGGCGCCCAGCGCCGTACCGGCCCAGAACACGGCGGCCAGCGAGGCCGCCACGGCCAGTCCCGCGAGCCCCGCGCGCCGGCGCTCGGCACCGGCCCGCTCACCGCGCATCTGCCGCAGGGTGCGCTGGAGCAGCAGGTCACCGCCCTGCGGCGGCCCGTCGAGGAACGCCTCCTCGGGCACCTCGCCCAGTGCCGCTTCCATCTCGCGCAACGCGGCCACCTCCTCCCGGCACTGCACGCACCCGCTCATGTGATCCTCGATCCGGCGGACCTCCTCGGCGTCCAGGACGCCGAGCACGTACGGGCCGAGCAGTTCCTCCTCGTGCCGCTGCCGGTTCATGCCACCACCTCACGCAGTCCGGCCGGCCGCTGGGGCGGCCCGCCCGGTCGTTTGCCATCTCTGAAGCTGCTTTCCTTCGCACGCTGGTCCCTGAAGACGTCGCGCAGGGCCTTGAGCGCGTAGTGCGAACGCGATTTGACCGTGCCCGCCGGGATGCCGAGGGCGTCGGCCGCCTCCGCCACGCTGAGCTGCCGGTAGTACAACTCCTTGAGGACGTCGCGGTGTTCCGGCGACAGCTGGTCGAGGGCCCCCAGGACCGTCATGCTGTCCACCACCGCGTCGGCGTGGTCCGCCTCCACCGGGGGAGTGGCCGAGGCCCCGGAGACCTCCGGCGGCCGTGCGGCCTTGGCCCGGTACCGGTCGGTGATGATGTTGCGGGCCACGGTGAGCAGCCAGCCGCGCACCGAACCCTTTCCGTTGACCAGCACTTCGGAATGCCGCCAGGCCCGGATGAGCGTCTCCTGGACGACGTCCTCGGCGGCGGCCCGGTCCCCGGTCAGCCGGGTGGCGTACGCGAGCAGGGCGTGACCGTGCTCCTCGTACACCGACTTGATCAGTGCCTCATCGGTCGAGCCCCGCCGAGTGCGGGGCCACAGTGGTCCGGCCATCTCACCCTCTCCGTCTTCCTCGCTTAGGTGGTGCGGTCGGAACACGCCACCGGCGCCCGCACGGTTCACGTGACCTGCGTCACTCAGATCCGGCAGGTGCGGCCCTCGTTGAGGCAGCCGACGACCGCGGCCATCTGTCGGTCGGTCATCGCGTTGACGAACATCGCGTGGTCCGTCTTCGGGCTGTGCCGCTGCTCGGGGAAGGAGTCGAGCGCCACGGGCACCCCCGCGGGGACCTCGTAGGCGAGGGAGACGCGCAGTTCGGGCACCGGGAAGAAGTCCGGCGGGCAGACGCCGTTCGTGCCGGGGAAGCGCAGGTGCGAGCGGTGTCCGGCGCCGGCCGTGTCGATGCCGTTCCAACAGCTGGGGAAGACCAGGGTGCGGGTGACCCGCTCGTCACCCGGGCAGCGCGGGTAGCGGGTGGTGGTCCGGTCCGGGGAGCCGGAACACCCCCAGCGGGCCCGTACGTCGGCGTCGCTGCCCGCCGTGTACGCGACGGCGTCGCCCGTGATGCCCCGCAGGAAGCGCGGCATGGCCACCACCTTGCTCACCGGGCTGCCGCGGAACTCCACCAGGACCGAGACCTCCGGCAGGATCTCGCCCGTGTTCCCGTGCCCCGCCGAGTGCTCGTGGGGGCGCGTACCCGGCCGGTCGAGGCGCCGCAGGACGGGCCAGTAGTACGTGGACCGGTCGCCGCCCTTGCAGCTCGTGGCGGCGGCGTCCAGGGAGGCGTCGGTCGACATCGCGTTCGTGGACAGGTTCCCCACGTACGCGTGCGTGTGGTGGGCTCCGGCCCGCAGGCCCGGCGAAACCACCAGATTGTCCTCGTTGTAGTGGCCCTGCTCGTTGCGGCCGCAGTCGACCACCACCGAGCCGGTGGATCCGTCGGCACCCGGGGCGGGAGCGGCAGTCGGGACGCGCGGAACGTCGCGTATGTCCACGTAGTCGGAGGGCGCCGGACCTCCGGCCGCGGTCCCTCCGTGCGGACCGGCCGCGCGCGAGGCACCCAGCACCGCAGCGGTCAGTCCACCCCCCAGGACCAGGCAGATGACGAGCGTGAGCAGACGGCGTTCTTTCCCCATGGCGGTCACGGTCGCCGGTGGCGCGACCGCCGTCAACCTGGCATCCGCATCGCGGTCCCCGCCCGGTCTCCGGCCATCGGACCCACCCGTTCCCACCAGCCACTCAAACCCCTTGGAGGGGGCTCCGGTTGTCCGTGCGCGTGCTTGCCCGGCCGTGCCGCGACCGCGCAGAGTGGGCGGATGACATCAGCCGCGACACCCGCCGAGCTCCTGCAAGCATTCGCCCGCACCCGTGCCTCGCTGGACGGCGGCGAGGTCACCTACTGGTGGACCGGTGACGTCCACTCCTGGGCCCCGGGCGAGCCCTACCGGCGCCTCTTCGGCTTCGAAGGGATCAACGTCGCCCGCATCGTCCCGGACGAGGAGATCGGCGGCTACCAGCTGCTCTCCAGGGAGGCCGCGTTCTACCTGGACCCCCGGACCCGGGAGATCATGGAGACCTGGGAGGGCAAGCCGGTGGTCCACGTCTGGAACGACCCGGCCAACCAGAAGTGGCGGCCGTTCCCGGTGCCCGTGACCGAACTGGGCGATCAGGTCTGCTTCAGCCTGGAGATCCCGCTCGCCTACCCGTCGCCCCTGCCGGTCGACGAGTACCCGGCGCAGTCGGCCGACGACACCTACCGGGCACTGGAGCTCTTCCAGTTCTTCGCACCCGCGACGGTGCTGGCCACCGACGCGGTGAGCGTCCCCGCGACGATGTCCTGGACGCGTATGTCCCCGTGGCTGCCCTGGATGGAACAGGGCGCGCGCCCCGGCGGCCTCACCTTCCACTGCCGGGGCCGCAAGCTCGACGCGTACACGCAGGTGCCCGAGCGCACCCGGGCGTACATCGCGGACCACCACCCCGAATTCGCGCACGCCCCGGAGAAGTGGAGCGAACCGAACGAGACCAGCTGGACCTACTTCCGCAAGCTCTTCCCGCCCAGCTGACGGCCGCCCTTCCGCCGGCCCGCCACCCCTGCCGAGGGACCCCCGGGGGGTGCGGCAGGGGCCGGACAAGGGTTTTCCCCGTATCGAGTTCATCGCCGCGTTGCCTACTGTCTGCCCACCGGCGATCTTCCCCAGGCCGGGTGGTTCACACGCCAACCCCACATGGCGTGTAGGCCCCACCGTCCGGGGGAGCGCCGGGACGCCGTTGCCCCTGCCTCGCCGTTGCGGCCGGGACAGCGTGGCGCGCGGCGGCGCCGGGGCGAGACCGACCAACTCGCTCCCGGCCCGCGGCCGCCGGAACCTCCCACACTGCACCGACCGGCCGCTCCGGCCTGCCCGGAAACGGCCCGCGAAGGGGAACACGTGCACGCTTCCAGACGTCGGCTCATATCCGTGGCGGCCATCTCCGTCACCCTGCTCGCCGGATCCGCCACCGCCACCGCCTCGGTCGCCGCGGCCGTCGAGACCCCCGGCGCCGCGCCGGCCGCCACGGTCGCCGCCGCCGCGCCGGTCCAGAACCTCATCGTCGGCTACAAGTCCTCGGCCACCGAGGCCAGCTCGAACACCGCGGCCGCCGACGACGCCGCCGCCAAGGGCAAGAAGGCCGGCAAGAAGGCGAAGTTCGACCGGCGCCTCGGCACCGGAGCGGCCCTCGTCAACCTGGGTGGTGCGACCGCCCCGGCCGACGCGGCCAACGTGATGGCCCAGTTCCGCGCCGACCCGGACGTCGCCTACGTCGAGCCGGACTCCCGCGCCTACGCCCAGGCCGTCACCCCGAACGACACCGAGTACGCCAAGCAGTGGGACCTCTTCGAGCCCACCGCCGGCATGAACGTTCCCGCCGCCTGGGACAAGACCACCGGCTCCGGCGTCACCGTCGCCGTGATCGACACCGGCTACGTCGCCCACTCGGACGTCGCCCCGAACATCGTCGCGGGCTACGACTTCATCTCCAGCTCCGCCGACGCCCGTGACGGCAACGGCCGTGACAACAACCCCGCCGACCAGGGCGACTGGAACGCCACCGACGGCGAGTGCGGCCTCGGCTCCAAGGCCAGCAACTCCTCCTGGCACGGCACCCACGTCGCGGGCACCATCGCCGCGGCCACGAACAACTCCAAGGGCGTCGCCGGCATCGCCTACGGCGCGAAGATCCAGCCCATTCGCGTGCTCGGCAAGTGCGGCGGCGCCACCTCGGACATCGTCGACGCCATCACCTGGGCCTCCGGCGGCTCCGTGGCCGGTGTCCCGGCCAACGCCACCCCGGCCAAGGTCATCAACATGAGCCTCGGCGGCTCGGGCGCCTGCGGCACCAGCTACCAGAACGCCATCAACGCCGCCGTCGCCCGTGGTACGACCGTCGTCGTCGCGGCCGGCAACAGCAACGCGGACGCGGCCAACTTCTCGCCCGCCAGCTGCAACAACGTGATCAACGTCGCCTCGAGCAACCGCGCGGGCGACCGCTCGTTCTACTCGAACTACGGCGCGATCATCGACGTCGCCGCCCCGGGCGGTGAGACCCGCCGCGCCACCGACACGCCCGGCACCATCACCACCCCCGAGAACGGCATCCTCTCCACGCTGAACGCGGGCACCACCACCCCCGGCGCCGAGAACTACAAGCCGTACCAGGGCACCAGCATGGCCGCCCCGCACGTCGCGGGTCTCGCCGCCCTGCTGAAGTCGGCGAACTCCTCGCTGACCCCGGCGCAGATCGAGTCGGCGATCAAGACGAACGCCCGCCCGCTGGCCGGCACCTGCACCGGCGGCTGCGGCACCGGTCTCGCCGACGCCGCCGCGACCGTCGCCGCCGTCACCTCGAACCCGCCCACCCCGGCCTTCGAGAACGGCACGGACGTCGCCATCGGTGACAACACCACCGTGGAGAGCCCGATCACCGTCACCGGGAAGACCGGCAACGCCCCGGCCGCCCTCAAGGTCGGCGTGAACATCGTGCACACCTACATCGGTGACCTCAAGGTCGACCTGATCGCTCCCGACGGCAGCGTCTACACGGTCCACAACCGGGCCGGCGGCAGCACGGACAACATCAACCAGGTCTTCACCGTCAACGCCTCCTCCGAGGTCGCGAACGGCACCTGGAAGCTGCGTGTGAACGACAACGCCGGCGGCGACACCGGCAAGATCGACTCCTGGAACCTCGCGTTCTGAGAGGCTCCCCCTCCATCAGGGTCCGGCACCAACTCGGCCTGACGGGCCGATAGTACGGACCAAGTGAATCCCCGGGCCTGCCGATACCCCGCGTATCGGCAGGTCCGCCGGGTTTTCCCGGCACGTGACTGAATTCTGCGTCACAATCCGGGTCCACCTGCCGTCCGACCTCGTATTCTCGCCTCTCACAGGAAGGGCACAGGAGCTGGGGACCGAAGGGCTGGTGGCTGTGCGTGGTGGCGGCGACGGGGAACGCTGACACGAGTGTCGGACACGGCGAACTCATCAAGGCGGTCGACCATGCGCTGACCACGCACGGCCGGGCCCTCCTCACCGGACCCGCGGGCGCGGGCAAGACCGAGGTCGTCCGCGCCGTGGCGGCCGCTGCCGAAGCGCGGCGTGAGAGCGTTCTCCGCCTCGCCCCCGAGGCCGCCGACCAGTGGATACCCGAGGCGTCCGCCGCCGCCCTCCTCGCCTCCGTCCCCGCCGCCGCCCTCGACCAGCTCTCCGGCCCCCAGCGCACCGCCATCGCCCTGCTGCGCCGCGAGGCCGACGCCCCCCGCGCGGGCCGCGACCACATCGCGCTGCGCCTCGCCGTCGTCGAAGTGCTCCGCACCCTCGCCGCCCGCCAGCCCGTCCTGCTCGTCCTCGACAACGCCCAGTGGCTCGACGCCGAGAGCACCGACCTCCTCCGCTTCGCGCTGCGCCTCACCCCGCCCCGCGTACGGGTCCTGGTCGCCGAATGCGTCCAGGGCGGAGCCCCCATCGGGGAACCCCTCTGCGGACCCGGCGTCCCCGCGATCAGGGTTCCCCCGCTCGGCGCCGACGAGGTCGCCGAACTCCTCGTCCGCCACTGCCTCCCCGCCCGCCTCGCCGGCCGCATCCACCAGGCCAGCGGCGGCAACCCGCGCCTCGCCCTCGCCCTCGGCCACTCCCTGGCCGAAGCCGCCGAGGCCCGCGACAGCAGCGCCCACCACGCCGACCCGCTGCCCGTCTCCGGACAGGCCCGCGAGGTCGCCCGCCGGCTCCTCGCCGGGGTCCCCGCCCAGGCCCGCCGCACCCTGCTGCTCGCCGCCCTCGCCTCCCGCCCCACCACCTCCCTGCTCCGCCGGGCCGGCCGCCCCGACGCCGAGGCCGAGCTGGCCGAGGCGGAACGGGCCGCACTGGTCAGGGTGGGGGAGGACGGCACCGTGGAGTTCACCGCCGGCGCCCTGCCCACCGCGCTCGCCGCCGACGCGGGCTGGCCCGAACGCGCCGCCGGGCACGCGGCCCTGGCCGCCGCCGTCGACGATCCCGTCCAGGCCGTACGCCACCGCGCGCTCGCCGTGGACACGCCCGACCAGTGGCTCGCCGCGGAGATCACCGAGGCCGCCGCGGCCTGCAGGCGCCGCGGCCAGCGGGTCCTCGCCGCCGAACTCGGCCTGCTCGCCGCCGAACGTACGCCGTCCTGGCTGGCCGGCGAGGAACTGGCCCGGCTCGTCGCGGCCGCCGAGGACGCCGGCTGGGCCGGCCGCGCCGACCTCGCGCGCCGCGCCACGCGGGCCGTCCTGGCCCGCGACGCCTCCTCCGCCGACCGGGTACGGGCCCGGCTGGCCGTGATCGACGCCGCCGGGCAGGCCCTGGGAGCCCTGGACGAGACCTTCGCGTACGCCATGGACGAGGCCGCCGGCGACCCCTCGCTGCAGGCCGCCGTCCAGCTGCGGATCGCCTGGAAGCACAACCTCAGCGACGGCGACCCGGTCCGCTCCCGCGACGCCGCGGCCGAGGCCGGCCGCCTCGCCGCACTCGGCGGCGACCAGACCGCCGAGGCCATGGCCCTGACCGTACGGGCCCGCATGGGCCGCATCCTCGGGGACACGGACGCCGAGGAGATCCTCGCCGAGGCGCTCGCCCTGCCCGCGCCCGAGGTGCCGCTCGGGATGCGCAACGCACCGCAGTACCTCGACGTCCGGCACGCCCTCTTCGACGACCGCCTCACTGATGCCCGCAGGCAGCTCATGGTCCTGCTCCCGGCGGTCCAGCGGACCGGATCCGCCGAGGACGTCTTCGAGGTCCTGCGCAGCCTCACCGAGGTGGAACTGCGCAGCGGCCGCTGCGAGGCCGCCTCCGCCCACGCCCGCCGGGCCCTGGAGCTGACGATCGAGGCGGGCCTGTCGCCCGGCCCCGCCTGGTACGTCGCCGCGATGGCCGAGGCCACCGGCGGCAGCTTCGCGCGCGCCGCCGGCTACGCCCGGCGCGGCATCCAGGCCTCGCAGGAGGAGCAGGACCAGGTCTTCCTCTCCCGCAGCCTGCACGCGCTCGGCCTGGTCGAACTGGCCACCGGAGAGGCGGCGAAAGCCGTCGCCACCCTGCGCCGCGTCGCCGCTCTGGAGGCCGCCCAGCAGGTGGTGGACCCCTCGGTCCTGCGCTGGCACGGGGAACTCGCCGAGGCCCTGATCGCCTCGGACGCACCCGGCGAGGCCGCCGAACTCCTCGACCGCGTCCATGCGGTCGCCCTGCGCCTCGGCCGCACCGGGGTCGTCGCCGCCCTCGACCGGGCCCGCGGCCTGTGCCTGTCCGCCCAGGGCGAGGCCGACGCGGCCGTCCGCCTGCTGGAGGCCACGGCCCAGCGGTTCGACGCCCTGCAGCTGCCGCTGGAGCGCGGCCGTACGCTGCTCGCCCTCGCCCGGGTGGAGCGCCGCCGGCGCCGGCGCGCCCCCGCCCGCGCGGCGCTGCGGGCGGCGGCCGAGGTGTTCGGCCTGGCCGGGGCGGCTCCCTGGACGGAGCTCGCCAGGGAACCGGCTCCCGGCGAGGGCGGCGGAGCGCAGGCGCCGGCGGCCGCGGTGCTGACCGAGGCCGAGACCCGGCTCGCCCTGCTCGTCAGCCAGGGCGCCAGCAACCAGGAGGCCGCGGCCAAGCTGTTCCTCAGCGTCAAGACGGTGGAGGCACGGCTGACCCGCATCTACCAGAAGCTCGACGTCCGCTCGCGCGCCCAGCTCGCGACTGCCCTGCGCACCCGCTGACCGCGCCGCGGATCAGCAGCCCAGGTTGTTCCCCGGGGTCACCCCCAGCAGCTGCGTGAAGCTCTGGTACTTCGAGATCCGGCTCTGGACCTGGGCGGGGTTGCCCCCGTTGCACTCCAGCGACCCGTTGATGGAGCGGATGGTCTCGCCGAAGCCCGCGCCGTTCACCATCGCGGCGTGTGCGGTCATCGTGCCCGGGCCGTTCTGGGTGTTCCAGTACCAGAGCGCCGTCTTCATCGCGACGGCCGGATCCTGCTCCACGAGGTACGGGTTGGCGAGGAGGTTGATGCCCAGCGCGTCCCCGGCCGCCTTGTAGTTGAAGTTCCAGCTCAGCTGGATGGGCCCGCGGCCGTAGTACGCCGCCTGTCCCGCCGGACAGCCGTACGGCTGGCTCGCGTCGCAGTAGTGGGGGTAGTTCGCGGTGTTCTGCTCGACTATGTGCACGAGTCCACCGGTCTCGTGGGAGACGTTCGCGAGGAAGGCGGCGGCCTCGCGCCGCTTCACGGTGTCGTCGCCGGTCTTGGCGAAGCCGGGGTAGGCGGACAGCGCCGAGACCAGGCCGTTGTAGGTGTAGAAGGGGTTCCGGTTCGGGAACATCTGGTTGAACTGGGCCTCGGAGACCACGAATCCGGACGGGTTGCCGGGGTCCGGGTCCTGGCCCCCGCCGCCGCAGACGCCCTGGTCCGACCAGACGCCCCACTGGCCGGTGGTGCCGGGCGTCTCGCCCTGGGTCCACCACTTCGCCTGCCAGTTGTGTCCGCCGTAGGAGGCGCTCATGCCGTTGGTGTAGACGGCGGAGGAGGTCCAGGCTCCGGCGCAGGGGGCAGCCGCGGAGGCGGGGGAGGAGGGGAGGGCGATGGCGAGGCCGACCGTGACGGCTGCGGCGGCGGCCAGGGAGAGGGCACGGCGGCGAAACGCACGTATCACGTAACTGCTCCTTCAGTGGGGGGAATTGCCGTGGGGGCAACAGTGCCCACTGAAGCGAGAGTGGTCTGTACCTGTCAAGGTCTAGACCAAATGAAACGCGCCGGTGTCGCGCGTTACGCGTGACACCGGCGCGGAACCGGGTCGATCAGCTGCCGGCGGAGAGGTTGCCGGAGAGGACCGGGATGTTGCTGAGGATGTGCGAGGCCGTCTCGTCACCCTTCGCCTGGGTGGAGTTCTCGGTGCACTGCTGGTTCTGCGGGTTCGACGCGACGTTGACGTCCTGGACGCCGATGTTGGCGAGGACCGCGAACAGGGACTGGGCGTTGACCTTGGCCGGCAGGCCGATGCAGAGCTTGTTGAGGGAGCCCTGGACCGCGCTGAGCTGCGGGCTCATCTTGCCGTGGGTCTCCTGGTTGCCGTAAATCTGTGCGGCGCCGTTCCCGTTGACGGTGGTGACGCCCTCGTCGTTGCCGATGGCCATGGCCGGGGAGGCGAGTGCGGCGCCGGCGCCGAGCACGGAGGCGGTGACGGCGGCGGTGGCCATGAACTTCTTGAACATGTGGAGGATCCTTCTGTCGCACTGTCGCATGAGATAGCTGCCCTCGGCGGGACGAGCTGATCAACTGCTGACGGCGCCAGTGGTTATCCTCCCTCACCCGGGTGGCCCAATGGCGGGTGGAGTCGCCCGGTCCCGCCGCCGCGGCGGCGAGACTGAGCTCCTCGGGTCCGAGGGGTCAGCCGGTCTTGCGGCGGACCTTCTTGTTCTTGCCGCCGGGGCCGCTGCTGGCACCCTGGACCTTCGCCCGGCTCTGGTGCGCCTGCTGGGACTGGGCGTTCGCCGCGTTGCGCTCCAGGGCCTCCCGGAACTTGCGCTTGGCCTCATCGGCCGGGGATTCGTCCTGCGGGGTGTCTGTTTCGTCAGCCATTAGTCCTCCTGGGGTGATCAAGCGGTTTCAGTCTGTCAGGTGGCGTGCCCGCTGACCAGCGAGTTCGCCGTGACCCCAAGGGCAGCTTGGAGGGGTCATAAGTTTTGATTATGAGGGCATAAAGTAATACTGGGTGCCGGGTTAGGCTTACCTTCGCTTAGGGTTCTCCTTGATCACCTTGCCGTCGCTCGAAGGGAACCCCTGCCATGCCTCGCCCTCTGCGGGTAGCAATCGTCGGTGCCGGCCCCGCCGGAATCTATGCTGCCGACGCGCTGCTGAAGTCCGAGGCCGCCGTCGAGCCCGGTGTGTCCATCGACCTCTTCGAGCGGATGCCGGCACCCTTCGGTCTGATCCGGTACGGCGTCGCCCCCGACCACCCGCGCATCAAGGGCATCATCACCGCCCTGCACCAGGTCCTCGACAAGCCGCAGGTCCGTCTCTTCGGCAACGTCGACTACCCGAACGACATCAGCCTCGACGAGCTGCAGTCCTTCTACGACGCCGTGATCTTCTCCACCGGCGCCACGGCCGACCGCGCGCTGACCATCCCGGGCGTCGAGCTCGACGGCTCCTACGGCGCCGCCGACTTCGTCTCCTGGTACGACGGCCACCCGGACGTCCCGCGCACCTGGCCGCTGGAGGCCGAGAAGGTCGCCGTGCTCGGCGTCGGCAACGTCGCCCTCGACGTCGCGCGCATCCTCGCCAAGACGGCCGACGAGCTGCTGCCGACCGAGATCCCGGCGAACGTCTACGACGGGCTCAAGGCCAACAAGGCGCTCGAGGTGCACGTCTTCGGGCGTCGCGGTCCGGCCCAGGCCAAGTTCAGCCCCATGGAGCTCCGTGAGCTGGACCACTCGCCCAACATCGAGGTCATCGTCAACCCCGAGGACATCGACTACGACGAGGGCTCCATAGCCACCCGGCGCGCCAACAAGCAGGCCGACATGGTCGCCAAGACGCTGGAGAACTGGGCGATCCGCGACATCGGCGAGCGCCCGCACAAGCTGTTCCTGCACTTCTTCGAGTCGCCCGCCGAGATCCTCGGCGAGGACGGCAAGGTCGTCGGGCTGCGCACCGAGCGCACCGAGCTCGACGGCACGGGCAACGTCAAGGGCACGGGCAACTTCACCGACTGGGACGTCCAGTCCGTCTACCGGGCCGTCGGCTACCTCTCCGACGAGCTGCCCAAGCTCCCCTGGGACGTCGAGTCCGGCACGGTCCCGGACGAGGGCGGCCGTGTGATCGAAGCCGGCGCCCACCTGCAGTCCACGTACGTCACCGGCTGGATCCGGCGCGGGCCGGTCGGCCTGATCGGCCACACCAAGGGCGACGCGAACGAGACCGTCGCGAACCTGCTCGCCGACCACGCGGAAGGCCGCCTGAGCGCGCCGGCCGCGCCCGCGCCGGAGGCCGTCGAGGCCTTCCTCGTCGAGCGCAGCGTCCGTTACACGACGTGGGAGGGCTGGCACCGGCTGGACGCGGCCGAGAAGGCCCTCGGCGAGCCCCAGGGCCGCGAGCGCGTGAAGATCGTCGAGCGCGAGGACATGCTCGACGCGAGCGGGGCGTAGCGAGAAGGGGGCCGGGACCCGGACGGGGTCCCGGCCCCCGTACGACCTGTGGCGCGCTCGGCGGCGGAGCTGTCCGGGCAACGGGACGGGCTCCCTCAGGCGCCCCGGTCCCGCTCCAGCACGCCCCGGACGAAGGCCGCCTGCCCGGCGTGCTGGAGGTCGTCCGTCAGTACGCTGACCAGGCGTACCCCGAGGGTGACCGGCGGGTCCCAGCGCTCGTCGACCACCCGGTCCAGGTCGGCCGCGGCGAGCCCCCGGACGAACCGCGCGGTCCGCTCGTGCACCGCGTCGAAGTACCCCAGCAGCAGCTCGCCCGAGTCGACCCGGACGGTGTAGACGTCCCGCGGCGTGTGCCCGTACCCGGTCGCCCCGGCGGGCAGCGGCAGCGCGAACCGGTCCGACCACCCCTCGGAGTCCCACACCTGCCCGGTGTCGGCCGCGTCCGCGAGGTGGTCGTCCTGGATGCGGGTCAGGTGCCAGACCAGCCAGGTGATCGAGTTGGCCGCCGGGTCCACACGGGCGTTGAGCAGCTCCGCCGGGACCCCGTCCACGACCTCGTGCACGATCTCCCGGATGCGTCCGAACCCGTCGGCGATGACGTCCGTAGCCTTCATGCACCCACCATGCAAGGCCCGGCGGTCCCCCCGCCGCGAACGACACGCGGCAAGGGGGACCGCCGGGCCGGCGGCGGGTCGGTCAGCGGGCGGCTCCGGCGGCCTCGGGCTGCTCGGCGGCCCCGGCCTCCTCGGCCGCCCCGGTCTGCGCGGACGCCGCCACGGTGCGGTGCCCGCCCCGCAGGCCGATCCAGCTGATCACCGCGACCAGGGCGAAGGCCACGGCCCCGATCCCGAAGGTGAGGGTGAACCCGGACTCGGCGGGCAGCGGGGGCACGCCGGCCGGCAGGTGCTCGATGGTCTTCGAGGCCAGGATCGTGGTCACCACGGCGCTGCCGATCGCGCTGCCCGTGGAGCGGGAGATCGAGTTGATGCCGTTGGCGATGCCGCTCTGGTGGTGCGGGACGCTGGACATGATCACGGCGGGCATGGCCGCGTAGCCGAAGCTGACGGCCGCGCCGACGACCAGCCCGGCGCCGATCACCGAGATGCTGTGCTGGTGGTCCAGGACCAGCCAGGCGAAGCCGACGGCGCCGAGCGCGGCGGCCAGGGCCAGTGCCGTGCGCGGACCGCGGTGGCGCACGATCTGGCCGCCCACGGGAGAGGCGAGCAGCGAGACGATGGCGCCGGGCAGCAGGAACTGCACGGAAGCGCGCAGGATCGACGCGTCGAAGCCGTAGCCGGTGAGCGCCTCGGGCATCTGGACGAGGTACGAGACGCCCAGGAAGTTCGCGAACATGCCGAAGCCGACGAGGACGCCGGCCAGGTTGGCCATGAGGACCGGGCGGTGGACGAACATCTTCATGTCGACGAGCGGCTCGCGGACCTTGCGCTCGACGAGCACCCAGACGGCGGTCATGACGGCGGCGCCGGCGAAGCTGCCCAGCGTACGGGCGGAGCCCCAGCCCCACTCGTGGCCCTGGGAGATCGGCAGCAGGAGCAGCAGCAGCGCGAGGCCGAGGGTCAGCGCGCCGAGGAAGTCGGTGCGCCCGCCCGTCTTGTGGCGGGTCGCGGGCACCAGGAAGACGACCGCGAGCAGGGCGAGGACCGCGAAGCCGGTCGCCATCCAGAAGGCGTTGCGGTAGTCCGCGTCGGACCCGGAGGTGAGCAGTCCGGTCGCGACGAGCGCGAGGCCGCTGCCGAACGCGAGCGTGCCGCTGACCAGCGCCATCGCCCCCGGCAGCTTCTGCGGGCGGACCTCTTCGCGCAGGACCGACAGGGCCAGCGGGAAGATCGCGGTGGCGGCTCCCTGGAGCACCCGGCCCAGGATCAGCAGGGGCAGCGAGGATGCCAGCGCCGCGATGACGGAGCCGATGACCATGACGCCGAGCACGGCCACCAGGGTGGGCTTCTTGCCGTGCTGGTCGCCGAACCGGCCCAGCAGCGGGGTGAAGACGGCCGCCGACAGCAGGGTGGCGGTGGTCACCCAGCTCACGTTCGCGGTCGAGGTGCCGAGGTCGTCGCGGATGAGGCCCAGGATCGGGACCGGCAGGGTCTGCATCATCGACACGACCATGGCGGCGAGGCTCAGGGCGAAGACGATGACCGTCTCGTTCCGGGGCCCGGAGGCCGGGGTGGCGGGGGAGGGGGTGCTCATGGCTGGGGGGACCTTCTTCGTGTTTCGGAGCTGAAAGCTTCGGAACGCAGATGTTTGACTTCCTCAAGTAACTCGACTGACGGTAGACCTCGATAGTTAAGGTGGTCAAGTAAACAATTGATAATGTCAAACATCCTGAGTACGCTCCAGGTATGAGCGACACCGCCACGCACGCCCCCACCAAGCTCCAGCTGCTGGAACTGCTCGCGGCCATCGGCACCGCCCAATGGCGCGAGTTCGCGGCCGCCGCCGCCCACTACGGCCTCACCTCGACCCAGGCCCGGGTCCTCGCCCAGCTCGACGGACCCGTCCCCATGCGCGGCCTCGCCACCCTGCTGGTGTGCGACGCCTCGAACGTGACCGGCATCGTCGACCGCCTGGAGGCCCGCGAGCTGGTGCGCCGGGAGCCGGACCCCGCCGACCGCCGCGTCAAGAACGTCGTGGCCACGGACGCGGGCCGCGAGGTCATCCGCCGGGTCCGCGAGGAGATGCAAGACATGCACGGCGCGCTCGACACCCTCGACGAGGCCGAGAGCGCGACGCTCTACGCCCTGCTGGGCCGCCTGCGGCCCTCGGCGGAGCGCTAACCTCGACCTCCATGAACACCCTGCAGACGATCAATGACGTACCGGTCCTGATGTGCGCGGCCGAGGGCGAGGTCATCGCGGGCGAACGCGAGGCCCTCGACTGCATAGGCGACGCCTCCTACCAGGGCGCGCAGTGGGTCGTCATCCCCGCCGAACGCTTCGACGAGGGCTTCTTCCGGCTGAGCACCCGGGTCGCCGGGGAGATCATCCAGAAGTTCGCCCAGTACCGGGTCGGGATCGTCGTCCTCGGCGACATCTCCCACCACACGGCGTCCAGCTCGGCGCTGCGCGACTTCGTCCGCGAGTGCAACCGCGGGCGCCAGGCGTGGTTCCTCGCCGACGCCGGGGAACTGGCCGCGCGGCTGACCCGACCGACCGCGTGAGTAGCGGCGAGGGGCTCCGCCTCCTGAGGGCGGCCGACCGCGGCGCGACCCCGTGGAAGAACGGCGGGGGAGTCACCCGCGAGATCGCCACACGCCCCGAGGGTGCCGGAACCGGGGACTTCGACTGGCGGGTGAGCCTCGCCGAGGTCGCCGCCGACGGGCCGTTCTCCTCCTTCCCCGGAGTCGACCGCACCCTCACCCTGGCCGAGGGTGCGGGCATGGACCTCGCGGTGGCCGGTGTCCGCCACCTCGTGGACGAGCGGTTCGCGCCGCGGGACTTCGCCGGGGACGAGCCGACGGACTGCCGGCTCCTCGACGGCCCGGTGGTCAACTTCAACGTGATGTACCGGCGCAGCGCGACCCGGGCGGAGACCGCCGTCGTACGGGGCGCACTCGCGCTCACCGTGCCGCCCGGGGAGACCCTGCTGGTCGTGGCCCTGGACGGGCCGGCGGTGCTCCACCGGTCCGGCGACCCCGGCCCCGGCCCCGGCCGTGCCGAGGAGCTGGCCCCCTACGACGCCGCCCTGCTGACGGGCGGACCCGACCGGATCCTGCGTACGGCCGGCCGCGCGGCTGTGGTCCGCTTCGGTCCCGCTCCGGCCGCGGACACCGTCAGGGCGTAGTCCCCGCGCCCGAGGCCGCCGCCCGCGCCCGCCCCGGAGTCCCCGGGTGCGGGCGCGCCGCCGTCGGGCGCCCCAGCAGCACCCCGGTCAGCGCCAGCGCCAGGCCGCAGAGCTGCAGCGGGCCGAGGGACTCCCCGGAGACGGCCGTGCCCAGCAGGACACCGGTCACGGGGTTGAGCAGGCCGAGCAGTCCGACGGTCCCGGCGGGCAGGTGCCGCAGCCCCGCGAACCAGGCGGCGAAGGCCACCGCGGTCGCCACCACGGTCACGTAGCCGAAGCCGGCCAGCGCGGGGCCGTCGAGCCGCGGCGGCGCCCCCTCCAGGGCGACCGCGAGTGGCAGCAGGAGCAGCCCGCCGCCGAGCAGCTGCCAGGCCGTCGACGCCAGCACGTCCACCCCGGCGCCCCACCGCTTGGCCAGTACGTAGCCGAGCGAGGCCATCCCCATGGCGGCGGCCGAGGCGAGCACGCCGAGGAGGTCGAGGGGCGCGCCCGGGGTCAGCAGCATCAGGCAGACGCCGCCGACCCCGACGCCCGCACCGGCCAGGTGCCGCAGGCCCGGCCGCTCCGCCAGCAGGGCCCAGGCGAACAGCATCATCACCAGCGGCGCCGTCGCCATGACGGTCGACGCCACGCTGGTCGGCAGCCGCTGCGCGGCCAGGTACACCAGCGCGAAGAAGCCGCCCATGTTGAGGACGCCGAGCAGCGGCGCCCGCCACCACCAGCTGCCGCTCGGCAGCCGCCGGCCCGCCGCGAGCAGCAGCAGCCCGGCTGGCAGGGCCCTGATGACGCCTCCGTAGAGCGGGTGGCCGGCGGGCAGGAACTCGCGGGTGACGAAGTAGGTCGTGCCCCACGCCACCGGGGCCATCGCCGTGACCAGTGACCACCGCAGATTGTCTTCCATGGAAGATATAATACCTTCCATGGAAGCTAACGCTATGCTGATCCCGTGAAACCCCAGCCCAAGGACCACGTGGCCCGCATCCAGGACGAGTGGGCCCGCGAACGCCCCGACGTCGACGTCAGTCCCCAGGGCGTGATCGGGCGGCTGCACCGGCTCGGCCTGCTCCTGACCGACCGCCTCGCCCTCGTCTACCGCAAGTACGGACTCGGCGAGGGGGAGTTCGACGTCCTGGCCACCCTGCGCCGCGCGGGCGAGCCGTTCGAGCGGGCGCCCGGCGAGCTCGCCGCGCACACCATGGTGACGACGGGCGCCATGACCAAGCGGATCGACCGGCTCGAACGCGACGGACTGGTCACCCGCCGCCGCTCGGCCGCCGACGGCCGCGGCCGGGTGGTCGCGCTCACGCCGGCGGGACGGGACCTGATCGACCGGGCCTTCGCCGAGCACATGCGCAACGAGCGGAGCCTGCTGGACGGCCTGACGCCGCCGCAGGCCGCGCAGCTGGAGCAGCTCCTCGCCACCTGGCTGGCGAAGGTCGAACCGCCGCCGCCCGGACCCTGAACGCCCGGCCCTACCGCGGGCGGACGCCCAGCTTCACCCACTTCGCCGTGCTGGGCACGCCCTTCGCGTCGAGCAGGAAGAGCATGTAGTACCCGGGCGGGGCGTCGGCCGCGCTCGGCGGCGTCCGGAGCCCGATCGCCGAGCCGTGCACGCCGGTGATCCGGAGGTCCAGGTGGCGCTGGCTGGTGTTCACCGAATGGGTGACGGTGGTCGGTGCGAGCAGCACGGCGCGCTTGACGTCCTTCGCCGTCGAGCTCGTGACCTGGAAGGCCGTGTCGTGGCCGAGCTCGCCCGCGGGTGCCCGGTCGAGCGCCGGGCGCGCGCCCCGGTGCAGGTAGGCGGGTTCGTACAGCTCGATGCTGCCGTCCATCCCGTCCTTGATGTCGGGGTCGTTGGCGATCTGCTGGAGCTCGTCGCCGGTGACCATCACCTGCCCGTCCGGCAGGACCAGGGCGTTGGAGTGGTAGCCGCGGGGCAGCCGCTGGGCCGGACCCAGCTTCCAGTGGCCGCGCGCGTCGCGCAGCTCGATCTGCCGGTACTTCAGGTCCGCCTTCGGGTTGAAGGGCCCGTTCCCGTAGTCCCGGGTGTCCAGGGCGCCGTTCACCGTGAGCAGCGTGCCGTCCGGCAGGATCAGCGTGCCGTCCTGGGTGCGGCCGAAGGCCCTCGGCTCCTCGATGCTCCAGCGGCCGCCGGACAGCCGGTACGTGAGCGGGTCGCGCGGGTCGCCGCCGAGCACCAGGACGGAGTCCGGGCCGCGGAAGCCGGCCGGCAGCGGCACGGCGGAGCCGTAGCCCCGGAAGTCGGCGGGCCGCCGGGGCAGGTCGGTGCGCACGTCCTTGACCGGATCGAAGAGCCACTGCTGATCGGCGTCGCGGCCGAGTCCGTAGATCTTCCCGTCCCGCAGCGAGAACAGGTGCGGATAGTCGTTGCGGAAGGGGGCCTCGGAGCGGAGCCGCTCCGCGGGGACGCCCGCCGGGATGTCGAACGGGCGCCAGGGCACCCGGCGTCCGAGCGCGGGGAAGCGCTCCACCACCGGGGTGGGCGTGCCCGTACCGCGCTCGGACTGGCCGGACATGATGATCTGCCGGCCGTCCGCCCCGGTCACGACGGAGGGGTACCAGCGGCCGACGGCCATGTCGCGGTTGCGGAACCAGGTCTCGGTCCACGGGTCGAAGACGAAGGACAATTTGGCGCCGCTGCCGCCCTTGCCGCCGACGTTGCCGCCGAAGACCCCGACCATCCCGTTGGGGAGGTAGGAGTGCCCCGCGCAGAAGAAGGGCGCCGGGCGCGGGGCGTAGGTTCCGTCGGGCATCAGCACCACCGGCGGCGGCACGTTCTTGAAGGCCCGGGCCCCGGTGCCCTTGGCGGGGTCCCAGAGGTAGGCCCGGCCCGCGTTCGTCCGTCCCACCGTGTTGGTGGGCCCGGTCTCCTTGGTGGGATCGGCCTCCACGCGCTCGAACGAGAAGAGCAGCACCTTGCCCGTGGGCAGCTGGGCCACGTGGACGCCGAAGTCGGGCGAGGGGAAGAACTGCGTGAAGCGGCCGAACCGCGCCGCGTCGAAACCCGCGTTGGCCTTGCGCTGGGACTCCTGCAGCGAGGTCAGGCTCGCCGTGCGCTTCGCCTGCGGATAACCCTGGGTGCCCTTGGCCTCCTGGCGCAGTCGTGCGTGCGCGCGGGCGTGGTCCTCGCCGAGCACGGCCGCCTCGTCGCCGCCGGTGTGGTGCGGTGAGGCGAGGGCGGGCGAGGATCCCGGCGCGGCGACGGTCAGGGCGGTGGCGAGCGCCAGCACCGCCAGGGCGGCGGACCGTCGTACGCGGGACATGGGACTCCTCACCGCAGGCCTGAAGGATCTCGCCGATATTAGGACAAGCGCGACTCGATGACCGGTGCGACTCGGCGCACCGCGCCGCCTGCGGCCGTTCGGCGGACCGGTATCGGCTGGTTGATCGTTTCTGCGGTGAATCGTTTCGGCCATCGAGGTGAGACCGCGTACCCGTCGGACGGCCGGCGCCGCCGCCGACGGCTATCCATGACGGTGTGATCAAGTCGCTCCGTACCGGATTCACCGCAGCCGCCGTGACCGCAACCCTCGTCACGCTCACCCCCACGGCCGGGGCCTCCCCCTCGGCGCCCACCGACAAGGTGACCGTGGACGTCGCCTCCATCAACGGATCGGGCTGCCGCCCAGGCAGCGCCGCCGTCGCGGTGGCGCCGGACAACTCGGCCTTCACCGTCACCTACAGCGAGTACCTGGCACAGGCCGGCGGCGGCGCCCCCGCCACCGAAGGCCGCAAGAACTGTCTCCTCTCCCTCCAGGTGCACGTCCCCCAGGGCTACACCTATGCCGTGGCCCAGGTCGACTACCGGGGCTTCGGCAGCCTGCAGCCGGGAGCGATCGGCACCCAGAAGGCCAGCTACTACTTCCAGGGCATGAGCCAGACCGCCCAGCGCACCCACAAGATCAACGGCTACTACGAGGACAACTGGCAGAAGACCGACACCACGGGCATCGAAGCGCTGGTCTTCGCCCCCTGCGGTGAGCAGCGCAACTTCAACATCAACACCGAACTGCGCGCCGAGGTGGGCACCTCCGACCCGTCGCAGACCAGCTTCATGGCCCTCGACTCGACGGACGGCAGCATCAACAGCATCTACCACTTCTCGTGGAAGCAGTGCCCCGTGCGCCGCTGATCCGGGACGTTCCTCCCCTTCGGACCGGCTGCCGGGGCCCGCCGTCACGCGGGCCCCGGCAGCCGTTTCCGTACGCCGCTTCCCGTAGGCCGATGTTCGAAGGCCGCTTCCCTAAAGCCGCTTTCCGTGGGCCGCGTCAGGCCGACACGCGCCGGACCAGGGTCGTCGCGGTGATCACCGGACCGGGCGCGGTCCGCTCGTCCGGACCCGCGTTCAGCGTGCGCATCAGCAGCCCCGCCATCATGCGCCCCATGCCCTCGACGTCCTGGCGTACGGTCGTCAGCGGAGGGTCGGCGCTCTCCGCCACCGGCTCGGCGTCGTCGAAGCCCACCAGCGCCACGTCCCCCGGAACCGTCCGGCCGCGCTCCCGCAGCACCTGCAGCGCGCCGGTCGCCATCAGGTCGCTCCCGGCGAAGACGGCGTCGATCCCCGGGTCCCGGTCCAGCAGTTCGGCCATCGCCCGGGCCCCTCCCACCACGGTGAAGTCCCCCTCGGCGAACAGCTCGGGGGCGTCGTCCGGGAGCACGTCCCGGTAGCCGCTGAGGCGGTCCGCCGCCGAGGTCTGGTCGAGTGGGCCGGCGATGTGCGCGATCCGCCGCCGGCCGAGCGCCAGCAGGTGGCGCACCGCGTCCTGCGCGCCGCCGCGGTTGTCCGCGTCGACGTACGCCACCCCCTCCTGCTCCCCGGACCCTGCGGTCCAGCCGGGGCGGCCGCCGTAGACCGTGGGCATGCCGATGCGGCGGGTGATGGCGGGCAGCGGATCGTCGGTGTGCAGGGAGAACGCGAGCGCCCCGTCGACGTGGCCGCCGGCCAGGTAGCGCTCGATCCGGTCGTAGTCGCCCCGGTCCTCCACCAGCATCAGCACGAGTTGGGCGTCGTGCGCCGTCAACTCCTTGCTGATGCCGCGGATCTGACGGGAGAAGAACGGGTCCGAGAATATCCGGACCTCCGGCTCGGCGATGATCACGGCGACGGCTCCGGTGCGCCGGGTGACCAGGGTGCGGGCCGCATGGTTGGGGACGTAGCCCAGGTCCTGGATCGCTTCGCGCACCTTCTCCGCCAAGTGCGGGCGGACGCCCTCGCCGCCGTTGACCACACGGGAGGCGGTGGCCCGGGACACCCCGGCGAGCGCCGCGACGGCCTCCAGGGTGGGGCGGTTCCCGGGACGCGGTTCCGACACGGGTGTTCCTCCATGCTGTAGTCGGGTCCCACGGGCGGTGGCCTCGCCGGACACAGCAGGGTAACCGGTGCGGCGGGGTGGCCGAGGGTGCGCGCGACCGTGCCGGCCGTCACCGCGGTGACGGCCGGTGGAGGCCGGCCGTCACCGGGCCGCTTCGGAGGCGGGTGGCGGCGACGCTGGCCGCCGCGTCCTCGCACGATCCTGGGCATCTCCCGATTCGCGCCCAACAAGCCCTGACCCTCTGAACCCTTGCCGTCCGGGTCGGCCGGAACGGCGACGGCTCCCGGCGCCGGTCCGGCCGGCGCCGGGGCCGCCCCTTCACCTGCCCGAAGGACTCAGTGGCCGAAGTCGAACCAGTTGACGTTCACGAAGTCGGCGGGCTGGCCGCTCGTGAAGGTCAGGTAGACGTCGTGGGTGCCCGTGACCGCGGTGATGTTCGCCGGGACCGTCCGCCAGCTCTGCCACCCGCCGGTGCCCGCGATCGAGAAGCTGCCGACGGGCGCCGAGTTCCGGTCGTCGAGGCGCACCTCGACGAGCCCGCTGACCCCGCCGGCCGCACCGCTCGCCACGCGTCCGTAGAACTGCTTCGCCGGTGTGGAGCCGAAATCGACGCCCCTGAAGAGTGCCCAGTCGCCGTTTCCGATCGCCGCCAGGTCCTGGCCGCCGCCGGAGTCCGTGGTGGCCTCCTTGACCGTGCCCGCCTGGCCGTCGTACGACTCGGCCTGGATCGCGGAGTACGCGTCACGGTTGCCCGCCGGCGGTGTGGTCGGAGGCGTCGTCGGCGGAGTGGTGGGCGGGGTGGTCGGCGGTGTGGTGGGCGGTGTGGTGCCGCCCGTCGAGCGGAGGACGGACACGTAGTCGACGACCATGGCGTGGCCGGGCTGGGTGCCCGCGTCGGGCCCGCCGCCGAAGGCATCGGGGAAACCGCCGCCCATGGCGACGTTCAGGATGATGAAGTAGCCGTGGTTCGTGGCGTTGGTCCAGGTCGTCGCGTCCACCTGGTTCGCCCGTACGGTGTGGAAGTTGAGGCCGTCGACGTAGAAGCGCATCTCCTCGACCGCGGTCGAGCGGTCCCACTCCACGGCGTAGGTGTGGAAACCGGCCTGGCAGCTCGTGCCCGGGCAGACGTGCTGGCCGCCGATGCCGGACGTCTCGTTGCAGGGTCCGCCGGGGCTCGTGCCGCAGTGCACGGTGGCCCAGACGTTGTTGATGCCCTGGACGTTCTCCAGGATGTCGATCTCACCGATGCCGGGCCAGTTCCACCAGTTGCCGCGGTACGGGGCTCCGAGCATCCAGAACGCCGGCCAGTAGCCCTTGGCCGCCGGGCCCGTGACGTTCGGCATCTGGATGCGCGCCTCGGTGCGGAGCGCGCCGCCGGCCGGGGGCTCGAAGTCGGACCGCCTGGTCTCGATCCGGCCGGACGTCCAGTTGCCGGCCGCGTCCCGCCGCGGCGTGATGCGCAGGTTGCCCGCGCCGTCGAGGGAGACGTTGGAGGGGTCGGCGGTCATCGTCTCGATCTCGCCGGTACCGAAGTTGGCGGGTCCGCCGGGGTAGCTGGTGCCGGTGGTGTACTGCCAGTCGGCGGTGTTCACCCCGGATCCGGCGGCTCCGTCGAAGTCGTCCAGGAACACGCGGGACCAGCCGGCCGGGGTGGGGGGAGCCGCGGCGCTCGCGGGCAGTGCGATGCCCGCGGCGGCTGCCGCGACCACGGTGATCGTGCCGAGCGCGGCCAGGACGGCCCGCCGGACCGTCGGTCGTGTCCTGCCGGATATCTCACGCATGGGTGCCCTCTCTGAAGCGCGGTGAGGCGCGGTGCGGGGGGAAGAGCCGGAGGTCCGCCGTCTTGAGAGCGCTCTCAAGACGGCGGACGCTGGACACTGTGCTCCCCGCCCTCGCTGCCGTCAAGAGATGGAACCGGCAAAGCCCTTACGGGTAGAGGGAGTTCAAGGAGTGAACACACGCCCGCGCCGACCCCTGCCGCAGGGTCGCCGGCAGCGCCGGGGCAGCGCCGGGGCAGTGCCAGGGCAGTGCCGAGGAAAGTGCCGGCGACGGACGGAGATCACCCGTGCGGTCCAACCCGCCGCGCTCAGAAGGGCGGACCGAGCACCTCCTCGGCTCCCGGCAGGTCGTGGACATCGGACGCCGTCCCGGTCAGGGGCAACAGCCCGGCCAGCGGGCATTCCACGGGCATCTCGTGGTCCACCTCCCACTGGCCGGCCGTGTTCCCGCCGGAATGGTCCGTGATGCAGACGGCGTACAGCCGGCCGGCGCAGCCCCGGCACAACAGGGGCCCCTGGGCGGTCACGGCCGGCCCCCTCGGTCCGCCCCGGCCGTGCCGGCGCCGCCGCGCCCCGAGGGGCGCGTCCCCGGAGTGCCGGGTCCGCCGCGCGCTTGTAGCGTCGGTCGCGACAGGAGTCCTGGTGAATCGACAGGAGTCCACCGGCCGGTTCGCACACGCGGAACACGTCCCGTCAGCGCGCCGAGCCACCCGTGTGCCGCCCGTGTCGGCGCAGAGCCGGTCCGCCCCTCGTGCCGCGGCCGGGCGCACGCGCAGCCCCCGTGAGAGAGGCCGTGCCGATGTCGAACGATGTCCCGATAGCGAGCCTGCTGCGTGTGGAGAGGGGCGTTGCCGCCCCGGAGGAACTGGCCGCGCTCGCGGTCGTCGTCGCGTGTTACGCGCACCGGAACTCCCTCGAACGCGACGGTGCCCGGCACGGAGGCCGGGACCGGGCCGGCGGTGCGGCGGGCGGCGGCGTCGGCTCCGCAGCCGGCCGCCGCCGTGCCTTCCGGCCCGACGCCGGCTGCTGGGCGAACTGCTGGGCCTGCCGTTGAACCCCTTCCGCCGGCCGCGTGCACGGCCGGCGGAAGGGGGGCCGAGGTGGTCACGCCCGGCGCAGCACCGTCGAGAGGACCTCGTGCAGCGTCGCCCGGGGATCGGCGACCGCGCCCTCCGAGCGCCAGGCCACGAACCCGTCCGGCCGTACGAGCACGGCGCCCTCGACGCTCATCGCGTGGACCTCGCTCCAGTCCGATCCGCTGCCGTCCTGGACCAGGTCGGCGACCGGCCCGGAGCCGATGGTGTAGGCGTCCAGCCGCACCGGCAGCTGCTCCGCGACCTGTTCCGCGGCCGCCTGCCACGGTGACCCCGCGCCGCTGAGCAGCACGAAGGAGCGCTCGTACAGGTCCAGCGTGGAGATCCGTTCACCCGCCCGGGTCAGCCACATGTGCGGGGCCCGGGTCCCGGTGTCGCCGACCATGCGCATCGTCTCGGGGATGACGGGCCGGCCCGGTTCGGCGCCGACGAGGGCGCCCTGCGCGTAGGAGTAGCCCATGGCCGTGGTCAGCACCCCGCTGCCCGGCCCGCCGCCCATGGTGGGCGGGGGCGCGTACCCCGGGTGGCTGTGCTCCGCCGAACGGGCCGAAGCCCGCTCGCTGGTGGCCCGGGCGACCGGCAGCCGCTCGGCCTCGTAGGTCTCGAGCAGCTCGATGCCGGCCGATCCGTCCAGCACCGCGGCGATCTTCCACGCCAGGTTGTGCGCGTCCTGGATGCCCGTGTTGGAGCCGAAGGCCCCGGTGGGGGACATCTCGTGGGCCGCGTCCCCGGCGAGGAACACCCGACCGGACGAGTACCGCTCCGCCACCCGTTCGGCGGCGTGCCACGGCGCCTTGCCGCCGATCTCCACGTCCAGGTCGGGTACGCCGATCGCGTCGCGGATCTGGTCCACGCACCGCTCGTCGGTGAAGTCCTCCAGGGTCTCGCCCTGGTCCGGGTGCCACGGGGCGTGGAAGACCCACTGCGTGTTGTTGTCCACCGGCAGCAGCGCACCGTCCGCCCCCGGGCGCATCAGGTAGCAGACGATGAACCGCAGGTCGCCCAGCACCTCGACGAGCCGCTCCGAGCGGAAGGTGACGCTGACGTTGTGGAACAGCTCGCCGTTACCCGTCTGGGGGATCCGCAGCTGTTCCCTGACGGGGCTGCGCGGCCCGTCCGCCGCGATCAGGAAGTCCGCGCGCACCGTGCTGTGCTCGCCCGTCAACCGGTCCTTCACCACGGCGCTCACTCCGGTGGCGTCCTGGTCGAAGCTCATCAGTTCGGTGGAGAACCGCACGTCCGCGCCCTGCGCGCGGCTCTGAGCGGCCAGCACCGGCTCGATGTTGTTCTGACTGCACAGGCACCAGCCGGTCGGGCTGAAACGGGCGATCGCCCCCGACGGATCGATCGACTTGATCAGCCAGTTGTGGTCGCTGCGGTCGGTCAGCGACCGGGCCTGCAGAATGCCCTGAATGCCCTCCAGTACGGACGCCGCCTGGCGGATCGCGCGCTCCGCCCCTGCCGTGCGGAACAGCTCCATCGTCCGGGCGTTGATGCCGCGGCCTCGCGGGTGCGGGGACGTACCGGAGTGCTTCTCGACGAGCAGGTGCCTCACTCCGTGGCGGCTCAGGAAAAGCGAGGTGGACAGGCCCACGAGGGAGCCGCCCACGACGAGAACCGGTACGCGAACATCGGCGTTGTCTTCCATCAGCTGCGGGCTCCTGTTTTCTGTGTGGGGGAGTGGAGTCTTTATGCCCCCGATCCGCGATCAGGCCCAGTTGATTCGCCGGTTGTCACCCGCTTGATCCGGACATGTAGCGGTACGTCGCCACCCGGATGACGATGAGCGACAGCGGCTCCCCCTGAGACGCGCCGGCCTGCCGTTCCCATGGAGGCGGCCGCCGGCCCGGGCGGACGCCACCGGTGACGGACGAGGGGTCCGTACGCGATGGATCTCCACCCCCTCATGAAGGAGTGAGTAGATGACAACCACCCTGTCCGAACGGGTGTCGCAGTCAGCCTTCGACGGCTCCATGCTCCGGGTCGTCCTGCTGATGGATCTCCACGAGGGGACCCAGCAGCAGTTCTTCGAGGCGTACGAACAGCTCCGCCACGACATCGCGTCGGTCCCGGGCCACATCAGCGATCAACTGTGCCAATCCTTCGAGGATCCCTCGCAGTGGCTCATCACCAGTGAGTGGGAGAGCGCCCCGCAGTACCTCGCATGGGTCAACAGCGAGCACCACGCCGAACAGGTGAAGCCGCTCGGCGCGTGCGCGCGCAACATGCGCCCGCTCAAGTTCACCGTCCTGCGCGAGACCGGCCGCGGCTACGACCAGGCCGCCCGCCCGACCACGGCGCGCCTGCAGGCCACACCCCGGCTGGGCGCCGGAATCGTGCGCCACGCCCTCACCTTCACCGTCAAGCCGGGCAGCGAGAAGCAGGTCGCGGCCATCCTCTCCAGCTACGCCTCCCCGGCCGCCCGCGTCGACGCCCACACCCGCCTGTGCCGCACCTCGCTCTTCATGCACGGCAACCGGGTCGTACGGACGGTGGAGGTCCAGGGCGACCTGGTGACGGCCCTGCGGCACGTCTCCGAGCAGCCCGAGGTGCGTGCGGTGGAGGAGGCGATCAACCCCTACCTCGAACAGGACCGGAACCTGAACGACCCGGAATCCGCGCGCATGTTCTTCATGCGCGCCGCGCTCCCGGCGGTCCACCACATCACCGCACCCGAGTCCGACTCCGCCGACGTGCAGCGGCACGCGCTGTTCTACGAGGCCAAGCCCGGCTGCGGCGTGGCGCTCGCCAAGTTCCTCGCCCGGCAGGACGAGGCGGCCGCGCACCGCCCGAAGAGCCCCGTACGGAGCAGCAGCATCTTCCAGCGTGACGACATCGTCGTCCGCCTCATCGACGTGCGCGGCCCGCTCGACGCCCAGCCCGACATCACCTTCGGCGTCTCGGGCCCGCGCAAGGCGGCGGTGCTCGCCCGGCTGACGGCCGCGCCCGGCGGGCGCGTTCGCCCCGCGCACCACACCATGAACCTGATCACCGACCGCCGGGCAGCCGCGCAGTCCTGATCCCCGCCGGGAAATCCATCCGGAGCACCACCCCTCTCCACCCCTCGCTCCACCCCCTGCCCCGACCCCCATGCCCGTCCAGGCTCTCCCCACACGCCAGGAGGAACCCGCCATGACCAGACAGCGCCCACGCATCGTGGACCTCAGCGAGACGCCGCCCAACCGCCGGCGCGGTGGCGATCTGAGGGCCGTGCTCACCCCGACGTCGGTGGGTTCCACCAGCGGCTTCATGGGCATGGCGATCATGGCCCCCGGGGAATCCATCGCCGAGCACTACCACCCGTACTCCGAGGAGTTCGTGTACGTGGTCGCCGGCCGGCTGGAGGTGGACCTCGACGGCGAGGCCCACCCGCTGCGCACCGACCAGGGCCTGCTCGTCCCCCTCAACATGCGCCACCGCTTCCGCAACGTCGGCGACACCGAGGCCCGCATGGTCTTCCACCTCGGCCCGCTCGCCCCGCGTCCCGAACTCGGCCACGTCGACACCGAGGAGGCCCCGCACCCGGAGAGCACCGCCTGGGAGCAGCCTCCGGACCGAACGGGAGCGGTCTCGTGACCCGCCGACGGGTGGCCGTCACCGGAGTCGGCGTCGTCGCGCCCGGCGGGATCGGCGTCCGCGACTTCTGGGACCTGCTCTCCAACGGCCGTACGGCGACCCGCGGCATCAGCCTTTTCGACCCGAAGGGTTTCCGCTCCCGGATAGCCGCCGAGGTCGACTTCGACCCCGCCGCGCACGGCCTCGGCGAGGGCGAAGCGGCCCGGGCGGACCGGTACATCCAGTTCGCCCTGGTCGCCGCCCGTGAGGCCGTCCGCGACGCGGCACTCGACCTCGACACGGACGAGGCCTGGCGGACCGGCGTCTCCCTCGGCACGGCCGTCGGAGGCACCACCCGGCTGGAGCACGACTACGTCGCCGTGAGCCAGTCCGGCTCCTGGTGGGACGTGGACCACAAACTGGCCGGCCCGTACCTGCACCGCGCGTTCACGCCCGCCACCCTCGCCTCCGCCGTCGCGGAGGAGGTCGGTGCGCGGGGCCCGGTCCAGACGGTCTCCACCGGCTGCACCTCGGGACTCGACGCCATCGGGTACGCCGTCCACTCCATCGCGGAGGGCCGGATGGACGTCTGCATCGCGGGCGCCTCCGACTCACCCATATCGCCCATCACCGTGGCCTGCTTCGACGCCATCAAGGCCACCTCGCCGAACAACGACGACCCGGCGCACGCCTCGCGGCCGTTCGACGCCGACCGGGACGGGTTCGTCCTCGGCGAAGGCGGCGCCGTCCTCGTCCTCGAAGAGCTGGAACACGCCCGCGCCCGCGGTGCGACCGTCTACTGCGAGATCGGCGGCTACGCCACCTTCGGCAACGCCCACCACATGACCGGCCTGACCGCCGAGGGCCTGGAGATGGCCCGGGCCATCGAAACCGCCCTCGCCGAGGCCGGAGTCGGCGCCGACCAGATCGACTACGTCAACGCGCACGGATCCGGGACCAAGCAGAACGACCGCCACGAGACCGCGGCGGTCAAGCGGGTCCTGGGCGACCACGCCTACAAGACGCCGATGACCTCCATCAAATCCATGGTGGGTCACTCGCTCGGCGCCATCGGCGCCATAGAACTCGCGGCCTGCGTCCTCGCCATGGTCCACCAGGTGGTGCCGCCGACCGCCAACTACGAGACGCCCGACCCCGAATGCGACCTGGACTACGTGCCCAAGGTCGCCCGCGGCCGGAAACTGCGCAACGTGCTCTCCGTGGGCAGCGGCTTCGGCGGCTTCCAGTCCGCCGTCGTCATGACCCGGCCGAAGGAGGAGGTCTCGTGACCAGCCGTACGGTCATCACGGGCATCGGGGTCATCGCGCCCAACGGCGTGGGCGCCGACGCCTTCTGGAAGGCGACCCAGTCCGGGGTCAGCGTGCTGGACCGCGTCACCCGGGCGGGGTGCGAGCACCTGCCGCTGCGCGTCGCCGGCGAGGTACGGGGCTTCGACCCCGGCGGCATGGTCGAGGACCGCTTCCTCGTCCAGACCGACCGGTTCACCCACCACGCCCTGGCCGCCGCCGACCTCGCCCTGGAGGACGCCCGGCTCGGCCGGGCCGACTACGAGGGCGATCCCTTCTCCGTCGGCGTCGTCACCGCCGCGGGTTCCGGCGGCGGCGAGTTCGGCCAGCGCGAGCTGCAGCACCTCTGGGAACAGGGACCGCGCTTCGTGGGCCCGTACCAGTCGATCGCCTGGTTCTACGCCGCCAGCACCGGCCAAATCTCCATCCGCCGCGGGCTGAAGGGCCCCTGCGGGGTCGTCTGCAGCGACGAGGCGGGCGGACTGGACGCCTTCGCGCACGCGGTCCGGGCGATCCGCCAGGGCAGCCGGGCCATGCTGGCCGGGGCGACGGAGGCGCCCCTCGCGCCGTACTCCATCGTCTGCCAGCTGGAGTACGAGGGGCTCAGCACCGGGGACGACCCCGAGCGCGCCTACCGGCCGTTCACCGACAAGGCCTGCGGATTCGTCCCCGCCGAGGGCGGCGCGATGTTCGTCGTCGAGGGCGAGGCCGAGGCCCGCCGCCGCGGCGCCACGGTCCGGGCCGTCCTGGCCGGCCACGCCGCGACCTTCACCGGCACCCAGCGGCCGGACGCGACCGGCGAGGGACTGGCCCACGCCATCCGGGGCGCGCTCCGGGAGGCCGGCTGCGCGCCGGAGGAGATCGACGTGGTCTTCGCCGACGCCCTGGGAACCCCGGAGGCGGACGCGGCCGAGGCCGCGGCCCTCGCCGACGCCCTCGGCGCGTACGGGCGGAAGGTGCCGGTCACGGCTCCCAAGTCCGGTACCGGCAGGGCGTACTGCGCGGCGCCCGCCCTCGACACCGCGGCCGCCGTCCTGGCCCTGGAGCACGGAGTCGTCCCGCCGACCCCGAACGTCTACGACGTGTGCCACGACCTCGACGTGGTGACCGGCAGCGCCCGCCCCGCGGAGCTGCACACCGCGCTCGTGCTGAGCCGCGGCCGGATGGGATCGAACTCCGCGCTCGTCCTGCGCAAGGGCTCGCCGGCGACCAAGTAGCGCCCCCGGAGAAGAGAGAAGCCAGATGTCCGACCGACTGACCCTGGAGGAACTGGCGGTGCTGATGAAGACCGCCGGAATCACCGTCGATCCCCGCGAGATGGCGAGCCGTCCGGACTCCGCCTTCGACGAGTACGGCCTCGATTCGCTGGGCCTGCTCGGGATCGTCGGCGAACTGGAGAACCGGCGCGGGCGGGCCCTGCCCACCGACGCCGAGCGGTGCAAGACCCCCGGGGAATTCCTCGACCTCGTCAACAACAGCCTGATGACCGGAGCCTGACATGCCAGGACACACCGAGAACGAGATCACCGTCAACGCGCCCGTGGACGTCGTGTGGGAGATGACCAACGACCTCCCGAACTGGCCGCAGCTGTTCAGCGAGTACGCCTCGCTGGAGATCATCGACCAGCAGGGCGACACCACCCGGTTCCGCCTGACCATGCACCCCGACGAGAACGGCAAGGTCTGGAGCTGGGTCTCCGAGCGGACCGTCGACCGCAAGAGCCTCACCGTCCGCGCCCGGCGCGTGGAAACGGGCCCCTTCGCCCACATGGACATCCACTGGCAGTACTTCAAGGTGCCCGGCGGCACCCGGATGAAGTGGACCCAGGACTTCGCGATGAAGCCCGACGCGCCGGTGGACGACGCGTGGATGACCGACAACATCAACCGCAACTCCCCGATCCAGATGGCGCTCATCCGCGACAAGATCGAGCAGCGCGAGCGCGAGAACCGCACCCCGGCCGTCAGCCGTCTCTGAAACGAAAGGCAGGCACCCGGATGAACCAGCCGCACCGCGCGCTCATCGTCGCCCGCATGGCGCCGGGGTCGGCGCCCGACATCGCCGAGCTCTTCGCGGGCTCGGACGCGGGCGAACTGCCGCACCTCGTAGGGGTCACGCGCCGCAGCCTCTTCCAGTTCGGCGACGTCTACCTGCACCTGATCGAATCGGACCGGCCGCCCGGCCCGGCGATCGCGAAGGTCACCGACCACCCCGAGTTCCGGGACCTCAGCGACCGGCTGACGGCCTACATCAGCCCGCACAACCCGGAGACCTGGCGCAGTCCGAAGGACGCGATGGCCCACGAGTTCTACCGCTGGGAGAACCCCGGCGCGAAGTGACCCGGCGGCCCGGACGGGACCCGCACACCGGTGTGTGCGGGTCCCGCCGCGCGTGGCCCGCCGACGATCCCCGTATCCGGAGTCCGAAACAGCCCACAGCAGGGAGACGGAATGAACCCGACCGACACCGACCACTTCCCGGCGGACCCGGCCCGCCCGCACGAGGACACGTTCTCCCATTCCTCCCTGCGCGTGCTCGTCCTGTCCGGGTCCTCGCGCACCGGCTCGGTCAACGCCCGGCTCGCGTCCCTGGCCGCCGCCCAGGTGGCCAGGGCCGGCGCCGTCGCGGACGCCGCCACCCTCGCCGACTTCCCCATGCCGCTGTACGACGGCGACGCGGAGGCCGACGAGGGGGTGCCGAAGGGGGCCCTGGCCCTGTGCGAGCGGATCGAGGCCGCGCAGGCGCTGGTCATCGCCTCGCCCGAGTACAACGCCTCCGTCCCGGGCGCGCTGAAGAACGCCGTCGACTGGGTCTCGCGCCGCCGCCCCCAGCCCTTCAAGGACAAGCAGACCCTGCTGCTCTCGGCCTCGCCGTCGATGGTCGGCGGCAACCGCGGACTGTGGGCGCTGCGGGTCCCGCTGGAGCACCTCGGAGCCCGCGTCTACCCCGACATGTTCAGCCTGGCCAACGCCCACCACGCGTTCTCCGAGAACGGCGCCCTCGCCGACCGGGGCCTCGCCGATCGGCTGACCTCCACGATCGGCGCCTTCCTCGCCCTCACCGAAGCCGACACCCGCTACCTGCACCTGCGGCACTGCTGGTACGAATTCCTCGGCGACCGCACGGACGCCCCGGTGACCGCCCGGGCCGAGGACTGATCATCAACGACCACGGGGCGTGAGCTATGTTGGAACGCGAGTGACATGAGAAGGAGGCCCTCCGGTGTCATCGGGGCAGCAGGCACGCGCGCAGGCGGCCGCGATCAAGCCGAGCGGCCAGTCGTCGGAAGAGGTCCGCCCCCCGGCCGACCGGCTCCTCGCCCTTTTCGACGGCCGGCGCCTCTCGCCGGGCCAGCGCCGCATCGCCCAGTACCTGATCGACCACCTCACCGAGGCCGCCTTCCTCTCGATCACCGAGCTCGCCGAGCGGGTGGGCGTCAGCCAGCCCTCCGTGACCCGCTTCGCGTCCTCCCTCGGATTCAGCGGCTACCCCGCCCTGCGCGACGTGCTCCAGCCGATCGCGCTGAGCGCGGTCGCCGGGGCCCCGGACACCCGCGAGCAGATCCGCCGCAACGAGCTGCAGGCGGCCGTGGACGCCGAGATCGAGAACCTGGAGAACGTGCGCCGGCTGCTCGCCGACACCAACCAGGTGCTGGACATCGGCCGGGAACTGGCGGCCTCGGTGCCCCTGACCATCCTCGGACTGCGCATCTCGGTCTCCCTGGCGGAGTACTTCGCGTACGCGGCCCGGCGCATCCACCCCGACGTCCGGCTCGTGACCCGGGGCGGGAGCGTCGCCTTCGACGCGCTGCTCCAGTCCAGGGCGGCCGGCGGAACCTGGGTCCTCGCCTTCGCCATGCCGCGGCACGCGAAGGAGACCCTGGCCGCCATCCGGGCCGCCCGCAGTACGGGGCTGCGCGTGGTCCTGATCACGGACCCCACCCTGGGGCCGCTGGTGGACGAGGCGGACGTGGCCCTGACGGCGGGGACCGGATCCCGGCTGGTGTTCGACTCGTACGCGGCGCCCGGGATGCTCTCCGCGGCCCTGCTCCAGTCCATGGCGGACGCGGACCCCGAGCGGACGCAGGCGCGCCTGGAGGACTACGAGCAGGTCGCCCACCATCACGGCTTCTTCCTGTAGCGCGGATCCGGCCCGCTCCACCAGGGGATATTCAGCCTTCGATGTGCATGAAATTTTTCATACTCTTGCTTACTCGACGGTATATATGTTTACTGACGACGGCGCTCCGGATCCACCAGATGCCAAGGAGGGCGACCCCACGTCCTCTCGAACGTACGCACGGCACGACGAACCTCCTCACGTCGCGGCCGCGCGTCGAGTCCAGGCTTTCGGATCCCGCAGAGCGCCCATGGCGGCCTCGGTCAACCCCTGGGCCGAGGCCGCCCCCAAGAACGTCTCGATCAGAGCTTCGACACCATTCGGAAGTGACGAGAATGCCCCAGACGGCCACGTTTACGCTCAGCCCGGACTGGCCCCTGCAGGTCAAGGCGCCCGGAACGCACGACTGGGAGCGCACGGCGACGCGCTGGCTGAGGGACCTCCTCCCGGCCCGCTACGGCGGCTACCTCACGCTCACCCGCCACCACGCGCTCCTGGCCCGGCACGTCCAGCTCCAGCTGCAGCACGAGATGCGCGCGGTGCGGGCGGCCCTGCAGACCAGCCGGGCCGAGCTGCCGACGATGGGCATAGCCGAGACGGTCATCGAGAACTCGATCAGGATGTACGCCCTGGAGCTCGAGCAGCTGAGCCGGCTCGCCCGAGGCGCGCGCCTGGTCTCGGACGCGCTCCTGGTCGGCACCCCCGCCCAGCGCAGGCGCTGAGGGCCCGGGCCGGCGGTTACGCGGGCTGCCAGGAGCGGAGCCGCGCGGCCACGTCGTAGACGCTCACGCGGAGCATGCGGATGTCGGTGATCAGGTCGCGCCACTGCTCGTAGGAGGCCTCCACCGCTTCACCGGAGGCCTCGATGTACGCGACGGCGACCCCGTAGGCGAAGTACTCGTTGGAGTCGGGGAGCGGCCGGAGCAGGACGATCGCGTCGAGCAGCGCGGCCGCACGCCAGTAGGCGTCGGGGTCGTCCACTTCCAGGCTGGGCGTGTTCACCCGGTGCCGGGCGACGGCGGCGACCAGGGCGGAGTGGTCGGCCACCTCCACGTCCTTGAACAGCGCCTCCTGCCGCTCCAGCAACCAGCGGTGATCGATGTGCAGTTCCACGCGTCCGAGTATCCCCGCCCGGGGCCCGGCCGTGGGGCTTTTCGGGTCGGGCGGGGACGTACGCGGAGCCGGAACCGCGGCTACGGCTTCGGCAGCAGGCAGCCCGGGCGGTTCAGGTCGATCTTGTTGCCGGGGCCTATGCAGGGGACGATGGTGTACGTCTGCTGGGCGTAGTTGATGCCCTGGCGGACCGTTACGGTGCCGTTCTGGTCGACCTCGCACGGGTTGTTCACCGTGCAGCGCCCGCCGTCCTCGTTGCCCGTGTTGTTGACGGCGACGACCTTGCCGGTCGTCGTGTCGATCACCGGCGAGCCGGAGGTGCCGCCGATGGTGTTGCAGGACGGGGTGTAGCGGACCGAGTCCTTCCAGGTCCAGTCGCCCTCCTTGAGGAGGTGGGCGAAGCCGTCCACGTTGCAGCTGTAGATCCGCTTCCAGTAGCCGGAGACCACCTTGATCGCCGAGCCCTGCGCCGGGCGCACGTCGTTCAGGGTCAGCGCGGTGATGCCGTACTGGCTCTGGATCTGGGCGTAGGTCTTGGTGAGCTGGTAGATCGAGACGTCCGTGTCGGTCATCGTCCCGTACGCGATCTTGCTGGCCCGCAGGGTCGCGACCTTCGAACCCGACGCGTTGAGCAGCGAGAAGGAGCGCGAGGACGGCCGGTCCTTGACGACCTCACCGGCGGCCGGGAAGCCGGTCTCCAGGCAGTGCCCGTTGGACAGGACGAGCGCGGGGTCGTTCGGCTGGGAGGCGGGCGCGCGGACGACGGAGCCGGAACAGTTGCTGAGGGCCACGGTCCCGGCGAAGTTGACGGCGACAGCGGTCGCCGGGGGTGCGGCGGCGGCCGGGGATGCCGCTGCTCCCATCAGGAGCAGCGAGAGTAAGGCACCGACGAGAGGCTTTTTCATGTGGGGGTTCCCCTCTGATGACAATGCGACCGAAGATCCTTCGGTTGTCATGTGCATTGTTGAGACACTGGCCTCAAGTCACAAGAGGGCATGGCGAGTTGGAGCCACCGCCGGAGGAGGGGTCCGCGGGGGCTCCGGAGGGCTCCGGATCTGACCGCCGCACGGGTGTTCCGCAGCGGACGCTTTGCCTCCTACGGTCTGAGCACCATGGGTTCCGGATCGGGAGGCAGCGTGAAGCGCGAGATCGACATCGACCAGCTGGTGGCGGCGATGAAGGCGGTCGACGAGGCGGGACGGCTCTTCGAGGAGGCGCGCGCCACGTACGAGGCGCGCGGCCTCAAGCGGAACAGCGACGACTTCAAGGTCGCCGGCGGCTCCGTCCAGACACTGCAGGGAGCCGAGGAGATGGCTCTCGGGACCCGGAAGTTCCTCACCGAGCTGGCGCTGGTCGTCGGCTACGCGACCGCGGGCTTCGAGGAACGCGTGGGCGGCAGATCGGCGACCGCCCGGACCGGATTCACCGGCATCTCCGGCGGCGGCGCCCGCATGGCCCGGCCGCTGCTCGAACCGACCGTACGGGGGCTGCGCCTGCTGCTGGACGCCGACTTCTTCGAGCCCGTCTTCAGGGCCGAGATAGAAGAGGTCCTGCAGGCGGAGAAGGCGACCTACCCCGATCCCTCGATGTTCCGCATCCCCGCGGCGGCGGACGGTGCCGCCACGGTCGGCCGTACGTCCTGACCCCCCGGGGTGCCGGGCCGAGCCGAGGGGGCGAGGCTGTGGGTATGCGTCATGCGCCCGTCGTCGTACACCGGATCTTCCCGTCGGGAGGCCGGCAGGTGACCCTGCGGACCGCGAGCGGAGAGCAGGCCCTCGGCCTGGCCCGCTCGGACGAGGACGTCATCGAGTTCCTGCGGCGGGCCGGCATGCCGGACCCCGACGAGGTGGTCCTCGGCGGCACCGAACTGGTGGAGTGGGACGCGGACACCCCCCACGTGTACGAAGCCGACCCACCCACCGAGGACCTCCCATAACCTGACCCCGACGCTCCCACCGGGACGCTCCCCACAGGACGCCGAACGCAAGGTGCCCCGGCCCGCCGACCCCCAGGGCGGCTCTGGCGGGGTGGGCTGGCGCGGCTCAAAGACCGGGGCTCCGCCCCGGACCCTCCCCCAGACTCCGTCCGGGGGGACCCCCACTCCTCAAACGCCGGAGGGGCTGGATTGTGCGGCGGGGCTGAAGTTTGCCGGTTGGGCAGGGGACGGGTGTGTGCAGGGGCGCTCCCCGCAGGGCGTCGAACGCAAGGTGCCCCGGCCCTCCGACCCCCCGACACGTTCGACGCCCGAGGAGACGCCCCGGAACACACCCGGCCCCACCCCTCCGACCCCGCCCGAGCGGCGCAGCCAACCGGCCCGGCCCAGGCCGCACCGATGCACCGGCCTCCGCATCGCACCCCGGCCGGCAAGGCCACCGCCGCGCCCGTCCCCACCCGCACCGCCGAAGCCCGCCGCCCCGGGCCAACCCACCCCGGCCGAGCGGCGCAGCCGAGCCGCAGCCGAGCCGCTCACGCCCCCCTGCGGTGGAGGGCGTCCAGCAAGGCCAGGTCCTCCGCCGTCAGGCGAACCGCGCCCGCCGCCACGTTCGCCTCCAGGTGATCCGGATCGCCGGTACCGGGGATCGCCAGCACGTGCGGCCCCCGCTGCAGGGTCCACGCCAGCCGCACCTGTGCCGGGCTCGCGCCGTGTGCCCGTGCGACGGCGAGCACCTCCTCCTGCTCGGCCCCGCTCGCGCCCGCCTGCCGCCCGTCGCCGGCGATGGAGTAGAAGGGGACGAAGGCGACCCCCAGTTCGCCGCAGGTGCGCAGGAACGCGTCGTGCTCGGGCCGCACCCCGATCCCGTACATGTTCTGCACGCACACGACCGGCGCGATGGCCCGCGCCTCGTCGAGGTGTGCGGGGGTGACATTGGAGATGCCCAGATGACGGACGAGCCCCGCCTCGCGCAGCTCGGCGAGCGCCCCGAAGCGCTCGGCGATGGAATCGGACCCGACGACGCGCAGGTTCACCACGTCGAGGTGGTCGCGGCCCAGCTGGCGCAGGTTCTCCTCGACCTGGCCGCGCAGCTGCCGGGCGGTGGCATGGGGGATCCACGCGCCGGACGGGTCCCGGCCCGGCCCGACCTTGGTGGTGATGACGAGGTCCTCCGGGTAGGGGGCCAGTGCCCGGCCGATCAGTTCGTTGGCGGAGCGCAGGGGGGAGAAGTAGAAGGCGGCGGTGTCGATGTGGTTCACCCCGAGCTCGACGGCCCGGCGCAGCACGCGGATCGCCCGGCCCCGGTCGCTGGGCACCGCGTCGTCCGCGAACGCCTCGCCGCGCTGCGTCAGACGCATAGCGCCGAACCCGATCCGGTTGATCTCCAGGTCGCCGAGTGTCCAAGTACCTGCCGCGGCGGCCGCGGTCATCATCTGTGAGGGTGAGGTCATGCCCAGGATGTTCTCCGCCGTATAGGCTGCCGGGCCATTGATTAGGACATGTGTGAATCCTCGGGGGAGGGCAGGGCGGTGCTGGCGGAGCTGACGTTCTCGGTGAGCGATCTGGCGCAGATGCGGTTCGCCGTCTCGCCGATGTGGGAGGTCGGCCCGAGCTTCCGGCTGCTGCGCTCCGGCGCCGCGTCCCCCGTACACCGGCCCTGGATCGCACAGGTGCGGCCACGGCTGGCGGCCGCCGGCCTCGACCGGGGCTGGCTGGCCGAGCTGATCCCGCCCTCGGGGTACGTTCCCGATTTCCTCAATCCGGCTCCCGCCGGGCCGGCTCCCGCCCTGGCGGAGGAACTGGCCGGGATCCGGGCCTCGCCCACCGCACAGGTGCGCCGGGACCTCGACCGCCTCCGGCGCGAGCAGGGCGGTCTCGGCCCCCGGGCCCGGAGCCTGTACGCCGAACCGGAGGCCCGCCTGGCGCGGGTCGCCGAGGAGATCGAGACCTACTGGGAGCTGGCGCTGGCGCCCTACTGGGCGCGGATCCGCGCCGTTCTCGACGCCGACGTCTTCCACCGGGCCCGGCAGGTCGCCGAGCACGGCGCGGGCCGGCTCTTCAACGATCTGCACCCGTCGGTGAGCTGGGACGACAACGCGCTCCGGCTGGCGCGCCGGCACCGGCCTCTGTCCCGCGGGACGGCGGGCGCGGGCCTGCTGCTGATCCCCTCGGTCTTCACCGGGCCGGTCCCGTTCACCCGCGTGACGCCGCCCGAACCGCCGCAACTCGCCTACCCGGCGCGCGGTACGGGTGCGCTCTGGGAACCCAGGCCCGCCGCCCGGACCGAGGCCCTTGCCGCCGTCCTCGGCCGCTCCCGGACCCTGCTGCTGGCCGAGCTGGAGTCCCCGGCGTCCACCACCGAACTGGCCCGGCGCACCGGGCTCTCGGCGGCCGGGGTCTCGCAGTGCCTCACCGCGCTGCGCGCCGCGGGATTCGTCAGCGCGCACCGGGCCGGCCGCTCCGTGCTCTACGCCCGCACCGCGGTCGCCGAGTCCGTCCTCGCCGAATCCTCCGAGGAGCGGTCCGCGCCGGTCCGCCCGCCCCACTCGTCCGGGTGATCACCTTTCGCCACCCTCGATCCGTGCTGCGACATGTCGCTATAAAGGGGCCGTCATGTTGATCAACTGATGGGCACTCATCATGCTGAAGGCCGCCCTGCAGGTCCTCGCCGCCGCCTCGCTCGCCTCCGCCGCCACCATCTCCCCGGCCACCGCCGCACCTTCCGCCCCCGCACCTTCAGCCCCGGCACGTGCCCTCCCCGCGCCAGGCCTCCCCGCACCCGGCCTCCCCGCACCCGCCCCGGACACCGGCCCCTGCGGGCCCGTGGCCGAGTTCGACTCGTGGGACTGGTTCAGCACCACCACCAACCCGTTCATCGCCTACGCCGTCGAGGCCGCGGCGAAGGCCGAGAACTGGCACTGGCGCGTCGACGACAACACCCTCTGGCGCGGAGACACCCGCGAGAACGTCGAGGACCTCTTCCGGGCGGGCTTCACCCCGCGCGGCGACCAGCTGACCCCGCTGGCCGAGTACATCGTCAAGGGCGGCGGCCAGACCAGCGCCCACCTCAGCACCAGTTGCGAGAAGTGGGTGGCCGAGAAGTTCGCCACCTACGGCGCGGCCAAGACGGGATGGGTCTACGAGATCGAGGCCCCGGGCGGCATCGACGTGAACTCCACCGCCTGGGCCAACCAGTACGAATCGCCCTACCTCTGGAACAAGGAGATCGACTTCCCCGGCGGGGTCGAGGGACGGTTCATCAAGCAGGCCTGCAAGATCCGCCTGATCGGCACCGACCCGGTGACCAAGGTCAACAGCTACGAGAACCTCGGCTGCAAGGACAACCGGGGCTTCGCACCCTTCCGCGCGGCCGACGAGCCGGCGCCCGGCCGCTGAGGCCGGGGGCCGGCCGGGCACTTCCGGGCGGTGGCGGGATCACCGGGGGGAGATCCCGCCACCGCCCGCCCCGTGCGTTCAGGCCGGGCCGTCCTTGAGGGTGCGGCCGAACTGCTCGTCCAGGACGGACAGGCGCCGCCAGTACTCGTCCTCGTCGATCTCGCCCGAGGCGAAGCGCCGCCCCACGATCGCGATCGGCGAGTGCTCGCCGTACGCCGCCGCCCGGTTCTGCCACGGGGCCCGGCGGCCGCGCCACACGGTGCGGCGCAGCACGGTGACGACGCCGATGACGACCGCCGCCCAGATCAGCGGGAAGAACAGCACCCACGGGCCCGGCCCGTCGTACGCGAGGGTGGTGAAGGTGTTCATCTCGGTTCAGCTCCTCGGAATCGTGGACTCTTCGTCTCACTCCGAGACTGGCTCCGGGAGGGGTGCCGGGTCGTCGTACGGCCGGCTGCACCGGGGGTACTTCCCCGGGAGTACGGCCGCGGGCGCCGGGTCAGCCGCGGGCACCGGGTCAGCCGGGTCAGCCGAGCCAGCCGGGCCGGACCAGCCCGGACTCGTAGGCCAGGACGACCAGCTGGGCGCGGTCCCGGGCGCCGAGCTTGACCATGGTCCGGCTGACGTGGGTCTTCGCGGTCAGCGGGCTGACGACCAGCCGGCGGGCGATCTCCTCGTTGGACAGGCCCATGCCCACCAAAGCCATCACCTCCCGCTCCCGCTCGGTGAGCCGGCCCAGCTCCGCCGCCGCGGCCGGCTGTTTCGAGCGGGCCGCGAACTCCGCGATCAGGCGGCGCGTGACCCCGGGGGACAGCAGGGCGTCGCCCGCGACCACCGCCCGCACCGCGCGCAGCAGTTCCTCCGGCTCGGTGTCCTTGACCAGGAAGCCGGAGGCACCGGACCGGATCGCCTCGAAGACGTACTCGTCGAGCTCGAAGGTGGTGAGCATGACCACCTTCACGGCGGCCGGCCCCTCGTCCTCGGTGATCCTGCGGGTGGCTTCGAGCCCGTCCAGCACCGGCATCCGGATGTCCATGAGCACCACGTCGGGCAGCAGCTCCCGCACCAGGCGCACGGCCTCCGCACCGTCGGCGGCCTCGCCCACCACCTCGATGTCGGGCTGGGCGCCGAGCAGTGCCCGGAACCCGGCCCGGACGAGGAGCTGGTCGTCGGCCAGCAGCACGCGGATCACGCGCCCTCCCCTTCCCCGCCGGCCGAGGCCGTCAGCGGGAGCCTCGCGACCACCCGGAAGCCGCCGTCCGGAAGCGGTCCGGCCTCGATGCCGCCCCCCAGGGCCGAGGCCCGCTCGCGCATCCCGACGAGACCGTTGCCGCTGCCGTCCGAGGCGCCGCCCGCGGCCGGGCCCTCGTCCTCCACGCGCAGTTCCAGGGCGCGCGGCCGCCAGACGAGGCGGATGCGCGCCGTGCGCGCACCGGAGTGCCGTACGACATTGGTCAGCGCTTCCTGCAGGATGCGGAAGGCGGCCAGATCCACGCCGGGCGCCAGCGCCCGGGCCTCTCCCTCGGCCGTGACGTCCACGGTGAGCCCGGCCGCCGCAGCCTGCTCGACGAGCTCGTCGAGCCGGTCGAGGCCCGGAGCGGGGGTGCGCGGCGCCTCGCCAGGGGCGCGCAGGGTGTCGAGGACCTGCCGGACCTCGCCCAGGGCCTCCTTGCTGGCCGCCTTGATGGTGGTCAGCGCCGTACGGGCCTGCTCGGGGTCGGAGTCGAGCAGGGCCAGCCCGACGCCTGCCTGGACATTGATCACCGAGATGCTGTGGGCGAGGACGTCGTGCAGTTCACGGGCGATCCGCAGCCGCTCCTCGTCCACCCGGCGTCTCTCGGCCGCCCGGCGCTCGGCCCGCTCGCGGGCCCACTGCTCCCGGCGCAGGCGGACCAGCTCGGACACGGCCAGGATCGCGAGGACCCACGCGGTGATGGCCACCTCCTGCGACCAGGGCGCCGGCCCGTCCCCGGCGGGCGGGAGCCACCGGTACAGCCAGTGGCCGATCAGCAGGTGCCCAGCCCAGAGCAGGCCGACGGCGCCCCAGGCGGCCCGGCGACGGCCGGCGACGACGGCGGCGAAGCAGGCCACGGCCAGGCTGAGGAAGACGGGACCGTAGGGGTACCCGGCGCCGACATAGACCAGGGTGACCACGCTGACCGCGTACACCACGGCCACCGGATGGCGGTGCCGTGCCACGAGGAGGGCGGGCCCGAGCAGCAGCAGGAGCCGCGCGAAGCCGTCCAGCGCCACCCGCCCGCTCTGCGCGTGCGCCGCCCACCCGGCACCGACCTGAGCGAAGACGGCCACGAGCAGCGATGAGCGCCAGGCCGGGCCCCGCCCGGTCCGCTCCACCCACCTCCGCCACGGGGGACCCGGGCGCTCGCGCAGCTCGTCCATACGGCCACGCTAGACCGCACCCGCCGTCACCCGCGTCACCCCGGCGTAGCGTCTTGCGCGTACTCCCCAGGTAGTACGCGTAGGACGGCCCCGGAACCCTTCCGCCCGCGGGTCCTGCGGATGCGAGGCTCGTCCGGATGGGGGAAGCTGGGCATGATCTCAGCGCCGAGGCTGGGACCGACGGGCGAGGAGGACGTCGTGGACGCATCAGGAGACGGCCGGCGCGTCCGTGGCCCCTGGACCAGGGTGCGGACCGCCACCCTGCTCTGCGCGGCCGCGGCTCTCGCAGCGGGCACCGTACCGGCCTCCGCGCAGCCCCGGGCCCTGCCGGCCCCCACACCGGATCCGGTCGTGGTCGTTGACTGCTTCTCGAAGGCCCAGGTGCGCCCCGAGGAGTACCTGCTGGCCTGTGGCGACGGCAACAACCGCCTCGTACGGCTCCGCTGGGACACCTGGGGGCCGCAGACCGCGACGGCCACGGGCACCGACATGGTGAACGACTGCAAGCCCTACTGCGCGGCGGGCCGCTTCCGGTCCTACCCGGTGACGGTGACCCTCAGCAACCCGGAGCCCTGGCCGGACCGTCCAGACCTCCGGCGCTTCACCACGATCCGGCTGCTCTACACGGACACCGCCCCGGCCCCGGTCCCCAAGGACGTGAGCTACAAGCTCGTGTACTGACGGGCCCCGGCGCGGCAGCGGCCGCGCCGGTCGGGAGGGCGCCGCCCTCCCGTTCAGCCCAGGCAGTCGGAGACGAGCTCGGCGAACTCCTCCGGGGTGAGGACCGTGACGCCCAGCTCCGCCGCCTTGACGGCCTTGGAGCTCGGCTTGCCGCTCGCGGCCGGCGCGCAGACCAGGTAGGCGGTCCTGGAGTTGACGCTGCTGCCCGCCTTGCCACCGGCCTTCTCGACCAGTGCGTTCATCTCCGAGCGCGCCATGTTCTCCAGCGGTCCGCTCATCTTGCCGGTGACGACCACGGTCTTGCCCGCCAGCGGGCCCTCCACGGCCTCCCGCGGCTGCTGCGGCTCCGTCATGTTGACCCCGGCCGCGGCCAGTTTGTCGATGACCGCGGCCAGCGAGGCGACCTGCTCGACGACGACCGGGGCCTTCTCCGGCCCGATGCCCTCGACTTCCTGCATCGCGGCCGCGTCGGCCTGCCGGACGGCGTCCATCGTGCCGAAGTGCGCGGCGATGCGGCGGGACATGCTGCGCCCGGTGCCGAGCACGCCGAGGGCGCAGAAGACGCGGCTGAGCGGGCGGGACTTGGCCGCCGCGATCTGCTCGGCCAGCTTCGCGCCGCGCTTGGCGCTCCCGGACGCGGCGGTGAGCTGCTCCTCGGTCAGGGTGAACAGGTCGGCGACGTCGGTGACGTCACCGGACTCGATCAGGGCGTTGACGTACGTCCTGCCCAGGCCGTCGATGTCGAGCATGTCGCGTCCGGCGGCGTACTCGATCAGCGCGGGCAGCGCGCACCCGGAGCCCTGCGCGCAGCGCCACCGCTCCTGTTCCTTGTTGATCTCCCCGCCGCAGTTCGGACAGGCCGTGGGCAGCGGCACCTCCTGCGCCCCGGCCGGGCGGCGGCCAATGACGGCGGCCTGCACACGCGGGATGATGTCGCCCGCCTTGTAGACCGTCACGGTGTCGCCTATGTGGAGGTCGCGGCGGCGGATGTCCGCGGGGTTGTGCAGGGTGGCCCGGGTGACGGTGGACCCGTCGATGTCCACCGGTTCGAGGACGGCCGTCGGGGCCAGCACGCCGGTCCGGCCCACGTCCCAGACCACGTCCTTCAGCACCGTCTGCCGCTCGACCGCCGGGAGTTTGAAGGCGATCGCCCAGTACGGGAACCTGCTGCCCAACCCGGCCGCTGCCTGCTCGGCCACGTCGTTCGCCTTGATCACGACCCCGTCGATGCCGAACGGCAGGCCGGGGCGCAGCGCGGCGATCTCGTCGACCTTCTGCTGCGCCTCGGAGAGGGTCGCGACCACGTGCAGACCGGCCGGCGTGCCGGCCGTGGTCTGCACACCGGCCTCGGCGACGGCGGCCAGGACCTCGGCGTGCGTGGCCCCGGCGGGGACGAAGCCGACGCCGTCGAGTTCGACCGCCCCGTACGCCCAGAACGTCATCGCGAGGCGGTAGGGGCGGTCCTTCGCGCGCAGGGTGCCGGCCGTGCCGTTGCGCGGGTTCGCGAAGACCTGCGCGCCGTGCGCGGTGCGGACCTCGTTCGCGGTCTCGAACTGCGCCTGCGTGAACAGGACCTCGCCGCGCACCTCGAACGTGGCCGGCACGGGCAGGTGCCCGGGCAGGCCCTCGATGGTGCCGATGACGTGGCTGACGTCCTCGCCGTGCGTGCCGTTGCCGCGGGTGATGATCTGCTCCAGCCGCCCGGCGCGGTAGCGGGCGGCGACGGCCGCTCCGTCCATCTTCGGCTCGACCGTGAACCCGCCCGCGGGCGCGTGGCCCAGACGGCGCTGGAGCGAGGCCTCCCAGGCGACCAGGCCCGCCGGGTCGAAGACGTTGTCGAGGCTGAGCAGCCGGGTGGTGTGCGCTATGTCGCCGACCGGGGCCGCACCGTCGCCGACCAGGCCGGTCGGGGAGTCCTCGGCGACCTCGTCCGGGTGCTCCGCCTCCCAGGCGAGCACGGAAAGGCGCAGCCGGTCGTAAGTGGCGTCGTCCAGCGAGGTGTTCTCCCCGCCGTAGTAGGCGTGGGACGCCTCGCGCAACTGCTGCAGCGCGGCACGGTAGTCGGCGTGGCCGGACAGGCTGGGCAGGCCGGGCATGCTGGACAGCGCCTCTTCGGCGGGAAGGATCGTCATGAGGTGATCCTCTCCCGGGGGTCTGACAATGCCCTGGGGCCGGCAACGGTGGCAGCCCGCGGCGGGTGATCGGGTCCCGGGGCGGTGCGCCGGCCGCGGAATCGATGGGTCCGCCTCCGTGGTGACGGCGCGGGCAGGCTAGATTGCACCGGGCCGGGGCCGTCCCGGACGTCCGCCCCTGGCGGCGATCGGTCGGCGCCCTGCCGTAAGTTGTCCCACGGCCCGCCGGGCCAGGTCGGGCAAAACAGGCGAGAACGGGCAGGAGTGGGCAGGGCATGGCGCGACGCGAACGTGCGGAAACGGGCCGGGGCGTCACCTCCGCCACGCCCGCGGTTCCGGGCTCCGAGATAGCCGCGGCGGCCGACGGCGGACTCGCGGCCCGGGGGTGGCTCCGCCTCGGGCGGGACGGCCGGCTGACCGCCTACGCGAGCTGTTCCGAGGGCCTGGTGCGCTGGACCGAGTCGGCGCCCGGCTCGGACCTCTGGCAGGGTCCCGACCTCTTCCCCGTGGAGGGCTGGGCGGGCCGGTTCACCCTGGCCCAGGATTCCGGCGGGTTCGTCTGGTTCGCCGGCACCCGTCACCGGGACGGGGCGCCGGGCGGCCGCGAGTTCGTCATCGCCGCCCAGTACCAGACCGGACGCCCGCTCAGCGACTGGCGTGCGGTGGGCAATCCCTTCCCCGAGCCGGAGGGGGAGGCGGAGTCCCAGCCCCCGCCGGGGGACCCGATGGTGGTGCCCGACGGCTCCGGATCGCTCCACGTCGTCGCCACCCGGTTCGGGGTCGGCGTACGGGGCCGGACCCGCCATGCCGACGGTAAATGGGATGATTGGGCTGATTATCAAGGCAAATGGGTGCGAGGCTCGGTCGCGCCCCTCGTCACCGCCCAGGGGCGGGCCGAGTTCCTCGCGCCCTTCCGCGGCGGCGCGGCGTACTGGGGCCAGGACGGTCCGGGGAGCGGCTTCAGGTGGCTCGGGCGCATGGAGGCCGATGTCGTCGAAGGGACGTACAGCGCCTACGAGACGGGCCCCGGCAGGGGTACCTACTTCTGGCGCCACCCGGCGGACGGCAGCGTCGTCGCCTACCGCCCCCTGGTCCCCGCCGGCGCGCCCCGCGCGCTGATGCCGCTGGGCGGGGCGGGTGGTGCCGGCCCGGTGGGCGTCGTCCGTGCGCGCATCAACGGCTACGACTGCACCGTCCTGCTGCAGCGGGGCGCCGGGGGATGTCCTGAGATCGCCGCTTATCCCACGGAGGGTGAGCAATACGGCGCTTGGTGGGCCCCTGTGGGGGAGCGCTGCGCCGGGCTCCCGGCCATCGCGCTCGACGCCCGCGGCGCGGTCACGATCGCGATGATCGACACCGACGGAGGGCTGTGCGTCGCCCGGCAGGACCTCATGGACGCGGGCCTCGCCTTCGGCTCCTGGTGCCGCGTGGGGTGACCTAGCTCACCGGGCGTGCGGGTGTTCCGACTGGTGACGGTCCGTCCCTTCGTGGGTCACCCCGAACCGGAGGGGAGTTCGTGCGTCCGGACTCCCGTGCCGGACATCACTCATTCGCAGGCGTGAACCTTCGGGGGGCTTGCGCCCTTGTGAATAGTTGCTCGCCGTTGCGCAGTTGCCCTACGCTGCGCACACCCTGTGAGGCTCGTATAAGTGTGCGGGCCGGGGGTTGGGGGAGGCGTCGAGTGTGCGGGGAGCGGTGGTGACCAGATTCAGGGGCGGGTCTGGCGGCGCGTCGCGGCGATTCCCGGCGCACTGTGAGAAGTGTGTCTACCAAGGAGTTCTCTGAGTGGCAGGTATGCCCCGCCTGAGCGTCGTCGTGCCCTTTCAGGACGTCGAGATCTATCTCGAGGAGTGTCTCGAGTCGATAGCCAGGCAGACGTTCCGCGACCTTGAAGTGATCATGGTCGACGACGGCTCGACCGACTCCTCGACCGCGATCGCCGCGGACTTCGCCCGCCGGGACCCGCGGTTCCGGCTGCTGCGGCAGGAGCCGATGGGACCGGGCCACGCCAGGAACGTCGGCATCCGCGCAGCCCACCCCCAGGCGGATTTCCTCGCGTTCGTCGACGGCGACGACGTGATCCCCGAGTACGCCTACGAGTTGCTCGTGCGGACCCTCGAAGCCTCCGGCTCCGACTTCGTCTCGGGCAACGTGCAGATGATGAACTCCACCAAGAGGTGGCAGTCCCCGCTGCACAAGGCGCCCATGCGGAGCAGCAAGCGCGGTACGCACATCACCAAGCTGCCGGACCTCATCTACGACCGCACGGTGTGGAACAAGGTGTTCCGGCGGTCCTTCTGGGACTACCACTACATCGCGTTCCCCGAGGGCGTGATGTACGAGGACTCCTGGGTCAACATGTTCGCCCACTTCCGGGCCGCCAAGGTCGACATCCTCACGGACATCGTCTACTTCTGGCGCCGGCGCGAGGGCGGCGCCGCGCCCTCCATCACCCAGCGGCACACCGAGTTCAGCAACCTCCGGGACCGTGTCGCCGCGGTGCAGTCGGTCAGCCGCTTCCTCGCCGGACACCGTGCGCGGTCCTACTCCGACCACAAGCGCAAGTACGATCTCGCCTGCCTGAAGTCGGACTTGATGCTGCACCTGAAGGTGCTCCCGGACGCCGACGAGGAGTACCGCGACGCCTTCATGCGGTGGGCCAACGAGTTCCTGGACGAGGCCGACGCCGACATCATCCACGAACTGCCCGCCGACGCCCGCGTCAAGTGGCTCCTGGTGCGCGAGGGCCGGCTCAAAGAGCTGCTCGACGTCGTCGAGTTCGAGCGCAAGGGCGGCCCCCTGCCCGTTCAGAGGCGCTTCCACCGCTACCTCAACTACCCCTACCTCGGCGACCGTTCGGTCGGAATAGACAAGAGCGCCTACCGGCTGGACAAGGAACTCTCGCTGCACGGGTCGCTGTCGTCCGCGCGCTGGGACGACTCCGGGCACCTGACCCTCGAAGGGTCGGCGTACGTCCGCTTCATCAACGTGCACAAGCGGCACATGTCGATGAAGGCGATCGCCCTGCGGAACAAGAAGCAGGGCAGGGTGGTCGTCGCCAAGGCGAAGACGACCTACTACCCGCAGGCCACCGAGTACTCCCAGCAGAGTCGCTACTGCTACGACTGGTCCGGATTCCAGGTCCGCTTCGACGTCTCCCGCCTCAAGCGCAAGGGCGAGTGGACCGAAGGCACCTGGGACGTGGCGGCCGGCGTGCTCAGCCGCGGGCTGTTCCGCTACAAGGGCATAGCCAGGGGCGGCGCGGGCAGTGCGGCCAACCCGCCCTACCAGTACGTGGAGAAGAACACCCGTGTCATACCGCTCTTCATGCAGGGCAAGCTCAAGCTCCGCGTGGAGAGGGTGCGTTGCCGCATCACCCGGCACCGGATCGCCGGCGACCACCTCGAGCTCCGAGGCGTCTACCTCGGCCCCAAGCTCCCCGAGTGGGGCAAGTTCCGGGTCACCAGCATGGGCGGCGCCGGCCGGCACGACGCGTGGGTCCACTTCCAGCCGGGTGGCGAGGGGTGGTTCACCTTCGTCACCCGCATCCCGGTCAAGGCCCTCGTCCCAGGTCACCGCACCCATTCCTCCGACGGGGTCCCGGAGTCCTGGAACACCGGCGCGAACGGCTGGAAGACGACCCTGCACGTCGAGGGACGCAAGGCGGCCATCTACCCCGTCATGGCGGAGGACGCCACCGACGGCCACTACCGGATTCCGGCCGGGCTGCAGACCGAGCGCGCGGACCGCGAGGTCTTCGTGCACCGCAACGGCTCCGGCTACGTGGTGCTGTTCGAGCGGGACACCCTGCCGCTGGCCAAGTCCGCCACCTGGCGCGAGGACGGCTCCCTGGAGGTGGCCGTCGGCTACGCCGGACAGGACAGGCTCGACGCCTCCGAGTACGCCGCGGCGCACATCGTCGTACGCTCCAGGGCCCACGGCGCGGAGCGCGTGGTCCCGATCACCTGGTACGGCGAGGAGTTCCGCTTCGTCGTCACGCCCGCGGCGATGCACTCCCTGGCCGGACAGGTCCCGCTGGCCGCCGGCCGCTGGGACTTCTTCCTGCGCCGCCAGGACCCGTCCGCCGTCAGCGCGGAGGACCGCTCCAACGACCTCATGGTCAAGATGACGCAGGAGCTGATCCCCGCCTTCCCCAGCGAGATGACCAGCAACGAGCGGCGCTACGAGCTCCAGGCCGAGGCCTACGACCGGCTCTCGCTCCTGGTCCACTCGGCCATGCCGGACGAGGCCCGCGGTCCGTACCGGCAGAAGCTGATGCGCACCAAGACGTACCCGGAGGCCCGCCGCAAGCCGGTGACGCAGGCGGTGCTGTTCGACGCCTTCAAGGGGACCCAGTACTCCGACAGCCCCCGTGCGCTGCACGAGGAGATGGTCCGCCGTGGCGTGGACCTCGAGCACCTGTGGGTGGTGCGCGACGACCAGGTCGCCGTTCCGCCCACCGCACGACCCGTGCGCATGTGGTCCCCCGACTGGTACGAGGCCATGGGACGGGCCCGGTACATCGTCGCCAACAACCACCTGCCCGACTGGTTCCAGAAGCGTGACGGCCAGGTCGTCGTACAGACCTGGCACGGCACCCCGCTCAAGCGCATCGGGCACGACATCGAGGCCGTGCACTTCGCGGACAAGCGCTACCTGGAACGCGTGGAGAAGGAGGTGCAGAACTGGGACATGCTGGTGTCCCCGAACAGCTTCAGCACCCCGATCCTCAAGCGGGCCTTCCAGTTCCCGGGCGAGATGGTCGAGAGCGGCTATCCGCGCAACGACGTCCTGCGCCGGGCGGACTCCGGCCGGCGGGCGGCGGAAGTGCGCCGCCGCATCGGCCTCCCGCCGGGCAAGAAGGTCATCATGTACGCGCCGACCTGGCGCGACGACCAGTTCTACGCACCCGGCAAGTACAAGCTCGACTTCCGCATAGAGCTCGACGATGCCAAGGCCCAGCTGGGCCACGACCACGTCCTGCTCGTGCGGCGCCACCCCAACGTGGTGGACCCGGTGCCCGGCGCCGGCGACGGCTTCGTCTACGACGTGTCCGACTACCCGGACATGGCGGACCTCTCCCTCATCACCGACGTGATGATCACGGACTACTCCTCCCTGATGTTCGACTTCGTCAACACCGGGCGGCCCATCCTCTTCTTCACCTACGACCTGGACCACTACCGGGACACCCTGCGCGGCTTCTACTTCGACTTCGAGCAGTCCGCGCCCGGTCCGCTGCTCTTCAGCTCCCCCGAACTGATCGGGGCGATCCGCAACATCGACCGCATCCAGCACGGCTACGCCGCCCGCTACCGCTGGTTCCAGCAGGAGTTCTGCGATCTGGACGACGGCTACGCCTCGGCCAGGCTGACCGACCGCATCCTGATCGCCGGAGGGGACCTCGACCCCGCGCGGGCCCAGGCACCGGCCGTCGGCGCGGCGGGCGGCCGGGCACAGGGCCAGGCAGGCCAGCCGGGCCGGCCGGGTCCCTGGAACGGAGGCACCCTCGGCCAGGTGCCGCGCCAGCCGGTGAGAAGAATGGATTCCGAGCATGTCTAAGGCAGCCCAGAACGCGCGTCGCGTCTTCACCGGCGTGGACACCGCCGGGGCGGTGCCCATCGAGTACCGGTTCTCCCACGCGAGGAACGGCAACCGCCACCTGGTCGTGGTCTTCGCGAACTTCACCGCGCCGGGCGAGTACGGCTGGTCGAACGGAGTGCTCGACAAGGTCCGGTCGAACATCCTGTGGGTCCGCGACCTCTTCGACGGCGCGAACACCTACTACCTGTGCAAGGGGATGGACTTCTCCCTGGAGCAGTCCGTCGCCGGGCTCATCTCGCGCGTCATGAACGCGCTGTCCCTCTCGCCGGACGAAGTCACCATGTTCGGCAGCTCCAAGGGAGGCAGCGCGGCCCTGTTCTTCGGCCTCAAGTACGGCTTCAGGAACATCGTGGCCAGCGTGCCCCAGTTCCTGATCGGGACGTACGTCAAGGAGGGCATACCCGGCGCGGCCAAGGTGATGATGGGCGAGGTGACGGAGCAGAACGTGCGCACCCTCGACTCGGTCCTCCCGGACCTGGTGCGCAGCGGCGCCAACCACGCGGCCAACATCTACCTGATCACGTCGCCGCAGGACGAGCAGTACAAGCGGCAGGTGGAACCGTTCCTCGGGCTGTTCCAGGGGCGGGAGAACTTCAACTTCGTCTACAACGACTCCTCCCTCATCACCGACCACGGGAAGGTCACGCTGCGCAACCTCCCGACGATCATGGGGCTGCTGAACCTCCTCGTCGACGGGATCACCCCCCGGTTCGGCATGGTCCGCAACGGTTTCGAGCAGCCGGAGCGCGACACCTCGGCGATCGACGCGTACCTGACGCAGACCTCGCAGGTGCGGGGCGACTCCTTCCCCAAGCCGGTGGTGCTGTCGCCGGCGCCGGAGGAGCGGGTCCCCGCCAACACCGTCCGCTTCACGGGCACCGCCCAGGGCGCCGTACGGGTCAGCTTCTGGCAGGACGGCAAGTACCAGGGCGCCGCACCCGTCGCCGCCGACGGCACGTGGGCCTGGGAGCGCACCAGCCCGTGGGCCAAGGGCAGACACGTCGTCAGGCTCTTCGGCGCGGACGCGAACAACTACCAGACCGAGCGCACCGAGGTGGTCTTCACCGCCGTGGAGCACGCGTCCGAGCCCCTGCCCGAGTACGTACCGGCGCCTCCGCCGCTGCCGAGGCCGGCCCAGCCCCTCACGCTCTCGGTGACGGCCCCGGCCGCCCACCAGCAGGTGCAGGGCCCCGCCGTCGGATTCGCGGGCTACGCCCCCGGCGCCGTACGCGTGGACTTCCAGGAGGGCGGCGTGAGCCTCGGCACCTGCGACGTGCGGTCCGACGGCAGCTGGATCTGGGAGTCGGGCTGGGCCTGGAACGAGGGCGACCACTTCGTCGAGGCCATCGCGGTCGACGCCGTGGGCAACGCCTCTCCGTGGACGGCCGTCCCCTTCACCACGCTGAACTCCTACACCGTGCCCACCCAGCAGGGAAACTACTTCAACTCGCGCTACTGACGCCGGGATCGGCGGAGGGAGCGGAGGGAGTGGCCGACGGAGCCTCGGCCGGACGGTTCACCCGCATCACCAGGGCCCGGTGGTCGGAGGCCTTGGTGTCCACCACCTCGCAGCCGGAGCGGGGCAGCTGCGTGAAGAGGTAGTCGATCTTCGTGCCGTCCTTGTGGGTGGCCTGGCCCTTCCGGGAGTCGCCCTTCTGGCCGCACTCGCGGTACGTGGTGTAGGCCTCCGACGGCCAGATCCAGGCGGAGGTGTTCCGGCTGCCCACCGGCGGCGGGGCGTTGAAGTCGCCGCCGAAGACCGTACGGGCGTCGGTCGCCGCGGTGGCGACCAGCGAGCTCAGCTGGTCGTCGCGGAAGTCCCAGTCGGGGTGCTCGTCGTCGCTCTCCCGCAGCGACAGGTGCGCGTTGCACACCCGCAGCCCCTGGGCCGGGACCCGCGCGCACAGGATCCCGCGGTGCAGTCCCACCGTCGGCTGCTCGGTCGGGACCAGCTCCACATCGGTGAGCCGGGAGGCGGCCAGCAGACCGTAGCCGGCCCGGCCGCGCCCCTCCCCGGTGCACTCGACGGCGGTGCGCCGACCCGCCGCGTCCACATCGGCGTACGGCTCGAAGACGGAGTGCCACTCCGGGCCCAGGCGCACGGCCGAGGACAGCAGGTCCTCCGAGCACACCTCCTGCAGGAGCAGGACGCGTACGCCGGATTCGCCGACCAGGTCGCGCAGCTGCTGGAACTTGTCCTTCGGGCTGCCGGTCTCCTCACAGCTCCACTGCCGCACCCCGCACATGTTCCAGGTCGCGACCGAGACCTCGTCCCCGCTCCCGGCGCCCGCGACCGAGGCCGGAGCCTGCACGGACGTGCACGCCACCACCGAGGTCAGCAGGCTCAGGGTCGCCGCCGCGCGGCCGAACCGGCGGCCGGACGGCCACCGCCCGGTCTCCTTGTGTCTCTCCATGCGGACATCATTGGGTATCCGCCGGTCAGACCGTGCATCGGCCCGGGATCTGGGCCGCGGAGAGTTCGCGGACCGTGGACATGTCGCTGAAGGGGAGCAGTGCCTCGCCCACGATCTGGTAGGGCTCGCTGCCCTTTCCGGCGATCAGGACCACGTCCTCGGGACCCGCGGCCGACAGGGCGAACCCGATGGCCCGGCGGCGGTCGGCGAAGCGCTCGAAGGGGGTGCCGGTCGCCACGAGGCCCGGGGCGACCTGGTCCAGGATGGCCTCGGGGTCTTCGTTGCGGGGGTTGTCCGAGGTGAGGACACAGAGGTCGGAGTGGGTTCCGGCGATCCTCCCCATGTCGGCCCGCTTGGTGGTGTCGCGGTCCCCGCCGCAGCCGAAGACGGTGACGACCCGGCCGCGTGCGAAGCCGCGGATGGTGGTCAGGACCTTGTCCAGGGAATCCGGCGAGTGGGCGTAGTCCACGATCACGGAGGTGCCGATCGGGGTCCGGAAGCGTTCGAACCGGCCCGGTACGGGAGGCATCCCGCCGAGTGCGTCGACCAGGGCGCCCAGGTCGTGGCCCAGGACGTGACAGGCGGCCACGGTGGCCAGCGCGTTGGCCACCGAGAACTTCCCCGGAACGGGGATCGACGCCGGATACGCGCGCCCGCCGTGGTGGAGGGTGAACCGCGTGCCGGAAGCACTCACGGCGAGGCCGGTGGCCCGGTAGTCCGCCGGGGTGTCGATCGCGTACGTGGTCACCGCCCCGGGCATCATCGACCGGATCCCGGCGCCCACGGGATCGTCGGCATTGACCACGGCGTGCCGGCACAGGCCCTGGAACAGCCGGAGTTTGGCGTCGCGGTAGTTCGCCATCGTGCCGTGGTCGTCCAGATGGTCCTGCGTCAGATTGGTGAAGACGCCCACGTCGATGAAGGTGCGGTCGACCCGGTGCGTCAGCAGGGCCATCGAGGTGGCCTCCAGCACCACGCTGCCGGCGCCGCGGTCGCGCATGTACCCCAGCAGGTACTGCAGGTCCGGCGACTCCGGAGTGGTCAGCACCGAACGCGGCATCGGAATCGGCTCGTCGCCGATGCGGCTGCCGGCGGTCCCGATGACCCCCACCTTCGCGCCCTCGGAGATCCGCAGCGCGGACTCGACCATGTACGACACGGACGTCTTGCCGTTGGTACCGGTGATCGCCACCATGTCCATCCGCCGCCCGGGCTCGCCGAAGTACCGCGAGGCCACGACCGCGGCCGCCCTCCGGGTGTCGGGCACGCGCACGGCGCAGGCACCCGGCGGCCACACCGACGCCGGAAGAGCCGGCTCCCGGCCGTCGACGAGTACCGCGGCCGCTCCGCGGGCGAGTGCGGGCGACACGGACTCCGGTCCGCCCTCCCGGTGCCCGGGCACGGCGATGAACAGCGAGCCGGGCATCACCCGGTCCGCGTCGAACGTGGTTCCCGCGGTGATCGACGTCGTCTCCGGGTCACCCCGGAGTACGTGGTGCTCCTGCCCGGCCAGCAAATCGCTCAGCTTCACGATGATCCCTTCGAGGGGGCTCGGCCCGGGCGTGCGGCCGTAGCCAGGCGGCAGCGCCGGCGGAATGCCGGGAAGCTGCGGTGGTGACGTGGAGCGGGCGGGCGATCGTCCCGCGAGAGGAGGACGAGAAGGTGGCCCGGCAGGAGAGCCCGGCCACTGCGTGGAGCAGCGGCGCGCCGGGAGGAGGAAGGCGCTAGCCGTGGCCGTGCAGGGCGACCCGACGGGTCTCGGGCGCCCCGACGTCAGCCAGGGCGGCGGCGGGGGCGACGGCGGCCGGGCGCAGTCCGGAGGCGGCCCGCTGCGGGCACTGCCTCGTCGAACCCGTGCGACCCATGGCCCGAGTGTACGGCCGATCGGGCGGCGCGAAGCCCACGTCGGGCACCCCCTAGGGTGGCCTGGTGACGAACGAGGCTGTGGACATGAGTGGCGAAGAGCGGGTGCTGTACGGGTGCATGGGTCTCGGCGGGAGCTGGGAGCCCGGTGCGTACGGGCCCGGCGACATCGATGCCGCCGAGGCGGCCGTCTCCGCCGCCCTGGAGAGCGGGATCACCACCTTCGACCACGCCGACATCTACCGGCACGGGAAGGCCGAGGCCGTCTTCGGCGAGGTGCTCGCCCGCACGCCGGGGCTGCGCGACCGGATCACGCTCCAGACCAAGTGCGGGATCCGGCTCGGCGACGCGGACCGCCCGGGGATCTACGACCTCCGCGGGGAGAGCATCACGCGGCGGGTGGAGGAGAGCCTGACCCGGCTGCGCACCGACGTGATCGACGTCCTCCTGCTGCACCGTCCCGATCCGCTGGCGGACGTGGACTCCATCGCGTCGGCGCTGACGTCCCTGCACCGGCAGGGACTCGTACGGCGCTTCGGCGTGTCCAACATGGGCGCCGCGCAGATCGCCCACCTCCAGGCGCGCCTCGACGTCCCGCTGGTGGCCAACCAGCTGGAGATGAGCCTGCACAGCCGTGACTGGGTCGAGGCCGGCGTGCTGCTCAACACGCCGGAGTCCGCGGCCAACGGCTTCCCGTTCGGCACGCTGGAACACTGCCGCGACCACGGCATCCGCCTCCAGGCGTGGGGTGCGCTGGCGCAGGGCCGGTTCACCGGCCGCGAGCGGACGCCGGCCGAGCGGGCCACCGCGGAGCTGCTGGCCGAGCTGGCCCGGCGCAAGGACACGACGCCCGAGGCGGTCCTGCTGTGGTGGCTGATCCGGCACCCCGCGGGGATCGCGCCCGTCATCGGCTCAGCCCGCCCCGACCGGATCCGTGCCTGCCGCGACGCGGCCGTACGGGAGCCCGACCTCACGCACGAGGAGTGGTACGAGCTCTGGATCACGGCCCGCGGAGTCCCGCTGCCCTGATCCGGCAACCCGGCCGGTCGGCACGGGGGTTAGCCCCACCGGGAGTCGACCGGTCTGCTGGATGGGACCGCCGGGAGAGATCAACAAGGCTTGCGCCATGACGACTTACCCGAAGAAGGCCCTGCTCCTCGCCCTCGCCGCGGCCTCCGTGGCCGCCGGTTCGACCACCGTGACCGCCGCGGCCGCCGCACCGGCGGTCGCCCGGCCCACGACGGCCGCCCCGCAGCTGCGTTGGCACACCTGCGCCGGTCCGGACGTGCCCGCCGGCCAGGAGTGCGCCGAGCTGCCCGTCCCGCTCGACTATGACGACCCCGACGGCCGGCAGCTCACCGTCGCGGTCTCCCGCATCCGCAGCGACCGCCCCGAGGCCCGGCGCGGCACGCTCGTCGTGCTCCCCGGCGGTCCGGGCGGATCCGGCGTCCAGCGCCTGAAGACGAAGGGCGACGCCCTCCGCCGGGAACTCGGCGGCGCGTACGACCTCGTCGCCTTCGATCCGCGCGGTGTGGGCGCCAGCACCACCGCGACCTGCGGCCTCGCCCCCGAGGACCGGTACCTCACCAGCCTGCGGTCCTGGCCGGGCCCGAACGGGGAGATCACCGAGAACGTCGCCCGCTCCCGGCGCATCGCCGAGGCCTGCGCCCGTAACGGCGGCCCCGAGCTGCGCAGCTTCACCACCGCCAACCAGGTCCGCGACATGGACCGCTTCCGCGAGGCGCTCGGCGAGCGCAGGCTCTCCGCCTGGGGCACCTCGTACGGGGCCTACGTGGGAGCCGTGTACGCGCAGAAGTACCCGCAGCGCACCGACCGCTGGGTCCTCGACAGCAGCGGCGACCCCGACCCGAGGCGGGTCGCCCGCGGCTGGCTGGCGAACATGTCGCAGGGCGCCGCCGACCGCTTCCCCGACTTCGCGGCCTGGGCCGCCCACCCCGACCGGGACGGGGACGGCCTGCGACTGGCCGGGCGGCCGGAGGAGGTCGAGCCGCTCGTCGTCTCGCTCGCGGCCTCGCTGGACCGTGCGCCCAGGGAATCGACCACTCCGGGCGTGCCCCTGACCGGCAACGGTCTGCGCCAGGCCCTCCAGAACGCCCTCTACAGCGACTCCGCCTTCGCGGCCTTCGCCCGGCTCGTCAAGGAGGCCGGGGACCCGGCTAAGCAGCCCGTCCTCCCGCGCGATCTCGCCCAGCCCATCCCGGACCCGGACGCCGCGCTCATGGTCGCCGTCATCTGCAACGACGTGGCGTGGCCGGACGTGCCGACGGCCTCGTACCAGCGCGCGGTCGACGCGGACCGCGCCCGCCACCCGCTGACGGCCGGCATGCCGGCGAACGTGCTGCCCTGTTCCTTCTGGAAGGACGCCCCGGCGCAGAAGCCGACCCGGATCACCGACGACGGGCCGTCCAACATCCTGATGCTGCAGAGCCGCAAGGATCCGGCGACCCCGCTCTTCGGAGCGCTGAAGATGCGGGAGGCGCTGGGCGACCGGGCCCGTCTGGTCACCGTCGAGCAGGGCGGCCACGGGCTCTACCTCGGCAACGGCAACGCGTGCGGAAACCGGGCCGTCACGGAGTTCCTCACCACCGGCAGGCGTCCGGCCCGGGACACGGACTGCGCGAACTGAGGACGGCGCCCCGGCGCGGCGACCGCCTCCCGCGCGGCCACTGCCCCCCGCACGGCGACCGCCTCCCGCGCGCGGTCGCCGCCCGGCGGCGCCACGATGGAGGGAGAGCCCGAACCGCGCAGGGGGGTGGAGACCGCCATGAGCACGCACAAGCTGGGACCCGACATCACCGTTCTCGCGGATTGCCTGGAGGTCCCGGGCATCGGCTTCCTCCCGGTCAACGCCTTCGTCCTGCACGCCGAGCAGCCGGTGGTCGTCGACACCGGCCTCGGTCTGCCCGACCGGGACTTCGTCGACACCCTCGGTTCGGTGCTCGACCCGGCCGACGTGCGGTGGATCTGGCTGACCCACCCCGACCGCGACCACACGGGCGGGCTCTTCGCCCTGCTCGAAGCCGCTCCCCGGGCGCGGGTGGTCACCACCTTCCTGGCCGCCGGGATCATGTCCACCGAGCGGCCGCTGCCCCTGGACCGGCTGTACTTCCTCAATCCCGGCCAGAGCCTGGACGTGGGCGACCGGACGCTGCACGCGTTCCGGCCGCCGCTGTTCGACAACCCGGCCACCGTGGGCTTCTACGAGGACCGTTCGCGGACCTGCTTCACCTCCGACTGCTTCGGCGGGCCGATGCCCTCCGCGGACCTCGCGTTGAGCACCGACGTCGGGGCGCTGCCGGCCGAGGACCTGAGGGCGTCCCAGCGGCTGTGGGCGAGCGTGGACAGCCCTTGGGTCCACGTGGTGGATCCGGACCGGTTCCTGTCCACCGTGGAGCCGCTGCGGGCCATGGACCCGCAGACCATCCTGTGCACGCACCTGCCGCCGGCGGTGGGTCAGACCACGCAGTTCATCGACACCCTCGCCGCGCTGCCCGGCCTCGATCCGTTCTCGGGACCGGACCAGGCCGCGCTGGAGCAGATGCTCGCCAACTTCGAACCCGGAGGGGTGGAATAGCCTTTGAATCACAGGGGGATGGACGGTTACACCCCGCTGAACATCAGCTGAACATCTGTTACTGTGCCCGCGCTTGGTGTTCATCCATCGATCCGTCCTCCCCTCGCACGCCTCGCGTCCGAGGATGCTGCGAGGTGTCGCGTCTGTGCACAGCACTCCGTTCTCCCCGACCGAGGCCAGGTCCGCACGGGCCCGCATGGGCCTGTCCCCGACCCAGGTGGCCCACTTCATGGCGACCTGCGGCACGCCCGTCCACCCCCAGCTGGTCCTGGCCTGGGAGCAGGGCTTCGAGGTCCCGACCGACCGGCAACTCTTCGCCCTGGCCGACGTCCTGTGGTGTGACGCGACGGCGCTGATGGGCATCGAACCGCGCACCCTCGCCGAGCACCGGCTGGCCAGCCGGCTCACCGTGGAGCGGCTGGCGTACCGCATAGGCATGGACCCGACCGAATACCGCGAGGCGGAAGCGGCGCAGCACTGGCGCGGCGACGCCTGGCAGACCAGGGCGCTCGTGGACGCCCTGGGCCTGTCCTTGCGCAAGCTCATCGGGATCATGGGCCGGGTGGACGAGCTGACGGAGCTCCTGAGGGCGGCCGTCACCGGGCGGTGGAGGACGCAGGTGGAAGCGGTGGCGGAGATCGTCGTGGTGGACGCGACCAGCGTGGGGGACGCGCTGCGCACGATGCACCAGGAGTTCTCGCGGTTCTCGGAGCGGTACATGGGGCACCTGGTCGCGCGCAACGACGACGCCCGGCTCAAGGAGATCGCGGCGGAGCGCGCGGCCTACCTGCGCCGACTCGTCGACCACTTCTGGGAGTTGATCGGCGAGGAGGGCGAGGCGTCGCCGTTCCCGCTGGGCGGGCGCTGACGGGTTGCGCCGGGCGGCGACGGGCCGGGGAGAGCGCCCGCCCCTCCCGGCCCCGCGGGCGCCGCCTCAGTGGGCGGGGCGGGCCCCGAACCGCCCTTCCGCCGGGTCCACTTCCCCGATGCCGTCCCGGTCGATCTCCGAAGTGGTGCGGCGCGTGAAGACGTTGAAGAGCAGGATCAGCGTGATGGCGGGGGATCGAGGCGACGAGGCTGCCCGCCTTCGGCAACAGCCCCAGCACGACCATGAACACGCCGGCCGCGACGACCACGTACCGGCTCATGACCTCGGACATGCGCACGAGCCAGCCGCCGCCCGCCCCCGTGCCTATGGCGATCATCGGCGAGACCGCGGTGAAGGTGACGCCCTGGACCAGGGGCAGCCGGGCGCCGACCTTCCGGACGCCGAGGGCCTGGATGATCGAGGCCACGCCGCAGGTCAGGAGGTCCGCGTTGACGAGGTGGACGAGCTCCTGGCGGGAGAGGCCCGCCGCCGGCGTCAGCGGCGCAGCCGCAGGTCGGCGACGACGGGGCGGTGGTCGGAGGCGAGGGTGTCGGCGACGTGCGCCCCGTGGACGCGCACTCCCGCCGAAACGGCCACGTAGTCGATCCGCTTCACCGGCTTCCGGGCGGGATAGGTCGGTCCGCCGGGATCCGCATCCGTCACATCGCGCCACAGGGGACCCAGTTCGGGCGCCGAGTGCGGTGCGTTGAAGTCCCCGAGGAGGACCTTCGGCCCGGAGGCCCGTCGCATGATCTGCCGCATCTCGGCGACCTGCGCCGTCCGCACCGAGGGGTCGGCGCGGTGGTCGAGGTGGGTGACGTACACGCGCAGCGGTGCGCCCCGTACCCGCAGCACGACCTCGCCGAAGCCGGGAGCCGGAGCCGGAGCGGGTGTGGGTGCGGCTGCCGGGTCGGTGGCGGTCTGGGTCGAGAGCCGGGTGATCCAGTGGTTCTCCGAGGCCAGCACGCGGTGCCCGGACAGGACGGCCACACCGAACTCGCGGCTGCCGAAGCGGTAGATCGGGGCGAACGACACGTGCATCGCCAGACGCCTGCCCAGCTCTTCCGCCGTGTCGAGCCACCGGCTGCGGGCGTCCCAGCGGACGTCCACCTCCTGCAGTCCGATCACATCGGCGTGCAGGGCGCGCAGGACGGCCGCCTGCCGGTCCAGGTCGAAGACCTCGTCCGAGCCGATGCCCGCGTGGATGTTGTACGAGACCACGCGCACCGGGATCTCGCCGCCGAGGTCCCGGGCCCGGGCTCCGACCGGTGGCGAGGTCAGTGTCACCAGTAGTGCCGCGGCCACAAGGGGACCCGGCAGCGCCCGGGCGCCACCCTGCGTCGGCTTCACGAGGCGACGGTAACCGACACGACGCGCTCCGTTCACGACGGTGCCTGCGCGTCGCGGCCGGATCGGGGAAAGCGGATGGCTACCGTCCGCTCCATGACGACTTCGCGCCGGGCGTTCCTGTCCGCGGCCGTGACGGGCGCGGCGCTGACGATGGCGGAGGCCACCGGCGCCGTCGCCGACCCCGCGGCCGGACCGCACGCCCTGCTCGGCGCCATGGACCTGGCCCAGAAGGTCGGCCAGCTCTTCGTCGTACGCGTCCACGGGCACCGCGCGACGGCCCCCGACGCGGCGGACCAGCGGGCCAACCGGAGCCTGCACGGCGTCGCCGACGCGGCCGAGCTGATCGCCCGCTACCACGTCGGCGGGATCGCCTACTACTTCTGGACCCGCAACATCCGCGACCCGCTCCAGGTAGCCGCCCTCTCCGCCGGCATCCAGCAAGCGGCGTTGGCGCAGCCCGTCCCCGTCCCGGTACTGATCTCCACCGACCAGGAGCACGGCGCCGTCGCCCGCATCGGACACCCGGCCGCCCTGCTGCCCGGCGCGATGGCACTCGGCGCCGCCGGAACGCCCGGTGATGCCCGGTCGGCCGCCCGGATCGCCGGCACCGAACTGGCCGCGATGGGCGTCCGGCAGAACTACGCGCCCGTCGCCGACGTCAACACCAACCCCGCCAACCCCGTGATCGGCGTGCGCTCCTTCGGTTCCGACCCGCAGGCCGTCGCCGCGCTCGTCGCCGCACAGATCCGCGGCTACCGGGACGCCGGCGTCGCGGCGACCGCCAAGCACTTCCCCGGCCACGGCGACACCGCCGAGGACAGCCACACCGGCCTGCCCGTCCTGGACCGCACCCGCGCCCAGTGGGAAGCCCTCGACGAACCCCCGTTCGCGGCGGCCGTCGCCGCCGGCGTCGGAACCGTCATGACCGCCCACATCGTCGTCCCCGCCCTCGACCCCTCCGGGGACCCGGCCACCCTGTCCCACCGCATCGTCACCGGCCTGCTCCGCGAACGCCTGGGCCACCGCGGCGTGATCGTCACCGACTCCCTCGGCATGGCCGGCGTACGAAGGAAGTACCGCGACGACGAGATCCCCGTCCGCGCGCTGCGGGCCGGCTGCGACCAGCTCCTCAACCCGCCCAGCCTGCCCCGCGCCCATGAGGCGGTCATCCGGGCCGTCCGCGCCGGCGAACTCGGCGAGGAGCGCATCGACCGGTCCGTCCTGCGCATCCTGCGGCTCAAGCAGGCGCTCGGCCTCTTCGAAACCGCCCGGGGCCTCGGCGCCGGCACCGGCGCGGTCGTCGGCGCGGTCGTCGGGAACCCGGCCCACCTGGGGGCCGCGGACCGGATCACCGAACGCACCACCACCGTGCTCACCAACCGGTCCGGCCTGCTCCCGCTCTCACCCGCCACCCGCCCGCGCCTGCTGGTCACCGGCGCCGACCCGGCCGCCCCGACGGCCGGCGCCGCCCCGCCCACCACCGTGCTCGCCGAGGCCCTCGCACGGCTCGGCTTCACCACGACCGCCGCCCCCACCGGGCTCGCCCCCACCCCCGGGGACATCGCACGTACCGCGGCCGCCGCCCGGGGCCACGACGCCGTGCTGGTGTGCACGTACAACCTCGGTGCGCGGAGTGCCCAGCGCGCCCTGGTCGACCGGCTCACCGCGACCGGCGTCCCCGTCATCGCGGTGGCCCTGCGCAACCCTTATGACGTCGTCCATCTTCCCGACGTGACGGCCGGCCTGGCCACTTACTCGTGGACCGACCCCGAACTCCGGGCCGCAGCCCGGGTTCTGGCCGGCGCGGCCGCCGCCCGAGGACGCCTCCCGGTGGCCGTTCCACCGGCCTTCCCGATCGGCCACGGCATCCAATATCCATCCGTACTTGTGGGTACTGGGGCCGAATGGCGCCGGATTTGATAGTTCTGGACAGGTCCGGTGTGAGAAAGCTGCGGGAAGGACACGGCATGTTCGATCTACTGCGCCCGGAGACCGTCGTGTGTCCCTTCTGCAAGGCCACCGCCGCCGACGGCGCGGTGCGGACCCTGCGGACCGGAGCATGTTCGCTCTCGGTGACCTGGCACGCCACCAACTGCCCGCACTTCGCGGCCGACCGGATCCTCGCCGAGAAGGAGGGCTGAGCACGGGCGGGCGTCAGGCCGCCGCGCCGCTCGGCTCCGCCTCCCGGGCCGCCCGGCGGCGCAGCGCGTCCTCGTCGGTGTCGGCGTCGTAGGAGATCAGCTTCGGCAGCAGCGCGGCCAGCACCGCCACCGAGGCCACGCAGGCCAGACCGCCGCTCCAGAAGGCCGAGCGGGTACCGGTCCATCCGGCCATCGTGCCCGCCCGGACCTGGCCCAGCTGCGGGCCCACGCTGTACGAGAGCACCTCGATGCCGGCGAGCCGGCCCCGCAGCTCCTCGGGGATCGTCTGGTTCCAGATGGTGGCGCGCCCCAGCCCGCTCAGCATGTCGCCGGCGCCCGCCACCGCGAGGCACACCAGCACGATCCAGATCCCTCCGGACGCGCCCGCCGCCGCGATCGCCAGCCCCCAGACCGTCGCCCCGGCCACCACCAGCAGCCCGTGCCGGCGTATCCGGGACACCCAGCCGCTGGTCAGCCCCAGCACCAGGGAGCCCACCGCCCCCGCCGCGTACATCAGACCCAGCGCCCACACCGCGTCCAGCTCGTCCGCGAGGAAGGGGAAGATCGCGTTCGGGAAGGCGAAGAGCATCGCCGCCAGATCGACGGCGTACGTCCCCAGGAGTACGGGCCTGCTCCACGCGTACCGCGCGCCCTCGGCGATCCCGCGCAGCGAGGGACGCTCGGCGCCCCGCACGGGCGGCGCCGGACTGAGCCGCAGACACAGCAGTACGGACACGAGGAAGCCCGCGACGGTGACGGAGTAGGCCGAGGCGTACCCGGCGTAGGCGACGACCAGACCGGCCACCGCGGGCCCGGCGATCGCGCCGAACTGGTAGCGCAGCCCGTTGAGTGCGGCCGCCGCGGTCAGCTGGTCGTGCGGCACGATCCGCGCCATCAGCGAGTCCAGGGCCGGCCGCTGGAGCCCGGCCAGGGCCGACACACCGGCCGCGACCACGTACAGCGGCCACAGCAGCGGATCCGGCAGCAGCGCGTTCACCAGGAGCACCACGGCCAGCACCCCGAGCCCCGCCTCGGTCAGCAGGATCAGCCGCCGCCGGTCGACCGCGTCGGCGAGGGCGCCCCCGTACAGCCCGAAGACCACCAGCGGAACCAGCTCCACCGCGCCCATCGCGCCGACCGCCAGCGGCGAGTCCGTCAGGTGCTTGATCTGGAGCGGCAGCGCGATCATCGCCATGAACGAGCCGAAGTACGTCACCGTCCCCTGGTAGAACAGCAGCCGGAAGTCGCGGCTGGACCGCCACGGGGCGAGATCGGGCAGTACGGCGGTCAGTCGGGAGGTGCTCACGAGATGCCATCGTCGGCGTGTGCCCCCGCCGGGGCAACGCATTTTCCCTGCGCCGGATCCCGTACCCGTCCGCCACCCGTCCCGCCCGGAGGCCTCCGTACCCCGCCGCCCGGACGTCTCCCCACCGCCTCGGACGGGGGAATCCGGGACCCGGCGCGTGGCATCGGCGGGCCGCGGTGGCACTCATGGACCATGCCGCCGGTGTCACCCTTCCTGCGTACGGCCGCGTCGTACGCCTGGCGCCTGCTGGTCGTCGGCGCCGCCGTCTACGCGGTCTTCGCCGTGCTGGGCCGCTTCCACGAGATCGCCGTGGCCCTCTTCCTCGGCCTCGTCGTCTCGGCGCTGCTGTGGTCGCCCACCCGGCGCCTCGCGCACGCCCTGCCCCGCACGCTCGCCGTCGCCGTGGCCCTCGTCGGCAGCACGCTGCTGCTGGGCGGCGTGCTGACGCTGGTCGGCGAGGCGGTGGCGGGGGAGAGCACCACCTTGGCCCGGGAGTTCCGCCAGGGGCTCGCCAGCATCGAGACATGGCTGGAGCGGCCCCCCTTCCGGCTGAACCCGCGCGCGCTCTCCGACGTCCAGGCCCGGATCGGCGAGTACCTCTCCAGCCACCGCTCCACGGTCCTCAGCCAGGCGGTCAGCGGAGCCGGGCGCCTGGTCCACGTCCTGACCGTGCTCGCCCTCGCCGTCTTCTGCTCGGTCTTCTTCCTGCACGGAGGCGACCGGCAGTGGTCGTGGTTCTGCGCGCAGCTGCCCGAGCCGGCCCGCGACCGGGTGGCGATCGCCGGACGGGCGGCCTGGCGCACCTTCACCGGCTACACCCACGGCATCCTGCTGGTCGCGGCGACGAACGCCGTCCTCGTCGGGGTGGCGCTGTACTTCCTCGGGGTCCCGCTGGCCGTTCCGCTGGCGGTGCTGGAGTTCTTCGCGGCCTTCATCCCCCTCATCGGGTCGCCGGTCGCGCTGGCGATCGCCGCCGTCGTCGCGCTGGCCGCGAAGGGGCCGCTCGTCGCGGGGATCGTGGTGGCGCTGATCGTGGTCATCGGCCAGATCGAGGGCCATCTGCTGCACCCGCTCGTGATGAGCCGGGCGGTGCGGCTGCACCCGCTGGTCGTGGCGATCTCGGTGGTCGCGGGGGCCATCGCGGCCGGAGTGGTCGGCGCGGTGGTCGCGGTCCCGCTGGTCTCGGTGGTCTGGTCGGTGCACTCGGCCCTGCGCGCGGCCCGTCTTCCTGCACAATCGCCTGATGAGCGATGAAGACCCCTACCTCTGGTTGGAAGACGTATCCGGCGAGGCCGCCCTCGACTGGGTCCGGGAGCGCAACGCCGAGACCGTGGAGGCGCTGACCGGCGCTCCCGGGTTCAAGGTGCTCGAGCAGGAGATGCGCGAGGTGCTGGACGACGACGGCCGGATCCCGTACGTCGTCCGCAGGGGCCGCCACCTGTACAACTTCTGGCAGGACGCCGACCACGTGCGCGGGCTGTGGCGGCGGACCACGCTCGAGGAGTACCGCACCGACCGGCCGGCCTGGGAGGTGGTCCTGGACCTGGACGCGCTGGCCGAGGCCGAGGACGAGAAGTGGGCCTGGGCGGGCAGCAGTGTCCTGGCCCCCGGACACCGGCACGCCCTGGTCATGCTGTCGCGGGACGGCGCCGACGCCTGCGTCGTGCGCGAGTTCGACCTGGAGACCCTGGAGTTCGTCGCGGACGGGTTCACGGTCGAGGAGGCCAAGACCCGGACCGGATGGATCGACCACGACCGGATCTGGATCGGGACCGACTTCGGCCCCGGCTCGATGTCCGCGTCCGGCTACCCGCTCCAGGTGCGCCGCTGGCGGCGCGGCACCCCCCTCGAGGACGCGGAGCCGGTCTACGAGGGCCTGCCCACGGACCTGTCCGCCAGCGGATGGCACGACGACACCCCCGGCTTCGAACGGGACTTCGTCCACCGGCAGATCGACTTCTGGAACAAGGAACTCTTCCTCCTCCCCGAGGACCCCGCCGCCCCGCCGGTGAAGATCGAGGTACCGGACGACGCGGGCGCCTCCGTCCACCGGCAGTGGCTGACCGTCGTCCCCAAGACTCCGTGGCTCGGCCATCCCGCGGGCAGCCTGCTCGCCTTCGACTTCGACGCCTTCCGGGCGGGCGAGCGGGAGGCCGAGGTGCTGTTCACCCCGGACGAGCGGACCGCGCTCGCCGGGTACAGCTGGACCCGCAGCCACCTCATCCTCAGCACCCGCGCCGACGTCTCCTCCCGGATGGAGCTCCTCACCCCGGAACCCGGCGGCTGGCGGCGCGCACCCCTGCCGGGCGTACCCCCGCTGTCCACCGCCTCGGTCACCTGCACCGACCCGGACGTGAGCGACGAGTACTTCCACCACGTGTCCGGCTTCCTCCAGCCGTCCACCCTCTACCGGGGCACGGCCGGAGGCGACGGCGAGAGCGTCAAGCAGGGCCCGGCGCTCTTCGACACCGCCGGTCTCACCGTCAGCCAGTACTTCGCGACCTCCGCGGACGGCACGCGGGTCCCGTACTTCGTCGTCGGACCCGAGGACCGCCCCGGCCCGGGCCCCACCCTGCTCTACGGGTACGGCGGCTTCGAGATCTCCATGGTCCCGCAGTACAGCGCGCTCACCGGGCGGGCCTGGCTCGCGCGGGGCGGCACCTACGTCGTCGCGGGCATCCGGGGCGGGCACGAGTACGGGCCGGACTGGCACCGGGCGGCCCTCGGCGCGAACCGGGTCCGGGCGTACGAGGACTTCGCCGCCGTCGCCCGGGACCTCACCGCCCGGGGCATCACCACCCCCGCCCAGCTGGGCATCGAGGGCGGCAGCAACGGCGGACTGCTGATGGGCGCGATGCTCACCCGGGACCCGGAACTGTTCGGCGCGGTCGTCGCCCACGTGCCGCTGCTGGACATGCTCCGCTTCCACAAGCTGCTCGCCGGCGCCAGCTGGATCGCCGAGTACGGGGATCCCGACAGCCCGGCCGACCGGCCCCACCTGGAGCGGATCTCCCCGTACCACCAGGTCCGGGAGGACGGGCCCGCGTACCCGCCGCTGCTCCTGCTCACCTCGACCCGCGACGACCGCGTCCACCCGGGCCACGCCCGCAAGATGGCCGCCCGGCTGCGCGAGGCCGGGCATCCGGTCCTCTTCCACGAGCACCTCGGCGGGGGCCATGCGGGCGCCACCGACCACCGGCAGACCGCCTTCAACGAGGCCCTCGTCCACACCTTCCTGTGGGAGCGGCTGACCCCGGCGACGTGATCCGGGGCCGGGGCCGGGTCCGGGGCCGGGCCGGAAACGACGCACGGCGCCCCGGGAGCGGGACCACTGGGGTCCGCTCCCGGGGCGCCGCGGCGGCGGTTCAGCCGGCAGGTGCTGCCGGTGGGCCGGGGGTCAGTTCTTCGCGTAGAAGGCGAAGGTGTCGACGAGCAGGTCCGTGGACTGGTAGCCCATGTTCCAGAAGTCGATCACGTTGTTGACGCCCGAGCTCGCCTGGACCAGGTTCGGGACGGTCTTGCGGTAGGTCCAGTTGAGGTTGGAGGAGTTCGGCGGCGTCGGCCAGGTCTCCCAGCCACCCTCGTAGGCGGCCCACGAGTTGGGGTCCGGGGAGACCGTCAGGAAGCCGGTGCCCTCGGGGTTGGTGACGGTGGCGTTGGTGACGAGCGCGGTGACGTTCGTGTCTCCGCCCATGACCCGGCCGTAGATGTAGGAGCGGCCATCGAGCGGGCTGCCCCACTCGCGGGTGTCGAACCAGCGGCTCGGGGTGGTGCGGATCAGCGCGCTCGGGCTCTCGGGGCTGTAGTAGCCCACGACGTCGACGATCACGTGGGTGCCGGCTCCGGCACCGTTGCGGAAGCTGATCTTGCCGTCGGGGCCGATCGGGACGATGACCGAGTTGGCGATGGTCTGGCCCTGGCCGAAGTTCAGGTTCGACGAGGTCGGCGCCGGGCCGCCCGGGTAGACGGTCAGGTGGCCTTCCATGTTCGGCTCGTGGACGGTCACGTTGAGCGCGACGGCCGTGGCCGTCGCCGGGACGCCCGCACGGCCGCGCACCGGGGTGTTGAAGGTGCCGTAGCCGGCGATCTTGCCCTGGCTCGTGCCGAGGCCCTCACGGGTGTCGACGATACGGCTCGGCTCCAGCGAGGTGTAGCCGTTGGCGGCGGACTTGGAGAAGTAGCCGGTGACGTCGGCGATGAGGTCGAGCTCGCCCGCGCCGTGGTTGTAGACGTCCACGTAGCCGTTCTGGCCGACGGACGCGATCACCAGGTTCGGGACGGTCTGCCCCGGGGTGTAGTTGACGTTCGACGTGGTCGGCACCTCGCCGCCCTCGGCGTACACGCGGACGTGCCCGTCCTTCGAGGGGTTGGTGACGGTGACGTTCAGGGCCACGGCGGTCACACCGGCCGGGATCTGCGCGGCGCCGCCGACCTTGATGCGGGCGGTACCGAAGGCGGGCACCTTCTGCGCGGGCGCACCGATGCCCGCACGGGTGTCCAGCAGACGGGTCGGGGTGTGCGGGGTGAACTCGTTGCCCGCGGTCTGCACGACGATCTGGTTGGTGCCGCGGACTCCGCTGCCGTCGGTCAGGGAGACCTTGACGGTGTAGACGCCGGCCTTGGCGTACATGTGGTTCTCGGTCAGGTTGGTGGGGCCGTTGGCGCCCACCTGGATCTGGCTGCCGTCGCCCCACTCGACGACCACGCCGAGCGCGGTGCCCGGGTCGCTGGTGACGGCGAGCTTCAGCTCCACGCCGTGCGCGCTGGTGGCCCCGGCCTCCAGGCCGACCGTCGGCTCGGCGGCGGCGCCCGCGGCCTGCTTGCCGCCCTTGGCGGCCGGGTGGACCGTCTTGGAAGCAGGGCTGGAGGTGGTTCCCTCCTTGTACGCCTTGTCCGCGATCTTGCTCAGATCGAGGTCGGGAACGGACACCCCCCGGTGGTCCGTCCCCTTGGCCCCGTCCTGGCCCGTCGCGTTGGCGACACCCGGGACGAGTCCGACACCGGCCGCGACGATTGCGGCGGTGGACAGCATGAGTCGGCGATTACGCACCGGCCCCCCCATTTTTTTGTTTTTGAACGTGATCAGGTTTGACGCCTGCTCAGAGTACATACGTGCGATGTTTCTGGCGAGGGGTTTTCCCGGGGGAGGTGATCAAGGTGGCCGGCGGCGCCGTCCGGCGGCTGGGCCGTTCGCGTTTCCTCGTGATCCGTACGGGCTGTCCGCCCGCCCGTACGGATCACTTGCGGAAGCCGGGAGCGGTCGCACATGGTCGGCTGGGCCCGGCCGGTCGTGGTCCCTGACGGCCGGTCATACCCCCCCAGAAGGAGTCTCGGATGTCTCGTCGGCATGTCCCGGCCGTCATCGGCCTGGTGGCGGGCGCGCTGGTGACGGTCCCCGTCCCGGCCGCTCACGCCGCCTCGGCGCAGGTCCGCTGTTCGGTGCCGGCGCTCGTCGCGGCGATCGACGCGGCGAACGCCTCGCCCGGACCGGACACGCTCCGGCTGGCACACCGGTGCACGTACGCGCTGACGGCGCCGGACCCCGAGAACCCCGGCAACGCCGGTCCTATGCCGTGCGGAGTTCCTCCACCCGCTTCTCGATCGCGGTGATCAGCGCCTCCACCCTGGCGAGGAAGATCTGCTCGTCCGTCACCTCGGCGAGCTGCGTGCTCAGCCGGGTGATGTTCGGGAATCCCTCCGCGTCGACCAGGCGGTACTCGCGGCTCCAGGAGGACTCGTCGGCCGCCCGGATGTCCGGGTCGAACAGCAGGTAGGCGGCGCGCTGGCCGACGTACGCGAGGAGCGAGTCGCCCACCATGCGGTAGTGGACGGCCGCCTCGGCGCCGTCGAGCCCGGCCTCCATGACGGCGCCGAGGATGAGCTCGACCACCCGGAACTCGTTGGGCCGCCGGGTGGTCCGGCTGGCCATGGTCGATCCGACCACCGGGTACTTCAGCGCCACCTCCAGTGAGCCGTCGGCGAGCGCCCGCAGCCGGCCCTTCCAGTCGAGTCCCTCGGGGATGCTGTCGAGCACCTCGCCGAGCGTGCGGTCGGCGACGGACAGCAGCAGCTCGTCCTTGTCGCGGAAGTGGCGGTAGATCGCGGTCGGGTCGGCGCCGAGCTCCTCGCCGAGGCGCCGGACGGTGAACGCGTCCTCACTCCCGCGGGCCGCGATGCGCAGGCTCGCTTCGATGATCGCGTCGGGTGTGAGCTGGCTGCCCGCGCGCTTGGACCGGGCGGGTGCGTCGGATGACTTCGGCATGGTGGGGCCAGTGTAACGATGTGGAACAGAGGCAGCGCAACACCGTTGACAACAATGTTGCGCTCCCGTTCACTCCTCCTCAACAACAAGCCGTGCGGGTCCGCCCGCCGAGCCGGAGGATGCGTCGATGTCCAACAACAGGCAGCGGGCCGACACCGTATTCGTGGGCGGGAAGGTCTTCACCGCGACCGGGCCGGCCCCGGTCGACGCCGCGGTCGCCATCGGAGGCGGACGGATCCTCGCCGTCGCCGACGAAGCCGCCGTGCGCTCCTTCGCGGACGCGGACACCGAGGTCGTCGACCTCGCGGGCGGACTGCTCGTACCGGGGTTCCAGGACGCCCACGTCCACCCGGCGGTGGCCGGCGTCCAGATGCTCGGCTGCGACCTCGGCGAGGAGCGGTCCATCGAGGGATACCTGGCGGTGGTGGCCGCGTACGCCGGGGAGCACCCCGAAGCGGCCTGGATCCGTGGCGGCGGCTGGTCCATGGACGTCTTTCCCGGGGGCACGCCGACGCGCGCCATGCTCGACGCCGTGGTGCCGGACCGGCCCGTCATGCTCACCAACCGGGACGGCCACGGCGCCTGGGTCAACACCCGCGCACTCGAACTCGCGGGCGTCGACCGCACCACCCCCGACCCGGTGGACGGCCGGATCGAGCGGGACGCCGACGGACACCCGGCCGGCACCCTCCAGGAGGGCGCCATGGAGCTGGTGGCCCGCCACGTGCCCATCGCGACGCCCGACGAGGCGCACGCCGGCCTCCTCGCCGCGCAGGAGCACCTCTTCTCCCTCGGCGTGACCAGCTGGCAGGACGCCATGATCGGCGCCTTCCCCGGCAACCCCGACAACTACGGGGTCTACCTGCGGGCGGCGCGCGAGGGCTCCCTGCGCGCACGAGTCGTCGGCGCCCTGTGGTGGGACCGCGAACGCGGCCTGGAGCAGATACCCGAACTGGAGGAGCGCCGCCGCACCGGACAGGTCGGCCGGTTCAACGCCACCAGCATCAAGATCATGCAGGACGGCATCGCCGAGAACTTCACGGCCGGCCTGCTGGAGCCCTACCTCGACGGCTGCGGCTGCGCCACCGCCAACTCCGGACTGAGCTTCGTCGAACCGGAACTGCTCGCCGAAGCGGTGACCCGGCTCGACCGCTCCGGCTTTCAGGTCCACTTCCACGCACTGGGGGACCGCGCCGTGCGCGAGGTGCTCGACGCGCTCGCCGCGGCCCGGGCGGCCAACGGCGCCAACGACAACCGCCACCACCTCGCCCACCTGCAGATCGTCCACCCCGACGACATCGGGCGCTTCGCGAGCCTGGGAGCGGCCGCGAACATCCAGGCCCTGTGGGCCGCGCACGAGCCGCAGATGGACGAGCTGACGATCCCCTTCCTGGGACCCGAACGGGCCGCCCTCCAGTACCCCTTCGGGGACCTGCAGCGGGCCGGCGCCCGACTCGTCGCCGGCAGCGACTGGTCGGTGAGCAGCCCCAACCCGATGTGGGGCATCCACGTCGCCGTCAACCGAGCCGTCCCCGACGAGGCCCCCAACGCGTCCGGGACCTTCGAACCCCTGGCTCCCTTCTTCCCGGAGCAGGCACTGACCCTCTCCCAGGCACTGACCGCCTACACCGCGGGCAGCGCCTGGGCGAACCACCTCGACGAGGTCACCGGCACCGTCGAGGCGGGCAAGTACGCGGACCTCGTCGTCCTCGACCGCGATCCCTTCGCCCACCCGAGCGCGGAGATCGCCGAGACCCGGGTGCTCCGGACCTACCTCGACGGCGAACTCGTCTTCGCCGCGAAGGACTGAGCTCCGCAGCACCTGAACAGCGCGCACCTGCCCACGGAGCAGCCGCGCACCCGCGTACGTACGCACCCGCGCACCCCTGTACGTGCGCAACCGCGCACCCGCACACCGATCACGGACTGCCGGCGGACCGGGCAGTCACCGGCCGGGCCGCCACCGGCCGAGCAGCACGAACCCCACCACGCTCACCCCTCAGGGAGCCAGACGATGTCATCAGCCACATCGGGATCGCCGCACCACCGACGCAGCCGGATCCGCCACGCCCTGTCGGCAGCCCTCGTGGCCGCCGCGGTGCTCGTCACCACCGCGTGCAGCGGCACCACGGGCGGCCGGAAGGACGGATCCACCGCCTTCGAGATCACCGACGCGACGCCGGCCGCCGCCGGCACCGTGGACGCGTTCACCTGGTCGATCTTCGCGGAGCCGACCACCATCGACTACGCCCACTCGTTCGACTACCCGCCCAACCAGATCCTCGCCAACGTCTGCGAGAGCCTGCTCCGCTGGAACCCCGACCTGACGACCTCGCCGAACCTCGCGTCCTCGTACACCAACCCCACGCCCACCACCTGGGTCTACCAGATCCGCCCCGGCGTGCGGTTCCACGACGGGACCACGCTCACCGCCGACGACGTCGTGGCCTCGCTGCGCCGCAACCTCGACCCGGAGACGGCCAGCGTGTGGGCCTACCCCTTCCGGAACGTGAAGTCGGTCGACCGCACCGGGCCGATGGAGGTCACCGTCACCCTGACGCAGCCCGACTCCACCTTCAACAAGTACCTCGCCGCCAGCCCCGGCACGGTGGAGTCCGCCGCCACCCTCGCCAAGTCCGGCAAGGACTACGGCAATCCGCAGACCGGCGTGAACTGCACCGGCCCGTTCTCCTTCGCCTCCTGGACCTCCGGCCAGTCCCTCACGCTCAAGCGCTTCGACGACTACTGGAACCCCGCCCTCAAGGCCAAGTCCGGCGAGGTGAAGTTCGTCTTCCTTGCCGACGCGACGACCCGGGTCAACGCCTTCCAGAGCGGCGAGGTCGACGGCGGCTGGATGGTCCCGCCGAACGCGTACTCCCAACTGCGCGACACCCAGGCCGGATCCCTCTACTTCGGCCGCAACACCACGGTCGCCGACGAGGTGGTCGCCAACCTCAAGGGCCCGCTCGGCGACGCCCGGGTGCGCCAGGCCCTGCTGATGGCCATCGACCGCGAGGGCATCGTCAAGGCCGGCGCCGGCGGGGTCGGCCAGGTCGCCGACTCGCTCGTCACCGACAACCTCTGGGCCGACGCGCCCGCCGCGACCCGCGAAGCGCTCCTGAAGGACCTGCCGAAGTACCCGTACGACCCGGCCAAGGCCAAGGCGCTCGCCGCCGAGGCCGGAGTGAACGGCCAGAAGGTCGTGATCGCGACCAGCCCGCTGGACTCCCAGACGACCATCATCACGCAGGCCGTCGCCCAGGCCGCCACGGCCATCGGACTGAAGCCGCAGATCGACTCCGTCTCCGCGGAGAAGTACACGACGCTCTTCACCGACCCGGCCGCGCGCGAGGGCATCGACCTCTTCCTCACCTTCTGGTACACGTCCATCACCGACCCGCTGGACATGTACGGCTCCCTGCAGACCGGCGCCTTCAGCAACTACGGCAACTGGTCCGACCCCGCCTTCGACAAGGCCGTCGACACGGCGATCGCGAGCTACGACCCCGCCGAGCACACGGCCGCCAACGCCGAGGCCCAGCGGATCGCGATGCGCGAACTGCCCTGGCTGCCCCTCTACACCCAGCCCGTGAGCGTGTTCCTCGGCAAGCGCATCACCGGCGTCCAGCCGTCCATCGCCTACCTCTACTACCCGTGGGCCGCAGAGATCGGGGCGAAGGGATGACGGTCGCGGTGGCACGGGCCGGACGGGTGCTGCGCAAGCTGGCCGGCATGGCGGCGACCCTGCTCGTCACCTCCTTCCTCGTCTTCTCCTCGCTGTTCCTGGCGCCGGGGGACCCCGCCTCCTTCCTCGTGAAGGGCCGCAGCCCCAGCCCGCAGGAACTCGCCGAGATCCGCCGCCAGTACGGCTTCGACGAGCCGTTCCTGGTCCGGTACGGGAACTGGCTGGAGGGCGTCCTGCACGGGGACTTCGGCCGCTCCCACCTCTTCCACCAGGACGTCTCCTCGGTCATCTGGTCGCGGCTGCCCGCGTCCCTGCTGCTGATCGGCGTATCGGCCCTGATGATCGCGGTGGTGGGTATCGGATCCGGCATCGTGGGCGCGCTGCGCCGGGGCACGCGGACCGACCGCACCCTGATGCTCCTGGTGACCGTGGGCGCCGCCGCGCCCGCCTTCGTCGCCGCGCTCCTGCTCCGATCGGTACTGGGCGTGCAGCTGGGCTGGTTCCCCACGATCGGGAACGGCACCGGCGTCCTGGACCGCCTGCACCACGTGGTGCTCCCGGCCGCGGCCCTGTCCGTGACCTTCGTGGCGCTGGTGACCCGCGTGACCCGCTCGGCGATGCTCGACGAACTGCGCCGCGAGCACGTGGAAGTGGCGCTCAGCCGGGGGACGCCCCGCCGGACCGTCGTCCGGCGGCACGTCCTGCGCAACGCGCTGGGGCCGATCGTGACCGTCTCCGCGCTCCTGGTCTCGGGGATGCTGGTCAGCACCGCGATCGTGGAGACCGCGTTCGGGATGTCCGGAGTGGGTTCCCTGCTGGTGCAGTCGGTGGACCAGCTGGACTTCCAGGTGGTCCAGGCGATCGTTTTGCTGGTCGTGGCCGCGTTCGTCGTGGTCAACGCCCTCGTCGACCTGGTGCACCCGCTGATCGATCCGCGCATGGCCGCGGCGGGGAGCGCCCGATGACCGCACCCACCGCACCCACCGCACAGACCGCACCGACCGGCCTCCCGGGCAAGGACCGCCGACCGCTTACCCGGCTCCGGGCCCTCGGCGGCAGCCGGCTCCAGCAGGGCTGCCTGCTGCTCCTCGTCCTGTTCGTCCTGGTGGCGCTGCTGGCGCCGTGGCTCGCCCCCCAGGACCCCACCTTCGGCCGGCTCGGCGACACCCTCCTGGGCCCGAGCGCCGACCACTGGCTGGGCACCGACCAGGGCGGTCACGACACCTTCTCGGCGCTGATCGCCGGTACCCGGACCAGCCTCGCCGGACCCCTCGCGGTGGTGCTGTTCTCCACCCTCCTGGGCACGGCGGTCGGCCTGTTCACCGCCTGGCGCGGCGGATGGATCGACACCGTGACCGGCCGGGTCCTCGACGTCGTGTTCGCCTTCCCCGCGCTGCTGCTGGCGATCCTCGCGGTGGCCCTCTTCGGCAAGGGGATGACGGCTCCGGTCCTCGCCATGGCGATCGCCTACATGCCGTACACCGCCCGGCTCGTCCGCGGCCTCGCCGTCCAGGAGAAGGCCCGCCCCTACATCGCCGCCTACCGGGTCCAGGGCCACTCCGCCCTGTTCGTGACCGTCCGCAGGATGCTGCCCAACATCGCCCCGACCCTGCTCGCCCAGTCGACGGTGAACTTCGGGTACGCCCTGCTCGACCTCGCCGCCCTCTCCTTCCTGGGGCTCGGCGTACAGCCGCCGACCCCCGACTGGGGCGCCATGATCAACCAGGGTCAGGCGGCCGTGCTGCAGGGGCAGCCGCTGTCCGCGATCGCGCCGGCAGTGGCCGTCGTCCTGGTGGTCGTCGCCTTCAACGTCGTCGGGGAGAACCTCGGCGACCGGCTCGCGGGGAGGGACTCCTGATGACACTGCTCGCCTACGAAGACCTCAGCGTCTCGTTGCCCGCCATGGCCCGCCCGATCCTGGACGGCGTCACCCTGCGGGTCTCCGCCGGGGAAGTCGTCGCGCTGGTCGGCGAATCCGGCTCGGGGAAATCCGTCACCGCCCGCGCCGCCCTCGGCCTGTTCCCGGCGGGCGCCGAAGTCGGCGGCCGGGTGCGCGTCGACGGGACCGACCTGGTCGCCGCCGACGCCGCGGGCCTGCGCGACATACGGACCAACAAGGCGGCGATGATCTACCAGGATCCGCGGGCCGCCATCAACCCGGTCCGCCGCGTCGGAGACTTCCTCACCGAGCCGCTGCGCCTGGTCCACGGCTGGTCCAAGGCCCAGGCCGACGCCCGCGCGGTCGAACTCCTCGGCGCGGTCGGCCTGCCCGACCCAGCCCGGCACCTGAACCAGTACCCACACGAACTCTCCGGCGGCATGCTCCAGCGCGTCGTGATCGCCGCCGCCCTGACCGCGGAACCGCGGCTGCTGCTGTGCGACGAGCCGACCACCGCACTGGACGTCAGCACCCAGGCCGAGATCCTCGCCGTCCTGGGACGGCTCCAGCGCGAACGCGGCCTCGGCCTCCTCCTGATCACGCACGACATCGAGCTCGCCGCCGCCGTCAGCGACCGGATCTACGTGATGTACGCGGGCCGGATCGTCGAGACCGCGCCCGTGGGGGAACTCTTCGGCTCGCCCCGCCACCCCTACACCGCCGGACTGCTCGGTTCCTCACCGCCGCTCGACGGCCCGCCCGTCCGCCTCACCCCCATCCCCGGCGCCCCGATGGGCCTGCTGGAGTCCGCTCCCGGATGTGCCTTCGCGCCCCGGTGCCGCTTCGCCGAGCCCGGCCGCTGCGACCAGTCCCCGCCCCTGCTGGAACGGCACGGCCCGGCCGAGGTCGCGTGCCACCGCACGGCCGAACTGGCCGCGGCGTCCGCGCCTTCCCTCGCATCCCGCACGGAGGACCGTTGACCACCGATCCCACCGCCGCCCTCCTCGAGGTGAGCGGCCTGCGCAAGACCTACCGGACCGGCGCCGCCGAGGTCGTCGCGGTCGACGACCTGTCCTTCACCCTCAGGGCGGGCGGGGCCCTCGGCATCGTCGGCGAGTCCGGTTCCGGGAAGACCACCACGGCCCGGATGCTGATCGGCCTCGAACGCCCCGACGCTGGCCGGATCCTCGTCCAGGGCCAGCCGCTGGCCGCGTCCGTACGGGGCAGACCAGCGCGGCTGGCCCGTGCCAAGGCCGTCCAGATCGTCTTCCAGGACCCGTACCTCTCCCTCGACGCCCGGATCAGCATCGGCGCGACGATCGACGGCGTGCTCCGGCTGCACGGGAACCGCGACCGCGCGGCACGGGCCGCCCGGGTCCGGGAGCTGCTGGCCCAGGTGGGCCTCGGCGACCGGGAGGCGGCCGCCCTGCCACGCCGCCTCTCGGGCGGGCAGCGCCAACGCGCCGCGATCGCCCGGGCGCTGGCGGTCGAACCGGCCGTCCTGGTGCTCGACGAGGCGGTGTCGGCCCTGGACGTCTCCGTGCAGGCGCAGGTGCTCAACCTGCTGGCGGACATCCGGCGCGACACCGGCATCGGGCTGGTCTTCGTCAGCCACGACCTGGCCGTCGTCCGCTACGTCTGCGACGAGGCCCTCGTCATGTACCGGGGCCGGACCATGGAGCACCGACCGGTCTCCGAGCTGCTCACCTCGCCCGAGGACCCCTACACCCGGCTGTTGCTGGCGTCGGTGCCCCGGCCGGGCTGGGACCCCGACTCGATCAGCCGTCGCCGGCGCGGGCTCGACCCGTTCACGGGCGGAGTGCACCGGCCGGCGGCGGCGACGTAAGGGGCGGCCGGGGAATCCGTACGGGGGATTTCCGGCGCCGGTCGTCGCCGGGCGCCGGGTTGTGCCCCACCATCGGCGGATCGACCCCGGCCCGGGAGGACCCCATGAGCACCCCGTACGCGTCCGCCGCTCCGTACTACGCCCGCTACCGGCCCCCTTACCCGGCGGAGTTCTACGAGCTGCTCGCGGACCGGTTCGCGCTCGACGGCTCGCAGACCGTACTGGACCTGGGTGCCGGGCCGGGCCCGATCACCCTGGCCCTGGCTCCGCTGGCCGATCAGGTCTACGCCGTCGACCCGGAGCCGGCCATGCTCGCCGAGGGGTCCCGGCTCGCCGAGCAGCGGGGCCTGACGAACACCTCCTGGCTGGCGTGCGACGCCGCCGGCATCGGCCGTCTCTGCCTGCCCCGGATCGACCTGTGCGTCATCGGCCGGGCCTTCCACCTGATGGACCGGACCCGGGTGGCGGCCGAACTGGACGGCGTACTCGCGCCCCGGGGCGGGATCGTCCTCGTCGACTCCGTGGCCCGGCCGGACGTCCCGCACCCGCCCTGGGCGGCGGTCGCCGAGGAGGTGTGCGCACGATTCCTCGGATCCGGCCACGGGAGTCCGGCCGACTGGGACGACGTGGACCGGTCGGGAGAGCCGGACGCACAGGGCACGGAGGGTGCGGAGGGCACGGTGGGCGTGGAGGGCTCGGAGGACCACCTCGCCAAGTCGCCGTTCTCCCGCGTCGAGACCCTCACGTGGGACCAGCGCTTGCGCCACACCGCGGAGCAGGTGGCCGGCCTCATGCTCTCCCGCCCCTCCTCCGCTCCGGCCCTGCTCGGCGACCGCAGGGCCGCCTTCGAGTCCGAGCTGCGGCAGGCCCTGCTGGACCACGACCCCGGCGGCGCCTACGTCCGGACCGTCCGGGTCCGGGCCGTCATCGCCACGAGGCCACGGCCGTGACCGCGGCCGCAGCCGCGGCCGCGCCGGTCAGAGCGCCGGCAGGGGGTCGGCGGTGCCGGGGTACGGGCCGTAGGACTCGTCGGTCGAGCTCTTGCTCGCCAGCAGGACCAGCAGCCAGATGTAGCCGATGAGCGGGAGGAGGGCGATGAGGACCATCCAGCCCGACCGGCCGGTGTCGTGCAGGCGGCGCACGGTGACGGCGAGGGAGGGCAGGAGCACGGCCGCCCCGTAGACCGTTTCCGGTATCGAGGTGCCGAGGGCGTCGCCCAGCACGATGAGGGCGATGACGAGCGCGGTGTCGATCAGCCAGAACATCCAGAACTCGCGGCGCGTGGCCCTGCCGCCGAAGACGGCGTACTTCTTGAGGACATCGGTGTAGTAGTGCATGGGTCCCCCGGGGAGCAGAACGAAAGGGCGGGCCTCGTCCAGAGCGGAACCGGCCAAGTCCTCGGACGTTAGGTCGAAGAACGCTCCCCGTCAAGCAGGGTTTCCGCGGCATCGCTCCAGGTCAGCCTGCCTTCCGGCCATCGTCGGCCCCGCCGGCCGCCTCAGCCGTCGAGGCCGGGGAGCGCGTCGAGCAGTTCGCGCTCGCGGGCCGTGCTCAGGCCCGCCCGGCGGGAGCGCTCCAGTCCCTCGGCGCGTTCCCACCGCAGGAGGGCCTCCAGCATCTCCGCGCGCGGGCGGTGGCGCAGCCCGGCCGCGCCCGCCGCGGCCCCGCTGCGTGCCGAGAAGCCCGCCCACTGCGGATCCGCCATCCACATGGCCATCGACTCGGGACCCATGAACTGCCCGACCCCCTGGTCGAGGAGCCACTGCGGGTCCGCCGTCGCCACCGGTCCGGTGTGGCCGGCCACGCGCCGCGACAGGCCGACCCACTCGTCGAAGGGGACGACGGGTCCGACGGCGTCGAAGGTCCCGGTCGAGCCCTGCTGTGCGAGGTCCAGCAACCAGCCGGCGAGGTCGCGCACGTCGACCGCCTGGGTCGGCGGTCCGGGGGAGCGGGGCACCAGCATGGGCTGGTCCACCTCGCGGGCGGAGCGGGCCACCCAGTAGCCCGAACGCCCGCTCTGGTCGCCGGGTCCGCCGATCAGACCGGCCCGGGCGATGACGAGCCGGTCTCCGACCGCCGCGCGCGAAGCCGCTTCGCACGCGACCTTGGCCTCGCCGTACTCGTCCCGCTCGACGTACTCGCCCCGGGTCGGCGTCAGCAGCGCGGCCGACTCGTCGGCGCCGACCGTGCCCTGGTCGGCGTAGGCGCTGACGGAGGAGACGTACGTCCAGTGCCGGGCCCGCCCCGCCAGGGCGCGGAGCGCGCCGCGGACGAAGGCCGGCTGCCACGACACCTCGATCACGGCGTCCCAGTCGCGGCCGAGGAGTCCGGCGTAGGCGGAGTCCTGCTTCCGGTCCGCCGCGACCAGCCGTGCGCCGGGGGCGACGGCCCCGCTCTCGCCGCGCGCCAGGCACGTCACCTCGTGCCCGCGCCCCAGCGCCTCCCGGGTGATCTCACGGCCCAGCCACGCGGTCCCGCCCAGTATCAAGAGATCCATTCGCCCACTTCAGCACATCGGGAGCGCCGTGTGGCCCGGGGTTCGCGTTCGGCGAAGGAGGGCGCGCGCGGTACGGATCCGGCCAGGCCGGACCGGCGCCGTTGACCGCGTGGCAGGGGCATGGAAATCTCAACGCGCGATCCTGGCAGGGGATTTCCGGTACGGCGGGAGGGGCGGACATGGCGGTACGTTCACTCGGGCTTTCGGCGGTCGCGCTGATCGCGGCAGGGGCCCTGCTGGGGGTCGGCGCAGCGGTGCCGGCGCAGGCGGCGGGAGCCGCCGCCCACCCGGTGACCGCGGTCGCCCCCGTCGTCGCGAGCGATCCGACCCCCGAGGAACAGGAGCGGCTGCGGGAGATCGCCGGCTCCATCTGGACCCCGGAGCTGGCCGCCGGCTGGAACATGAACGCCGATGTGGCGGACGTCCTGTCGGAGGTGACCGGCGGCATCCTGAAGTGCTCCGAGGCCTTCGCCCTCGTCCCCAGGCCCCCGGGCTTCGTACCCGGGCTCGGCTACCTGCGCCAGTACTGGAAGCAGATCAGGGACTACTTCCTCGTGGTCCGGGAGAACCGCACCTACCGCGCCTGCGTGGTGTCCGCGGCGGCCCACTACCGGTCGATCATCGAGATGGCCTCGGCCGGGGTCTGAGGTCACGCCGGCAGGGGCGCGGGTCCGTCCCCGAGGGCGGCGGCGAGGAGATCGAAGACGTGCGCCGCCTCCGGGGTGAGGGCGGCGGTGATCCGGTCGTTCGAGTGCCCCGCCAGGGTGAGCTCCTGGATGCGCCGGAACAGCAGGCGATGCGCCGCGGCGAGGAGGGCGGCCGCAGCCCGGGGGGCGATGTCCGGGGCCGTGCCGGGAACGAGTGCGGCCAGGGCCTCCGCGAGGGCCTCTTCGCGCTGCTCGTGGAGTTCGCGCAGCCGGGCGGTGAGCGTGGGGCTCTCCGCGATCATGCGGGCGAACTCGGGACCGGCGAAGCCGGCGACGGGGTCGTGGCCTTCCAGTGCCGTGTGGAACTCCCGCCGCAGGGCCGCCACGACGGGCTCGCCCTCGGCACGCGCCGCGACGGCCCGGGCCAGGCTCTGGGTGAACTCCTCGTGGTGATCGAGGGCCATGTCCTCCTTGCGCGCGAAGTAGTTGGTGACCGTCTTCTTGGCGACGCGGGCCGCGGTGGCGATCTCGGCGATGGTCGTCGGCTCGAAGCCCTGCTCGATGAAGAGCCGGGTGGCGTGGTCGGAGATCAGCTGTCGCGTCTCCTGCTTCTTGGACTCTCGGAGCCCCGTCTCGGTACCCATGCGGAAATATTACACCGGACGTAAAAATAGCCTTGACCGAGCGAGGGGGCTCTGGCTAATGTTACGTCCGTCGTAAAAATCGCCTGGGTAAAAGATCGCTCTCGAGGAGCCGCCGTGAACGTCACCACCTCCACCCTCTCCCTGACCGTCGCCGACGTGGACGCCTCCCGCGAGTTCCTCTGCACCCACCTCGGCTACCAAGTGGCCGTCGCCGCCGACGGCTTCGCCTCCCTGACCCGCGGCGACGCCGCCGTGGACGTCGTCCTGCTCCGCCTGGGCACCGAGGTACTCCCGGCCGACCAGCGCGACCGGCGGGCCGGCGGCCTGATCCTCGCGCTCACGGTCGACGACCTCGAGGCCGAGGAGGCGCGGCTGCGAGAAGCGGGTGCGCCCATCACCATGCCGCTGCGCGAAGAGCCCTGGGGCGAGCGCCTCTTCCAGATGACCGATCCGAACGGAGTCGTCGTCCAGCTCGTCGAGTGGAACACCGGCACCCCCGCCGACCCCGCGACCCCCGCTGCCCCCGCCGACCCCGCGCCGTAGGCCGTCAGAGGTCGCGTCGCATGCAGACGCGGGGCCACCGGTCCAGGCCGTGCTCCGACTCGCGGGCGCGGATCTCCCGCAGGCCCGCAGCGAGCCCGCCGTCGTCCAGCGGCCGGAAACCGCAGCGCGCGTAGTACGGGGCGTTCCACGGCACTTCGGTGAAGGTGGTGAGCGTCAGGGCGGGCACCCCTTCGCGCGCGGCGAGCCCGGCCAGGTGCTCCAGCAGGGACCGGCCGATTCCGCGGCGCGCGTGGTCCGGGTGCACGGACACCTGCTCGACGTGGAGGTTGCCGTCGACGCGATCGGCGATCAGGTACGCGACCGGGGCATCGGCCGCGTCGACCGACACCCAGGCCATCCCGGCCCGCTGGTAGCGGCCGAGCTCGCCGAGCGTCAACGGCTCGTCGTCGGCGATCTCCGGCATGCCGATGTCCCGGAAGCAGATCCCGGCGGCCCTCTCGATGTCCTGGAGGGCGGTCAGTTCGTTCACGTGTGCTGTGCGAATGGGCATGGGCGCATTGTCGGTGGGCGGGGCGTCCGAAGGCACCTGGGTATCGACGCCTCGAAGCTGCGCCCGTAACGGGTCGGCCCGGCCGGGCGGTTGTGCTCCGTCCGAGTTCTCTTCGGGTCCTGTTCGGTCCCAGAGCCGAGTCCATGATCATCATTTTGGCTCTCCATCGGTTTGATACGGCTATGCCACGAATGCGACGGACACAACCGACCAGGGCCTGGGGTGCCGTGGCTGCGGTGACGGGGGCCATGCTGGTCGTCGCCGCAGCGCCGGGCCGGGCGCCCGATGCGGACACGACGGAGCGGACCCTCGGCGGTCCGCCGCGGGAAGCGGCGGTCACGCTGCTGGTCGGGAGGGTGCTGGAAGAGGGGCACGAGGAGGGTCGCGAGGAGGGCGGGGAACGGTGCGCGGTCCGCATGTTCCGGCCCGGACTGTGCAGCGGCTGGCAGGAGCAGCGGGTGCTCGCCACCGCGCGCGGAGTGGGGTCCGTACTGAAGGAGCCCGCCCTGCGCGTGGGCGACGCGACGCGCGCCGCCCGGCAGGAGGTGCTCCCCACGGACGCGGGCGGGCCGCTCGAAATCTCCCTCGCCGATGCCGGCCGCCTCACCGACGTCATGGTGCAGGACGGGCACGGCCGCCGTCTGGCCGGAGAGCTCGGCCCGCACGGCGAGCGCTGGCTGAACACCGAGCCGCTGCGCGCGGGGGAGACCTACACCGTGCAGGTCGGCGCCCAGGACGCGGGCGGCGCCCCGGTCGGCGTGACCATGGCCTTCCGGACCGCGCCGCCGGCGGACGGGGGCAGGCTGACGGCCGAGTTCGGCCCCGGCCCCGGCACGTACGGGGCCGGCGAGATCGTCACCGCCTCCCTCAGCAGGCCGGTGCCCGCCGACGACCTCCCGGCCCGCGCCCGCCTGGAGCAGTCGCTGCAGGTGACCTCGGAGCCCCACGTCGAGGGCGCCTGGCACTGGGTCGACGACTCGACCCTGCACTACCGGCCGCGTACGTACTGGCCCGCGCACACCGTGGTCCGCGTGCGCAGCGGTCTCGACGGGGTCGAGGTCGGGGACCACCGCTACGGAGGCCCTTCCGAGGACCTGCAGTTCACCATCGCGGACCGGATCGAGGCCGTCACCGACTCCGCCACCCACCGGATGACCGTACGCCGCAACGGACGGGTCATCAGGACCATCCCGGTGACCACCGGCAAGGCGGGCTTCCGGACCCGCAGCGGCATCAAGGTCGTCCTGCGCAAGGAGCCCAAGGTCCGGATGCGCGGGGACACCGTCGGCATCCAGCGCGGTACCAAGGAGTTCTACGACCTGCCCGTCCTCTACGCGACGCGCGTGACCTGGAGCGGCGAGTACATCCACGCCGCGCCCTGGTCGGTCGAGGCGCAGGGAGAGGAGAACGTCAGCCACGGCTGCACGGGCATGAGCACCGAGGACGCCGCCTGGTTCTTCGACACGGTCCGCGAAGGAGACATCGTGGAGGTGGTCAACAGCGGCGGAGCGAAGATGGCCCCCTTCGACAACGGCTTCGGCGACTGGAACATGGACTGGCGGACCTGGCTGGCGGGCAGCGCCCTCGCGGACGCGCAGGCAGACCCGCACGGTTCACCGCCCTCCCCGTCCCGGCTGCACCCGACGACCTGACCGCGCCCACCTGACCCGCCCCTGCCCTACGATCACCACATGATCAAAGGAGTGATGTTTGACTTCTCCGGCACACTGCTGCGCATCGAGTCGACCGAGGAGTGGCTCGCCGCCGCCCTCGCGGCGACCGGTACACCGCTGACGGACGAGGAGTTCGGCGAGACGGTGCGGCGGCTGACGGAGTACGGCGCACTGCCGGGCGGGCCGGCGCCCCTGCAGGTGCCCGCACACCTCGAAACCCTCTGGCGCGAGCGGGACGTGAGCGCCGAACAGCACCGCGCCGCCTACGGCGGACTGGCCGAGGCGGCCGGTCTGCCGGCGCCGGAGCTGCTGCAGGCGCTCTACGACCGCCACATGAGCCCCGCCGCCTGGCGGCCCTACCCGGACACCGGGCCGACCCTGCGCGAACTGCGGCGACGGGGGCTGCCGGTGGCCGTGGTCAGCAACATCGGCTGGGACCTCCGCCCGGTCTTCCGCGCACACGGACTGGACGAACTGGTCGACGCCTACGTGCTCTCCTTCGAGCTCGGCACGCAGAAGCCCGACCCGGAGATCTTCCGGGTCGCCTGCGACCGGCTCGGACTGGCACCCGCCGACGTACTCATGGTCGGCGACGACCGCAACGCGGACGGCGGCGCGCGGGCACTCGGCTGCGCGGTGCACTTCGTGGACCACCTGCCGGTCGACCAGCGCCCCGCAGGACTGCAGCCGGTCCTGGACCTGCTCGGGACCCCCTGACCGGAGGCCGGGGGCCGGGGAAGCGTACGCGAAGGCGATCGAGGGCATCGGCCGGACGCATCGGCCGTATCAGCCGCTTCCCCGGCCCCGCCCGGCCCCGCCGTCGTCGTCGTCCACGTTCCACTCCCGCGGCAGCGTCCCGTCGCAGAACACGCAGACGAAGTCCTCCTCCCGCACGATGTTCAGCTCCCGGCAGGAGGGGCACCGACGGAACACCACCTCGTGGGTGAACCCGTGCGGGTGCCCGATCCCGGCCGCGTCCAGCGCGTCCGCGACGGCCGTCCACGAACCGGCGTCCGGGCAGTAGCCCGTGGACTGGTTGCTGACCTCCCGGACCACCCACCGGCCGGACTCCCGGCGGAAGCCGATCTCACCGGCGCCCAGGACCGGTCCACCACCGGCGCACGCCACGTGCTCACTGCGGCGCGGCGCCAGGCGCAGGACACCGGCGGTGTCGACGACGAAGGAGAAGGGCTCGGCCAGGTCCTCCGGCGCCAGCACCGACACCCAGGCGTCGAAGTCCGCCGCCGAGCCGACCCGCCGTCCCTCACTCTCCGGCCGCACCAGCGCCCGCAGGTCAACGGGCCCCACATACCGATACCTTCGCCCCCGCACGTCCATGACCGTCAGCCTAAACCGGCCCGCAGAACGCCCCCTCGGGGCCATGACCTGGACCGACAAGCAAAGGGGTCGCGGCGCGGACGGTGGAGCGCACTGCTTACGACCGCCGGGAGGTCGCCCGCCCCCTGGGCCCGGACGTGACTCTCGTCGGCGTCACCGCCCCCTCGAACCGTCAGAAGAGCGACCAGGATCCGGCGACCTGGATGCCGGCTCCGGCGGTGCACGCCGGTACGTCGGTGAGTGGGTGGCCATCAAGCACCGGTGGGGTCGGGCGGTGGAACAGGTCGCACGCGAGAGCGGGAGTCGGCTGCCGCAGGCTCTTTCCCCGGGGGTGTGCGTCACTGCCTGGTCTGGTTGGTGAGGGGCTGTTGGGAGGTGGTCGGTGGTGTGAACAGTGACTGGACGGTTTCGGTGGCCAGGTCTCGCAGCCAGGTGTGGGCGCGGTCGTCGTCGTAGCGCTGGTGCCACAGCAGGTACAGGGGGACGTCGGGCAGTGGGAGCGGCGGCGGCAGTGTGGCGAGGCCGAGTTGTTCCCGGGCCGTGCGGGTGACCGCGTCGGGGAGGGTGACGACCAGGTCGGTTTCGAGGGCGAGTTGCAGTGCGAAGGCGGCGGTGGGCCCGGCAGCGACGACGCGTCGTTCGAGGCCGCGTGCGGTCAGGGCGTCGTCGATCGGGTCGCGCAGGCGGCCGCGCCGCGAAACGGTGAGGTGTTCGGCGGCTGCGTAGCGCTCGAGGCTCGGCGGGCCTTCGGTGAGCGGGTGGCCGGGCCGGACGGCGACGACCAGCCGGTCCGTGCCGAGGAGGCGGTGGCGGATGTCGGGGAGCGTCGGAGTGCCGGAGCTCGATTCGAGGTCGACCTCACCCCGGCGCAGCTCGGCGTCGTCCGTCCCGGGTTCGGCGGACAGGCGCAGCCGGATGCCGGGGGCCTGATGGCGGACGGCCGTGGTCAAGGCGGTGCCGCAGGCGGCGGTTAGGGCGTCGTGCCAGCGCACGGTGAACACCCGGTCCAGGGCCGCCAGGTCGACTTCCTGCTGCGCGGACAGAAGTTGGTGGGCCTGCTGCACGAGGGCGTGGACCTGGGCGCGCATGGCCAGCGCGCGGGAGGTGGGCACCATGCTGCGGCCGGTGCGGACCAGGATCTGGTCACCGGTGGCCTTGCGGATGCGGCCCAGGGAGCGGCTCATCGCCGGCGAGGTGACGTGGAGGCGTGCTGCCGCGCCGGCGACGCTGCCCTCTTCCAGCAGGGCGTCCAGCGCCGTGAGCAGGTTCAGATCCAGTTGCATGGCAGTAACTCTACAAGTGACAAGCATGCACTTGTTGTTAATGATCGGGCGCCCTACCTTCGAAGTGCGGGGGCGAGACAACCGCCCCCGCTTCACCCCTCTTCCACCGATCCCCAGGGAGCCCGCCATGAGCACAGCCATGCCTTTCGACGCCGACGCCACGTTCCTGGCCGACGTGACCGCCGCGGTGAAGGCCGCCGGCCTCACACTGCGCGACCGCTACACCCCGCACGCCCGGGGCGTGAGCCTGGACGAGATCGTCGGCGAGATCCACGCCAACGACGACGCGGTACTGGACGTGCTGCGGGAACCGCTGTTGCGGGCCCGGCCGGGGTCGCAGTGGGCCGAGGACGAGCTGGCCGGCGGCGCGCTCCCGGCCGGGGAGTGGTGGGTCGTCGACCCTGCCGAGGGCAACATCAACCACGTCCACGGCATGGAGGACTGGGCCGTCACCGCCACCCTGGTCCGCGACAACCAGCCGGTCCTCACCGTCGTCCACCTGCCGCTGACGGGCGACACGTACACCGCCGTCGCCGGCGGCGGTGCCCGCCTCAACGACCGTCCCCTGAAGGTGTCCGCCAAGACCGACCTGGGCGCCGCGCTCATCGGCACCGGTCAGGCCAAGCCCGGCGAGGACGAGCGCACGTTCCGGCGGATCGGTGACTCCGTCACCGCCATGCTCGTCAACGGCCTGGTCGTGCGCGTGTCCGTGCCCGCCACGATGCAGCTCATCCACGTCGCCGCCGGACGCATGGACGCGTTCTGGCAGTTCTCCGACGTCCGCTCCGGCCTGGTCGCCGGCGCCCTACTGGTCTCCGAGGCCGGAGGCACCGTCACCGACCTGGCGGGAGAACCCTGGAACACCGGCAGCCGCGACTTCCTGGCCGCCGCCCCCGGCATCCACGCCGCCGCCCTCAAGGTCCTCTCGCCGATCGCCTGACCGGACGTCTCCGCTCATCCCACCCGATACCGCAAGGAGCACCACCTCATGACCAGCATCGGCATCCTGGGCACCGGCCGCGTAGGTACCAACCTCGCCCGCAAGCTCGCCGCAGCCGGACACCACGTCACCCTCGGCGTCCGGAGCCCCGAAGACACGGCCGCCCGCACCGCCGGGCTCGCCCCGCGGATCGCCTTCGCCGACCAGCGCACCACCGCCCGCACCACGGACACCGTCATCAACGCCACGCCCGGTGACAGCTCCCTGGAGCGCCTCACCGACCTGCGCGCCGAACTCGCCGGAAAGATCCTCATCGATGTCTCCAACGCGACCCGTGACGCCCCTGACGGACTGCCGGGCGACCTGTGCTATCCCGGAAGCAGCCTCGCCGAGCAGCTCCAGGCCGCCCTCCCCGACACCCCCGTGGTCAAGACCCTCAACACCATGCTGTTCATGGTCATGACCGCACCCGACACCCTGGCCGTCCCGCCGACCGTCTACGTCTCGGGCAACGACGAGGGCGCGAAGAAGACCGTCACCGGCCTGCTCGGAGACCTGGGCTGGCAGCCCGAACGGATCGAGGACCTCGGCGACATCACCACGGCCCGCGCCACCGAGGCCATGATCCTGGTCGTGCCCCACATCCTGCGCCGCCACGGCTTCAAGCCCTTCGCCGTCTCCCTCGCCCGCTGACCCACCAAGGTTCGCAGCAGCCGCCGGACCCGCCGGAGCCGTCCCATCCAGCCCCGCCGCCCGAGCCCCCGGCGCCCGCTCGCTGGAGGGCCGCGCGCAGACGCAAGCCGCCTCACAGGCGGCCGTGCTGCCCGAGGGTGTGCCTGCGATGCCGGAGGGCTTGGTGCGCGACGCGAACCTGGGGCCTGCGGAGTGGCCGGACATCGCGGCCGCTATGGGCAGCCTCGATGCCGCCGGTGTCGACGTCGCCCGGATGCTGACCGACGCCCACCAGGGGTCGGCATGGGACCAGGCCGTCGCCGCCGTGTTCCGGATCGATCAGGAATCGAGAAGCGCGGTTCACGGAGCCGCCTCTAGCCTGTTCACCATGGACATCACCATTCACACGACTTCCCTTCCGCACGACGACCCGGACGCGTCGCTCGCCTTCTACCGTGACGTCCTCGGCTTCGAGGTCCGCGGCGACGTCGGGCAGGGCAGGATGCGCTGGATCACGGTCGGCCCGGCCGGTCAGCCGGGCACGTCGATACTTCTGGCGCCGGCTGCCGCCGATCCAGGCGTCACGGAGGACGAGCGCCGCACGATCACCGAGATGATGGCCAAGGGCACCTACGGCTGGATCCTGTTGGCCACCCCGGACCTCAACGCCACGTTCGAGAAGGTGCAGGCCGGTGACACTGAGGTCGTCCAGGAGCCGACCGAGCAGCCGTACGGTGTCCGCGACTGCGCGTTCCGCGACCCCGCGGGCAACCTGATCCGCATTCAGGAGCTGCGCTGAGCTGTGCGGTCGACATCGCGACCACCCATGAGGAGCGCGGCGACGCACCAGAGCACAAGTGCCTGCCTGCCGGTCGCCCGCCCGCCCGGGCCGCGTCCGGGTCCTCGTCGATGGAAACGGAAGATGAAAGACGAAGGGGAGGGTTCTCATGTGCAAGCCTGAATGGCGGCGTGCACGCGTCCAGGCGCAGCGCCTGGCCGATCTAGCACGGCTGCGCCGCGTCCGCGACCGGATCGACAGGGAATACGCGCAGCCGCTGAACGTGGAGGCGCTCGCCCATGATGTGAACATGTCCGCCGGGCACCTGAGTCGGCAGTTCCGGGCCGCCTACGGTGAGTCGCCGTACGCGTACCTGATGACGCGTCGCATCGAGCGGGCGACGGCGCTGCTGCGGCGGGGCGACCTCAGCGTCACCGAGGTCTGCTTCGCGGTCGGCTGCGCGTCGCTGGGAACGTTCACCACCCGCTTCACCGAGCTGGTCGGCATGCCGCCCGGGGCCTTCCGGCGCCAGGCGGACGCAGCGGCCGACGCTGCCCATGCTGCGGGTACGGCCCGCGATGCGGGGTCGGCGCCCAAGGTGGAGGGGATGCCGGCGTGTGTGGCGAAGCAAGTCTCAAGACCGGTCAGGAATCGAGAAGCCCCGGCCGTCGCACAGCCCCTAGCGTGATGGTCATGGCAAACACCACCTCCACCGCAGCCCACACCTCCCTCGCGTCCGTCACCCTCGAGGTGGCCGACCCCGCGGCCGCCCGCCGCTTCTACAGCGCCTTCGGCGTGGACACGTACATAAGCCTGCGGGCGTCCGAAGCGCACTCCACCGGATTCCGCGGCTTCACCCTGGCGCTCACGGTGTCCGGGCCGGCCACCGTCGACGGCTTCGTCGGCGCCGCCGTGGACGCCGGCGCCACGGTCCTGAAGCCCGCCACGAAGTCGCTGTGGGGCTACGGCGGCGTCGTCCAGGCCCCGGACGGGACGATCTGGAAGATCGCGACCTCGGAGAAGAAGGACACCGGCCCCGCCACCCGCGAGATCGACGAGGTCGTCCTGCTGATCGGCGTCGAGGACGTGAAGGCCACCAAGCAGTTCTACGTCGCCCGGGGCCTGACCGTGGCCAAGAGCTTCGGCGGCAAGTACGCCGAGTTCGCCCCCGGTCAGTCCAGCCCCGTCAAGCTGGCGCTGTACAAGCGCCGCGCCCTGGCCAAGGACCTCGGCGTCCCGGCCGACGGCACCGGCTCGCACCGCATCGTCCTCGGCAGCACCGCCCACACCTTCACCGACCCGGACGGGTTCGCCTGGGAGGCTGCCGCGTAGCTCGCCCCCAGGCTCCAAAAGAACTCGAAGAAGCCCGTCAGGCCGCAGTCCGGCCCACACCTGGGCTGCGCCCCCGAAACCCATCACGGCCCGCATCGAGCGATCGAGAGAGCAGGTGCCTGCTCTCTGCGGTCTGCATCCTGCGGCAGCAGGACCTGAGGCAAGATCAGGTGGTCGTTCTGTGCGCGAGGGGGAAACTGATGAGGCGTCTGATACCGCTGGCCGCTGCAGTGCTGGTACTGGGGGCGGTCGGCTGCGAAAGCACGTCGGCCACTAATGGCTCCGGGGCGGCCACCGCTAGGGGAGGCAAGGGCCCGTCGGCCGCTGTGAAGCCGCTGACCGCGGACGATGCCCGCCGTGTGGCCGGGGAAGTCGACAAGCGGGCCGAGCAAGAGAGCCAAGACCCGGAGGTGATCAAGGGGTACGCCGACGGGCCGTGGCTGGACCGACTGCTCGCCGCCGCCGAGAACGGCAGGAAGTACGGGACCAGCACGCCGCCCGGGCCCACCAACTCACCCGAGGTCGCACCCGCTGTCCATGCCTGGGCGGGCGCCGGTACGGGTGCCGGCGAGCGGTGGATCCTGGCCGCGAGCGAGGTGAGCAGCCACTCGGTCGGTGCCTCGCAGAACTCGGCCGAGCTGCGCTGGTCCCTCCACCACGAGGGCAAGGACGGCACGTGGCGTGCGGCCTTCAGGGCCTACGCGCCGACCGTCAGCGCACTGCCCGCGCCCGCAGTCGGACCCGACGGCCAAGGCGTCACCGGCGGTGACACCTCGAAGCTGGCCGCGGATCCGGCCGAGGTCTGCGGCCGTTACCACGACTACCGGAACGGCAAGGACGGTACGGACGCCTCGGACACGGGATGGGACGCGGACATCGACGCGGCGCGTGTGACGAGGGCCGAGGGACTCAAGGGGCTGCCCGAGCGGCTCGACAACCCGAAGTCCCTCACGACGCAGCAGGAGCCCACCCGCACTCCGTACGGGCCCCTGTGGCGGACCGTGGACGGGGGTGCGCTGGTGGCGTGCCTGTCGGTGAATACGCTCACCGTCGACATGGGACCCGGCCGGTACCAGACGTTCACCTCCAGCGGATGGTCCGGGACGACCGGCATCCGCTGGAACAAGTACACCCAGACCCAGCTGGGCATGACGATGCTCAAGATCCCTGCCGGGCCGGGTGAGGTGTCCATCGGCGCCGAGGCGTCCTGGCCCTACACGTTCGACGGCACCCGCTACGACGGCAGCTGAGCTGAGCCAGGGACCCCTCGGTTCGCTCGCGCGCTGACCAGGCGGCGGAAAGTCCGGCACGACCCTGGCCCGCCCAACCGCGCTGGTGGTCTGAGGGGGGAGAGGGAGTCCGTCGCCGCGGCGTTCCTCAACCACCCGGACTTCTGCGCCACCACCCGACTTGCCACGCGAGGACACCAGCACCGTCCCGACCCGCAGCGGCATCCACCGCCCTGGTCCTCGGCATCGGCCGCAACGGCCCGGCCGGGAGCCTGCCACCCCGGCGGCTCCCGACCGGCTCCCGGCCCCACGGCGGCGGCGAGCCGCACGGGGAGACGGTCACCGGCACCTACGCCGAACCGCCCCGGACCCGGACCCGCACTCCCCGTAGGGGTGCTCAGGAGTGGGACTGGCTGTAGTGCCGGGCGAACTGCTCCAGGTAGCTCGCCTCGCCCCGGTACTTCATCTCGTCGTACTCGGGGGCGTCCTTGATCTGCTCCTTGGTCCGGTTGACATAGACCGTCTTCTCCGCCGTGTCGATGCGCTGGATCGTGCCGGCCGGGAGCAGTACGTGCTTGCCGAAGATCCAGACACCCGTGTCGACGACGAGATGGGAGGCGCCGACGGCATCGGAGTGCTTGTCGATCTTTCCGATGCTGCCGTCGGTGGCCTCGACCTTGTAACCGACGAGCTCGAGGCCCGGCTGGTGTCCAGCGGTCGGGTGGTAGCCCCAGATCTCTTCCTCGGTCATGGTTCGTGCCTCTCCGTGCAGGGTGCCCGCCCAGGACGGGCAGGGGTCAGTGTCTCCCCGGCGCCTCCCCGGATACGTCCGGCTCATGCATGGGGAGGCGCCCGGCCTCCGGCCGTGCGTTTCCGGTACCACTGTGCGGGCAGGCGCCGGGGCGGAACCGGAAGGAAGGGGTGTGTCATGGACGAGCAAGGCGGCGCGGGAGGCGTACCTCTGCACGGCCACGACGGCGAAGCCCGGCGTCCCGCACCACGCGTCAGGCCGCGGACGGGCACCCGGAGCCGGGGCGAGGGCCCGGCCGGACCGGAGCCCGGGACCACGCGAGCCGCGGACACGGACGAGGCGAGCCGCCTCGACCGGCCGGTCGGCCCGACCGGCGCCGACGAACGGCCGGCCCGCTGGAAGGGGCCCGCCGACTGACGCGGCCTTCACGGAGAGACGGAGAAACCCTGCGGCAGCGGTGGAAGCTTTGCCTGCGGCAGGTGCACGCGGAGTACGCGAGGGTAAACCCTTCATGACTCCGTTATGACCCCCGTCTGCCTTCGGTTGAAGGGATGATCCTGCATGGTTCCTCGTATTCGTCATTCCTCGGCCGAAAATCCCTCCGATGTTGCTGATGGGGCGACGTCGGGCGGTCGGCGTGCGGTCGGCGATCCGGCGGTGGCTCGGGCCGTGGGGATGATCATGGCCATGACGCCGTGCTCGGCGCGTGACGCCCGTGTCGTCCTCGCCTCGGCGGCCGCGGCCGCGCACGTCACGGCCGCCGAACTGGCCGCGGCCGTCGTCTCCGTACCGCAGGGGGTGGCGCTGCCCGCCCCTGTGGAAAGGGCTCTGCGGAACGCGGTGGAATCCGCCCGCAGCCCGGTGGGCCCCGGGCCCGCGGCGGCCGCGCCGGTGGCCATGCGTGCGAACCGGGCCCTGACCGAGAAGGTCCTCGCCCGGTTCCGTGCCTGTCGGGCCAGACTGGGCGCGGAGCCCGGGAGCGAGGAAGCGCGCCGGGAGATGGACGACGTGACGTACACCCTCTGCGTGCTGATGGGCCGGCTCCGCGCGCACGACGCCGTCACGGCCGCCCAGGACCGCCTCGACCTGTCCGCATAGCGCTCCTCGGAGGGGGTGCCCAGGCTGTCAGGGCGGGGGAACCTCCAGCCATACGGTCTTCCCGGCGGCGGCGGGCCGCCACCCCCAGCTCCGGGACAGGCGGTCCAGCACCATCAGCCCGTGGCCGCCCGGGAGGGCCGGATCGCGGGGAGGCCGGAGCACCGGTCGGTCGGGGCTGTCGTCGCTGACCTCGATCAGCAGCCCCTCGGCACCGTGCCGCAGAACCAGCTCGCTGGGGCCGCCCGCGTGCAAGCAGGCATTGGCGACCAGCTCCGAGACCATGAGCAGCACGTCCTCCACCCGTTCCCGGCGCCGCGCCCGCTCGTCGTCGCTCTCCCGCTGCGCCTGAACGGGCGACGGAACGCCGCCGGGCGGCCCGTCGCCGGCCGGGATCCACTGCCAGTCCGCGAGCGCCTCCCGGGTGAAGTCCCGGCACCGCGTGACCGCACCGGCCCGGCCGCGCAGCAGCAGCCGACGCGTCTGGTGCTGCGCTCTGGTCATGCACGGCTGCTGCCCACTGCGCCGGTCGTCATGCCTGCGCAGCGGGGTACGCGCGTGGGGTACGGCAGTCGGGTACGGGCAGTGGGGTACGGCAGTGGGGTAGGGCGGGCGAAAGACGGGTCGGCGGCGAGTTGGCAGCGGGCGAAAGGGTATAAATCGGTGTGAAGCCGACTGCATGGTCCGACATCCCCGTCGGAGGCGGAGGCCCCCTCTCATGACTCCGAAGACGTCGAACACACCGAACACGTCCCCCACGTCGTACACCGACGGCCGCGCCCCGGTCGATCCGCTGGCCGAGCCCCTGAAGGCCAGCACGGCCGACGCCCGGTCCCTCTCCGCGGTCCTCTTCCGGCGGCTGAGCACCCTGACCGAGGGAACCGCGGAGTACTCGTACGTCCGCAACACCCTCATCGAGCTCAACCTCAGCCTGGTCCGGTTCGCGGCCCGGCGCTTCCGCGGACGCAGCGAGCCGATGGAGGACATCGTCCAGGTCGGCACCGTGGGCCTGATCAAGGCCATCAACCGGTACGACGTGACGCGCGGGGTGGAGTTCACCTCGTTCGCCCTCCCCACCATCACCGGCGAGATCAAGCGCTTCTTCCGCGACACCAGCTGGGCCGTGAAGGTGCCCCGGCGGCTGCAGGAGCTGCGCCAGAGCCTGGCCCGGGCCTCGGACGAGCTGGAGCAGGTCATGGGCCGGCTCCCCACCGAAGTCGAACTGGCCGCCCACCTCGGGATCACCGATGCCGAGCTGGCGGAGGGCCGGCAGGCCGCCCAGGCCTACTCCTCCCGCTCCCTCGACGTGTGCGTCCAGGAGGACGCCGACCCCGGCACGGCCCAGCGCGCACTGGGCCGGGAAGAGCCCGCCTACGAGCGGATCGAGGACCTGGAAGCCCTGAAACCGCTGCTGGAGCGGCTGCCCGCGCGGGACCGGGAGATCCTCTCGCTGCGCTTCGGGCAGGAGATGACGCAGTCCGAGATCGGGGAGCTCCTCGGCATCTCGCAGATGCACGTGTCGCGCCTGCTCAACCGCACCCTACAGAACCTGCGCAGCGGGCTGCTGACCGATGCCCCGCCGGCCGATCAGCCCGCGTCGGAGCCGTCGCCGGAGTCGCCGGAGCCGTCCGAGTCGCCGGACGCGCCGGACGCCTGCGGGAGCGGAACCCGCGGCGTACGCCGGGCCACCACGGCGCCGGGCTGACGGGGCGAGACGTCCGCAGACGGCGGGAGCAGCCATGAACACCGCGCACAGCACCCGTAGGCACGAGGGCCGCGCCGTCCGGAAGGCACGGTGGGCGTCATGAGGGTCGTGGTGACCGGTGCGACCGGCAACGTGGGCACCAGCATGGTCCGGGCCCTGGCGGAGGACAGGTCGGTCACCGACGTCCTCGGCGTTGCCCGGCGGCTGCCGGGCCTCCGCATCCCCGGGGTGCGGTGGGCCGCGGCCGACATCGACCCCGGCGGCAGCGACCTGACCGAGCTCTTCGCGGGCGTCGACGCCGTCGTCCACCTCGCCTGGAGGTTCCAGCCCACGCACGACCCCGTGGAAACCTGGCACACCAACGTCCTGGGCAGCATCAGGGTCTTCGAGGCCTGCGCCCGCGCGGGCGTCCACGCCCTCGTCCACGCCTCCTCGGTCGGCGCCTACTCGCCCGGCCCCGACGACGGGCGCCCCGTCGACGAGTCCTGGCCGACCCACGGCTGGCCGGGCGCGGCATACACCCGGGAGAAGGCCTACCTGGAGCGTTACCTCGACGGCTACCAGCTGGCCCACCCCGGGCTGCGCGTCGTACGGATGCGGCCCGCCTTCCTGTTCAAGGACGTGGCGGCGAGCGAACAGCGGCGCATCTTCGCCGGGCCGCTCCTGCCGTGGCGCCTGATCCGCTCCGGTCGCGTCCCGGCCGTGCCCGCCGTCAGCGGCCTGCGCTTCCAGGCCCTGCACACGGAGGACGCCGCCGAGGCCTACCGGGCGGCCGTCGTCCGCCCGGTCCGAGGGCCGTTCAACCTGGTGGCCGATCCCGTGCTCGACATGCCCTCCGTGGCGCACCTGCTGAACGCCCGTACGGTGCCGCTGCCCGCCGGGGCCGCCCGCGCCGCGCTCGCCGCCGCCTGGCGGATGTACCTGGTGCCCGCCGCGCCCGGCCTGTTCGACGCCGTCCTGCGGCTGCCGCTCCTCGACGCGGGCCGGGCCCGGGAGGAGCTCGGCTGGGTGCCCTCGCACACCGCCACGGAGGCCGTGGGCGCGTTCCTGACGGGGCTCCGGCGAGGGGCGGACCTGGACACGCCGCCCCTCGCCGGATCGGGCGCCGGGGCGTGGCCGGGTCGGTGAGGAGACCGCGGAGCCCGGCCCGGGTTCAGGTCGTACGGGAGAAGAACCGCCGGGTCCGGCGGGTCAGGCGGTGCAGCCGCGGATAGCGTTCGCGCCGCATGCGGGAGTGCCGGTCGAGCTCCTCGATCAGTCGCTCCGAGCGCTTGTCCACGCCCAGTTCGTCGAGCACCCGGTCCGCCTCGGCGAGCAGCGCCCCGTACAGCTGCCACGCCCCCGGATGGGCTCCCGCCTCCTCCTGGAGGAGCACGGCGAGGCGGTCCCGGCTGACGCGGGCCGTCGTCAGCTCCCGGGCCAGCTTCTCCTCGGCCTGTTCGGCGTTGGCGCTGACCTGCGCGGTGATCAGCTCGGCGAAGCTCTCCACGGCGACGGCCAGGTGCGCGTACAGCTCGCGCAGTGCCCCGGCGACAGGCGGCGGGAACAGCGGCCCCGCCCGGTGCGACGTCGCGAGGTCCGTCAGGGTCCGGCAGGAGACCCGCAGCACCACCGCGCAGATCTCCAGGGTGTCCAGTCCGGTGCGCAGCACCAGACGGAACAGCAGGCCCTCACGCACCCGCGGGTTCAGCCGCAGGCTGTCCTCCGCCTGCCGCAAGGACGCGTCGACCAGCGCGATGTCGTTGTCGAGCCGGCGGGCCTCGTGGAGGTGGGCGGCGGCCTTCTCGACCGGCGTGTGCTCGGCGAGCTGGTCGCCGATGTGGCCGAGGAGGGCACGCATGCGCCGGGCGAGGTCCGTGATGGCCTCGCTCGCCGGCCCGATCCATACGGGTGGCACGAACAGGAAGTTGAACAGCAGACCGACCACCGCGCCGATCAGCGTCTCCAGCACCCGGTCCCAGGCGGTGTCCGTCACGCTGGTCACGCCCAGCACCAGCATCGCGCTGATCGCGACCTCGGGCACGAACTCCCCGGCCTTCACCAGCGGCCCGATGACCAGCGAGACCAGGATGATCAGCCCGAGGCTCCACCAGGTCAGGCCCACGAGTGCGCTGAAGCCGATCGCGAGCAGCACCCCGGCCACGACCGAGTTGACCCGCCGGATCCCGGTGGTGAGCGTGGAGTACAGGGTGACCTGGACGACGAGCAGGGCGGTGAGCGGAGCGGTCAAGGGTGCTGGCTCGTCACTGACCCGGAGCGCGACGACGTACGAGATGACGGCGGCCGCGGTCGAGCGGACGGTCTGCACGACCGCGGGTTCCCGGTGACGGCGGACGAGGGCGCGCAGAGGGGCGATGGCTTGTGGCATGTTCCGCCCCTTCCCCGCCGGCCGAGAGATCAACGGGGCGTCGACGTGCCTCTTGCGCCGCCCGAGCCGCCGCGGCCGTCCCCGCCCTCGCCGCCGAACCAGTAGTCGCCCGCGGCCAGTGGCCACGAGGACGCCGTACGGCTGCGGGGCTCGGCACCGGGGCCTGCGGGGCGTCGGCGGACCTCGGCCTCGTCGTCAGGACGCTCGCGTTCCAGCACAGGAAGGCTCCCTTCGGTGGGGTGGGGGACTGGTTCCATCCTCGGGTCCCGCACCCGATGGCGCACGACGAGCGGGGCGGGCACGCCGTTCAGGGAGCGGTGCTCTGGTTGGTGATCAGGTCGATCAGTGCCGGCATGCCGCCCTCCCACAGGGCCTTGCGCTGCCGGTCGGCCGCGGTGCCGTCCCGGAGCAGGCGGTGCACGAGCGACGTCACCTCGCGCAGGTCACCGGCCTCCACCAGCGCGGGCCGGATGTGCCGCACGAGCAGGGCCACGGCCGCGCGGGCCTCCAGGCGGGCGCCGTCCGGCCCGACCAGCGGTCCCCCCACGCCGTGCCGGGCGGCCTGCCAGGTCGCGGCCTGCAGCATCTCCTGCGTGCAGGGGGGCGCGGGCACCCCGCGGCCGGCCTCGCCGAGGGCGGTGGCGACCAGCGCCCGCACGATGCCCGCGAACATCACCGCGTCGTCGGCCCGCAACTGCACATCGGCGCACCTGATCTCGACGGTCGGATACTTCTCCGACAGCCTGGCGTGCCAGTACAGCTGGCCGGTGTCCGCGATGACGCCCGATTCCACCAGTTCGGCCGCACGCAGGTCGTAGTCGGCGTCGTCACGGAAGACGGGAGTGGGTCCGCTCACCGGCCAGCGCCCGAAGACGACCGTGCGCCAGCTCGCGAAGCCGGTGTCGTGGCCCTCCCACAGCGGGGAGTTCGCCGACATCGCCAGCACCGTCGGGAGCCATACCCGGATCCGGTTCAGCACGTCGACGCCCTGGGCCCGGTCCGGGATTCCGACATGCACGTGCATGCCCGTGATCAGCTGCTCGTCGACCAGGCGGGCGGCGTGGTTGCGCATCGCCAGGTAGCGGGTCACGGGTGTCACGGGCACCGGTGTGGCCCCCTTGACCGGCGCGGTTCCGGTCAGCGCCGCCTTGCAGCCGGTCGCCTCGGCGGCGGAGCCGACGGCGTGCCGCAGGCGCAGCAGGTGGCCGCCGATCTCCCCGAGGTCGGTGCAGACGGGCGTGGCGACCTCGACCTGGGCCTGGAGGAGCTCGGCCTGGACGTCGTCCTCCGCGGAGACCGGATCGAGGCCGGCCGCGACCCGCACCGCGGCGCCGTGGGGGACCGGCAGCCCGGTGTCCGGATCCACCAGCAGATACTCTTCCTCGACCCCGACAGTGATCATCTGTGTGCGTACCCTGCCGTCGTCCGATGTGTGCGAGCGATGTGTGGCTCCGTCTGCCCGCCACGGCCGTTCCGCAAACCGGCCGCCACCTGCGGCGAGCCCGTGCCGGTCCCGTGCGGATGTGTCCATTCCGATTCTGCCGGGGCGTGCGCACGACGGCGCGCACCACGACGCGTGCCGCCTCGTGTGCCGCCGTGTGTACCGCGGCGTGTACCCGCCGGGAAGCCGGCTCAGGTGGCAGGGTGGACGGCATGTGCGGTCGTTACGCCTCCACCCGCAGCCCCGAGGACCTGTCCGGCCTCTTCCAGGCGGCGCCCCCGGAGCCCGGGCACGTGCTGGAGCCGAGCTGGAACGTCGCCCCCACCGACGCGGTGTGGGCGGTGCTGGAGCGCGCCGACCGCGAGACGGGCCTGCTGGAGCGACGGCTGCGGCCCCTGCGGTGGGGACTGGTGCCCTCGTGGTCGAAGAGCCCCACCGGCGGCGCGAGGATGATCAACGCGCGGGTGGAGACGGTGCACGAGAAGCCGGCCTACCGCCGGGCCTTCGCCAAGCGCCGGTGCCTGCTGCCGGCGGACGGGTTCTACGAGTGGCAGCCCGTCCCCGCCTCCGGCACCGCGAAGGCGTACAAGCAGCCGTACTTCATCCGCCCCGAGGACGGCGAGGTGATGGCGATGGCCGGACTGTACGAGTTCTGGCGCGACCCCGCCGTCGCCGCCGACGACGATGCGGCGGCGTGGTGGGCGACCTGCACCATCATCACCACCGAGGCCACCGACGCGGCCGGCCGCGTGCACCCCCGCATGCCGCTCGCCCTCGCCCCGGCCGACTACGAGGCCTGGCTGGACCCGGCCCACCAGGACCCGGACGAGCTGCGTGCCCTCCTCGCCGCCCCGGCGGGCGGCCTGCTGGACGTCCGCGCGGTGTCGACCGCCGTCAACAACGTCCGCAACAACGGCCCCGAGCTCCTCGACGCGCCCTGAGGCGCCCGGCGGAGGCCGAAGCACCGTACCGAGAGCAGCGGGGAGCCCCCGGCCACCCGGGCGTGTATAGAAATCTTGACATCATGTTGGGCTTGCTTGACACTGCAGATGTCGGGTTTTCTTTACATGAGGAGTGGTCGTGGCAGTCGAGGAGAAACGCGCGTGGATCATGATCGTGGTCACGGTCGTGTCCTACGGGGCGTACCTGGCGGTGATCCTGGGCCGCGCCGGTGACACCCCGCTCGCCGAGGTGCCGTACGCGGCCGCGCTGCTGTGGTCGGTCGGCGGGGCGATCGTCGCCTCGATCGTCCTGCACATCACCGTGGCGCTGCTCGCGCCGAAGGAGGACACCACCAAGGACCAGCGCGACCGGGAGATCCACCGCTTCGGCGAGTACGTCGGACAGTCCTTCGTCGTGATCGGCGGCGTGGCCGGGCTCGTCCTGGCCATGGCCGAGGCGGACCAGTTCTGGATCGCCAACGCCATCTACCTGGCGTTCGTCCTGTCGGCGCTCCTCGGATCCACGGCGAAGATCGCCGCCTACCGGCTGGGCTTCCAGCCGTGGTGAGGCCCACGAAGGTCACCAACGCCATCCGTGCCCTGCGCTTCGCCAACGGCGAGATGACCCAGGCGGAGCTCGCCCGCCGCATCGGCGTGACCCGGCAGACCGTCATCGCCATCGAGCAGGGCCGCTACTCGCCCTCCCTGGAGAAGGCGTTCGAGATCGCCCGCGTGTTCTCCGTACCGCTCGACGCGGTGTTCCAGTACTCCGAGACCGAAACAGAGACAGAGGAAGACGACTCATGAAGGCCATCGTCCAGGACACTTACGGACCGCCTGCGGTCCTGCGGCTCGAAGAGACGGACCGGCCGGTGCCGGGCCGCGGCGAGGTGCTCATACGGGTCCACGCGGCCGGCGTCGACCAGGGCGTCTGGCACCTGATGGCGGGCCTGCCGTACGCAGTGCGCGCCATGGGCTTCGGCCTGCGGGCACCCAAGGTGCGCATCCGCGGCATGGACCTCGCGGGGCGGGTGGAGGCGGTCGGCGCGGACGTGACCCGCTTCCGGCCCGGCGACGAGGTGTACGGCAGCTGCGACGGCTCGTTCGCCGAGTACGCCTGCGCCAAGGAGGACACGCTCGCACCGAAACCGCACAACGTCGGCTTCGAACAGGCCGCCGCCGTGCCCGTCTCCGCGTGCACCGCGCTCAAGGCCCTGCGCGACGTCGGACGGGTCGAGGCCGGGCAGTCCGTCCTCGTCCTCGGCGCCTCGGGCGGAGTGGGCACGTACGCCGTGCAGTTGGCCAAGGCCTTCGGCGCCCGCGTCACCGGAGTGTGCAGCGCCGCCAAGGCGGACATGGTCCGCTCCATCGGCGCCGACGAGGTTGTCGACTACACGGAGCACGACCCCGTCGACGGCAGCCGCCGCTACGACCTCGTCCTCGACATCGCCGGCAACCGCCCCGTCTCCCGGCTCCGCCGCGCCCTCACCCCGCGCGGAACCCTCGTCATCGTCGGCGGGGAAGGCGGCGGCCGGTGGCTCGGCGGCAACGAGCGGCAGCTCGGCGCGCTCCTGCTGTCCCCCTTCGTCGGCCACCGCCTGCGCACCGTCGCCGCCATGGAGCACCACCACAGCGACCTGCAGGTCCTCACGGAGCTCATCGAGGCCGGCTCGGTCACCCCCGTCGTCGACCGCACCTATCCGCTGGCCGAAGTACCCGATGCCATCCGCTACCTGAGGGAGGGCCACGTCCGGGGAAAGATCGTGATCCGGCTATGAGGCGCCGAGCGTGATGCGGGCGGCGACCGGCAGGTGGTCGCTGCCGGTGGCGGGCAGGGTCCGGACGTCGGACGCCGTCGCCGAACGGGTCAGGATCTGGTCGATCCGGGACACCGGCAGGGCGGCGGGCCAGCTGAAGGCGAGGCCCCGCCGGGGCGTCCGCAGCCGCGAGGTGAGCGGGGCGAGACCGCGGTCGTCCACCGTGCCGTTGAGGTCGCCCAGCAGGATCACCGTGTCCAGCCGCTCGGCGGCGACGGCCGCGCCCAGCAGACCCGCGCTCTCGTCCCGCGGGCCGGAGCTGAAACCGCTCGGCCGGATGCGCACCGAGGGCAGGTGGGCGACGTACACGGCGATCTCGCCGCGAGGCGTGCGCACGCCGGCCCGCAGGCCACGGCTCCAGCCCTCCCCGATCCCGGCCGGCTTGATGTCCAGGCGCCGGACGTCCGTCAGCGGGTACCTCGACCAGAGCCCGACCGTGCCCTCGACCGCGTGGTGGGGGAACTCCTCGGCCAGGGCCGCCTCGTAGGCCGGCAGGGCGGCGGGCGTCAGCTCCTCCAGGGCGACGAGGTCCGGCGCGGCCCGGAGCAGGGCGGCCGCGGTGCCCGTGGGATTGGGGTTCTCGTCGCTGACGTTGTGCTGGACCGCCGTGATGTGGTGGGGGCCGCCGTCGGAGGGGAGCAGCAGCCCGCCGAAGAGGACCGCCCACACGGCGGCGGGCAGCAGCAGGGCCAGCAGCGCGGTCGCCGACCGGCGTACCAGCGCGGGTACGAGCAGGACCGGCACCGCCAGGCCGAGCCAGGGCAGGAAGGCCTCCAGCAGACTGCCGAGGCGGCCGACCCCGTTGGGCACGGCCCGGTGGCAGGCCAGGAGACCGGCGGCCAGCAGGGCGAGTGACGCCGGTACGCGCCCACGCGTCCATGCCGAGCGCCCCCGCGCGTCCCTGCCCCAGCGCCACCGGTCACGGTGCCGCCACCGGTCGCCTCGGCGCGGCAGGTCACCCCGGCGCGGCCGGTCGCCTTCGCGCACCCCGCCATCGGCCCGCTCCGCCACTGCCGCCCCGCCCCTCGCCTAGGCCCGTTTCCCGTCCCGCAGCCATGAGCACGACGTCGCCCGGTACGACGCACGATCCCACCGGCCGGGTTCCCTCCCGCCGGCGGATCGCCCGTGGAAGAGTGATCGCGCCACGTGACGAGGGGAGAGTCGGATGAGTGCGGCAAGGATCGCGATCGTGACGAGCGGCGCCGGTGCCGACGAGGACCCGGACCGCCCGCTGATCCTGGCGGCCCTGCGCGCCGCGGGCATGTCCGCGGAAGCCGTGGCCTGGGACGCGGACCCGAAGGAATGGGACGGCTTCGACCTGGCGGTCATCCGGTCGACCTGGGACTACACGGGACGCCTCGAGGAGTTCCTGGCGTGGGCCGATGCGACGGCCCGGGTCACCCGGCTGTGGAACCCGGCGCCGCTGGTGCGCTGGAACAGCGACAAGCGCTATCTGCGGGAACTCGCCGGGCGCGGGGTCCCCGTGGTGCCGACCCGCTTCATCGAACCGGGCGGCCACTGCGGCGAGGAGGACTTCGACGGGCCCCACGGAGTGGTGGTCAAGCCCACGGTCTCCGCGGGCGCGCGCGACACCGCACGGTACGAGCCCGGACGGCGGGCGGACGCCGTGCGCCACGCCCGGATGCTGCTGGACCAGGGCCGTACCGCGATGGTCCAGCCGTACCTGCGCCGCGTGGAGGAGGGCGAACGCGCCCTGGTCTTCTTCCGCGGCACCTTCAGCCACGCGATCCGCAAGCAGCCGGTGCTGACCGAGGCCGGGGTGACGGACAACTTCCGGGTGCCGCACCCCGGGGCGGCCCCGTACCGGCCCTCCGAGGCGGAGATCAGTACGGCGCGGGCGGCGCTGGCCGCGGTTCCCGCGCCGGGCGACCTGCTGTTCGCCCGGGTGGACCTGGCGCTCGACGAGGCCGGGGAACCGGTGGTCATGGAACTGGAACTCATCGAGCCGAACCTGTTCCTGCGCATCAACCCGCAGGGGCTGGAACGTTTCGTCGAAGCCGTGGCGGCCGGGCTCCGGCACACCACGGCGTAGCCCGACGGTTCCGCTATCCCAGTCGGCGGCGCATCCGGCGGCGGCGCAGGAAGAGACCGACGGCCGCCCCGGCCAGGGCGGTCGCCGCCACACCAGCCGTCGTCCACCAGACCGCGTACCCCTCGGTTTCGGCGGCCGGCACCTGAGCCGAGGACGCGGCCGGAGCGGCGGCCGACGGCGAACCGGCCGACGGGGCGCCGGCCGAGGGCTGTGCGGCGGTCGGCGTGCCGGGAGCCGGGGCGGAGGCGGTCGGTGCGCCGGTGCCCGGAGCCGGGTCCACCACGGGTACGGCGACTTCGAGGTCGCCGTGTCCGAGGGCCGGGAACCCCACGTCGACGCTGACCTTCCAGGAACCCGGCGGCAGCGTCTCGGCCGTGGTCCAGCCGGCGGGCGCCGCACCGGGATCGCGGACCAGGCGCCAGGGCCCCATGGTGCGGGTGCCGTCGACGCTGACCGCGTTCACGGTCGCGGCGACCGCCTCGTCGACGGCGTCCCCGTCGTTCTCCCAGGTGATGTCGGCGGTGACGTGGCCCGTCCGCTGCCCGGTCACCACCACCTTCACGGTGTCTCCGTGGGCGTGGGCCGCAACAGGGGTCAGCAACATGAGGCCGAGTGCGGTCAGGACGGCCGAGAAAGCGATTCGTATGCGCATCGTCGGGGTGCTCCGGTCGAGATGAGGGGGACCGGCGGACGGCCGCGCGAGGCGGCCGTCCGCCGGGGCGGGTTCACGGCGTCAGGGCGTCACGGCGCCCGGGCCGCAAGGGCCCGGGGCGCCGTGGCCTCGTGTCGCGGCAGTGCTCAGCCGGCCTTCTGGACGGTCCAGGCCTGCGCCGCGCGGCCGTCCGCACGCTGGAGGTCGAGCAGCCAGTTCCCGTAGTAGGGGCGGTTGCTGACGGTGAGGGCGAAGCCGCCGCTCGGGTCGGTGACGGTGAACGCGCCACCGCGGGAGGTCAGCTTCCAGGCCTGCGCGCCGTTGCCCTTGTCGCAGGGCTGCTGCGCGACCCACATGCCCGCGGAGGGCGATCCGCCCGGCTGCAGGCACTTGCCGGAGACCGCGGACCGCATGCGGACCTGGCCGTTGCCGGCGTCGTCGAAGAACCACTGCTGCTGGGCGTACCCGTTGGCGCGGCCGCCGACGAGCACCGTGCCGTCGGCGGTACGGCCGCCCCACACCTCGGCGGCCATGCCGGTGCTGCCGTTGCCGAGCGTGTACTTGCTGCCCGGGGTGGTCGCCCCGCCGCCGGTTCCCGGCGTCTTGAAGGACGCGGCCTTGCCCGGTCCGCTGTCACGCCCGGAGCTGTCGCGGACGGAGACGGTGACCGTGTACGACGTGTTGGGCTGGAGGTTGTAGATGCGCAGCGCCTGCGACTGGACCCAGGTCAGGTGCTTGCCGTTCAGGAGGACCTGGTACCAGGAGGCACCCTCGACCTTGGGCCAGCTCACCACGACGGAGTCGGACTGGATCTGGGCCGCCGTCGCCGTCGGGCCGCCGCCGGGCTTCTTCGTCGGCGTGGGCGTCGGCTTCTTCGTCGGGGTCGGCGTCGGGTTCGGGTTCGGACCCGGGTCGGTGCCGCCACCGCCCTTCGTGCGCATCAGGAACTGGTTGTCCGCGATGTTCCAGTGCGTGGCCAGGTAGCTTCCGGCCTTGGGGCTGGTGTGGAAGTAGTCGTCGTGGTTGCAGTCCAGGATGTTCTCGGCCGCCTGGTTGGTGCAGATGTTGCGCATCTGCGGGTAGTACGGGGTGTCCGAGTAGCACATGACGTCGTACTCGTCGGTGCAGTGGGCGCCACGGCTGGTGTTCGGGGCGCTGTTGTTGACCGCGCCCAGGTTGTGCCCGAGCTCGTGCGCGGCGGTGTGACCGCCCCAGCAGCCGGAGTCCGTACGGCCGTAGGACGGGCCGAAGTTGCTCTGGTTGGCCTGGCCGGGCCGCTCGTCGCCCGCGAAGGTGCCGATGCCGCAGTAGACCTGGCTGTCCGCGAAGATCATGTACTTGCGGTCGCGGCGGTCGAGGCCCTTGCCGGCGAGCGCGTTGTTGGTCGCGCTGAACTCGGCCAGGGCCGAGGCCGGGAGCTCGATGTTGAGCACCGTGGGGGTGCAGTCCGCGGCCGTGACGTAGCGGATGTGGCGTACGCCGCCGGTCTCCTGGGCGCTCGCCGAGTAGATGAGGTCGGCGTCGGCCGCCCACTTGCGGAACGAGGCGACGTACTCGGAGTAGCGGTCCTTGCCGGGGGCGTGGACGTACACGACCTGTACGCGGTTGCCGGTGCTGCCGTCGCCGTCGCACTGGACCGTCTGGCCCGCGGGACCGGCGGCGACGGCCTGGCTGCCGCCGGCCGCGGCCGGTTCGGGCGCCTTCGCCTTGGTCGCCGCGGCGTCGGCGGCGGGCGCGTCCTGAGGACGCCCGCCACCTTCCTTGGAGGCCGGGTCCTCGGCGGCGGGGCGGGAGGGATCGGCCGCCGGTGCCGTCTCCTTGACGGCGGGCGGGATCTCCTTCGTGATGTCGACGCCCTTGGGCGGGGCGTCGGGGCCGTGGGTGCACAGGCCGGTGTCGGTGCGGTAGACACCGACGCACCGGTCGCCCTTCGGCGCGGCCTGGAGGCCGTCGTAGACCATGCCGCGCGCGTTCTCGTTGGCGGGCGCGGCGGCGATCGGTTCCGGCTCCTGGTCCCGGGCGGGCGCGGCGGCCGGTGCGGCGGCCTCCGCGGCCTGTACGGGCGCTGCCGCTTGGGCGCCGTCGCCGATTCCGGAGTAGGCGATACCTGCGGCGATCACCGCCGCCGCTGCCGTGGCGGCGGTGATGAGTATCAACCTCCGCGGTTTGCGGCGGTGGTCGGCGGCGGCGCGACGTCTGCGTCGTCCTGTCATGGGCACCTCAAATCGTTGTCGGAAGACTGGGTGCGCGGAAGCCTGCCAGACGAATGCCGCGGAGAATTCGGACAAACGGGAGTCCGGTTCGAGAAATCTTTCCGTTACCTGTCGACTTGATTTGACGAACAATCAACTCTCAATAAAAACGCGGGAGTTACGCGCGTTGCGCCGCAATGGTCCAGGCCATCCGGAGCGGGTTGTTATCAAATCGAGATATGAAGCGGACGCTTGTTGACGGGAATTCAGTCAGGAATTCACCTAATTACTACCTGCCGAATTCCCTCGGTCACGACCCGTGAGGATGCGTCAGCGCGGAGGCCAGGCGGCGGGCTTCGGTGACCAGCCGGGACGACCCGGTGCGGGCCGCCGCTGCCGCCACCTCGGCCGGCGCCGGGCCCGTGGCCCCGCAGCGCTCCACGCAATCGGCGGCGACGGCCAGCACCTCGCCCGCACCCCGTACCGAAGGCAGGAGGGTCGGCAGCACCTCGGCGAGGACGGCCCACATCGTGGCGTACGCGCCCGCCGCCGCGGCCGAACGGGCCGCGTCCGCCAGCCGGTTGGGCTTGACCGTGCCCAGGGCCACCATCGAGGCCAGCTCGCGGCCCAGCAGCGGGGCGTCCAGCTCGCCCCGGCCCGCCAGCACCAGCAGGGCCTCCACCGCCGGGCGGCGGTCGTCCGGGTACCGCCCGCCCAGCCCCGCCGCGATGGCGGAGTGCAGCCCGGTTCCCGCGGGCCCGCCCAGCCGGGCGAGGTGCGGCAGCATCCAGGTGCCGCCGTAGTCGCCGACCGTCGCGGCCAATGTCACGCCCGGCAGCAGCCATGCGGCCTGGGTGTCCCGGTCCTCGGGCAGGACCGAAGCCCGCACGGCGTGCCCGCCGTCCCAGTGGTAGCACCGGGTGAAGCCCTCGTGGGGGCGGCCCAGCCACTGGAACGCGTCCGGGAACTCCCACCGCAGGGCCGGCCGTTCACCGCTCACGAAGGCGACTTGCGGCACGGCCGCGCCGGCCCGCGCCCAGGCCCGGTGCGCCCCCGGATCGGGCATGACGACCCTGCGGCGCGGTGTGCCCGGTTCACCGTCCGGGCCGATCCAGGCGGCGAGCCGATCGCCCTCGGCGGTCCCGATCCGGGCCGCGGCCTCGGCGGCCTCCGGGGCCGCCGGATCGTCCCGCCGTACGCGCAGCAGGGCCTGCCCGAAGTCGGCGGGTCCGGGACGGGCGCCCAGCCGCCGGTACTCCACGAGTCGTTCCACGAGCTCGGCCGCGTCCAGCGCGCCCGTGTCCCAGGTGGGCGTGGCCAGCAGGAACGGCTGGGGGTCGCCGGACCGCAGTGCGTACCCGATCTCGCGCACCCGCGCCGCCATCACCATCTCCAGCCCGCCCTGCGCGCACTCCTCGTGCCCGCGCTGCCGGCGTACGGACCCGGGCTTGAGGCTGTACGCCGTCACCCGCCACAGGGGCGCGGCCACCACCACGTCCACCGCGGTGAGCCGGTCCGCCTCGGTCTCCTCCTCGGGGTAGCGGTGACCCAGCGCCGTGGACAGGGCCAGCGCGAGCGCGTGCCGGTTGCGGTGCGCCTGCCGTACGAGTCCGTCGAGGACGCGTTCGAAATCCGCCACGGTGTGTATGCGGGAGTCGAGATGAGCAGCCGTCAGCTCGACGGTCTCGGCGAGCCCCGAGGGCGCGGCATCGAGCCGCTGCGCCGGCGGAACGGGCGGAAGGGTGTCCTGAGTGGGGGTGAAGATCATGCCCGAACGCTAGGGGCGCCCACTGACATCGCCGGCGGGACGAAGCCGTTCCTCTGACGCGACGGTCTCCTCCCAGCACGATCGCACCTGTGCCCGCACATCCGGAACGGATGCCGGGGCGCAGGACATGACGACCAGGAGCCTGCTCAGATCGATGCCCTCGGGCCGCTTGACGGAGGACCACCGCCGCCCTGCCCGCAGCAGGGTCCGGAAGAGTTGCCGCCGTCCGGCGGCGTCGCCGGGCATTGCCTGGTCCGCGGCGTCGACGATCAGTACGTACTGGTCCGCGGGCAGCCATGACAGATCACCGAGACAGTCGTGGAGCGCGTTCCAGTTCCAGCCGAAGTAGTCGGGCAGCCCCAGTCCGTCGTAGAACTCCCGGAAGACGCCGTCCGTGTCGCACATCCGCCGTCCGTCGAGCCGCGCCACGTACGTCCTGCCGGTCAGCAGCAGATCGACCGGCAGGGCGCCTTGCTCGGGAACGACACGCACCCAGGGCACGGTGTGCACCGGAATCCTCCCTCTTGTGATCCCTCTCGGGCGGGTCAGTCGGCTGTGCCGATGGTGCTGCGGGCTGCGAGACGGAAGTCCTTGACTGCCTGGTAGAGGGTTCGCTCTCGTTCGGCGGCAAGCGTGAAGTCTTCGGCCTTGCGGGTCGTGTCGCCCGCGTGGGCGTTCACGGCCAACCGTCTCATGACGTGCGAGAGATCGCCGGAGGCGACGGTGATGCGTTCCGCGATGTCCGCGACGGATGCCGGCCCTTCGAGGATGACGACCTCGACGGCGCGATGGACCTCGCGGGCCAGGGTGATGAAGCGGTCCGTCTTCTCGTCGACATCGCGCAGGTCGGGTTGGTCCGGACGCAGCGCGGCAAGGACGGCGTCCATGGCTATGTCGCGGTCATGGAGAGCGCTGAGGTAGCGGGCGTAGGCGTCGCGGCGATGCTGGCGGCTCCATTGGGCGTGGTGGGACCGTGCCTGAGCACGGCTGTTGACGATCGCGGCGCCGAGGGTGGTCGCGGAACCGACGGCGGCGCCCAGCAGTGCGGCAAGTCCTGAGTCCATGGCCCCAGTCTGCCGCTCGCGTCGTTCGGATTGCGGAGCGGACGGGCTTCGCACGGCAAGCGGCTCCGCGCGCCGATGCCCGGCTCGGGGTCCGAAGTCTCCCTCGCCGGGCGGGCGCAGAGCCGTACGGCCGCGTCACCGTGCGGTGCGCGGGGCGGGACAGCCCCGCGCACCGTACGGTCGTTGCCGGCGTGGCGGCTCAGTCCTCCAGGACGCTCAGGTCGATGCGCGCGAGGCGCTCGGGGTCGGTGAGGATGTCGAGCGCGGTGATCCTGCCGTCCTGGATGGTGAACGCCATGACCGAGATCGCCCGGCCCTCCGCCGTCGCGACCACTCCGGGGATCCCGTTGACCAGCACGGGACGGGCCGCCGCCGCGAACCGCGCGAAGGTGATCGCCTGGGAGGCGACGTCGGCCGCGCCGCGGCGGACCAGGCCCGGGCGCAGCGCGCCGCCGTCGGAGCGGGCCACGACATCCGGGTCGAGGACGGCGACCAGCGCGTCGAAGTCCCCGCCGCGCGAGGCGGCGAGGAAGGCGTCGACGACCGCCCGCAGCCGGGCCCGGTCGGGGTCCGGGGCGGGCGCCGCGCCCTGGACGCGGCGCCGGGCGCGGCTGGCGAGCTGCCGGGTCGTGGCCGCGGAGCGCCCCAGGACGGGGGCGATGTCGTCGAAGGGGACGGCGAACAGGTCGTGCAGGACGAAGGCCAAGCGCTCGGCGGGGGCGAGCGTCTCCAGGACGACCATGAGGGCGATGCCGACCGAGTCGGCCAGGAGCACCTCCTGCTCGGGGTCGAGGCCGTCGGCCCGGCTGACGACCGGGTCGGGGATGCGGACCTGCCCGTCCTGGTCGTGCAGTGGATCCTCGCGCCGCGTGGTCCGCGAGCGCAGCATGTCCAGGCACACCCGGCCGACCACGGTGGTCAGCCAGCCGCCCAGGTTCTCCACCGCACCCGCGTCGGAGCGGCTCAGTCTGAGCCAGGCCTCCTGTACGGCGTCCTCCGCCTCGCTGAGCGAGCCCAGCATCCGGTAGGCCACCGCCCGCAGATGGGGCCGGTGTTCCTCGAAGCTCCGCGCCAGCACGTCTTTCTCGCTCACCTGCTGCATCCCCCTGTGCCGATCAGTCGGTTGAGTGACGGACGATAACCGACCCCCGCGACGAGCCGTGGCCGCCCACGCCCGATTCCCCGGCCGGGAGGGCCGGGGAATCGGGGCGGGGCGGGGCGGGGGGAATCCGGGCCGGAGGGGTTCAGCGGCCGAGGTCGGTGAAGAACCGGTATCCGGTGGGGTCGCCGGGCATCTGCCAGTGGAAGCCCTGGAGGAGGAAGCAGGCGAGCAGGTTGCTGGCGGCGAAGACGACGAGCACGGCGAGGGTGACCACGCCGGCCCGGCGCAGGGCGGGGGAGGTGAGTCCGGCGTCCAGGGGTTCGCTGGAAGGGGTCAGGAAGAGTGCGGCCGCGGCGGTCACGGCGGCGGCCAGGAAGGTGATCAGGGCCCAGGTGTAGAGGTGCAGGCCGAACAGGGCGCCGGCGTAGCCGGGGTCCGGGGGCACGATGTGCATCAGGACCTGGGCGGCGGAGACGGTACTGCCGGTCACGGCGGCCAGGATCGCCCAGCCCCAGCCGGAGGTCCACTCGCCGGTGGTCATGGCCCCCTTGCGGGAGCGGGCGATGATCCAGGCCGGGCCCAGTGCGCTGAGCAGGAAGAACATGCGCTGGAGCAGACACATGGGGCAGGGGTACTCCCACAGCCCGAACTGGAAGAAGTAGGCGCCGGCCAGGGTGCCGCAGAGGCCGATGACGTAGGCGTGGGCGAACCAGAGGCCCAGGCGGTGGGAGAGCCGGGCCGGAACGCCGGCCGCGGTGGCGGCGGTGGTGGCGGCGGGTTCGGGGGTCAGGGTGGTGGTGCTCATGAGAGGTCTCCTCCTCCGGAACGCGGTGTTCAGAGGGCGATGTGGAAGGTGTGGTCGATGACGTGGGGCAGGAACGCCAGCACCGTGACGATCAGGGTTCCCGTCCACAGGGGCATCCGGGCCCGGGCCGGCCAGTCGCGGACCACCGCCACGACGCACAAGAAGATCAAGAGGAAGAGGAGGGTGTACATGGTGTCCCTGCTTCATCGGGGGGAGCTTTTCTTGACTCCACCCTCCGCCCGGGAGTTCCGCGCCGGTAGCACCAGCCGGTCGATGCATCCATAGGTTCGTTCTATGACCCCTCGATGCCGCCGGTGCCGCCGGTGCCGGCCCCCGCGCCGGCCCGCCGCGCGATCGCGTACAGGTCCCGCGCCGGTCCGGCCGGCCGCTGCCCCTGGGGCCATACGGCGCGCAGGGAGCGGGTCATGTCGAAGCCGGCCACGGCGGGGGACTTCAAGGTGCCCGACGCGCGTTCCACGGACACGGCCAGCGAGCTGACCACGGCCGGCCCGACCCCGGCGGCCGCCGCCGTCTTGATGGCCGTCGTGGAGGAGAGCTCCAGCAGGGGCCCGGGCCGCCGCCAGTCGGGCATGCGGGCGGTGACGGCCCGCTCGAAGGACGTACGGGTCCCCGAGCCGGCCTCGCGCTGGACGAGCGGCGTGGCCGCCAGCTCCTCCAGGGTGATCGCGGAACGCCGGGCCCAGGGATGCCCGGGCGCCACCACGACGACCAGGCGGTCCACGGCCACCGGGCGGCTCTCCAGCCCCTTCGGCGCCCGCGGGCTCTCGATGAAGCCGATCCCGGCCCGGCCCTCCAGGACCGCCTGCGCCACCCCGGCCGAGTTCCCCGACTCCAGGGTGACGGCGGCCGGGACGGCGGCGGACGCCCGCAGCGCCACCAGCCACTTCGGGAACAGGTACTCGGCGACGGTCTGGCTGGCCGCCACGTGCAGCCGCGAGTCGCGCTGCTCCCGCAGGGTGTCGATCCCCGCACCCAACTGCTGCGCCGCCTCGATCACCGTCCCCGCCCACTCGGCGATCAGCGCGCCGGCCGGCGTGGGCCGGGAACCGAGCGTCGTCCGCTCCAGGACGGGCAGGCCGACCAGCTTCTCCAGGTAGCGGATGCGGGAACTGGCCGACGGCTGGCTGATGCCGTGCGCCTCGGCGGCCCTGCCGAGACTGCCCAGTTCGATGACGCTGAGCAGCAGGTCGAGGGCGGCGAGATCGGGGACACGGGGAGGCAGTGGCATAGAACCATCCTATGGACCCATCGGCCTGTTGCCGCTACCGGCGCCCGCGGCCGCGGCGGAACGTGGACCCATGAGCACCACGACCGCACCACGCTCCGGACCCCACCGGGAGCCGGCGCGGGAGGGCCGGGCGTTCGCCCTGTCCGCGCTGGCCGTCGCCACGGTGGTCGCGGGCTGCTTCCTGGCACTGTTCCCCGATGTCCTGCCCTCGTCCACCGGCCCGGACCGGAGCATGACCGTCGCGGGCGCGGCGGCCGGCCCGTACACGCTGAGGATCCTCACCTGGGTCGCGGCCTGCGGCGCACCCGTGGTCATCGCCTACCAGGCCTGGACGTACTGGGTCTTCCGCCGGCGGATCGGCTGCGCACGCAAGGCACCGACTCCCGCCCCGATTCCGGCCCCGGCCGAAGACGTCCCCGACCGGCCGGGACCCCTCCACCGTTCGGGGGAGGAGGATGCTCCCCGGGCATGACGTGCGCGGCGGACCGCGCCGCCCACCCTGAGGACATGATCCTCGACGAGTACGCGGACAGAGCGCGCCGGATGCTGTTCACGCCCGCTCGGCCCGCGCCCGCGGGCCGTCTCGTACGGCTGGCCGCGGCCTTCGCCGTCGCGTACATGCTGCTGTACGCGGGGCTGAAGCTGTACATGGCGGCGCGCGGGGAGATCGGCATGCCCGGCAGCCCCGCGCCCGAGGCCGTGCGGGCACGCTTCGAGCACCCCGCGGCGGCGCAGGCGGGCAACGCGCTCCTCGGCGTCGTGGCGGCGGCGGTGGTCGCGGCGACCGTCGCCCGCCGGGGACGGTGGATCCCCCGCTGGGCGCTGCTCGGCGCCCTCGCCCTCGGCCTGCTGCTGCAGTCGCTCGGGATGGCGGTCACCCTGCGGCGCCAGGGACTCGACGTGCTGTCCGGCGGATGGGCCGCGGTGGCCGACGGCCTCGGGGGAGCGGCTCAACTCGCCGCCTGGTGCGTGGTGATCGTGTCCTACCACCGGCGCACGCGCGCGGAGTCCGTACGATGACGGCCGCCGACCGGAGCGGTGCGCAGGCGGCCCGTACGGCCTTCTGGTGCTCCTTCGGGTACGGGGCGATGAAGCTCGACTGGGCCCTCGGGGGCGCGGTCCTCGCACGTCAGACCCCGCTACCGGCCGCGGCCCGGTCCCAGTTGCTCGATCGCGCCGGGAACACGGTGACCGAACACTGGCTGTCGGTGGCGCTCGCCGTGGTGGGCATGGCCGCGGCCCTCCACCTGCGCGGCCGCTTCGGACCGCACGGCGGGGTCCGGCGCGCGGTGCTGCTCGCCGGGGCCTGGGCGGGCTGCACGTTCATGGTGGCGCGCGCGGTCGGACTGCTGGGCTACGGGTTCGCCGGCGACCTGTGGCTGCTGGCCGGCCGGGCCTCCGTACCCCCGGCGCACCTGGACCTCGCGCGCACCCTGGCCTGCTGGGACCTGCTGCTGTGGTCGCCGTACTGGCTGTGCTTCGGGCTGTCCTGGGGTCTCGCGGCCCGCCGGTACGCGCGCCGCACCGCTCCTGCGCCCAGGACGCCTACGGAATCAGGAACTCGCGCAGGTCGATGACCTCGTAGCCCTCGGCCCGGGCCGCGTCGATGATCAGCGGGAGGGCGTCGGCGTCGAGGACGACGCCGTCGCCGCTGCTGCCGACGTGCATCTGGATGATCGCTCCGGGGGTGAAGGCGTCGACGGCCCGCTCGACCGCCTCGTCCACGGTCATGCCGCCCTTCGGGCCGAGGTAGCCGTTGGTGTCGGCGGTGAACTCGATCGCCGCGTAGCCCAGGGCGTTGACGTCGGCGACGGACTGCCGGGTGGTGGAGCTGTAGGGGAAGCGGAAGAACGGCAGCGGCTCGGTCCCCGATGCCGTCCGGATCGCCGCGTCCGCGCGCCGCACCTCCTCGGTGCGCTCCGCCGTACTGATCTCGCCGAAGTAGGGGTGGCTGTACGAGTGGTTGCCGAGGCCGTGGGCGGCGCCCATGGCGCGGACCGCCGCGGGGTGGGCGTCGGCGAACCCCCCGGTCGGGAAGAAGGTGGCGGGCAGCTTCCGCCGCCGCAGTTCGGCCAGCACGGTGTCGAGCCCGGCCTCGTCCCACGCGGCGTTGAAGGTGAGCGCGATGACTTTGCGCGAGGTGGGCAGTCGGCGGATCTCACTGCCGAGGAGCGAGGCCGGCGGGCGCGGACCGGCGGCCGGAGCACCGGCGGCCGGAGCACCGGCGGCCGGAGCACCGGCGGCCGGACGGCCCACGGCCGGTGTGCCCGCCGCCGGTTCGCCCGCGGCCCGCGCAGGGGGCTGCGCCGCCGTGGCACCGGAGCAGGGTACGAGCCCTGCGGCCAACAGCGCCGCGAGCGCGGCGCGTCGTCCGACCTCCACCACCATCACTCCCTCCGGTGCGGCGCCGCCGTCGCGGGGCCTCCCACGACTATGCGGCGGCGCCGACGGGAGCACCCGCAGCCCGTGCCGGGCACCCGGGTGATTCCCACCGCGCCTACGCCGGCGGGCGCCGGCGCAGGTGCGTCGTGAGGTGGTGCTGCAGGGGCTGACCCACCGCCGCCATGTCGTGAAGGACCGTCATCTCCCCGGCGCCGACGGTGTAGCGGCGCCGCGTGCCGGTGACCTCCTTGGCCAGCGGGGTCAGCGATACGTCCTTGGTCTCGATCTCCATCTCGATCTCCGTACCGGAGGTACCGGACGTGCCGGACACCCGTCCGACGTACGTCTCGACGATGCCGGTCGGGTGCGCGAGCACGACCTCCAGGGAGGCGTCGGGCGTCACCCGCCACCAGCCCGCCTCACGTCCCGCCGGCCGGACCGGGGCCCCGGAGTCGTCGATCAGCCACGCGCGCGCCTCGTAGCGCAGGAAAGGGCGGCCGTCGTGGCTGAAGGTGATCTCCTGCTCGTAGCGGAAGTCCTTCTCCAGCGTCGGGTATTCGCCCTGACCCCGGCCGTGCCAACGCCCCAGTAGGGGCAGCACGGGCCGCAGCAGCGGGTGCGGCTCGGGGCCCTCGCCCAGGACGTGGCTGTCGGGATAGGGATTGTCCTGCACCGGCTCGAACATGTTCACCTTGTCTGTCTGCGGGGACCCGAGGGGCCTCCGCAGACTAGCGCGAGCGCACCGGCCCGCCCCGCCCCCGGAGAACGGGAGCGGGGCGGGCCGGGAGGGCCCGGCTCGCGACGGCGCGGCGCGCGCCGCGCGGTCAGCGGGCCGGCAGGGCCGCCGCGACCGAGGCCGGTACCGGCGCGAGACCGGCCGGACGGGTGGTGAAGGTGCCCCGGCCCTGGGTGCGGCCGCGCAGCCGCGACGCGTAGCCGAAGAGCTCGGCCAGGGGCACGGACGCGGTGATCACCGCGGTCCCGGACTGCGCCGTGGACCCCGAGACCCGGCCGCGGCGGGCCGCCAGATCACCCAGCACGCCCCCCACCCCGTCCTCGGGCACGGTCACCGTCACCTCGACGACCGGCTCCAGCAGTTCCACTGTGCTGAGGCGCAGCGCCTCGCGCAGCGCGAACCGGCCCGCCGCCCGGAACGCCATCTCCGAGGAGTCCTTGGAGTGGGTCGCCCCGTCGGTGAGCGTGACCCGCAGCCCCGTCACCGGATGGCCGCCCAGCGGGCCCTCGGCGAGGGCGTCCCGGCAGCCGGCCTCCACGGCGCGCGCGTACTCCTGCGGCACGCGCCCGCCGACGACCGCCGACCGGAACTCGAAGCCCTCCTCCTCCAACGGCTCGACGTCGAGGACGACGTGCGCGAACTGGCCCGCTCCACCGTCCTGTTTGACGTGCCGGTAGACCAGGCCCGTCACCCCGCGCACGACGGTCTCCCGGTAGGAGACCTGCGGCCGGCCGACGACGACCTCCACCCCGTGGCCGCTGCGGATCTTCTCCACCGCGACCTCCAGGTGCAGTTCACCCATCCCCGACAGCACGGTCTGCCCGGTCTCCGCGTCGGACCGCACCACCAGCGAAGGGTCCTCCTCGGCGAGCCGCGCCAGGGCCGCCGAGAGCCGCCCGGTGTCGATGCTGCGACGGGCCTCGACCGCGACCGACACCACCGGTGCGGCCACCGAGGGCGGTTCGAGGACCAGCGGAGCCCCCGGCGCGCACAGGGTCGTGCCCGCCCGCGCGGCCTTCAGCCCGATCACGGCGACGATGTCACCGGCGACCGCCTCCTCCCGTTCCTCGTGCCGGTCCGCCTGGACCCGCAGGATCCGGCCGATCCGCTCCGTCCGGCCGGTGGCCGGGTCCAGTACGGTCGCGCCCTTGCGCAAGGTGCCCGCGTACACCCGCAGATAGGTGAGCCGACCGGTCGCGGTCGCCGTCACCTTGAAGGCGAGGGCCGTGAACGGCCCCGCCGGATCGGGTGCGCGCTCCTGCTCCGCGCCGTCCGCCATCCCCCGTACGGGCGGCATGTCGGCGGGCGAGGGCAGGTACGCCAGGACCGCGTCCAGGAGCGGTTCGACCCCGCGGTTGCGGTACGCCGAGCCGCACAGCACCACCACGCCGTCCCCGCGCAGGGTCAGCTCCCGCAGGGCGCGGGCCAGCGTCCGCCCGGTCAGCGCCGAGGTGGCACAGAACTCCTCCAGCGCGTCGGCGTGCAGCTCCGCCACCGTTTCCTCCAGGAGCCGGCGCCGCCGGTCGGCCTCCTCGCGCAGCGGCTCGGGGACCGGACCCGTCTCGTACGTGTCGGAGCCGGCGTGCCACTGCAGCGCGCGCATCCCCAGCAGGTCGACGACGCCCGTGAACGCGTTCTCCCGGCCGATGGGCAGCTGCACCACGAGGGGTACGGCGCCCAGCCGTCGGCGGATCGACGCGACCGCATTGTCGAGGTCGGCGCCGGCCCGGTCGAGCTTGTTGACGAACGCGATCCGCGGCACACCGTGCCGGTCGGCCTGCCGCCACACCGACTCGCTCTGCGGCTCGACTCCGGCGACGGCGTCGAACACCGCGACGGCCCCGTCCAGCACCCGCAGGGAACGCTCGACCTCGTCGGAGAAGTCGACGTGTCCCGGGGTGTCGATCAGGTTGATCCGATGTCCCTCCCAGGTGCAGCTCACGGCCGCGGCGAAGATGGTGATGCCGCGGTCGCGTTCCTGGGGGTCGTAGTCGGTGACGGTCGTTCCGGCTTGGACCTCGCCCCGCTTGTGGGTGGCACCGGTCGCGAACAGGATGCGCTCGGTGATCGTGGTCTTGCCGGCGTCCACGTGGGCGAGGATGCCCAGATTCCGGACGGCGGAGGGGGAAGTGGTGGTGAGGGGTCGCCCGTTGGCGCGCATGGCCCGAGGCCTTTCGAGTGAAGAGATGAAGAGGGCGGCGCGAATTCCCCGACGACAGCCCCGTCACCCGCGCCCGGCAGCCGTGGACGGCCGTCCCGCCCGTGGCCCGGAACGGGTCCGGTCAGGCGGTGGCGTACGGAAGGCGGGGGAGGGGAGGGGACCTAAAAGTGCGTCACGGGCATACGGTGACGGCCGCGCAGCCGGCACCGAGCGTCACGAGACACCGGGATCACGTCGTACCGGGACGGGGGAGCGAAGGCGGCGGTGCGGTACGTGCACATGGCGCTGCTCCCCTTCTCTTCGGACTCGGCATGAGGCGCGCAGTGCCGTTTCGGCAGCGCGTACGGCGAGTCTAGGGAGCGGACCGGGGCGGGGCACCACATTTTTCCGGGAACGATGTGTACTGTGAGTGATGATTCACCACGGAAAGTGACAATCCGTCTCATCCCCGGGAGTCATCATGTCCATGTTGCTGATCAAAGGGTCGTTCCGGGTGGACGGCAATGCCGAGCCGGACGGCGACACCCTCCCGTTCGTCCCGGACGACGTGGCGGACTGGAAGCTCGTGGGCGGCCGCGCCAAGGTCGTGCCCAAGGCGGACGGACGCGCCGCCGTACGCCTGGAGGGCGTGGACGCCCTGGAGACGCACTACAAGAAGCCGGGCTACGGTCCGGAACGCCACCAGCCGAGGAAGTTCGGGCACCAGGCCGGCGACGCACTGCTGAAGCACCTCGGATTCACCAGCATCGACCGGCACGAGAACGAAACCGTGACCACCGTTCCCGTCCAGGTGCCCGGCTTCATCCTCACCAGCGGCGCCGACGCCTACGGCCGCTGCATCGCGCTGGTCTTCGACGGCAGCGTCCGCCAGCCCGTGTACAGCGGCTACGAGGTCTCGGTCGACGAAGGCCTGATGAAGAAGAGCGCCAACTACCGTCTGGTCGAGGACGGTCTGGCCTATCCGATGTTCTATCCCGGCCTGCCCGGATACCTGCGCGAAGTCCTCCAGGCCGCCGCCCGCGAGGCACGTGATGCCGCGCCGCCCAGAGGGCTGTGGGCCGAGGACAAGACCACCGACGGGGCGTTGATCTCCGGTATCGAGTCGATCACGGACGACATCACGGGGTCGGTCATCCTGCCCAAGCTGTTCCGCCGGCTCAAGGACTACCTGGACTCCGACGCGGGCATCACCTCGCTCGCGGGATTCTCCGCCTACCTCGCCGGAGCCGGCGACGAGTACCGCATCCTGCCGGACGGCAAGACCAAGACCGGACTGCACAGGCTGATCGACATCAGCGACGACGGCAAGACCCTGCGGATGACCCGCCGCTCCGACGAGCTCCTCTTCCTGGACAAGTAGGACGCGTTCCTGGACGAGTTAGGACGCGCCGCACCCGGACACGGGCGGACCGCCGTCAGCCCGGCTGTGTCAGCGGCAGCCCGAGCACCAGCCGGGCGCCGCTCGCGCAGTCCTCGGCCGTCAGCGTTCCGCCGTGGTGCCTGCTCAGGTCACGCGCGATGGCGAGGCCCAGGCCCGCTCCGCCGTGGTCACGGCTGCGTGCGTCGTCGAGCCGGGTGAACCGTTCGAAGACCCGTTCCCGGTCGGCCGCGGGGATACCCGGCCCGTCGTCGACGACCTCCAGCACCGCGCCGCGTGCGGTGGTGAGCAGGGTGACGTCGACGGTCCGGTCGGCGTAGCGCTGCGCGTTGTCGACGAGGTTGGTGACGACCCGGCCGAGCCACAGTGCGCTCGCTGTGACCTCGACATCCGCTTCGAGGTCCGTCCGTACGGGGACGCGGTCGCCGAGGCGGCCCTCCACCGCCTCCCGCACGAGGGCGGTCAGGTCCAGCGGGACGGCCGCCACGGGCTGGGCCGCGTCGATCCGGGCGAGCAGCAGCAGATCGGCCGCCAGGTGCTGGAGCCGTTCGATGTCCTCCAGGGCCCCGCCGATCAGCTCGGGCCACAGCTCGGGGTCCCGGACGGCCAGGGCCACCTCCAGCTGCGTGCGCACGACGGTGATGGGACTGCGCAGTTCGTGCGAGGCGTCGGCGATGAACTGCCGCTGGCGGATGCCGGACGCCTCCAGCCGGTCCAGGGTGGCGTTCATCGTCTCCGCCAGGCGGGCGACCTCGTCGCGGGTGGCCGGGACCGGCACCCTGCGGTGCAGGTCGCGGTCGGAGATCGCGGCGACCTCGGCGCGGATCTCCTCCACCGGCCTCAGCGCATGACCGGTGACCCTCCAGGTCACCAGGGCTACGGTGGCCAGCAGCAGGGGCATGCCGATGACGAGGGCGGCGGTCGTCGTGTCGTCGGCCGCGTCCGCGTCCCGCAGCGAGGCGCCGGCGTAGACGGTCGCCGGACCGTCGGGGGTGTCCGTGATGACCTGGACGACCCGCTGACGGTGTTCGCCGCCGAACGGGCGGACCTTCCACGTGTGGACGCGGGGCCCCGGCAGGCCGGGGGTGGCCGGCGGCAACGGGGGTACGTCCAGCAGGTTCGGGCTGGCGAACAGCACCCGCCCGTCGGCGCTCACCACCTGGACGAACTCGACGCCGCGGGCGGGCGCGCGCACGCGCCCGAGCTTCCCGGTGGCGGCGAGCTGGGCCACCGTCTCGGCCTGCCGCCGGGCGTCGTTCTCCGCGTTGCGCATCAGGTTGCCCTCGAGCAGCCCGAGCAGGGCGAACGAGGCGAGGGACAGCGCCGCGGCCACCACCACGCTGGCCCCCACGGTGGCCCGGGCCCGTACGGTGGTGGGCCACAGCCTCCGCAGCCCGGGCCACCGGCTCAGGGCCGCGACCGCGACCGCGCGCAGGGCGGCGCCCGCCCGGCGGAGGAGGCGGGATAGGGGACCGGGCCGCGCCCCGGGCCGCTCAGCCACCGTCGACCGCCAGCCGGTACCCGGCACCCCGTACGGTCTCCAGCGCGGCGCGGCCGAACGGCGCGTCGATCTTGCGGCGCACCGCGCTGACGTGGACCTCGACGACGTTGGGATCGCCGTCGAAGGCGCTGTCCCACACCTGTTCCAGTATGTCCCGCTTGGGCACCACCTCGCCCGAGCGCCGGGCCAGGTACTCCAGCACCGCGAACTCCCGTGCGGTCAGCCGGATCTCCGTGCCGCCCCGGGAACAGGAGTGCCGGGCCGGGTCGAGCACCAGGTCGCCGAAGCGCATCACCTGGGGGCGCCTGCGGCCCGTACGCCGCCCGAGCGCGCGCAGCCGGGCGACCAGGACGAGGTAGGAGAACGGCTTGGACAGGAAGTCGTCGGCGCCGGTGTCCAGGGCCTCCGCCTCGTCGTACTCCCCGTCCTTCGCCGTGAGCATCAGGATCCCCGACTCGTTGCCGGCGGCGCGCAGCTTCGAGCAGACCCGGTAGCCGTTCAGCCCGGGCAGCATGATGTCGAGCACGATCAGGTCGTAGTCGTGCTCCGTGGCCATCCACAGGCCCTGGGGCCCGTCGTGGGCCACGTCCACCGAGAACCCCTCCGACTGGAGCCCCCGCTGCAGGGCCACGGCCAGCCGTCGTTCGTCCTCCACCACCAGTACGCGCATGCCGGACAGGATCTCAGGCCCCGCCCGCGCCTGGCTGAAGAGGTCTTCAGGTGGCTTCAGCGGGGCTTCAGCATCCGCTCAGCATGCTCGGGAACGAGCCGGGCGCGGTGCCCGGTTGTACTGAGGAGCGCCTGTATGTCTGATTCCGTCCCGCCGACCGAGCAGCCCGAGAACGCGCCGGAGGCCGGAGCCCGCAAGCGAGCGGATCTGGGCCGCCTGGTGCCGCGTACGAAGACCGCCCGCTGGGTGGCGGCGGGCGCGGCCGTGGTGGTCGTCGGCGGGGGAGTGGCGGTGGCCGCAGTGGCCGACCACGACCACCACAGGGACCGGGGCCCGCGCGTCGTCCGGGCCGAGCCCGGCGAGAAGGGCGGGTTCAAGCGCGGCCCGGAGGGCGTGCCGCCGCACGTGTTCAAGGGCGACCGCGGCGGTCCGGAGGCGTCCGAGCGGCGCGCGGAGCCCGTCGGCCCCGGCGCACCGGACGCCCCCGCCGGCAGGGGCGGGCTGCACAAGGCCGCCCCGGCGCCCCTGCCCTCGCTGGCCATCGGCGAGGCGGCCGACAAGGCCGCCGCGACCGTGACGGGCGGGAAGGTCGAGAGCCTGCGCGTGATCGCGCAGGACGGCGGAGGCAGCGCCTGGCTGGCCGTGGTCCTCGGACCGGACGGCGTCCGCCACGCGGTCACCGTCTCCGGCGCGGACGGCACGATCACCAGCAACACGGTCATCGGCGGCCGGTAGCCGGTAGCGGTAGCCGATGGCGGCTGGTGGCCGGCCGTCGGGTCGGGGCTACGGGGTCATTGCCTGGCCCCCGATGCCCGGGGCGCCGGCGAGTTGGCCCTGCCACCACGCCGCCATCTCGCCGCCGTTCATGGCCGCCCAGGACGGGGTCTCCTCGACCTGGGCCCGGCCCAGCCGGCGGGCCAGCGCGACCAGATCGCGTCCGGCCGCCCCGCGGGACTGCTCGTAGCCGCGCAGCAGTTCCTCGAACGACCCGGCGCGCCGCCACCCCTCGGCGAGGGCGGTGGCGTCCTGCAGGGCCTTCGCGGCCCCGCTCGTGTTGTGCGGGCGTACGACGGTGGCCGCGTCGCCCGCCAGCAGCAGCCGGCCCGCGGCGGTGGGGGCGGTCTCCAGGTCGTAGATGGGCTGGACGAAGGTGTCCTCCGGAGCCGTCAGCGCGAGCGCCCGCCCCCAGTACGGCGGAAACTCCCGGTCGAGCAACGCCCCGAGGTGATCCGCCAGTCCGGGGGTCAGACCGCCCGGCGGGAAGCTCGTCGGGTCGTCGAAGCGGAGCCCTCCGCCGCGCGGCGGAGGGGCGTAGAGCACCCAGTTCACCCGCGGCCCGTCCGGCCCGGGGATGCGGTAGACCACGCAGCTGCCGCCCGCGAAGCAGATCGTGGTCACCGCCTCCGGCACCGAGTCCGCGTCACTGCCCAGCCCCGCCAGCAGCGCCGCGTCGAAGTTCCCGCGCCAGCACACGTACCCGGCGTAGTGCGGCCGGGACCGCGGACAGAGCGCCTCGCGCACCACCGACCGGTACCCGTCGGCGCCGACGACCAGGTCGAACCGCTCGACGGAGCCGCCCGCGAGCCGCACCTCGGCGCCCGCGTCCCCGGCCGGCCCGACACCCGTCACCGCCTCACCCTGCCGGTAGACCACCGAATCCGGGACCGACGCGCGGAGCCCGCGCCACAGCAGTCCCCAGTGGTAGGAATGGAAGGGGAACGGCTGCTCCCACACCGTCCGCCCGCCCGGCCCGGAGGCCTCGTCCCGCACCACCCAGCGGCGCCGCTCCAGCCGGTGCGCCGCGATCCCCGCGGGCAGGGCCCCGCTCGCGCCGAGCTCCACGGCCCGCTCGTTGTGGATGCAGAGGCCCACGCCCCGGTCCTCGAGCCGCCCGCGCGTGCGCTCCAGCACCACGACCTCGCCGGCACCCGCCCGCGCCACCGCAGTGGCGACGGCGCATCCCGCGATGCTTCCGCCGACCACCGCAACCGTTCCGCCCCGCATGACCGCCTCCCGACGAAGCACCGTGCACGTGAACCGCGTTCAGAGGCGGATCACGTTACTGAATCCGCGGCCGCCCTGCCGGGTCCGGGCGTCGGATTCCCGCCGGGCCCGCGGCCGCCCGTGACCGCCCGCGCCGGCGGGGTCGGCTGCGGAGAGCCCTCCAGGGCCAGCGCGGTGAGCACCAGCAGCGAGTCCGTCCAGCCCAGGGGCGCGACCGACGACGGCAGCCCGGCCCCGTTCACCGTTTCGGGGAGCTCGCCCAGCCCGTTGCGCTTGGACAGCACCCAGTCGAGCACCCGGCCGGCCCTCGCCTGCTCGCCCGTACCGGACCAGGCGAGGGCGAAGAAGGAGGTGCTGGCCGTCCACGCGTACGAACCCCAGCTGAAGGAGGGGTCGTTGCCCGGCGAGACGCCGCCGTTGGGCAGCAGCAGCGCCCGGTAGGTGGAGTCCAGCGCCCCGCCGAGATCGGCCGGGGCGGCGTTGAACGGGGGCGCCATGAAGGCCACCGCACTGTCCCGGCCGTGCCTTCCGTCGACGGTCCGCTGGTAGCCCAGCGGGGCGAAGTGCGTGGCGATCGCGGCGGACAGCCGCCGGGCCGCGTCCGCCCAGCGCTCCGCGTCCCCGCTCATGCCCTGTCGGTCGGCGAGGTCGGCGGCGGCGTTGAGCCCGGCCAGCAGCGGCGCGGCCGTACCGATGTTGGCGGTCGTCGTGTCCAGCTCCCAGTAGTCCGGGGAGGCCGGAGGCAGCCCGTCCGGCCCGAGGGAACGCGCCGCGTAGTCGGCCGCCTTCCGCACCATCGGGTAGAGCCGGCCCAGCCGTTCGTCCCGGCCGACGGGCGGGGCCGCCTGGTACCACTGCCACGTCGCCCAGGGCACCCAGCCGTTGCCGTCCAGCTGCCACTTGCGCGCGTCCGGCGGTCCGCTGCCGTCCAGCTTGGTACGGGCCTCCCAGGTCCCGTCCGCCCGCTGGGTCAGCGCGTCGTAGTCCAGGATCCGGTACGCCTCCTCGTCGTGCCCCGTGGCGGCGAACGCGGCCGCGGCGAAGGCGCCGTCCCGCGGCCACGAGTACTCCCAGGGCGGCGACCACGCCGCGGCGAACGCCCCGTTGGGCTTCAGCAGCGCCCGCATCGACAGCAGGGCGCGCTGCGCCGCGGCCCGCTGCACGGCGGTGGTACCCGGCACCCTGCCCGCGGCCAGCCACGCGCGGCTCTCGGTGATCTGTGCCAGGGCGCCCGGGTCGTCCGCCCCGACGACGGCCGACGCCGAGGCCCCGTCGGGCAGGTACCGCCACCGGCCGGAGGGCAGGCGCAGCACGTTGCTCCCGTCGACGTAGGAGGCGCCCACGGCGAAGGAGGGCAGGACGGCCTCGGTGGCCACCCGGTTGGTCAGCAGGCCCGACGTACGGGCCGCGAGCGCCGAAGTCGGTACGTAGCAGGGCTCGGTCTCCCCGCAGCGCTCGCTGCCGGTGGGATTGACGTGGAAGGCCAGCCGGGAGGCGTAGGCGTGCCAGCCGCCCCAGTACGCCCGGTCGTAGTTCCAGCTGGTCAGCGAGCCGGGCACGGACCGCGTGGTGCCGTACCAGGCGATCGGCTTGTTCTCCGCGGTGGTCGCCTGGAGGAACAGGTAGTACGTGGTACCCGGGGTGACGGCGGCGTCGACCGGGAATTCGACCCAGCCGGCTCCGGCGCCGCCGAGGGTGGCGAGGTTCAGGGTCCTCGACGCGATCGCCGACCCCGCGTCCGTGCGCACCCGGCGGATCTGGGCGGTCACGGTGCCCGTCGCCGCCCCGCTCGCCAGCCAGACGCTCACCCGCGAGAGCCGGGTGCCGGTCACCGCGAACTCCTGGGCCGCCGCGTTGTTGGTGGACTTCACGCTGAACAGAGCGGTCTCGTGGCGGACCTGACCGTCGTAGATCACGGCGGCCGCCGCGGGCGCCGCGGCCGAGGAGGCCGCGGCGTCCGGGAGCGCGGCGGGTACACCGGTCAGGGCCAGGGAGAGCACGGCGGGCAGCAGACTCCTCGCGAACGCCATTCGGATACGGGCCCTTCCTCTTCGACGGGCGCGCGCGGATCACCGGGGCGCCGAAAGCTGGACCCACCATGCAGGTATCCGCGCCCGGGGAAGGGGGAGTCGGGACGTGTCCCACCGGATGGGGCCGTAGCAGCATCCGATCGTGTGAAAGAAACAGCGGTGGCGCCCCTGGGAGAGCCCCTGCCGAGCCCGCGCGGGCGCACTTCGGCGAAGGCCGCGCGGACGGGTGTGCCGGGGGCGTGCGCGGGCGGACCAGGGCGCGCGGGGAGGCGGATGCGCTTCCTTCTGAAGATTTTCCCGGACCGGCTTGCACGATCCGGCTCGGTTTCCGATGGGGTGGTGAGTGGGAGCGTGCCTGGCGCTCCTCGGCTGCTGGTCCGGGGGCAGGCACGCCGATTTACGCATGGTCCACTTGGAAGGTTCCGCGCCGAAGTGAATGTTGCCGAGACGGTCGCCCTCGCGCTGTTAGCCGCCACCGCGGTCCGTTGTCTCGCACCTCTTGTATGTCTCGTAGTCGATTTTCTCGTGGCCGAAGTGGTCGGCGTGGCCGATGCCGTCGACCTGGCCGATGGGTTCAGGGCGCGCGTGCGCCTGCCGGGCGCGGGAGCACGGACGGGAGCGGACGGGCCAACCTCCCCGCACCGCCTCGCCGTTCCCCCGGCCCGCCACCGTGAGCTCTCCGCCACCCCGGCGGGGAGCGCTGAACAGCTGTGGGGGAGCGTATGAGCGAAGGCGAATTCGATCCATCGGGGGACCAGGCGGTCTCGAGCGAGCTGGCCGGAGTCCTTCCGGTGGAGTTCACCGCGTTCCACTCCCAGCAGCACCGCGCCTATCTGCGCTACGCCCACCTGCAGCTCGGCAACCCGAAGGACGCCGAGGAAGTCGTCGACGACGTGTTCACCTTCCTGCTGAAGGTGTGGCGCCAGGCGCTGAAGGAGGCGAGCCTCCACGGCTTCGCCTGGGCGGTGCTGCGCGAGCACGTCGAGCGGCGGCTGGCGGTCCTGGGCCGGCAGGTGGCCATGGTGGAGACGGCGTGGTTCGCCGCGCTGCGCCGGTCCTCGAGAGAACGACTGGAACTGCTGGAGTCGAAGCTCGGACTGTACGCGGCGATCGCCGGCCTGTCCGAACGACAGTACGACGTGGTGCTGCTGGCCTTCCTCCTCGGCAACGACTCCGACACCGTCGCCCGGATGATGGGGATCACCCCCGCGACCGTCCGCTCGCACATCCGCGGCGCACGCCGAACCCTGTCCCGCAAGCTCGGGGTCGACTGGATCCCCGGAGAGGAGAAGGACCAGTGAGCGACATGCCCTGCGACCGTGACATGCCGCTGTGCGAACTGGACGCGGCCCTGGAGGACGCGACGGTACTCGCGGAGGAGTACGCCGGATACGACGAGGGGGCCGCCCGGCGCCGGATCGCCCGCCGGATCGTCGCCGACCGCGCCCGCTCGGCGATCGGAACCACCACCGCCAAACTCCTGCCCGCCCGGGGGCAGCCGGCCCCGGCCGCCACCGACGACCTCGTCCTGGACGCCGCCTGCCACGTGCGGGCCGCCCGCGGCCTGGACGACCTCACGTGGTCCCTCGTGGAGAGCCGGGACTTCGCCGAACGCGCCCTGGACGCCGGCTCCTGGCCCCACGGCACGGACTCGGCGCTGCTCTTCGGCTGCCTGCTGCACCTGGCCGACCGTACGGACGGCGCGCAGTTCTGGTTCCAGTACGCGGCCGGTGCGGGCTCGCAGACCGCCGCACGCTGCCTCTACCTCCACCACCTCGCCCGCGCCGAGGTCGCCACCGCCCGCTACTGGAAGCGCCAGGCCCGGACCCTGCCACCCGACGAGCACCTGCCGACCCTGCCGCCGGCCCCGGAACACCTCGAAGAGGCCCTCGGAGCCTCGGTCATCTGGACCTCGCCGCCCATCACCACCCAGGACCTGACCGCCCTCGCCGCCGGCCCCGGCCGGGCCGGACGCCCCCCTCTCAGGCTCCCCGCACGCCTGCGCCAGGCCCTCACCGCCCGCCCGTACGAGGAACACCCCGACCTGGGGGAGGTCTTCACCCCCGGCCCGCAGGTCGCGGTCGCCGTCGCGCAGAACGCCCGGCTCAACCCCCTGCACCTGACGGAGGAGGCGAACGCCTGGGCGCTGGAAGCGCTCAAACAGCCCCACCTGACCCACGCGGCCCGTAAGACCCCGGAAGGACGCCCGGCGCCCGCCGCGCTGGAATCCGTCCACCAGGCGCTGCGCGTCCTGGAAGTCATCAACCGCTTCTCGGGCGGGGTGAACCTGACGCAGATCGCCCGCGAGACGAAGCTGCCGCAGCTGGTCCTGGCGCGCGCCGTGGAACAGCTGATCCGCGCCAACCTGGCCACCCCGATAGGACCGGATGCCTACCTCGCCGGCCACGCGCTCCTCCTGGCCGACTCGGTGAACGGAGAGGGCCGAGGGCACCTGCGCGAGACCCTCGCCTGGGTGCGGGACGCGGTCGGCGCAGCCGTCTACGTCGCCCGCTACACCGACGGCGAGGTCTCCATCACCCAGTACGCCGACGGCCCCGCCACCCCCGTGGTCGAGGAGTGGGTCGACTTCCGCGCCGCCGCCCACGCCTCCGCGGTGGGCAAGGCGCTGCTCACCCAGCTCCACTACGACGACAGGAAGGACCACCTGGCCCGCCACCGGCTCACCCGTTTCACCGCCCACACCCTCACCAGCCAGCAGGACCTCTTCCACCAGCTCGACACCCGCCCGCCCAACGCCCCCCTCCTCGACCTGCAGGAGTACGCGCTCGGCACGGTGTGCGCGGCGGTGCCGATCACCGCGGGCCCGAACGCGGAATGCGTGGCCCTGTCCATCCCGGTCCCCGATCCCGGCCGGTTGAAGCAGGCCGCCCGGATCCTGCAGAGCGAGGCGGCCGCGGTCTTACTCGCCCTGATCGTCGCCGGCAGCACCCAGCCCACGGCGCGCAAACCGGAGGACACCCTCCTTTCCCCGACCGCCTAGCAGCACGGGGACGGGCCCGCCGCCCCGCACGGGCGGCGGGTCCGTTCATCCTGCCGGTCCTCCGGCGGGCGGGAGCGGAGGCGGCGGCGGGGGCGGCAACTGCACGCGTCCCGGCGGCACCGGTCCCGGCGTCACGGAGCCCGGAGGCATGGATCCCGGGGGTCCCGACCACCCTCCACGGCGAACCGGAACCGGCTCCGCGGTGTTCTCCGCGTCGGCCGAACCGACCGCGGCCTTCCGGTACCACCGCGCCACGGCGGGGTGCGTGAAGGACCAGCCGTCCCGCCCGGCCCGCAGGACGTCCGGGTCCGTCGCATCGGCGAGCAGGCCGAGCACGACCCCCGGGTACAGACCCCACAGTGCGAAGCGCGAGGTCAGGACCGCCCGCAGCCAGTGCCCGGTCACCGTGACGCCCAGCAGGACGGGCAGCAGCACCGGCAGGGCCGCGAGGGCCTGCCCCAGCAGCGCCACGAACATCAGCACGGGGAGGACGGCGAGTTCGGCCAGGAACCAGTGCGGCGCCGGCCGGCGCGAGGCCTGCTCGGCCAGCCAGACCGCACCCGCCAGCAGCGACGCGGACACGACCAGGGACAACCGTTCGGCGTCCGCCCCCGGACCGACCCCCATCGCGAGGACCAGGGCCACCCCGGCCGGGATGCTCCGCAGCAGCCACGACCGCACCCGGCCGAGGGGGTCCGTCCGTGCCGCCCTGCCGTCCAGCCGGTGCCGCAGGTACACGTACCAGCCGACCCCGATGATCACTCCCGGGACGAGCGCGGCCGACTCGACCGGGGAGGGGGAACCGGACGAGGAGTACGTGCTCGTGCCGTCGCCCAACTGCACCTGCACGAAACCGAGGAACACCCACGACAGGAGGGACAGCAGGGCCGCCTGGACGCCCGCCCGGCGGCGGGAGGGGCGGCGCCCCCGGTACAGCACCCGCAGGTCGCCCACGGGTGCCTCCTCCTCTTGCTCCCGCCGGGCCAGCAGGTGCAGCGCCCGGTGGCGGTGCTGTTCCTGGAGCTGGTGCCCGCCGATGCCGCCGTGCTGGCGGTACGGCGGGAAGGAGCCGAAGAGGTGCTGGACCAGCCGGATTTCGAGGGCTTCGACGGTGGCGCCCTCGGCCACCAGCTCGGCGGGCACGGCCCGGCCGTCGGTGTAGAGCAGTCTGGCCGCGCCGGCCAGCGTCGGGTCGGCGAGGACGGTGGCGGCCGGAAGGTCCGGCCGGTCGGCGAGCGCCGCCAGGACCGGCGCCCAGTCCTGCTCCTTCGTACGGGAGCGGGAGCTGCGCTGGATCCAGCCGTCGAGGTCGCCGACGCCCACGGGGAGCAGCCGGACACCGGCGCTCCCGGCGATGACGGTGTCGGTCTTCTCCACGGTCCGGGTGAACTCCGCCCACCCGCTGACGAGGACGAACGGGGCCTGCTGCGGCAGCTGGTTGAAGATGTACAGGGCCCGGCCGCGTTGACGCAGGGTCAGACTGTCGAAGTCGTCGAGGATGGGCAGCAGCCGGTGCCGTCCGAGGAGGGTCCGGACGTCCTCGGTGGTGCAGCCGGTGAGTGCGTCGGCGATCCAGGCGAGCAGGCTGTCGGGGCCCCGCTCGGGGCGCCATCCGCGCAACGACACCAGTACGGGCACCACGGACGCGGAGCCGCCGCCGTCCGCCGTCAGCAGCCGGGTGCCCAGATGGCGGGCCAGCTGGGTCTTGCCGCTGCCGCGGTCGCCGAGGACCAGCAGGCGCCGCGTTTCGGTGAGGGCGAAGATCTCCCCGATCTGCTCGTAGTGGCCGGTGCGGTCGGCGGCGTCGGATCCGGTGTCGGTGAAGTCGGGCCCGACGGTGGCGAAGCGCAGCGGGATCGGGGCCGGATGGGCGGCGACCCCCCATGGCCTGCGGTCGGGGGCGAGGGTCCGCCAGGCGTCGCGTTCCAGCGAGCTGGGACGTGGCCCGGCCGGGCTGTCCGGCACCCGCGGCGCGGGGGCGGTACGGCCGGCAGGCGGGCGGCCCGCGGGCAGGACGAGGCGGGTCCGCTCGTACTGCGCGCGGGCACGGCGGTGCCGGGCCTGCCAGAGGTCCAGGTTGGCGTCCGGATCGCAGGCGGTCACCCACGCCTTGACGAGGTCCCAGCGCGGCAGGTCCCGCCCGGTGGTGGCCGCGCTGAGCGCGCCCTTGCTCCAGTGGGTGACGGCGTAGAGGTTGTCCAGGGTGAGCCCGGCCGTGGCACGGAGCTCGCGCAGTTCCTGCGCGAGCTCCGCCAGGGCCGGGACGGTGGTGTCGAGCGGCCGCTGCGGCCGCCCCCGCCGCCCCGTGCCCACGGCGCTACCGGCCGGTCCGGTCGGACCGGACGCCGTCGTCACGGAAGCCGCTGTCGCCGTCGGCGCCGTCGCCACGGTCGCTGTCGGCGGTGATCCGGCGGCCCAGCTCCAGGGCGGTGGTCGTCACCATGACGATCACGCCGAGCGCCGTACCGGGGGAGTACCCGAGCCCGCCCATGACGGCCGTCACCACGGCCACCACCACGACCACGACGATCTTCACACCGAGTGCAGAGGGGCGCCCGCAGAGGCGCGGAAAGGAAGTCAGCGAAATGACCACGAGGACAACTCCTTCGAAAGCAACGGTCCGGAGGAAGTGCATCGCGCCTGCACGGGCCCGCAGTTGGCGCTACGGGCTGTCCGCTCCCGGCCCAGGAGGCCGAGGGCGCTCCTCAACCATGCCCGAGCGCGGCGGTGGGCAACACCACTTGCCGATAAGCAGACATGCCAGCAATTTCGGGTATGCCCGCCCTGCTGAATTTTTCCCGGGCCCGGCCCCGCGGCCGTGAACAATTCCCGTGCCCACGGATCCCCCCAGTTCACGGCCACCGCGCGCGGCCGGAGTCGTTCACGAAGAACCAGCTGCTCTGAACAACCACTGCGCGGCGCATACTGCTCCTGCGGCGGATCCCTGAAGATTCGTCACCGCTCGCGCGGGCGCCGCGGTCCGGAACACGCGCAGGCGGGGGCCGTTGGCGCGGCCCCCGCCCCTCCGTTACGGACGGACCGGGAGCGGGGCGCATCATGGTCCGGTGACGAGAACGAGCAGCAGCAGTGTGCCGGCAGGGTTGTCCCCGTACCAGCAGGAGTTGCGGGACCGGATGCTCGCCGCCCCCGTGGTCCCGGCCCCGGTTCCCTGGCGACCGGTCTTCGAGCCCCTCGTCCCGGTGGGCGGGCTGCTCGGCATCGGTTTCGCGGCCCATCCCGACACCGGACACGACCTGGTGATGGTCGTTTCGAACGACGGCCACGGCCTCTTCGATTCGGTCACCGGGGAAAAGATCGCGCGCGACCGGGACCCTGATCCCGACGACAGCACGCCGGACGCGGTACCCGACCTCTCCTGCCCCGGTCTGGGGCCGGTCGCCGGAACCCGGGTCCGCATCGCCGGCCTCCACGGCGGCGGCCTGCACCGCACCACCGCGGACGGCTGGAGGCTGGAGGTGGTGAGCCCAGCCTGGCCGCACGACCGCGTACTGCTCTCCACCGACGGCGGGCCCCCGCATTCCGGCCCGCACGGCGAGAGGTGGTGGCACATCTACCACGCGAACTACTCGGAGCTGCGGGCGGTCGGCTTCTCGCCGTCGGGCCGGACCCTCGCCGTCGCGACGAGCAGCGACCTCACCCTGTGGACCCGCACCCGCACCCGCACCCTCGTCTGACCCGGGGCGGTGGATGACGGACAGCCGGGGGACAGCTCCGGCAGGGTGAGGGGTTCGTGCGTGATGATGTGGGCCGTGTCGTCAGCGCCGACGTCGAACAGGTAGGCCACCAGGGTCGTGGCGGCGGCGGAGCTGCGGACGGTCAGCGTGAGCTCGGGAACACCGCGGATGCGGCGGGCCCCCTGGAGCGGGCCGCTGGTCCACACGGACGACGTGCCGGCGGTCGAACTTGCCGGTCGTGTACGCCTTCGGGGTGCCGTTCCACTCCGCCTGGCCGGTCGTGATGACGGCGTCCACCGCGGTGGCTTCGGTGAGTTCGCCGGCGGTGAACTCGCGCTTCCATCCGTTTCCGGCGCGGTGCCGAGGCCGCCGTCCTGCCGGTCCGCCGTGGAGGCGGTGAGGTACGTCGTAGGTGCCCCGCGAGAGCCCGACGCTCTGCGTCCGTCGGTTCCATGGGTTGACCACCAGCGTCTACCTATCGGTAACTTCTGGGTGGCCCAAAAGAGTCGACCGAAGGAGCAGGCGCGTGCCGGACCACGACCTGAACGGCTTCACGCAGACCACGTTCACCCATGACGGCGCCACCCGCTCGGTGCTGCGCAAGGGCACGGGCCCCGCTGTGATCATCATGGCGGAGATCCCGGGCATCACCCCCAAGGTCATCGAGTTCGCCGAACGCGTGGCGGCGGTCGGCTGCACCGCCGTACTCCCCGTCCTCTTCGGCGTGCCCGGCCGCGACGCGAGCCCCGGTGCCGTCGGATGGGCGAGAACCGGCCGCGCCATGGCGTCGTCCCTGTGGCAGGTGTGCGTGAGCCGCGAGTTCACCCTGCTGGCCACGGGGCGCAGTTCGCGCGTCGTACGGTGGCTGCGCGCCCTCGCCGCCGCCGAGCACGAGCGCTGCGGCGGCCCTGGGGTCGGCGCCGTCGGCATGTGCCTGACCGGCGGATTCGCCCTCGCCATGGCCACCGACGAACGCCTCGTCGCGCCGGTGCTGTCCCAGCCCTCGCTCCCGCTGGCCTGTACCGCGAGCCGTGCCGGCGCCATCGACATCAGCCCCGAGGAGCTCGCGGTCGTCCGCGGACGCTGCGAGCGCGACGGGCTCCAGGTGCTGGGTCTGCGGTTCCGGGGCGACCGGCTGGTCCCCGGCGACCGGTTCGCGTACCTGCGGCGGGAGCTCGGTGACGCCTTCGTCGCCGTCGAGCTCGACGAAGGCGCGGCCAACCCCGCGAGTGCCCTCGCGCCGCACTCCGTCCTGACGGAGCACCTCATCGACGAGCCGGGACAGCCGACACGGCAGGCGCTCGACACCGTCCTCGACCTGTTCCGCACCCGGCTGCTCGACGGGAAGCCCGCCCCCACGGCATGACTCACACGGCATGACTCACACGGCTCGGCTCTAGCCCTGGGTCAGACGGTCGCGGTGGGTGGGGGAGAGGCGGAGGTGTGCCGCGGCGACGTTCTCCTCCAGGTGGTCGATCCGTGCGGTGCCCGGGATCGGGAGGATGACCGGCGAGCGGTCGAGCAGCCATGCGAGCGCGACCTGCGCCGGGGTGGCGTCGAGTTCGGCGGCAACGGAGGCCATGGCGGTCGCAGTTGCCGCCGTGGCTGCCGCCGCCGCGGCGCTCTCGGCCGTCGCCGTCTCGCCCGGCTTGGCCGCCGACACCGCTCCGGCGACGGGTTGCCACGGCAGGAAGGCGATCCCCGCCGCCTCGCAGGCCGCGAGCACCGGTTCGTGTGCGCGGTGGAGCAGGCTGTACCGGTTCTGCACGCTCGCCACGTCGATGAGGCCGCGCGCCTGCTCGAGCTCCGCGACGGACACCTCCGACAGCCCGATCCGGCCGATCTTGCCCTGGATCTGGAGCTCCCGCAGCGCACCGAGCTGGTCGGCGAGGGGCACCTCCGGATCGATGCGGTGCAGCTGCAACAGCTCGATCCGCTCCACCCGCAGTCGGCGCAGGCCCTGCTCGACCTGCCCCCGCAGGACGTCCGGCCGCCCGTCGAGGCCCCCTTCGCCGGTGGCCGCCGATCGGGCGACGCCCACCTTGGTGGTGATGACCAGCTCGTCCGGGTAGGGGTGCAGGGCCTCGGCGAGGAGCTCCTCGTTGGCCCCCCAGCCGTACAGGTGGGCGGTGTCGATCAGGGTGACGCCGAGCTCGACCGCCCGCCGCGCGACCGCGAGGGAGGCCTCGCGGGTGGCGGTGCCGGGCCCGGTCGGCAGTCGCATGGCCCCGAAACCGAGCCTGCGTACCTCCAGGTCCCCACCGATCCGAAACGTGCTCGATGTCATGCGCGCTCTCCCCCCTGGTCAGGGGGCCACGCTAACAGGGCGCCCCGCCCGGCCCTCGGCGGCAGAGCACACCCGGTCCGGCAACCCCGCACTTCACTGCGGCTTTTGATCAGCCGTCACCGCATCCATCTCCACCTCGACGAGCCACGCGGGATCGATGAAACGGGACACCTCCACGAAGGTGGTGGCGGGCCGGATCGAGGCGAACCGCTCGCCGTGCGCACGTGCGGCCTCCTTCCACTGCGTCACGTCGGTGAGCATGATGCGGGTCCGCACGACGTCCGCGAGGGTCGCCCCCGCATCCCGCAGCGCCCTCTCGGCGATGTCCAGGCACCGTACGGTCTGGGCGTGGACGTCGCCGGGGCCGACGGTGGAGCCGTCGTCCCCGATGGGGGCCGTACCGGCGACGGCTACGTACGATCCCGCCCGCACTGCGCGGGAGAACCCGATCTCCGGCTCCAGCGGCGACCGCGAGCCGACGGTCTGACGTATGTGAGTCACCTCGTCATGGTGCCAGAACGGCGGCTGACGGTGAGTCACCCCCATCGGGGGATGGTGACGGCGGGTGCGGGCCGGTTGGTGGGCGCGTTGCGTAGGTCGGCAGGGTGTCGGGTGGCAATCTGGTCGATATCGCCGCAATTCACTCGCCTACGAAGTCCATGAAGTCTCTGCCACCCCGGAGTCGCCCGGTCCTGCACGAGGTCAAGGAAGCTCATGCCGCACGCATCGGTCAAGTGGTTTGTATATGCCGATGACCGACGTATGGTGGAGACCTGAACCCGAAGATCCTTCCGGCGGCCGGGCTGCTCCTGCCCACCACCGGGAGTTCGCCTTGCGACGGAGACGGAGTGCCCATGGCCACCAGGAAGAACCTCACCGCCAACCGCGAATCCCTCGTCCACAAGGTCCGCTACGCCGCGAGCCGTCCGAACCGCATCGCGCCGTACCTGAAGCGGGCCGCCCGTGACCGGTGGCTCGCCTTCAAGCACCCCGACCACGTCAGCTACTACCGGGCCGTCATGGCCTCGGACACCCGCCGCAACCCGGAGGCGGCCGTCGGCAGCCAGACCCACGAACGCTGGCTGGCGCTGGGGCGGATGCAGTTCGACTACCTGCTCGGGCACGGCCTGAAGCCCGGATCGCGCATGCTGGACATCGGCTGCGGAAACCTCCGCGCCGGCTGGCGCTTCATCGACTACCTCGACGCGGGCCACTACTACGGCATCGACATCTCGCCGGACATCCTGATCGCGGCGAAGGGCACCCTGACGGAACGAGGGCTGCAGGCCAAGCTCCCGCACCTGACGATCACCAAGAACCTGACGCTGGACTTCCTCCCCGAGGGGCACTTCGACGTCGTCCACGCCCACAGCGTGTTCTCGCACTCACCGATCCACGTCATCGACGAGTGCCTCGCCCACGTGGGGCGCGTCCTCGCACCCGGGGGTCACTTCGACTTCACCTTCGACCGCACCACCGGCGCCGAACACCAGGTGCTGCGCGAGGACTTCTACTACCGGACCCAGACCCTCGTCGACCTCGCCGCCCGGCACGGACTGGCGGCCCGCTTCATGGAGGACTGGGAGGAACTCGGCCACGGCCAGTCCAAGATCCGCGTCAGCGTGAGCGGCCGCGACACCTGACCGTTGCGGGGTGAGGCCGCCGACCCGGTACGGTTCAGCCGCGTCCGGCCGGGCCCGGGCTCCTACGGCGCCACAGGCGCACGGCCAGGGCGGTGACCGCGAGCAGCGCGAGCCAGGGGAGTGCGGTCTCCTCGCCCACCACCCCGGCGAAGTAGCCAGCGACGAGGAAGGGCGCGGCGGCCAGGGCGAACTGGCCGCCGGTACGCACCTCCGACAAGGCCGCGCGCCCTGCCAGGACCAGCGCGGCGGACACGAGCACGGCGAAGCGCCACAGCAGGATCATGCCGAGGCCGCTCGCATCCAGCAGCGCGAGGATCACCACGGTCAGCGGAGCCCAGAGCATCAGGGCCGTGAGGCCGGCAGCGCTCCTGATCCGGCGGGGCGGTCGCAGGTCCGGAGGACAGACGAGGGGAAGGGCGGCGACCAGCAAGGGCGGCGCCAGGTACGCCGCGTGCTCCAGCGGCATCTCCAGGGCGCCCGGCAGCGCCGCGGCCAGCAGGCAGGACGCGGTTCCGGCCGTTCCGGCGAACATCCACCGCGCCCCGGCCGCGAAGCGGCCGCCCAGCGCGACGACCGCGCCGAGGAGGGTCAGCAGGTAGCAGCCGTTGATCGCGTACCCGATCGGGTCCTCGAAGTCGGGGCGCCCGGAGACGTAGGCGAGGTTGAGGGTCGAGGCGAGCCGGAACGCGGCGTGCGCGCCCGTCGCGGCCAGCGCGAAGGGAGCGGCGGCCGCGAAGAGGCGCCCGCCGCGCTGCGCGGACCCCACCCGCAGGCGAAGCCGCAGCGCGTGGGCCACGATGTCGCAGGCCTCCCGCAGGCGTTCGAGCGGGCCTGCGCCCTCGGTCGCCTCCCGGTAGGCCTCGGCGATCTCCTCCCCGAAGGCGCGGCGGAAACCGTCGGGATACAGGCGTAGCAGGCGACGGCTCACGCCGTGGCCGTCTCGCCCGTGACGCCGAGGCGGCGGGTGGCCTCGCGTGCGGTGGCGGCGATCCGCTCCGCCTCGGCGGCCAGATTCTCCCGTCCGGTGGCGGTGAGGCCGTAGGTGCGCCGGAGCCGGCTGTCGACGATCTGCTCCTCGTGGACCTCGATCAGCCCTTGCCCGAGGAGCCGCTCCAGAGCTCCGTACAGAGTGCCCGTCCGCATCTTGACGCGACCGCCCGAGATCAACTCCACCTCGCGCGCGATCGCGTACCCGTGGCGGGGCTCGTCCGCGAGCGCGGTCAGGAGGAGAAGGGTCGGTTCCTGCATCGCACGATCACTCATGCCGACATGGTAAGTCACCCACCGGCATATATCGCCGATGGCTGCCGGGTCCCCTCGTGGCGGTCGAGAACATCGCGAACGTCGAGGACGTCGAGGAAGGCGGTCGCGGCCGGTGTGCTGCCGGTGCGGCCCCAGATGACGTACTCCACGCGGGCCGGCGCGTCGGTGACCTCGATGGTGACGACGCCGGCGAGCTGGGGCGCGTAGGCGGCGGGGAGCATGGCCACGCAGAGGCCCTGGGCGACGAGCCGGGCGATGAAGTCCGCGGTGGTCACCTCGAAGGCGACGTCACGGCCGAGACCGGCGGCCGAGAAGGCCAGGTCGGACTGGACCCGTCCGGCCGTTCCGGCCGGCAGGTCCACGAACACCTCGGACGAGAGCCTGCGCAGGTCGACCACCGGTTCGTCGGCGAGCGGATGGTCCGGCGCGACCACGGCGACGAGTCGGTCGCGGGCGAGTTCGCGGGCGGCGACACCCTGGGGCCGTGCCGTGGTCGGCAGCCCGAGGAAGGCCACGTCGACGGCTCCTTGCCTGACCTGCTCGACGAGGTCCTCGCTCGCTCCCACGCACAGGCTGATGCGTACGTGCGGATACCGCTGCCGGAACTCGCTCAGTGCACCGGGGACGTCGACCGCGGCGACCGTGGGGATCAGGCCCACGGCGAGCCGTCCGCGTACCTCACCGACAGCCGCGGCGACCTCGGCGGCCGCGCGCTCGGCGGCGTCCAGACACTGACGGGCGGCCGGGAGGAACGCTGCGCCGGCGGGCGTCAGCCGCACCCGGCGGCTGGTGCGCTCGAAGAGCCGCGCGCCGAGTTCCCCTTCCAGGCGGGCGATTTGGTGACTGAGGGCGGACTGGACGACCAGACACCGTTCGGCGGCCCGGGTGAAGCTGTTCGTCTCGGCGACGGCGACGACGTAACGCATCTGCTGGAGCTCCATGCATCCATCTTGAATCGAGATCGATGAGCTGACAAACATGTGTTGGACTCATCGATCGCGTCGACTGAGACTGCGTACATGACAGGTTCAAGTCCGAGTGCGACACCTACAGATGCTTCGAGCGGTATCCGCAGAGCCGGCACGGACGGTCCCCGCGGAAACCTGCCCCGCACCGCCCTGACGGCGTTCGCACCTCTGGTGTGGGGCACGACGTACGTCGTCACCACCGAGCTTCTCCCGCAGGGGCACCCGCTGTTCGCGGGCCTGCTGCGTGCGTTACCCGCCGGCCTGATCGCGCTCGCGATCACCAGGACCCTGCCGCGCGGCGCGTGGTGGGGGAAGGCCGCCGTGCTCGGCGTTCTGAACATCGGGCTGCTCTTCCCCCTGCTGTTCGTCGCGGCCGAACGCCTGCCGGGCGGTGTCGCCGCCACCGTGGCCGCGGCCCAGCCGCTCATGGTCGCCGTCCTGGCCGTGACGGTCCTCCACGAGAGCCCGTCCGCCTGGCGCCTCACCTGGGGCGTGATCGGCGTCGGAGGCGTCGGCCTCGTGGTGATCGGGCCGGATGCGGCATTCGACGTCATCGGAATCGCGGCGGGCCTTGTCGGCGCGGCCTCGATGGCGCTCGGCCTGACCCTGACCAAACGCTGGGGACGGCCCGCCGAGGCCGGTCCCACCGCCTTCGCAGGCTGGCAACTCACCGCGGGAGGCGTCTTCCTGGTGCCCGTCACCTTCCTCGTCGAGGGGACGCCACCCGCGATCGACGCGCCCGCCGCCCTCGGCTACCTCTGGCTGGGCCTGGTCGGCGGTCTGATCGCCTACGTCCTCTGGTTCCGCGGCATCGCCACCTTGCCCGTCGCTTCGGTCGCGGTCCTCGTCCTGCTCTCGCCGCTGGTGGCCGCGGTGCTCGGGGCCGTCCTGCTGGGCCAGACACTCGGCCCGGTCCAGCTCGTCGGGTTCGGACTCGCGCTCGCCGCGATCGCCGCGACCCAGCTCCCTCCACCCACCCGCTCACGCGGATCCGTCCCCGCACCCCCGCCCACACCGGAAGGGCCGACGCCGTGATGGGCGGATCACGGCGCGGGCCGGGCATCGCAGGGCCTCGTTCAGCCGCCGGGGCTCAGGAGATCGCGTACCACTGGCTGGCCCAGCCGGTGTTGATGGTGCTGGTGGACTGCTCGGCGAGGTTCACGGTGGCCGGCAGGGAGGTCTGGCCGGTCAGGATGGTGCTGTACCGGAGATTGGGTGGCGTCAGACCGGCGTTGACCGAAATCCCGGCACCGGTGGACTTCAGGGTGAGGGCGTTGGTGGCCCAGTTCCCGTTGAGGAGGAGAGCGATGAAGTAGGTCCCCGGGGGAGCGGTGAACGGCTTGGCGAGGGCCAGCGGCTTGGCGATCGCGTCGGTCATCAGCTGGGGCGAGACGTCCGGGGTCGCGGCGACCAGCTTGCCGGTGGCGTCGTACACGCCGAGGTAGCAGTTGGCGAGCTGGGCGTTCGGGTCGATGCCGGCCAGGCCCAGCCAGATGTTCGACCAGGTGATCTGCTCGCGCAGGACGATCCGTACCAGGGTGACCCGCCCGCCGACCCCGGCGGCTGACTGGGCGGTGACGTGACCCGCGTCGTTGGGGTCGCCGGTCCACGCCAAGAGGTTCTGATCCTGCGGCCGAGGCCCCTCGAAGCCGCCCCCGGCCCCGGGCCCGCTGCTCTGCGGGGGCACGGCGGCCACGGAACTCGCCGCAGCGCTCGGACTCGCGCTCGGGCCGCCTTTGGACGCGGTGCAGCCGGCCAGGACGAGCAGCGCCGCGAGTGCGGCAACGAAGCCGGTCGCGGCCGTGGTGGTGCGGGTGCGCATGGTCCCCCCATGAGGTGCGGATGTGCTGACGGTCATGATCACACGGGCCGCCGCCGTGCAACGGACTGGACCCGACCGCTCATGCCACGACGCTCTCGGCGGATCGCCGGCCTGTGTCAGTGCTCTGCGAAAGGAGGGCCGCGTCGGATCCGCGGCCGCAGACTTCGCGGTGCCCGACCTCACGCAGGCCGAGGGCTGGGTGGTCACCGGCCACCATCATGACGTCCTCACCTACGTGGGCCCTGACAAACCGGATGACGGCTCCGGCCTCGCGGTCGGTCTCCACGGGCGGTCCAAGCGCCACCGGGACGGAACCGAACTCCACGTCGTCCACGTGGAGGACAAGCGCGGCACCGCAGCGGAGAAGCGGGAGCACTGATCGCCGCCGCGTCGGGGAAGCCCGGTACCAAGGGTGCGCTCGACCTCGTTCCAGTCCTTCCGGCGGGGCTCGCTCGGCGGTGGGGCGATCTCGAGGAGGCGCGTGAGGGCGTCGGTCATGGCAGGGGGCCTGTTTCGTCGGGTCGGTGTACCGGCATCCCTTCCGGCGGCGCTCGCAGGAGTCTCACATGTCCGTCGTACCGCGTGAAATTCGGAGGCTGCCCCGGCCCGGGCACGCATAGGCTCCGCCCATGCCCGGATCAGAACGTCAGCGGATCGACACCTTCCTGTCGGCCTTCGCCCGCCGCCAAGCCGCGCGCTCCGTCGACCTGCCCGGCGGGTTCGCCGTGTACGACGACGCCTTCGCACACTCCCGTGCGAACAACCAGGTCGTCATCGACGCGCCCGCCGTCGACATCGACCCCGAGGCGGTGCCCGCCCTCGTGGAAGAGGCACTGGGGTACCTGCCCCACCGGCTGATCTCCGTCCTGGACGACGAAGCCGGCACGGCGTGTGCGGAGCCGCTGATCCGCGCCGGATACACGCACTCCACGTACCTGGTCATGTTGCACACCGGCCCGGTGCCGGTCGGCGGCGGGCCCGCCGGGGAAGTGGACCTCGACGCCCTGCGCGCCCCGCTCACCCGGCGCTGGCAGGGTTTCCTCCCGACCGTCGGGGACGAGGTCCTGCGCCATCTCGTCGACCGGCGCGAGGTGCGCCGACGCGGGGCCGACGGCGTCCACTTCATCGGCGCCCGCACGGCGGAGGGAGAGGTCGCCTCATGGGCCGACCTCTACCTCGACCCGGCGACCGGCACCGCCCAGATCGAGGACCTGATGACCTCGCAGGCCCACCTCCGGAACGGTTACGCCGACGCCGTCCTGAGCACCGCCCTGCGCCTGGCCGCCGACCAGGGCTGCGGTACCCGCTTCTTGACCGCCGACGCGACGGACTGGCCACGGCACTGGTACGGGCGCCGGGGCTTCTCCGTGATCGGCCGCTCGCACTGCTTCGAACGCGGCTGATCGCGGGTTGCGGAACGGCCCGGGTTCGGCACACGGGCCGCCCCACCTGAGGGCACACCGGGGGTTGTCCCCACCAGGCGCCGGGCGGGTAGCAGGATCGTTGCGCGCGGCCGAAAGCGGACAAGCTGGGACCGGCACATACCGCCGGTTCCCCATGATTCCGTAGGAGTTGACCCGTGCGCGAGCAGCAGACATGGCGAAGGTCTGGTCCGTCCCCGCGGCAGCGGAGGGGCCGGCGCAGAGCCGTGCCGGCCACGCTCGCCGTCGCGCTGGCGGCCTTGGGCGTCATGACGATGGGGGTGCCGGCGCCGCCGACCGCGTCCGCCTCCGCCAGGCCGGACGCCGTCCAGCAGGGCCTGAACGCGCTGGTGCACTCCGACGGCCTGCCCGCAGCCCTGGCGAGCGTCACGGACCGTGAAGGCCGCACCCGTACCTATACTGCGGGGGTGGGCGACCTGGCCGGCGGTTCGAAGGTGCCGAGGGACGGCCAGGTGCGGATCGGCAGCAGCACCAAGACGTTCACCGCCGTGGTGGCGCTGCAACTCGTCGGTGAAGGGAAGATCGACCTCGACGCCACGGTCGACACCTACCTTCCGGGGCTCGTCCGCGGGGAGGGGTTCGACGGGCAGCACATCACCGTCCGCCAGCTCCTCCAGCACACCAGCGGACTTCCCGAATACGAGGACCTCGTCGGGGACGACATCCTTCGGCACCGGTACTTCGAACCCCGCGACCTCCTCGACATCGCCTTCCGGCGCAAGGCCGTCTTCGCCCCCGGGAAGGACTGGGGGTACAGCAACACGAACTACGTGGTGGCGGGCCTGATCATCCAGAAGGTCACCGGCCGGCCCCTCGCCGAGGAGGTGGACCGGCGCGTCATCAAGCGCATCGGGCTGCGCCACACCTCCTTCCCGGTCGCCGGTGACATGGCCATCCGAGAAGCCCATCCCCACGGATACCACCGGGATGCGGCAGGCGCTCCCCTGCGCGACGTCACCGAAATCGATCCCTCCGCGGGCTGGGCCGCAGGTCAGATGATCTCCACCAACTCCGACCTCAACCGGTTCTACGCCGCGCTCCTGGACGGCCGTCTCCTCCCGGACGCCCAGCTGACCCAGATGCGTACGACCGTTCCCCTCGGGGACACCGGCGCCGGCTACGGACTGGGGCTCATCAGCAGGCCGCTGTCGTGCGGCGGTGTCTCCTGGGGCCACGGCGGCGACATCGCGGGATACGAGACCCGGGGCGGAGTCACCGACGACGGCCGCGCCGCCAACATCGCGGTGACCGGCATCCCGACCGACGAGGCTGCCACGCAGCACCTCGAGAGCCTCGTGGACACGGCCCTCTGCCGCTGAGCCTCGCCTCCTCCCGTGCCTCCTGGGGGCCGTCCCGTGGGTCAGGGGCGGTCACCGGGCCGGGTGGAGGGCGAGGGTCCAGGTGTGGAGGGTGTGCTTGGAGGGGTGATCGGGGTGTCGCTCGCTGAGCTGGACCGTGACCTTGTCCCCGGCACGGTGGAGGTGGCCGTGGTAGCGCCAGGCCTCGCCCGGGTCCACGGGAAGCAGCTCGGCGAGGACGGAGTCCTCCAGCCGGCGGCTGACGGCCCGTAGCACTCCGGCGTCGAGGACCAGGATGGTGCCGTCCGTCAGGACGAGCGGCCGGGGGGCCTGGGGGTCGGTGAGCAGCGGGCCGCGTTCGACCGTGCCGCCCGGCAGCAGCCGTACCACCCGGCCGCGGGTGGGGAGGTTGCGGTCGGTCTCGACGACGCGGATGCCCGTACCGATGACGTAGTGCCCGTAGCTGCGCCAGGAGTCGACCAGGGTGCCGTCGCGGTCGTACTCCCAGGTGTCGAAGGCGTCGTAGCCCTCCAGCCCGAGGAGGAAACGGCCGCCGCCCAGGGCCGCGCCGCGTTCCCCGCGCAGTTCGGTGATCAGGGTGCCGTCCGCCAGGTCGAGGAGCAGGGCGGGGCCGAGGTTGCCCCAGGCGGTGTACGCGAGGGAGTCCGTGGTGACCAGGACCCGGCCGCGGGATATGTGGGCGGCGTTGGGCTTGCCGGAACAGGGGGCGGTCCAGAGGGTGTGGCCCGAGGAGTCGATGCAGCTGATCTTCCCGGCGGTGCCGTGGACCCTGAGGTCGTCCCGCCGGGCGAGCGGCTGACCCTGGCGGTGCGAAGGTTCGTACGGTGGCGGGCCGGCCCTGCGCCGCCCCTGCTTCAGCACGGTGACGCGCCAGGCGCCGGAAGCCGCTCCTGGGGTACGGCCGTTGTCCTCGGGTCTCACCATGGACGCTGATGCTAGCGCCGAGGCGATCGTGGTGGACTCGGCAAGACACCGTCACCAAGCTGTGAAGCTTCTACGGGACGCTGGTGCTCAGCACAACCCCAGCTCGACCCCGCTCAGCCCCGCTCAGCCCAGCCCGGCGCACCTCGCGCTTCTCCTTGGGGGGACCCAACGCCATGAGCACCGTACGCAGAGCCGCAGTCGTCCTCGCCGCCGTATCCGCACTGGCCCTGACCGCCTGTGGGCCCACCGACGACGACGCGGGCGGCGGGGCGGGCGGGCCGTCCGCGAGCCCGACGACGTCAGCGACACCGACCGCGCCGTCCGCGCCGTCCGCGCCGTCCGCGTCGTCCAAGCCTTCGACGACCCCGGAGCCGACGAAGCCCACGAAGCCCACCACTCCGAAGCCGCCGAAGTCGTCGACCGACCCCGACTTCGACGTCTTCCCGTGCAGCACCTTCGACGTGAAGTTCACCGCGGCCCTGGCGGAGCCCACGACCAGCAGCTACCTGCTGAAGATCACCAACAAGGGCGCCAAGGCGTGCAGGGTGCTGGGGCATCCGGTCGTGACCTTCGGCAGCCTGGACGGCCAGGCCACGGAGCGCGGCACGGCTCCCGGCATCGAGGACGCGATCAGGCTCGACCCGGGGGAGTCGGCGTACGCCGGCCTGATGGGCGGCGCCAACGACGGCAAGGGGAAGACCGTCGACTCGATCGAGATGACCATGAACACGGAGTCGGATCTGGCGCAGACTCCGCTCAAGGCGTCGACTCCCGGCCTGTACGTCTCGCCCGACAAGAATTCCGTGACGGCCTGGATGGACAACGCGGAGGACGCCCTCAGCCTGTAGGAACCCGCAGGCCCGCCCCGCCCCGCCCCTCCCCGCTCGGCGCCGAACCTCAGGCGAAGCGCCAGCGGGTCTGGCTGTACGGGGCCTTGCCGAAGCCGAAGACCGTGCGCGGGGAGACCGCGAAGACCACCGCTTCCCCGGCCTCGGGGTTGACGAAGACGCCGTCGCCGACGTCGAAGTGCCATTCCGAGCCGTACTTCGCCTCCCACGCCGTGGCGAGCGCGCGCAGCCGCCCGGAGTCGGTCACGCGCGCCGCCTCGCCCTCGACGACCAGGTCGAGGCCCCCGTGGAGGGAGTTGCTGCCGGTGGTGAGCACGACGTTCGGGTTGGCGCGGAGGTTCTCGGCCTTGCGCTCGCGCGGACCCGTACAGAAGTGCAGCGCGCCGTCCGCCCAGACGCCGATCAGCGGCGTGACGTGCGGGCGGGCGTCGGGGCGTACGGTCGTCAGCCAGTACAGCTCGGCCCCGGTCAGCTGCGCCACGGCCGTCGGCCACGGGACGGCCACCGCGTCCTTGTCGCTGTAGCGCTCGTCCAACTGGGCGTGGGGCAGGGGTGATGTGCTCATGGGTGGTGTGCTCACGTCGAGTTCCGGTCCGGACAGTGTCCCCAGCCTCGGCCGCGGGGGCCTGGTGCGCACGGCTGACATGCCCTTGCCTTCGGACGTCACCCGATCGGTTGCGGGGTGCCCCGAAGGGTAGGTTCGTCGAGTGATCAGCCTGTGAACGCACCCCACCACGTCGCCCCCGTCCGGCCCGCCCACGGCACGCTGCACCACGTCGAACTGTGGGTCCCGGACCTCGACCGCGCGGTCGCCTCGTTCGGCTGGCTCCTGGAGGAATTGGGGTACGCCCTCTTCCAGCACTGGGACAACGGGCGCAGCTGGCGGCTCGGGCCGACCTACCTCGTCCTCGAACAGTCCCCGGCCCTCACCGCCGACCGGCACGACCGCTGCCGGCCGGGGCTGAACCACCTGGCCTTCCACGTCGAAGACGCCACCGAGGTCGACAGGCTGGCCCGCGAAGCGACCGGGCACGGCTGGCACCTGCTGTTCCCCGACCGGCATCCGCACGCGGGCGGTGCGCGACACTATGCCGCGTACCTGGAGAACGAGGAGGGCTTCGAGGTCGAACTCGTAGCGATCGCCCCCGCGCCCCCGGCCAGTGCGTGACCGCGGCGCGAGCTAGGGTCACAGCTGGAAAGGAAACGGGGGTAACAGAAATGGAATACCTGGTAGTCGCGGGGATCGGTCTCGCCTGGGGGCTCTTCCAGGCCTGGCGCGGCGGCGTATTCGGCGGCAGACGGGCGCAGAGGCAACGGCCTTCCCGATCGTCGAAGAACGACGGTGTCAGCTTCTCCTGCGGGGATGGTGCGTCCTGCGGTGGGGGCTCCTCCTGCGGTGGCGGCGGAGGCGACTGACGGCACGAATCCCACCGCGGGCAGGGACGCCGGCGCGGACACGGCGCCGGCCTGTGCGAAACGGCCGAGATCAGGACCCCAACAGCGTCCTCGCACGCTCCGCGAGCAGAGGTATCAATCGCTCCCGCCACGTGTCGAGAGAGACCACTCCGCTGGACATGCCGCCGTGGGCGTATTGCTCCCGGTACGCGGATGACGCCAGGTCGCCGACGAGGTCAATACCCACGAGCTCACTGAACGCTGCGCGCAGAAGGCGGACCACTTCGTCGACCGACTCCGGGACGTCCGTACCCGACAGGTGATCGCGAAGGGCTCGCCAGACGTGGGGGTCGCCCCGCAGGCCCCACGTCTTCGGCTCCGGATCGAAGAGATCCGCCATCCTCGCGACCGCGTCGTCATGTGCCATGGTGTCAGTCTCGCAGGGCCGGGTTTTGACCTGCCTCGGTGGCGGTGATCGTCCGGCGCAGCAGGTGGCGCGCGGTTTCCAGTTCGGCGGCACGCCGGTCGAGGACGGTCAGCCGATCGCGGAGGCTGGTGAGAACGCCGGGGCAGGGACGCAGCGCCGTCTCGTCGAAGGTGCAGGGCAGGATCTGGCGGATGACGCGGGTCGGCAGGCCGGCGGCCAGCAGCGTGCGGATGCGCCGCACCGTCACCACCGTCCGGTCGTCGTACTCGCGGTAGCCGTTGGCGCGGCGCTCCGAGTGGATCAGACCCGTCCCCTCGTAGTAGCGCAGCAGCCGCTCGCTGACGCCGGCACGACGCGCCAGCTCTCCGATCAGCACCGACCCCGGCTCCCTCCCGCTTGACCTTCCCACCGTGTCAGGGAGCAACAGTGAACGGGCCGGCCGCATTCCGGGCCGACCGTCAAGGAGAGAGTGAATGATGATCATCGATGCGCACAGCCACGTCCACGACCCCGTCGACGCACATGTGGGGCTGCTGGACGAGGCCGGTGTGGACCGCGCCGTGCTGTTCTCCACCCGCCCACACCCGGAGCGGGCCGGTGACCTCGCCTCGTTGCGCCGGGAGATGGCGATCCTGGAAGAGGCCATCGGGGGTCGGGTGGGCTCGGCCGAGGGACATCGCCGTGCGTGGCGGGAATGGGACGCCGCACTCGCCGCACGGCCGGAGCGGTTCATCGGCTTCCTGTCCGTACCGCTGGACCTGGAGCCGGAACGGATCGCCGCGACCGTGGAACGCGAGGTCGTCGGGCGCGGGCTGCACGGGATCGGCGAACTGACGCCGCCGCCGGGACGGGCGGCGATGATCGAACCGGTACTCCGGGCGGCGGCCGACCACGGCGGGCTGCCCGTGGTCGTGCACGGATCCGCTCCGACCACGGCGGCCGACGTGAGGACGCTGTCGGCGCTGGCCGGCCGGTACCCGAGGGTTCCGCTGGTGGTCAGCCAACTCGGAGGGACGAACTGGATGGAGGCCGTCGAGCTGGTCCGGGACAACTCGAACATGTACCTGGAGCTGTCCACGGCCAATATCGTCTTCGCGGTCCGGCTGGCCATCAAGGAGATCCCGGACCGGACGCTGTTCGGCTCGGACGCCCCGTACGGAGACCCGGTCCTCGCCCGGGCGATGGTGGAGCGGGTCACCAGTCCGGGAGAGGTACGCGACCGGGTGCTCGGCGGGACGATCGCCGAACTGGTCGGACTCGCCTGAGATCGCTTACTCAGGGTGTCGGGGGAGGGGCAAGCCGCCACTCCCCGGAATGGCCGGGCGGGAGGGCCAGGTCACGTCGGACGGCGGTGTAGTACCCCTCGCGCGCGGCGCGTTGGCGCTTGAGCAGGGTCGACCAGGCTTCCGGGCTGTGCGTGCGGTCCCGCAGGAACGCTTCCATCTCCATCACCACGACGACCCATGCGCGGGCCTTCTCCACCACGTCCGGGGTGCCGAGCATCAACAGTGCCTCCCCGGCCGGATCGCGGGCGTCCGTGGCATCGGCGAGCTGTGGCGCCGCTTCCTCGGGTGACATGGGATGCGGGTGGGGGTCGTTGCCGAGGTGCGCCGCGATCCGGTAGGCCAGGGTGACGCTCTTCTTCAGCGACCTGGCGTAGTCGGCGTAGGCCGTCAGCCGCCGCTCGTCCCACTGGGCCGCCTGCTCGCGGCGGAAGCGGGCCTGATCGCCGCGCGTCGTCGCGAAGTACGAGCCGAGGGCGCCGATCACCACGCCGATGAGGGCGGGGAGTTGTTGTATGAACGCTGACATGACCACACGGTATAGCGTCGAGGCTGATGCGCCGCGTGGGATCCTGCGGCCACGATCCTGAGTGACCGCACCCACCGCGTGGAGCTTCGTCCGCTGCGCTACCAGTTCGCCACGGTCCGGGGTAACCGTTACGACGACATCCGGTCCTGGCCTTCAGCCTCGCCGGCCGAAGCGAGGACGAAGCCGAGGCGGTGATCCGCATTCACCTGTCCCTGGAGGCATCGTCTCCATGGCAGCAGGGTGAGGACAGGGCGGACATCTACCAGTACTTCGTAGAGGTCCGGGCGAACACGGAGGCCCTGCTCCAGGCAGCTGACCAGTGGGATCTTGACCTCGCGCCGTTCCCCACCCGCTGATCACGGCAGGTGACGGGGCAGGGCCGTGAGGGCCGGCGCTCGGGCCCGACCACCTGCCGCCCCCCTCAGACGGTGCGTGGGAGCGCCGGAGTCAGGGCCAGGCGGGCCGTCACTGCGGTCAGCCAGAGGAGACCGAGTCCCGCGCCCGCGGTGAAGGCGAGGACGGAGGCGGCCGAGGCCATGAAGCCGGCGAGGACCGCGACCGGTACGAGACGGGAGGCCACGGCCCAGCCGCGGTGCCCGCGGGCGGCGAGCGGGCGGGACAGGACGACGAACGCGGCGCACAGTGCGAGGTACCCGACCATTCCGGCGGCCATGTGGGCGGCGCCGTGCCCGCTCATCACGGTCGGGTCCGGGGCTCCGACGGGAAAGCCTGCCCCGGCGTCGGCCGGGAAGGCAGCGGCGGCCCAGAAGGAGACACCGAAGACAGCGACCAGGGCCGGGCCCCACGTGCCGCCCGCGTCACTCCTCAGCAGGTGACGCAGTCCGGCCGGCCCCGCGAACCGCACCCGGCGGCCCGCGCGACGCTCGTGGGACACCCGGCCCGCCACCCGGGTACCGGGCGTGGGGTGCCAGCCGTTCAGCCCGTACGCGACGTGCACCGCGTCCGCGGCGGTCCATTCCCCCATCGCCGCGGTCACCAACAGGTCGCCCAGCCCGCCGTAGAACGCCATCGCCGGCACCACGGGCGTGTCCGCCTTCCGGGCCGCTTCCGCGTGGTCGGCGAACATCGCGACGTTCGCCTCGATCTCCGCCGCGACGTCGACGTACGGGATCCCCGCGCGCAGGGCCGCTTCCACGACCGGGCCCGCCGTCAGCGCGAAGGGTCCCGCGCAGTTGACGACGGCCGCCGCGCCGGCGAGGGCCCGGTCCAGCGAGCCCGCGTCGTCCACGGTGGCCGGCCGCACCTGCACGTCCCCCCACTCGGCGGCCAGCGCCTCCAACCGGTCCGCGTCTCGGCCGGAGATGACGGTGGCGAAGCCACGCCTCCGTAGTTCGGCGACGACGAACCGCCCCGTGTGCCCGGTCGCCCCGTAAACCACCACTGCCGCTGTCGTGCTCATCGTTCCCCGCTCTCGATGTCCTGGTGGATCGAGTCTCGGTGCGGGCGGCGTCCGACGGTGATGGTCTGGAACGACATCATGCGTACACTTTCGGACATGCCCACTGTCGCACTGCTGACCGCCGGTCACCTGCTGCACTTCGAACTGGCGGTGGCCCACGAGATCTTTGGCAACCCTCCGCGCGAGGCCACGGAGGGCTGGTACGACGTACTGCTCTGCGGGCCCGGGCCGGTGCGGGTCGGCCCGTTCACGGTCGAACCCGACCACGGGCTGGACCGCGCGGTCGGCGCCGACACGGTGATCGTGCCCGCGTGCGCCGACATCGACGAACCGCCGCCGGCGGAGCTGATCGAGGCCGTACGCGCGGCCCACGCGGCAGGGGCCCGGATCGCGTCCCTGTGCACCGGAGCGTTCGTACTCGGCGCCGCCGGCCTGCTGGACGGGCGCCGGGCTACCACCCACTGGGCCCATGCGGCGGAGTTGAGCGCACGTCATCCGCTGGCCGTCGTCGACCCGGACGTCCTCTACACGGACAACGGAAGCGTCCTCACGGCTGCGGGCAAGGCCGCCGCCGTGGACCTCTGCCTCCACCTGATCCACCTCGACCACGGCGCCAACATCGCCAACTCCGTCGCCCGGCGCCTCGTCATGCAGCCCCACCGGCCGGGCGGTCAGGCCCAGTTCGTGGCCACACCGGTGCAGGCCGGGGGCGACCACGTACTCGCCCACCTGCTCGCCTGGGTCCAACAGCGGCTGGACCAGCCCCTGACGGTGACCGACATGGCGCGCAAGGCGAACACAAGCCCGCGCCATCTCGGACGCCAGTTCCGGTCGGTGACCGGCCGGACACCGCTCCAGTGGCTCCTGACCCAGCGCGTACGCCGCGCCCAGGAACTGCTGGAGGCCACCGACGAGACCATCGAGGCGGTGGCCCTCGCCACCGGCATGGGGACCGCCACGACACTGCGGCGCCAGTTCAAACGGATCGTCGGGGTCCCGCCCGACAGCTATCGCCGCTCGTTCCGCAGCGCGGCCCCCGGGGCCCAGCCGCTCCCCGCCGTGGCGGTGGGACCAGGGAGCTGACCAGGCGTCACTTCACCCTGCCGGGCTTCAATTCCCGTGCCCGTGCCCGTGTGCGTGCGGTGCGGTGATCCGGCGTACGGCCTCCACCACGGCCGCCCGGTGGCGGGCGAGCTGCTCGGGCGCCCAGCCGGTACCCGGCTCGCCGACCGCCGTGGTGCCGTCCACCGCAGGACCGCCGAACGCGCCGAACCACGCCTGCGACATGGCCATCACCAGCGTCAGCACGTCGGCGGCGTCCACCCCGTCGTCGATCCGGCCCGCCTCCTGCGCCTGCCGCACGGCTGCGATCTTGCCCTGGTAGGACGCCGCCTCGGTGTCCGTGCTCCCCGGACGTTCCAGCTGCTTCCACAGCACCAGACGCATCAGCGACGGCCGCTCGACGAGGTGGTCGTAGATCGCGCCCGCGTACCCGGGCAGGTCGTCGACGTCGAAGGGCACGGACTCCGAGCCCGTCTCCAGCGCCCGCTGGAGCACGGCGTCGAAGAGCTGCTCCTTGTTGCCGTAGTAGACGTAGATGAGCCGCTTGTTCGCCTGCGCGGCCTCGGCGATGCGGTCGACCCGCGCGCCGGCGATGCCGTACGCCGCGAACTCGGAGAAGGCCGCGTCGAGCAGCCGTGCCTTGGTCGCGCTGGAATCCCTTGCCATGGCTCGCAGCCTAGCAAGTAACTATCCAGTTATTGACATCTGGCGCGCCTGTGGTGCACGCTCTATCTATCCAGTTAGTTACTTGCGAGGGAGATCATGATGGAGACCGCGATGGAGATCCGTGCACTGGGCGGCCAGGGGCTCGAGGTCGGCGCCGAGGGGCTCGGCCTGATGGGCATGAGCGCCCACTACGGAGCCACGGACGAGACCGAGTCGCTGGCCACGATCGACCGCGCCCTGGAGCTCGGCGTCACCCTGCTCGACACCGCCGAGGGCTACGGCCCCTTCCTCAATGAGCAGCTCCTCGGCAAGGCCCTCGCCGGCCGCCGTGAAGCCGCCGTGATCGCCACGAAGACCGGTGTCGAGTTCACCGACGAGGGCGCCTTCCGCGGCCACAACGCCACGCCCGAGTACATTCGCCGCTCGGCCGACCGTTCCCTGCGCCACCTGGGAACGGACCACATCGACCTCTACTACCTGCACCGCATCGACCCGAACGTGCCCGTCGAGGAGAGCGTGGGCGCCCTGGCCGAGCTCGTCGCCGCCGGCAAGGTCCGCCACATCGGCCTGTGCGAGGCCGCGCCCGCCACCATCGCCCGCGCCCATGCCGTCCACCCGCTGGCCGCCGTACAGACCGAGTACAGCCTCTTCGAGCGCGGCATCGAGCACGACGGCGTCCTCGACACCCTGCGCGAGCTCGGCATCGGGCTCGTCGCGTACTCCCCGCTCGGCCGGGGGTTCCTCTCCGGCGCGATCACCAGCCCGGACGACTTCGCCGCCGACGACTTCCGCCGCACCGACCCCCGCTTCCAGGGCGAGAACTTCGACCGCAACCTGGCCGTCGTCGACCAGGTGCGCCGTCTCGCCGCCGAGAAGGGGGTCACGCCTTCGCAGCTCGCGCTGGCCTGGACCCTGCGCCAGGGCGCGGTGCCCATCCCGGGCACCAAGCGCCGCCGCTACCTGGAGGAGAACATCGCCGCCACCGCGGTGACGATCACCGACGCGGACCTGGCCGCCATCGACGCCGTGGCCCCCCACGGCGTGGCCTCGGGCGACCGCTACGCCCCGGAGCTGATGCAGTCGCTGAACGGCTGATCGCGCCGCTGCCTATGTATATTAGATCCATGCCTAGGGCTCCTAGGCATGGAGGGGCAGGGGGCGCACATGGCAGCGCGCGTGGGACTGACGGTCGACCGGGTCATCCGGGCCGCAGCCGATCTCGCCGACGAGGTGGGCTTCGACCACGTCACCGTGTCCGCGCTCGCGCGGAGCTTCGGCGTGAAGGACGCGAGCCTGTACGCGCACGTCAAGAACGTGCAGGACCTGCGCGCCCGGGTGGCCGTGGTCGCCGCCGGCGAGATGGCCGACCGCATCTCCGTGGCCGTCGCGGGCCGCTCGGGCAAGGACGCGCTCGCAGCCTTCGCCGACGCGTACCGGGACTTCGCACTGCGCCACCCCGGGCGCTACGCGGCCACCCAGATCCAGCTGGACCCGGAGCGGGTCGCCGCTTCCCCCGGACATCTGCGCAGCATCGAGCTGACGTACGGGATGCTGCGCGCCTACGGCCTCGGCGAACCCGACGTGACCGACGCGGTCCGCCTCCTGCGCAGCACCTTCCACGGCTACAGCAGCCTCGAAGCCACCGGCGGATTCGGGCACTCCAGGGACACCGGCACGTCCTGGAGGCGGACCGTCGACGCCCTCCACGTGACACTCACGCACTGGCCGTCGGTGAACGAAGAAGAAGAACAAGAAGCACAAGAAGCACAAGAAGTGGAAGAAGAGGACAAGAGGCGATGAGAGCGGGAACGTTGCAGGTCCCAGGAGCCGACCTCCACCACGAGATACGCGGCACCGGGCCCGTGCTGCTCCTGCTCCCGGGCGGTGGCGGGGACGCAGCCGTCTTCGACGGGATCGCCGACGCCCTCGCCGAGCGGTACACGGTCGTCACCCTCGACCCGCGCGGCTACTCCCGTAGCCGGATCGCCACTTCCGGCCCCGTGGACCAGCGGGTCGACGTGCAGAGCGAGGACGCCCACCGCTTGCTCGCCCACCTCCTGCCGGCCGGCGAGGAGGCGTACGTCTACGGCAGCAGCTCGGGTGCGATCGTCGCCCTCGACCTGCTCGCCCGCCACCCCGAACGGCTGCGCACGGTCGTCGCGGACCAGCCGCCTTGCGCCCGGCTGCTGCCGGACGTCGAGGAGCGGCTGTTCTTCGAAAGGGTCTACGAGGCCTTCCGCGCCGACGGTCTCGGCGCCGCGGCGGCGTACTTCCTCAACGGGATCGGCGGCACCCTGAAGCCCATGCCCGACCCGGCCGGACTGCCGCCGCGCACCGCCGAGATGATCGGCCGCCTGAACGCGAACTTCCCGCTCTTCCTGGAACACGAGCTGCGCCAGTTCACGTCGTACGTCCCCGACGAGACTGCCCTTGCGGCGGTGTCCGAACGCCTGGTGCTGGCCGCGGGCCGCGACACCAGGGGGCACCTGCCCTACCGCCCGGCCGCGGAGCTGGCGGACCGGCTGGGCCTTGAAGTGACCGAACTCCCGGGCGGGCACAGTGGCTACACCGACTGCCCGGAAGAGTTCGGCCGGCGGCTCCTGGAGGTGCTGGGCGCCCGCTAGGGGGCGCCGGCCGGCGCCGACAGACCCGGGCGACGCCGGCTTCCTGCTGGAAGGGAGGATGGGGGCGTGCTCCCCTATGTCTACCGCGTCACCAAGTACGACCCCGCCGACCGCGACGAACGCGGCTGCTACACCGGCCCCGAGGACTGCGTCAGTGATCACGGCGAGGTCGAGGCGGCCTACCTCCGGGCGATCGAGGCGTTCGCCGTCGATTCCGGCATCGACCGCCTGGCCGTACGCGAGCCGCACGTCTCGTCCCTCGTGCACTTCGGTGCCGAGCCGCCCATGGAGGCCCACGGACTGGACGCACTCTTCCCGAGCGGTCCCTCCGGCCGGGCGGGCTTCCACGACGGCGCGGAGGTTCCGCTCGGCACCGCGCTCGAACTGGTGCGGGTCATGCTGCGCGACGGCGGTGCCTGGTGCCTGCTGGAGGCGGAGGGCGCGTTCGCCGTGCACGTGGGATGGGACCAGTACCTCTACATCGGCAGCGCCTTCCCGTGCGAGGAGGCGCAGGCGCGGGCCCGCGCGCTCGGGCTCTTCCCGGAACGCATGGACGCATCCCCGTACGACGGGGAGACCGACCGGGAGACCGACGGGGACGAGGTCCAGCGGCCGGGCGACGACGAGTTCTGGGCGCGCCTGCGCTACGCCGTCGTCTCGTGCCAGGCGGGACTCCTGGAGGAGCGGCCCGTCGGAGGCGTCTCCCGTTTCCACCGCCTCACCCGCGAGACCCTTGACGCGGTGCGTGCCGGACTCGCCCCCCGCGCCCGGTTGGCCGTGTGGCCGGACCTGTCCTCCGACATCGACGCGGTCCTGGGTGCCTTCCCGGTGGACGGCCTCATCGAAGGGGTCTGGCAGGACGAGGACGGCCGGATCCACAGCGCCGTCGTCGACGAGGAGGAGTTCCCGGAGCTGGCCGCCCGGATCTCCCGTGCGGGAGCGGCAGCGCTCCTGCCCACGTACGCCGACGAACGCGCGCCCTTGTTCACCGCCGTCCTGCCGGACGCCGACGGAGTGGTACGGGCCCGTTGGCGGACCGATCCCACACCGGGCGACCGCAACTGGGCCTTCCTCAAGACCCGGGGACTGCAACGGGGCCAGGTCGTCACCGGCACGGTCACCCACATCGCCGACTTCTGCGTCACGTTCGTGGACATCGGAGGCTTCACCGCGATGATCAACATCCCCGAGCTGTCATGGCTCCCCATCAGCCACCCCTCGGAGGTCGTCTCCGTCGGCCAGGAGATCACCGCGGAGATCCTCGACGTCGACATGGTCCGTGAACGCGTGTCGCTCTCGCTCAAGGCCTTGGCCGAAGATCCACGACGGGAGTGACCCATGAGCAGGGCGGCTCCGTCGGCCGCCTGCCCGCCCCGTAGGGTCCTGATACGTGAGGGGGAGGAGCCTTCCTCGCGGGTTTTCAGGGGAGGGACTTCTGGTGGGGTGGGTCAGAGGGTTAGCGGTCGGGACGGCCGTGGTACTGACGGTGGCGGGGGCCGCTGGGTGTACGGGCGGGAACGGCGGTGGTGGCGGGGCGTCCGCCGAGGAGCCGAAGCCGTCGGTTCCGCCGCCGCCCCCGCTGGTGATCACGCAGGCGGAGGCCGAGAAGGTCTTCAGCCGGTTCGAGTGGGAGCGCCGCACCCCGGCAGTCTGGAAGGACACCGATGGCGCGGCCAAGGTCGCGACCGGTCCGCTCATGACGGAGTGGAGAGCGGACGCCGCCGTTCACGCGGTGTGGAAGGGCCCCCAGCACGTGGTGTCAGGGTTGGTGAATCCGGTGTTCGCCATTCCGGCAGAGCGGGACCAGCCGTCGTACCCGAGGTCTTTCGTCACGCTGAGCAAGGCGAACGGAGGGGAGAGCGGGCCGGCCACGGCCGTCCACTACTTCGTCCAGGAAGCGCCCGGGGGCGAGTGGAAGGCGGCCGTGGAGACCTGGGTGGCCACGGCGGCATCGGTGCCGCTGGTCAGCGAAAACGTCTTGTACGCGCCGACGGCGGTGCAGGTGCGGAAGGATCCGGTGGCAGCCGTCAGTCGAAATGCGGACGCGGCGGTACTGTCACCGACCGCGGCGACGGACCGGGAAGCGTGCGGGCGTTTCGCGGACTACCTGAGCTTCACGACCCCGGACGAGCCGGAGACCGCACCGTTCGCGGCGGGCCCCCTGACCGACGGGGTGGTGGGGAAACTGGGCGAGAAGGCGCAGGAGCCGAAGCTCAAGGGGCTGGTCACCTACGCGTTCGAGCACGAGGTGACCGGTCCCGAGCTGCCCGTGCTGAAGCTGGACAACGGCGCTTCCCTGGTCGCCTGTCCGCTCCTGCGCGAGGAGCGGGCGAAGGGCAAGAACTCCACGGTCTCCTTCAGCTTCGGCGACGCCTCCCAGCAGGGCGCGCTGCTGGATGCCAAGGGCAAGTGGTGGCGAAGCTCGAACGCGAAGCTCAGCCTGACCGCCCTGATCGAGCTCCCACCCGCCGACACCCCCGGCCCGGCCCAGGTGGTGGCGTGCAACTGTGCCGAGCCCCAGCTGCTGGAGGTGACGGGCAAGCCCGCCGACTGAAACGCGGTCAGGCGTACCCGGCTAGGCCTGTCCCGGGAGCGGCTCCGGCAGGGCCCGCTCCAGGGCGTCGAACGCCGCGTTCACCCGCATGCGGTGGTCTTCTGCCACGTCCGCCGCGCGCTCGCCGGCGAGCAGCCGGCCGGCCGTGGTCACGTAGACGGCCCGGTACGCGGCCACGGTCAGGGCCGCCGTCAGGCGGGCGTCGGGGCCGCCGATCGCTTCGGCCAGTGCGTTCTCCACCTCCTCCACGCCCTCGCGTGCCCGCGCCCGCAGTGCGGGGGAGCCGAGCACGATCCGCCAGAAGTGCGGGAAGGTGTCGCCGACGCCCGCCAACGGGTGGCGCTCGTCGAGGAGTCGGAGCAGCAGCAGGCGCAGGCCGGCGAGCAGGGACTCGCCCTCCGCGCGCTCGCGCACCGCTCCCGTGAACAGCTCGACGGCTTCGGGGATCCGGTCAAGGAAGAGGTCCTCCTTGCGCGGGAAGTGGTTGAAGACCGTCATCGTCGAGACGTGCGCGGCCTTGGCGACCTCGGCCACGGTCACGTGGTCGAAGCCCCGGGCCGCGAACAGCATCGTCGCCTTGTCGGAGATCCGCTGCCGGGTCTCGCGCTTCTTGAGCTCGCGCAGGGAGAGCGGTGCTTCCTTCGCGTCGTTCCCTTGATTCATGAGAACACTATAGCGACTACAAGATTTGAGTGACTATAGTGAATGCATGGACTCGCACTCGAACTCAAAGTCGAAGTCGAACTTAGCGCCGGACGTGGACGTGGTGGTGGCCGGCGGCGGCCCCGTCGGGCTGATGCTGGCCTGCGAACTCCGCCTCGGCGGGGCCCGGGTGGCCGTCGTGGAGCGACGTACGGACGTGGACCGGACCATCAAGGCAGGGGCGATCAACACGCCGACCGCCGAAGCCTTCTACCGACGCGGGCTGCTGCCCGCGCTATCGGAAGTGCAGCAGCGCACGCTCGACCAGTTCCGGGCCTTCATGCGCGGCCGGCCGGGCGGCGCACCGGGCGGACAACCACCGCGCACGCCACCCAAGTTCGCCGGCCACTTCGGCGGGATCATGCTCAGCGGCGCACTGCTGGACGAGGCCGACCCCGACTTCGCGCACGCCGGGCCGGCCGGGGACGTGGCCCTCGTACCCCAGCAGGAAGTCGAGCGGCTGCTCGAAGAACGCGCCGCAGAGCTCGGCGTCGATCTGCACCGGGGCGTGGAGTTGACGGGCTTCGACGCCGAGGACGCCGAGGGCGACGGGGTCGTCGTCCGCACGGCCCCGGTCGGCGGCGGGCCGGACCGGACGATACGCGCCGGCTGGCTCGTCGGCTGCGACGGCGGACGCAGCACGGTGCGCAAGCTCGCGGGCTTCGCGTTCCCCGGATCGGATCCGCGGATCACCGGCCACCAGGCGGTCGTCACCATGACCGGCGCCGAAACCCTGAAGACCGGCTGGAACCACACCGGCACCGGAACGTACGTGCACGGCCCCGTCCCCGGCCGCATCCTCACGGTCGAGTTCGACGGCCCGCCCGCCGACCGCGAGGCACCGGTCACCGCCGAGGAGGTGCAGGCGAGCCTGCGGCGGGTCACCGGACTGGCGGACCTCACGGTCACCGAGGTGCACACCGCCACCCGCTTCACCGACAACGCCCGCCAGGCGGCCGACTACCGGGCCGGCCGGGTGCTGCTCGCGGGCGACGCCGCGCACGTCCACTCGCCGTTCGGCGGACAAGGGCTGAACCTCGGCATCGGTGACGCGGTGAACCTCGGCTGGAAGCTCGCCGCGGTGGTCCGGGGGCGGGCACCCGAAGGGCTCCTGGACTCGTACACGGCCGAGCGGCACCCGATCGGGGCGTGGGTGCTCGAGTGGACCAGGGCGCAGGTCGCCCTGATGCGGCCGGACCCGCATTCCCGCGCCTTGCTCGATGTCGTCACCGACCTGATCGGCACCGTCCCCGGCACCACCCACTTCGTCAAGAAGATCTCCGGAGTGGGGCAGCGGTACGACCTTCCCGGCCGTCACCGGCTGGTGGGCCGCAGCGCCCCCGACCTCGAACTCGCCGACGGGCGCCGCCTCGCGGACCTGATGCACGACGGGAGGGCGCTGCTCCTGGATCTCGCGGACGACGCGGACCTCAGGGCGGTGGCCGAGGGGTACGGGGACCGGGTGCGGGTGGTCATAGCCACCTGCCCCGCCGGGCCCGCGCCGGCCGGACTGCTCGTGCGCCCCGACGGATGCACCGCCTGGGCTGCGGACGCGGCCGACGGCCGGGCGGACGCGGCGCAGGGCCTCGCCGCCTCCCTGGCGCAGTGGTTCGGAGCCCCCGCACCCGTGGGGGGCTGACGGGCAGGACATCCGGCAGGGGGGCACGGCCGTGTCGGACTCGATCGTGCACGCCCTATTGTCGTCCCCTGTGACGGAACACTCCACGCACCTCCGGGTGACATCAGACGCCTACGACGCCGTCGCCGTTCTCTACGCGGACCTCGTCCGCAACGGGCTCGACGGCCTTCCGCTGGACCGCTCGGTCCTCGCCGCGTTCGCCGATCTCGCGCGAGTCGCTGATGCCGGGCCCGTCGCCGAGCTGGGATGTGGTCCCGGATATCTGACGGCACACCTGCGCGACCTCGGGCTCGACGCCTTCGGCCTCGACCTGTCGCCGGTGATGATCGGCCTTGCCCGGGAGGCATACCCCGACCTGCGGTTCGAGCTCGGTTCGATGGACGCCCTGGACCTGGCCGACGGCACGCTGGGCGGCATCGTGTGTTGGTACTCGGTCATCCACGCCCCGCCGCGGGACATCCCGTCCTACCTCGCCGAGTTCCGCCGCGTCCTGGCCCGGGGAGGCACCCTCCTGCTCGCCTTCTTCGAGGCCGAGGGCGGGCCGGTGGAGGCGTTCGACCACAAGGTGACGACGGCCTACCGGTGGCCGATCGACGTCCTCGCGGGGCTGGCCCGGGAGGCCGGGTTCGTGGAAGTCGGGCGGATGCTGCGCGAGCCGCTCACGGAGGAACGGTTTCGCCGCGGTCATCTTCTGATGCGGTGCGCACCTGATCGCCCGGACGCGTCCTAACGGCTCGTGTCCTAGCGGCTCGCGTCCCGGTCGAGTTCCGAGTCGAGGGCGAGGGCCGCGGCGATGAGGGCGAGGTGGGTGAAGGCCTGGGGGAAGTTGCCCAGTTGCTCACCGGTGGGGCCGATCTCCTCCGCGAACAGCCCCACGTGGTTCGCGTAGGTGAGCATCTTGTCGAAGGCGTACCGGGCTTGCTCCAGCCGTCCGGCGCGCGCGAGGGCGTACACGTAGAGGAAGGTGCACAGGGAGAAGGTGCCCTCGGAGCCCTGCAGGCCGTCGGGGGAGGCCGCGGGGTCGTAGCGGTAGACGAGGCTGTCCGAGACGAGTTCGCCGTCCATCGCCTCCAGGGTGGACAGCCAGCGCGGATCCTTCGGCGTGATGAAGTCGACCAGCGGCATGAGCAGCAGGGAGGCGTCGAGCACGTTGCTGCCGTAGTGCTGTACGAACGCCCGCCGCTCCTCGCTCCACCCGCGCGTCATGATCTGCTGCAGGATGGCGTCGCGCGCGGCCGTCCACCGGGGTACGTCGGCCGGGCGGGCGAGGGCGGCGGCCTGGCGGATGCCGTGGTCGAGGGCGACCCAGCACATGAGGCGGCTGTAGGTGAAGTCCTTCTGGCCGCCCCGGGTTTCCCAGATGCCCTCGTCGGGCCGGTCCCAGTGGTCGCACAGCCAGTCCAGTACGGCGGCGGAGTGCTGCCAGCCGTCGTAGCCGACGACCTCGCCGGTCCGGCCCGTCTGGCCGAGGGCGAAGACGGCCTCCCCGTAGATGTCCAACTGCAGCTGCCCGGCGGCGCCGTTGCCGGCGCGCACCGGGGCGGACCCCCGCCAGCCCGCCAGGTGTCCGAGGACCTCCTCGGTCAGGTACGGGTCCCCGTCGACCCGGTACATGATCTGCAGCGGCTCGCCGTTGGGGGCTCCTCCGTCGTGCATCCGCTGCTGGAGCCACATGCGGAAGGCGTTCGCCTCATCGGTGAACCCCAGGTCGCGCATGGCGCGCACCGCCAGGGAGGCGTCGCGGATCCAGGTGTAGCGGTAGTCCCAGTTGCGCTCGCCGCCCTCCTGCTCGGGCAGGCCCATGGTGGCGGCGGCGATCGGGGCGCCCGTGGGCGCGTACGTCATCAGCTTGAGGGTGATCGCGGAACGGTTGACGATCTGCTGCCAGCGGCCGCGGTAGGTGCAGTGTCCGATCCAGCCGTGCCAGAAGCGGCGTACGGAGCTGAACGCCTCGGCCAGGTCGTCCGCGTTCAGGAGCCGTGGGGGCTCGCTCGCGCCGTCGCACACCGTCAGGACGACGGCCGCGCGCTCACCGGCCGCCAGGGTGGCCGTCGCACGTACGTCGTCACCGTCGGCTTCCAGCGGGACGGGGCCCACGGCCTGGAGGTGTGCGGTGATGCCCGGCCCCTCGAAGCGCGCGATGGCACCGTCCAGGGCGAGTACGTGGGGCGCGCGGCCGTAGTCGAAGCGCGGCCGGCACTCCAGGGCGAAGCGCACGGAGCCCCGTACCGCCCGCAGCACCCGCACCACCTGGTGGCGGTCGGTGGCGGTGTGCGGATCGTGGACGGGCATGAAGTCGACCACCTCGCCGACGCCCTCGCGCGTGAGGAAGCGGGTGATCAGCACGGCGGTGTCGGCCAGGTAGAGCTGGCGGGTGACGACCCCCGCCTCGGCCCCAGGCCCACCACCCGCGGCGCCCTCGGGCGCCTCCGCGGTGATGGCGAAGTATCCACCGCGCTCGTGGTCGAGCAGTCCGGCGAAGACGCTGGGCGAGTCGAACCGGGGCGAGCAGAACCAGTCCATCACCCCCTCGGAGGAGACGAGCGCACAGGTCTGCAGGTCTCCGATCAGACCGTGCTCGGCAATCGGCGGATAGGGACGCATCAGCCCTCCACGGCGTGCAGCCGCTGCCCGGCGGGCAGCGGCAGGTGCGCGGCCGATGGGGTTCGGCCGATGCGTCGTGCCTCTCCGGGGCCACAGGACGCTCGTCCGGGCAGCTCTCATTCTCGTGTCCCCCGCCGGTGATCGCCATGCGGGCGGGGCGGGACGTCGATCATGCCGGTGCACAGCGGCTCGCCCTGGACGGCGACCCGCTCCGCGGCCCGGACACCCCGACGCCCTGGCCCGCTCCGGCTCGCCCGTGGCGCCGAGCGAGCTGCCGGGCGCACTCAGGAGACGTGGACCGACAGTCCGCACAGGCCCGAGCCGCTCCGGACGGCGGCGCGCCAGACGCGCAGGGGGCCGTCCAGGACGCGTTCTTCGCCCTCCGAGTAGTCCAGCCAGTCCTGGGCCTGCGCGGTGGTGCGGTCGGCCGCGGTGAAGGTGAGGGCCTGCTCCACCCGCGGCAGGTGCCGGCGGACTTCGGCGGAAGTGAGGAGGAAGTTGCCGCACCAGCCGGGCAGGAGAGCGGCGCGGGCCGGGCCCACGGCGTGGAAGAAGGACGCGACCGCGTACTCCTTGGAGTGGACGGAGATGAACATCCCGTCGCGGCTCTGCCCGTCCCACACGTCGTCCACGACGTAGAAGGAAGGGTCCGCGCTGCCGTCGCAGACCTCGTCGACGTGGCGGCCCGGCGTCATGAGCGCGCGGAACGATTCCACCGCGTGGGCGTCCGCCGCCGTGGCATCCGGGCTTCCGGCAGGCGCGTACCAGGTGTTGTGGTCCGGGAGCGGGGCGCGCTGCCAATCCAGCCGGCGGCGTCGGGCATCGGCCCGGGCATGGTCCGCGCGCATCGCGGGCAGCAGCCTCGGAGCAAGGCGGGCCACGTCGTCGTCGCTGTGGCTGGTGATCGCCCACGCGCTGGTGAAACCCATGCGCGAGACGCTACCGCCCGCCGCTGACAGGGCGCGGGGCGATCCGGATCCCCTCCCGGCCGGCCCCCGAGGCCCCGTACCGCTCAGGGTGGACCGTGGGTGGTCAGGCGGGCGGGAGGTGGGGGGCCGAGCCGATGCGGGCGGCGAGGAGGGCGATGTCGTCGTCCGCGGAAGCCGGCACCAGGTGTGCGATCAGGGTGTCGCACAGGTGGTCCAGTGGCTGGTCCGGTTCGGTGAGCAGGCCGGTGAGCTCGCCCAGGCGTTCGTCGATGTCACGGCTGCGGGCTTCGATCAGGCCGTCGGTGTAGAGGACGAGCAGGCTGCCGGGTGGCAGGGTGATCTCGGTGGTGGTGAAGGTGATGCCACCGACGCCCAGCGGGACGCCGGGCGGGGTCTTGACGAGGTACACGGTGCCGTCGGGCTCGGCCACGGCCGGTGGCGGGTGTCCGGCGCGGGTGATGGTGCAGTGGCCCGTGGCGGGGTCGCAGACCACGTAGAGGAAGGTGGCCAGCATCGGTTCGGCGAGGTCGGCGAGGGTGGCCTCCAACTGGTGCAGCAGCGCCGTCGGGGACATGTCGAGGCGCGCGAGGGCGCGTACGGTCGCGGAGAGGCGCCCCATGACCGCGGCGGCCGCGATGCCGTGACCCATGACGTCCCCGATGAGCAGCGCGGCCCTGCCTCCGGTGAGGGGGAGGACGTCGTACCAGTCCCCGCCGACTTCGTTGACGTCGCTGGCCGCCAGGTAGCGGTGGGCGATCTCGATGCCCGGCGGAGGCGTGACGTGCTGGGGGAGCATGCTGCGCTGGAGGACGACCGCGGTCTCGTGCTCGTGGTGGTACAGGCGCGCGTTGTCGATGCTGATGGCGGCCCGGGCGGCGAGTTCGGCGGCGAGCGTGACGTCGTCGGACCCGAAGGAGGCACCGCCGGGCCGGGCGCGGTAGAAGGTCGCGACGCCGAGGACCACGTCCCGCGCGACGAGCGGGATCATCATGAACGAGTGCACGCCCGTCTCCAGCAGCTGCGCGGGCTTGTGGGTGTGCCGGGCGGCCGTGGCGACGGCCCGTTCGTCGAGCTGGGCGATCAGGAAGGGCTGTCGGGCCGTGAGGGCCTGGGTGTACGGGGCGGCCGAGGGGAAGGTGAGCGTCCTGCCGAGCGGCGCCAGGACCTGGGTGACGGGCGAGCCGGTCAGCGGCGCCTTTCCCAGCCGTCGCAGGGCCACGCCCGCGGCCAGCCCGGGGCCCGGCTCGTTGCCGCTCGCGAGGGAGTCCAGCACGTCGACGGTGACGGCGCTGGCGAGGTGCGGGACGGCGAGGTCGGCCAGCTCCTGCGCCGTGCGCTCCAGGTCGAGGCTGGCACCGATGCGCGAGCTGGCCTCGCTCAGCAGCGCGAGCCTGCGGCGGCCCGCCTCGACCTCGGTCTGATCGCGCTGCTGCCTGGTGATGTCCAGGAGCGAGGCGATGATGCCGATCGGCCGGCCGGCGGGGTCCTCCACGCGCACGTAGGAGCACGACCACATGTGGTCGTGCTCCGGGTCGGCCGGGGTCCGGCCGGTGCGGCGCCGGTCGAGGACCGGTTCACCCGTGTCCAGGACCTGCCGCATCGCCTCCTCCATCTCGCCGGCGTTCACCTCGGGCAGGAGCTCGGCCAGGCGCCGGCCCACGTGGGCGGATTCCGCGAGCCCGTTCATCGCTTCGAGCGCCGGGTTGACCTGCAGGAACCGCAGCTGTGTGTCGAGGACGGCGATGCCGACGGGGGAGCGGGCGAACAACCCGTCCCAGACCGCCGAGGACCCGCGGATGCGGCGGGCGGCATGAGCGTCCGCCGCGAAGACCAGGACCGCCGAGGCGCCGTGGCGCCGGTCGGGAACGGGACAGGCCCAGATCTCGAGCTCCAGCGGGTGACCGCTGCGGTGCCAGGCGGTGACCGTACCCATCACCCCGCGACCGGTGGCGGTCGTCTCCCACAGGGACCGGCCCAGGCTGCGGTCGGCACCCGGATGCAGCAGATCGGCGATGTGCCGGCCGAGCACCTGGGGCGGGGTGTAGCCGAGCAGTTCCTGCGCGCCGTGGTTCCAGCGCACCACCAGCCCCTCGCTGCTGGTGGCGATCAGCGCCACCGGCAGCGCGCCCAGCCATCCGCCGGCGTCCTGGGCGGCGCCGCTGATCAGATCCTCGAACGGCATCTCCTCATGCATCCTGCACCCGCTCCTCCCGGGAGGCCCCGGTCCTGCGGCGCGGAAACCCCGGACAGCGGCAGGCGGTACCGGTGCCCGCGGAGCGGGAGGGCGCCCGGGCCGGCTCCTGCGGCCGCTCACCCGGTGCGTGCTGCGGCTGCGCTACGTCCACACCTCTCATCGTCGCCCTGCGGTCTCCGTGCCGCCCCCCGACCGCCCGCGTCCTACGGCCGGCCGGCGGTCGCGGTGGTGCCCGTGGCCGTGCTCGTGGTGGTGGCCTCGGGCGCGGCGGCCGCGGAGCCGCCCGCGCAGCGGAGGCGGTCGCCGGTGACAGGGGCGCCATCGGCCAGGTTGCGGTCGTAGGTGACGGTCTTGACCAGGACGGGCTGCGTGCCGACGGCGACGTCGAAGACCGCGCCCTGATCCGGGCGGGCCTCCGGGTGGGCCTCAGGGCGGGCCTCCAGGCGGGAGCCGGGCAGAGCGGCCGCGAGGGTCGCCGCCTTCTCCTCCTGGCCGGCGGCGAACCGGATCACCGGGGGGCCCGCAGGGCGTGGGGACGGTGCGGACTGCGAGGTGTCGCTGACGACGAACCCGTTGCGGCGCAGGGCCGCGGCGACGGCGGCGTCGTCCACGCGGACGGCGATCCCGGCGGGGTCGGTCGGCGCAGGGGTCTCCGCGACGGGCTGGATGCGGGTGTCGCCCGTGAGCGGGCGGTCCGCGCCCAGCGCGTCCCACAGCGCGGCGGAGCGGGCCTCGTCCCACACGAGTGTGGAGCCCACCCCGGGCACGCGGTGGTCGAAGAGCCGGATCGGGACGGTCGCGTACTCGATCCGGTCCGCACGGAGGCGGCCGAGCGCCCAGCCGATGCGGATCAGGTCGCCCGGCCCGGTCCGCGCGTCGGTGCGTACGGACTTCAGCAGGGCGTGCACGGTCCGCGCCGTGCGTACGGGGCTGGACAGGGCCCCCTCGACGGTGAGGCGGGCCAGGAGGTCGTTGACCACGTGCTGCTGGCGGCGGACGCGGCCGAGGTCCCCGGGCCGGAGGTTGACGTGCCGGGCCCGTACGTAGCGCAGGGTGTCGTTCCCGTTGGTGTGGTGACGGCCGGCGCCGATGTCGAGGCCCGAGTTCTCGTCCGTGAGGGGCCGGTCCGTGCAGACGGTCGCGCCGCCGAGGTTGTCGATCGTCTGCTCGAAGCCCCTGAAGCCGGTCTCCAGGTAGTGGTCGATGTGCAGACCGGTGGCCTTCTCGACGGTGGCCACCGTGAGCGCGCCGCCGCCCAGGGCGTAAGCGCCGTTGATCTTGCCTAGGCGGGCGGTGGTGGTGGTGCCGGCGTATTCGACGTACGAGTCGCGCGGGAGGGAGACCACGCTCGCGCGCTGCCCGCTCTCGGAGACGTGCACGAGCATCATGACGTCCGTGCAGTTGCACCCTTTGCCGCCCACGTGGAGCCGGTTCTTCTCGGCCGCCGAGAGACCGGCGCGGCTGTCGATGCCGACGACCAGGATGTTCGTCCCCCGGCTGCCGGTGCCCGACGGCCCTCCCCCGGCCGAGACGGCCGCCGAGACGGCCTGCGGGCCCAGGAGGGAGCCGCAGGAAAAGGCGGTCAGCAGCGCGAGAGCAACAGTGAGACGACGCAACGCACATCCCCGAAATAGGACGAACCGGCTCAAAATTCGACTCTACGTGGCTGCTGCGCGAGGGACGGGGCTGTACGCGCCGGTTTCACCCCTGCGAAGGGCCGTCGGCCGTAGCCGACGGCCCGGGACGGACGAAGCCCCTAGTAGTAGTGGCGCCTTCCGCCGACCTCGTGCCCGACGGCCCCGAGGATCCACAGCACGGCGCCGATGACGAGGAGGATGATGCCAATCGTCCACAGGATCGATATGCCGAGCAGCCACCCGACGACCAGCAGAATGATTCCGAGCACGATCATGAGGGTCTCCCTTCTCCCTAGCCGCCTCTGGCCCGAAGCCGGTCGCGCGATGCTGCGCGACCGCCGCGGTCCTGGCCTGGAGGGGACCTCTCGGGCTGCGGCGTTGGTGCGCTGCGGCGGTCGTACCGGAACGCAGCGCACACGGCGTCTCACCGTTTTCCACCAGCGCAAACATGCTGTGGTTCCGGGCGTTCACCGGGACGGAAATCCGGTTGTGGCGGCAGCCCGCGCCGCCTACGTTCCCGATCATGCTGCCCTGGGTGGAGACGGACGAGGAGTGGGACGAGGTCGTCCCCGACGAAACGATCATGCGGCCGGGGGCGGAGGACCTCTGCGGCCGCCTGGGGCTGGGCGGAGCGCCCCTGGTCCGTTTCAAGGACGGCTCCCAGCCGGTCTACGCGGTCGGGGACGAGCACGTCCTCAAGCTGTTCCCGGCCGCTGCGGCCCGGGACGGCGTCGCCGAAGGGCGGGTGCTCGCCCACGTGCAGGGACGGCTGCCGGTGGCGACGCCGCACGTCCGGGAGTCAGGCGTCTACGAGAACGGCTGGCGCTACGTCCTGATGTCGAGGCTCGGCGGCGAGAGCCTGGCGCACGCCTGGCCGCGGATACCGCAGGTCGACCGGGAACGGCTGGTGGCCGAGGTCGGCGAGGCACTGGCGGCGCTGCACGCGCTGGACCCCGAACCGCTCGCCGACGTCCTCGGCCCCGGAGACTGGGGCGCCTTCGTCGACGAACAGCGGGAAGGGGCCGTGGACCAGCAGCGGGGCCACGGACTGGCCGACGCGTGGCTGGAACAGATTCCCGACTTCCTCGCCTCCGTCCCGCTCCCGCGCGAACCCCGGCGCGCCCTGCTGCACACCGAGGTGATGCGGCAGCACCTCCTGGTGGACCCCGACGGCTGGCGCCTGACCGGATTCTTCGACTTCGAACCGGCCATGATCGGCCACCACGCGTACGACTTCGTGGGGGCCGGACTGTTCGTCACCCGCGCCGACCGCCACCTGCTGCGCAGGCTCCTCGCCTCGTACGGCGGTGGCACCGGGACGGGCCTCGATCCGGCCGAACTGCTCGCGTACACCCTGCTGCACGTGTTCAGCAACCTGCCCTGGTACCTGCGGGAACTGGGTGCGCCGCCGGACGCGAAGCTGGACTCCCTCGCCGACTTCTGGTTCGGCCGGGACTGACACCGGGCCCGACCGCTCACTCGCCGTTGGCGGAGAAGTGCTGGTAGTCCCGGTTGGCCCAGCGGCCGCCCCAGCGCCAGCCGACCTCGCGGAACGCCGCGGTGACGGCGTCGCCCGGGTGGATCTGACCCGGCTGGTTCAGGGACCGTTGCAGGTGGGGGCGGCCCTTCGGGGGGTGCACGACGCCGTGGATGTCGACGTACGGGTTCTCGACGGGGTTGATGTCCACCGCGTCCCCCCAGGCGTGCTGCGACAGGCGCCGGGGATCACCGGTGACCGGGCGGCAGTTGAAGGCCGAGGTGTTGTCGTCGGCCATGGACTCGGAGTCGTCGCGGTACTCGGCCATCACGCGCATGCGGCGGATCGGGAAGCGCGCGTCGAAGGCCCGCTGGAAGACGTGCAGGAGGGGGCGGACGGCGTTCTCGTGGACCACCATCTCGCCCGCGTGGGTCCGGCCGTCGAAACCCCAGTGGTTCATCCGGATCAGCCTCAGCCGCTCGGGCGGGACCGGGCAGCCCTTCCGGTAGGAGGCGCCCAGCTTCTCCGCCGGTACGGCCGTGACGCGCGCGGACAGCAGGGCCGGCGGGTCGGCCGGCCGGGCCTGGAAGCGCGGCGGACCGGCCTGGGTGGAGCAGGCCAGCGCGGCCGCGCACAACGTGGCCGTCACGGCCGCGGCCGCGGTGGTGTGGCGCACGGGAAACACGCTACGGCGATCTCCGGGGACGGGCATTCCGGACACCGCCGGCCGAGCGGTCCACAGGGCCGCCCGCCCGGGCCGTGGTCAGGGGAGGGTGGTGACCGGCAGGTCGTGCAGGGCGCGGAACCGGAAGGTGCTGTGCCACCGGAGCCGGTCCGCGGGGCGGGCGAGCCTGAGGCGGGGGAACCGTTCGATGATCGAGCCGAGGGCCAGGGTGAGCTGGAGCCGGGCCAGGGGCGCTCCGAGGCAGTAGTGCATGCCGTGGCCGAGGGCGAGGTGGGCCTTGTCGGCGCGGTCGATGTCGAAACGGTCGGGGTCCGGGTAGCGGGCCGGGTCCCGGTGCGCGGAGGCCAGGCTGAAGAGGACGGTGTCCCCGGCCGGTATCCGTACGCCGCCGATCTCGACGGCTTCGGTGGGGAAGCGCCGGATCGCGGTCTGGTTGGGGCTGGTGTACCGCAGGAGTTCCTCGACCGCGTCCGCCACGCGCGCGGGCCGTGCCCGCAGTTCGGCCAGCTGCTCCGGGTGCTCGATGAGGGTGAGCACGCCGGCGCTGATGACGTGCTGGACGTTCTCGCTGCCGGCCCCGAGGATCAGGAAGGCGAGCGAGACGAGTTCGTCCTCGGTGAGCTGGTCCTCCTCGTCGCGCGCCGCGATCAGGCTCGACAGCACGTCGTCACCGGGCGCGGCCCGCCGCAGGGCCACGAGGTCGACGAGGAACCGGTGGATGTCACCGATGGCCTGGACGAGTCCCTCGCGGGAGCGCGGGCTCAGCATGGTGGAGACCCAGGCGGCGAAGCGCTCCTGGTCGCCGGCCGGGATGTCGAGCAGGGCGCCGATGACCCGCAGTGGCAGTGGTCTGGCGAACCCGGCCACCAGGTCCGCCTCGCCGCTGCCCGCGATCGCGGCCGCGAGCTGCGCGAGCTGGCCGTCGACGGCTGCCCCGATGCTGTCGCGGAGCACCTCGACGTGCCGGGCGGTGAACCCCTTCGCGACCAGGCGGCGAAGGCGCAGGTGGTCGTCCGGGTCGATGTTCAGCAGGTTGCGGTCGAGTGCGGGCGGGAGCGAGAAGCCGCTGAAACCCGTGGACGAATGCCTCTTGTTGACCGACAGCCGCTGGTCGGACAATCCGGCGCGCACGTCCGCCTCGTGGGTCACCAGCCACACCGGCGAACCGTCGGGCAGGGCGACCCGGTGCACCGACCCCGCGGCGCGCAGTTCCGCGTAGACCGCGTGGGGGTCGCGTGAGAACGCCTCCCCGAACGGCTGGGCCAGGGATACCTCTTCGGATTCGGATGTCCGGGTCATGCGCATCCCCCTGCGTGCTGAGCGGCCGGTCGGCGACGACGGGTTCGTTCGTAGCCTTGATCAAGATCACGATAGTCAACTCGGCCCGGGTCCGAGGGGCCGGGCCCCTACTCCTCGGGCAGGCCGTCGAGGATCAGGGCGATGGTTTCGGCCGTACCGGTGGTTTCGTGCATCCGGCCCTCGTGTGTCCGCACCTGATAGCGGCCGTTCCCGATCGCCCGGGCCATCGGCAGGCCGGTGCAGCGGGGACGGGTGGCACGCCGGCTGAAGCGGAGCCAGTCGTGGCTGGTGCCGGGGGACAGGGCCCGCAGGCGCGGTTCGGTGAAGGCGGCCTCGACGAGTTCGTACAGCGGGGCGTACAGCGGGCCGGCAGCCGAAGCGCGCAACTGCCGCCACTCGACGGACACCGCGTCGCCGGGCTCCCCGGCCCCGGACGGCTTCCCGGATCCGAGGAAGGGCCACCGCGCGGTGAGGTCGGGCACGCGAAGCCCCCGCAGCCAGGAGTGCAGTGCGCCGGCGGCCTCGGACAGGTCCGCGGTGCCGCCCCGGGCCACGGGGGCGCCGTCGGTCCGGCAGTTGACGGCGAAACTCCGTCGGCCGAGGGTCATCGAGACGATCACGGACCGGTTGCCGCTCCGGGCCCGCGCGAGGACGTGCCGCCAGCGGGGCGGCGGCATGAGTTCGATGGCGAGTCCGCACCCCGCACGGTCCGCCGCCGCCTGCAGCGCATGCCGCAGGGATCCGGCCCGTACGATCTCGGGGTAGAACTCCGCGTACGCGCGCAGCGGATCCGCCGGCTGCGCATCGGTGTGTTCCTCGGGCATGGGCCCGAGTCTGCCAGGGCCGCGGCTACGGGGCAGGTGCTAGCAGGCGCCCGCTCCGCCGTGCGTCTCCTCGTGCTCGGCGGCGCAGCTCCGGGAGAGCTCCGTGTACAGGGCGGACTCCACCTTGCCCAGCAGACGGGCCAGTTCGGTGCGTTCGGAGTCGTCCAGGCCGTCCAGGGTCTGGCGCTCCAGCTCGCCCCATGCCGTGCGGACCTGGAGCAGGAGCCCGCAGCTGGCCTCGGTCGCCTCGACCAGGGAGGCGCGCCGGTCCGACGGGTCCGGGCGGCGCCGTACGTGGCCGGCTTGTTCGAGGCGCTGGAGCATCTTGGTCACGGTGGAGGGGTCGAGGCCCACCGTCTTGATCAGCTCGGACTGGCGCACGGCCCCGTTGTCCCACAGGTGCATCATCAGGAACTCCTGCCCCGGGTGCAGCCCCAGGTCCCGCAGGGCGCGGCCCGCCGCGATCCGGTGGAGGCGGGCGACCCGGCTGATCGCATGACTCACCGGCCCGTCGAGCACGGCGCTGGGCGCGGCCGTGCACTGCGAGGTGGTGCGCGGTTCCTGAGCGGTTTCCGCGGTCATGGGGGCGCTCCTCCTGAGGTCGGGTGCGGCAGGGTCCGGTCGGCGGACCACGCCCTGACCGTCGTCGTCCGTCCTCGGATCCTACCCGTCCTCCAGATTTTACCTTGGTCGGCCAAGTAATGAGGTACGCTGCATCTCGCACCCAATGCTTGGCCGACCAATTATCTCTGTGAGGCGAAAATGACCAGCGCTTTCGAACCGGTTCGCATCGCCGGCTCCACCCTCTCCAACCGCATCGCCCTGGCGCCGATGACCCGCAGCCGCGCAGGTGAGGGCGGTATCGCCACCGCCCTCGTCGCCGAGTACTACACGCAGCGCGCCTCGGCCGGTCTGATCATCAGCGAGGGGATCCAGCCCTCCGTCGTCGGCCAGGGCTACCCCTTCACCCCCGGCCTGCACAGCGCCGAGCAGGTCGCGGCCTGGCGTGAGGTCACCGACTCCGTGCACGCGGCCGGCGGCCGGATCTTCGCCCAGCTGATGCACTCCGGCCGGATCGGCCACCCGTCGCTGCTGCCCGACGGCCTCGTCCCGGTGGCCCCCTCGGCGGTCGCCGCCCAGGGGCAGCTGTTCACCGGCGAAGGCATGAAGGACTTCGTGACCCCCCACGAGCTGACCGGAGCCGAGGTGCGGGCGACCATCGCCGCCTACGCCGAGGCCGCACGCAACGCGGTGGAGGCCGGCTTCGACGGGGTGGAGCTGCACGGGGCCAACGGCTACCTGATCCACCAGTTCCTGGCCCCCGGTTCGAACCTGCGCACCGACGAGTGGGGCGGCCCGGTCGAGAACCGGATCCGTTTCGCGGTGGAGGTGGTCAAGGCGGTCGCCGCCGCGATCGGCGCCGAGCGGACCGCACTGCGCATCTCGCCCGGGAACACGTACAACGACATCACCGAGCCCGACCCGCAGCCCGCCTACGAGGCGCTGGTCAAGGAGATCGACGGACTCGGGCTGGCCTACCTGCACGTGCTGGAGCCCACCCCCGAGGCCCGTGAGGTCACCCTCGCCCTGCGCAAGCAGTTCTCCGGGCTGCTCGTGCTGAACCCGGCGACCGAGGGACCCACCGACCACCGGGCCCTCGGGCTGATCGAGGACGGCACCGCCGATCTCCTCGCGTTCGGCGCCCTCTTCCTGGCCAACCCCGACCTGCCGGACCGCCTGCGCACCGAAGGCCCGTACAACACCCCGGACCCGGCCACCTTCTTCGGGGGCGACGCCCGCGGCTACACGGACTACCCGACCCGCTAGCGGTTTCGGCACACGGGGGACATGGGTGCGGCGTGCCGCGGCGAGGTCGCCGCGGCACGCCGCACGCGTTCAAAGGTCAGTGGCGGTGCTGACGGTGGCCGCCGCGGCCCCAGGACTCGGTGTCGACGACGTTGCCGCGGTTGTCGCGCAGGGTGGCGGTGTCGCGCTCGTTCCAGATCTGGTGGCGGCGGTCCTGGTAGACGTCGCGGTGGGTGTCGCGGCCCTGTCCGGTGTGGACCTTGACGCTGGAGCGGCCGTCCAGGCGGAAGTTGGCGAAGCGGTAGCGGTTGCCCTGCTGGTCGGTGAGGGTGAAGCCGCGCAGGTCGACGCTGCGGCGGCCGGTGTTCTTGACCTCGACCCACTCCCTGTTCAGCGCGCGGTTGGAGCGGTCGTTGCGGGCGGGGCTGTCGTACTGGACGTCGCCGATGACGAGGGAGGAATGCCCGTTCCGGTCGCGTCGGTGGTCGTCGGCGGTGGCCGGCAGGGCGGCGGCGCCGACCAGGGCGACGGCGGCCAGGGCCGCGGAGAGGGCGCGGCGGGTGGCGAGAGAAGCAGACATGGAGCTGACCCCTTCAACTGTCAGCCCGGACCGGCGTCGTTCGAGCCGGTCGGGCTCCGTGCGGTTCCCGGCGTCCTGCCGAGGAGCCACACTTTGGCCTCCATCCCTCGCGAATCACCGCAACTAAGGCTCGTGTTGCCCAATTCGGATATATCTATAACTCTCCCGTGTAATCGGCGTCGGATCGGACCCCGCGACGGCGACGAGCGCATGGATCCGGACAAGCTGGGTGGCCGTTCGGTGAACCGGGCGCAGCCGAGAGCAGGTCAGTGGGCTCAAGGGTGCACGTCACGGTCGGTATCGCTCGTGTCGGCGTCCGGTGACGACGTGGGCGCGCCCCCTCTGAGCTGCCCGAACGACCATTCGGTCGCGCGTATGTACACGCTCTGTCCGTAAATCGGTCATGGACATGCGGCGCGTCTCCATATCGGACAGTCTGAGCTCGCAAGGACGCGATCGAAAGAAAATATCGCGTTCAACCTTTGAATCGAAAGCGAGTCTCGTCGTGCGTCACCGCATCGCAGCTGCCTCCGCCGCTGCAGTCCTCACCCTGATCGGAGCCACCGGAATCGCGGCGGCCCAGCCCGCCGGCCTGTACGCCCCGTCCGCGATGGTCCTCACCGTCGCGCAGGGCGACGACGACGCGTCCACCGTCGTCCGGGCATCCACCCTCAGCTGTGCGCCGACCGCCCTGGGCACCCACCCCGACCCCGGCTCGGCCTGCGCGGCCCTGAACTCCACCGACGGGGCGCTCGACCGCCTGCTCGCCTCCCCGGACCCGGACCGGGCGTGCCCCATGCACTACGCCCCGGTCACCGTCACGGCCGACGGCGTGTGGAAGGGCAGCCGCGTCGCCTGGAAGCACACCTTCTCCAACAGCTGCGTCATGTCCGCGACCCTGAACGGCAACGCCGTCTTCGCGTTCTGACCCTCCGCCGGCGCGCCCCCGCGCCCGGCGCCCCGCCCGCGGACCGCGAGCGGGGCGCCGGCATTCGCCCCGGCAGTGGATTCAGTCCACCCGGGCGATGTGCTTCGCGGTGAAGGCCAGCAGGCGGGCCGCGGTCCGCGGTGGATCCTCGAGCTGGGGCGAGTGCCCGAGACCGGGCAGCAACTCGACCTCCGCGCCGGGAACGGCCAAGTAGTCGGAGGCCGATGAGGACCGCCATCTGCGGTCGTCCTCGCCGAAGACCACCAGGAGCGGCCTGCCCGGAACCGACAGCCGATCCGGCAGCGCCCGCTGCTCCAGGTAGGAGCGGGTGGCCCGCATCGTCGCCGTGAACGTGTGGAGCGTCATCCCGCGCACGTCGTCCAGGAGCTCTTCCGGGATCCGGTAGCCCACGCGGCTGAAACCCGTACGCGCGAACCGGCGGAGCTGCTCGTCGGACGGCGGCCACTGCGAGGGGCCGGCCGCGGCGGACTCCGGTGCGATGAAGGCGTCCAGGCCGGGGCCGGTGTTGACGAGCGCGAGCGCGGTCACCAGCTCGGGCCGCTGCTCGGCGAGGGCGGTGGCGACCGCGCCACCGCTGGAATGCCCGACCACCACGGCGTGCCCGACGCCGAGCCGGTCCAGTACCGCGCCGGCCCGCAGGGCCTGGTCCGGGACCGCGTAGCTGCAGTCGGCCGGTTTGGCCGACCGGCCGTGCCCGAGCAGGTCGATCCGGATCACGTGGTGCGATCCGGTCAGCAGCGGAACCAACGGATTCCACGAGCGGGTCGAGGACGCGGACCCGTGCAGGAGCAGGAGTGCGGGCGCGTCGCGGGGGCCGTCCTGGCACACGTGGATGTCGCCGTCGTCCAGCGGCACGGTGGAACTCACGGTGGCCTCGGCGCCGCCGTTTACGTACGGATTGTCGGCAGGAACAGTCATGGGCGCACTGTCCCCGCCGGTACGCGCAGGGGTATTGGACGAATGTTCCCCTCGGTCGGCCCGCATAGCATGGGGTGATGCGGACCTTTGTGCGCGGGGCGGCCACGTGGGGCGTCGCATGTCCACGGCGGCCCAGCCGGATGGCCGGTGTCACCATGGCCGGGTTCCGCATTCACGGCCCGGAAGCGCTCCGGATGGTCCCGCACCCGGCCGTGACCCTGCTCCTGGAGTTCGGCGAGGGGTCGCCCGTCGTCGACGGTGCCGCAGGGCGGCCGCAGCGGGGAAGCTTCGTCGCCGGGCCCGGGCTCGGGTCCGGAGGCGCGACCCGGGCGCGTGGAGAGAACATCGCGTGCGTGCAGGTGCGCCTGTCCCCGGTGATCGCGCACTCGATTCTGGGCGCCTCCCCCGGCGAACTCGCCGGTGCCGTCGTCCCGCTGGGCGACCTGTGGGGCCGGGAGGCGGCACGGATCCGCGAGCAGCTCGCCGATGCCTCGTCCTGGCAGGAACGCTTCGCGTTCACCGACGCCCTGCTCACCCGTCGCCATCTGGCGGGGCGGCCGGTCGACCCGGAGGTGGCCTGGGCCTGGCATCGGATCCTCGGCACCCGTGGCCAGGTCCGGGTCGACGCCCTCGCCGCCGGGGCCGGGTGGAGTCGCAAGCGGCTGTGGTCCCGCTTCCGGTCACAGGTCGGCCTGCCGCCCAAACACGCCGCGCAGCTGGTCCGCTTCGACCACGCCGCCCACCGCCTGGTCGCGGGTGAAGGCGCGGCCTGGGTCGCGGCCGACACCGGCTACGCCGACCAGTCCCACCTGCACCGGGAGGTCATGGCGTTCGCCGGGGCGACCCCCGCGACCGTGGCCGGCGAGCCGTTCCTGACCGTCGACGACATCGCCTGGCCCGGCCGCGGAACAACCGCCTAGGCGCCCCTCTCCCGGGCCGAGACGGTGACGTGGTCGACCCGCATCGGATGGCCCGGTTCGGTGGCGGGGCCGACGGTCGCGCCGTCGGCGAGGGGGAGCTTGCCACCGACGGCCACGTTGAGGATCAGGAACAGCCCGTGGTCCACGGCCCGCTGCCACGTTCCGGCGTCCATCCGGGCGGCCGTCACCCGGTGGTACACGCGGCCGTCCAGGTACCAGCGCACCTCCTCCGCTCCGGGAGCGAGGTCGACCTCGACGGCGTACGAGTGGAACGCCGTCCGGCAGTCGGGGCACGGCTGCCGGCCGGAGGTCAGGCCCACCGGCTCCTCGCACGGGCCGCCTTCGAGAACACCGCAGTGCATCGTGCCGAAGACGGTGTCCCGCCCGTTCACGGACTCCATGACGTCGAGCTCGCCGACCCCCGGCCACCCCGTGTACCCGTCGCGCAGCGGTGCCCCCAGCGTCCAGAACGCGGGCCAGTAGCCCGCCGCCTTCGCGCCTGCCACCTCCGGCAGGGCGATCGACGCCTCGATCCGCAGGATCCCGCCGGGCGGAGGCGCGAAGTCGGAGCGCCGTGTCTCGACGCGCCCCGAACTCCACTGCCCGTCCTTGCGGGTGGGGACGATCTCCAGCGCACCCCTCCCGTCGAGACGGACGTTGTCGGTCGAGTCCGTCATCGTCTCGACCTCGCCCGTGCCCCACTGCGGCGCCGGGCAGCCCGGGTAGCAGGTGCCGAGGTCGTGGATCCAGTGCGCGGCCGACGGGGGACTGCCCGCCGGGCCGTCGAAGTCGTCCCGCAGCAGCTGCTTCCACCCGTCCGCGCCGGGCGCCGGCGTCGCGGACGCGGCCGGAGCGGGCAGCGCCCCGGCCTCCGTGAGCAGCCGCTCCAGCCGGTTGGTCAGGACGACGGCCGCCACATTGGTCAGATGGGCGTCGTCCCGGTAGAGCAGGATCCGGTCGAGCACGGCCGGGCAGGTCGGCCCGTCGCCCGGACACAGGACCGGGTTCACACTGACGCTCCGTACGCCCGGCAGCGCGCCGGAGGAGATCCGGCCGGCCAGCGGATCAAACGGCAGGGCGTCCTTCCGGCTGAACGCGCAGGCGCCGGCGGACCCGGAGCTGCCGGACACGCACGCCGGGACGTCCGTGCCGGGTACGGGGGTGTCCTCGACGTAGACGATCGGCGCGCCCAGCGCCCTGAGCTGCCGCAGCGTCCTCTCCCAGCCCTCGGCCAGGAGCTTCGGGTCCTCGGTGTAGCGGTTGAGGGAGGCGATCACGATGAGCAGGGGCCTCGGCTGCTGCCTCAGCCTCTCCAGGGTGTCCGCACGCCAGGTGTCGCACTCCCGGTAGGCGCGGCCGAGCTGGGGGCTGTCCACCGCCAGCTCCGGCAGCGGGCAGCCCTGCTTCACCAGTTCCTGCAGCGCCCAGCCCCGTCCGGCGGCCAGCGCCAGTATCGGGGAGAACCACTGCCCGGCGTGCGAATCGCCGAGCAGCACGATCCGGTCCGGGCTGTCCACGGCGCCGAACAGGCAGTCCGGGCTGCGGGTTTCGGCCGGGGCGACCTCGCAGGCCCCGTCCGGCGGGAAGTCCGCGCGCGCCTGGAGCGGGCTCGGCACCACCGGGCCGTCCACGAGCGGGGTGCCGGAGGTCCGGGCGAGCAGGGTGGGGCCCGAGGCGGCGCCCGGGGGCAGCCCCTTCGGGTCGACCGGGGCGGCTGGGCCCAGCAGGTGCAGGGTCGTGGTGCCCACCACCAGGGCGAGGACGACCGGCAGCACGATGGCCGTAACGCCCACTGACAGTCCGCGGCGGGGGAGTTCGGAGACCGTACGGCTGCGGCGCAGCGGCTGCTCGACCCAGCGCAGGGTGGCGAGCGCGGGCAGTACGGCCGCCAGCGTCAGCGCGGTCTTCGCGGGCCAGCCGAGCGGGCCGGTCCGGGCCTCGGCGAGCACGAGCACCGGCCAGTGCCACAGGTACAGGTTGTAGGACAGCCGCCCGACGGCCCGGGGCGCCCGCCCCGCCAGCAGCCGTCCGACCTCGTAGGTGCCCGGGGCGTTCCGCTCGCCCCGGCCGGGTATCGCGGCGAGGATCACGGCGGCGGTGGCCAGGGTCGGCACGAGCGCCGCGAGACCGGGGTACGGGGTCGCGGCGTCGTACGACACGACGCACCAGCCGATCGCGGCGGCCCCGGCCCAGCCGCACAGCAGCCGCAGCGGTCGCGGCCCGCGCACCAGGTGCCAGGGCAGCAGGGCGAGCAGGGCGCCGACGCCGAACTGCCAGACGCGCGAGGGCGTTCCGAGGTAGGCGAGGGACACGGAGTGCCGCGTCCAGTGCAGGGCCAGGGCGAACGACGCGAGGGTCAGTGGTACGGCGACCAGCACGACGACGCAGCGGACGGCCCGGCCCCGGCGGACCGCCCGGGCCGCGCCGAGCACGAGCACCGCCAGCAGCGGGGCCCAGACCACGTAGAACTGCTCCTCGACGGCGAGGGACCAGAAGTGGAGCAGCGGACTCTGGTCGTGCCCGGCGGCGAGGTAGTCGGTCTGTTGCGCCACGAAGCGCCAGTTGGCGAGGGACAGGGCCGCCGCGACGACGTCGTACTCCACGTCGGTGCGGCGCAGCGGCACGGTCAGCCATGCTCCGGCGACCGCCACCGCGCCGAGCACCACGGCGGCCGAGGGCAGCAGCCGTCGGGCCCGCCGGGAGAAGAAGTCACCGAGCCGGATCCGGCCGGTGGTGATCGCCTCGCGGACCAGCAGACCGGTGATCAGGTAGCCGGAGATGACGAAGAAGACGTCCACGCCGACGAAACCGCCGGCCGCCCAGGGGATCCCGGCGTGGAAGGCGAGGACCGCGAGGACGGCGACCGCGCGCAGACCCTCGATGTCGGGCCGGAAGGCGGACCGGTGCGGGCTGGGCCCGGACTCGACGCCGGAACGGGATCCGGACGGCGGCGCGGCAGGGCTCCGCCGGCCGGGCGTGCGGAGGAAGGACATGGTGAGGGCGCCTTTCAGCTCAGCCAGGGAAGCATCGGGTCGACCCACCCCGAGGCCAGCAGGCCGGTGAGCAGGATGACGGCGGACGCGGCGACGGTCTCGGGCCAGCGGCGCGGCAGCACGCCGCCACGGGGGCGCAGGGCGGCCCGTACGCGGGCGCGCAGCGGTCCGACGGCCGGGTGCAGCTCGGCCAGCAGGTCCCGGATCAGCGGGACGTTGATCTGGCACTGAACCAGGAGGTAGAGGAGCAGGCCCCAGTTGGGCTCCCAGCCGTTGCGGGCCACGGCCAGCGCGATCCCCGCGGCGGCCGCGCCGTTGGAGAGGACGAGCCAGGCCAGTGAGACGGCCACCACCCGGCGGGCCATCCCGCCCGGAGCCGACGCGCTGCGCGTGCCGGTGGGCACCCAGGCGGCGCTGCGGCCCCGCAGCGTGTGCAGGAACGCCGTCGCGGCGGCCACGCTCGTCAGGACGTTCGCCCGGATCACCTCCACCCGCCAGCGGGTCCGGCTGATCCGCGGCAGCAGCACGTGCCAGAGCCACAGCGGAGCGAGCAGCGGCAGCACGTGCCAGGGCCGGATGTGGTCCGGGTACCAGAACATCATCACCAGCGGCGGCAGGGGCGCCGCGAAGGTGTTCACCGCCGTGGTGAGGTAGCCGACGATCCCCTCGTAGAAGCACAGCCGCATCCGCCAGGGCGCGCGCATCCGCCCCAGCACGGGAGTGCCGAGCAGGTGGAGGTTGCCCATCGCCCACCGGTACTGCTGGTTGACGAAGGAGGTGACGTGGTCGGGGGAGGTGCCCTTGGCGACCAGCACCGGTACGTACTGGGTGCGGAACCCCTGCTCGTGGAGGGCGAGTCCGGTGTAGAGGTCCTCGCTGTGGTCGAGCCGGGCGAAGCCGCCGGCCAGGTCGATCGCACGGCGCCGGTAGACGGCGTTGCTGCCGCAGCAGATGGCGGCGTCGCTGGCGTCCCGGGACGGCTGGATCCACCGGAAGAACCACTCCTGGGCGGAGCCCGCGGCGCGCTGGATCCAGCCCATGGTCTCGTCGGTGTCGAAGCACTGCGGGCTCTGCACGATGCCGACGGCGGGGTCGGCCAGGTACGGGACGAGATGGCGCAGGAAGTCCGGCCGGGGTGCGAAGTCCGCGTCGAGGATCGCGATGAACTCGGCGCTGCTCAGGGTGAGCGCGTGGTTGAGGTTGCCGGCCTTCTTCAGGTGCCCGCGGTCGGGGCGCACGACGTACTCGTAGCCGTACGAGGCGGCCAGTGCGGCGACCTCGGGCCGGTCGGCGTCGTCCAGGATCCAGACGGTCAACGCCTCGTCGGGCCAGTCGACTTCCGCCACCGCGCGGTAGGCGTTGGCCAGGACGGGGAGGGGCTCGCCGCAGGTCGGCAGGTACAGGTCGACGCCGGGCGGGGTGGCGGGCTGCCAGGCGTGGACGAGCACCTCGTGGGACTGCCGGGTGAGCCGGCGCTGGCGGAGGCTGTTGACGGAAGAGAGCGCCAGGGCCGCGAGGTTGAGGCCGAGCACGGCGAGGAAGGCCCAGAGCGCCGGTGTGCGCAGGGCGAAGGTGAACATGGTCGCCGCCGTGAACACGAAGGCGAGCGAGGTGGCGATCAGGACCCAGCGGCGTTGCGGTCCGAAGTACCAGTAGAGCTCTTCGTCGGAAGGTGGTTGCGGAAGATGATGAATGGTCATAAAGCCCCCCACGGCTGTGCATGTGCGTGTTTCAGGTGACCCAGCCTAGTGTTAAAGGTATAGACCACTGTCACGTGGGGATGAACAGTCCTGAAACACACGGTCGTTGGCCAAGCGCCGTCGCCCCCGGTGCACGGACCGGGGACGACGGCGCGGGTCCGGCGACGGATCGCGCGAGCGCCTAGCGGCGCGCGTCCACCACCGCGAGGAGCTTGCCGCTGGTCGGGCTCCGGTCCAGCGACGCGCCGTCGACCGCCTCGACCACCAGGTCCAGCAGCCGCTCCGCCACCGCCGAACGGAGCTCCGGGTAGCCGCTCAGGAAGACCTCCCGCAGCCGCTCCGGATCCGTCGTCCCGGCCCGCTCCACCCGTACGGTCAGCAGCTCGCGGGCATCAGCGGCATCGAGCCGGATCTGCAACTCGCCCCGGTGGCCGCCCTGTTCCTCGGCCAGCTGCAGGAAGCGCCGGTGGCCCAGGAAGTACGTCGCCACCCGCATCACGTCACCGGTGCGCCCCCGCAGCTCGAAGCGGGGCGCGTGCCGGCCGCACGGGCAGCGGCCCGGGACCTCCCGGCCGAGGTCACCGATCACGTACCGGCCCAGGTGCTGGCCGCGCCGGGCGTGCGTGGCGAAGACCAGCCGGCCCGTCTCGCCCGGGGCCACCGGCCGGTCCTCGGCCAGGTCCAGGACCTCCATCGTGTGGAGGTCGGCGTGCAGGTGGTGGACGCCGCCCGAGCTCTCGGTGCACTGGTAGCCCAGCGGGCCGAGGTCGGTGCTGCCGTAGGTGATCGAGCGGACCGTCTCGATCCCGAACGTCTCCTTCAGCGTGCGCTGTTGCTCCTCGGTGAAGTGCTCGCCGCCGTAGAAGACCTTGCGCAGGCCTCCGTACGCGCGCAGCGCCTCCTCCTCCGCGTGCAGCAGCTGCCACAGGTAGGAGGGCATCCCGAAGAGGGTGTCGGCGCCCAGGTCGATCAGCGCCTGCGCCGTCGCCCGGTGGTCCGGCCCTGCGGACAGCGGCAGTTGCACCCCGCCGAGCCGCTCCAGTACGGAGAAGAAGCTGATGAAGCTGCCGTACATGGCGCCGCAGTAGAAGAGGTTCGCGGTGCGGTCCCCGACCGGGTCGTAGCCGGCGGCGAGCAGGCCGCGGGCGGCGGCGTGCATCTGGGTGTCGTAGTCGTCGTAGCTGAAGATCGACAGCGCGGGCGCGCCGGTGCTGCCCCCGCTGCGGAAGTACAGCTCGGCGTCGGCCCGTGCCACCTGCGGGCCCAGCTCCTGCACGTCCTCCTTGCCCAGCAGCGGGCCCGCGGGCCGCGGCAGTACGACGGGCCGGGCCAGGTCGTCCAGGCAGGCGGTGGTGGCGAAGCGGGCCGGGTCGGCCTGGACCGCGACGCGGCGGCTGTAGCGCTGCAGGGCGTACACGCCGTCGTGCGGCTCACCCGCGTAGCTCTCCAGCATGGCGCCGACCGGAGTGACACGCGTGACGCCCGCCGCCAGGACGGTGCGGGACAGCTCGGCGATGTCGCTCCGGCTGCCCGCGAGGCCCGCGGTCTGCAGATAGCGGCGCATCGGGCGCAAGGTGGCGATCAGCCGCTTGCGGGGCAGCGGCTTGACCCACACGCTGCGGTGCAGCGGCGAGGCGGTGAGCGGGGACCTGGTGTCGGCCATGACCCGCCACGAGCCGTCCGGCGCGGCGAACACCCGGGTCAGGCCGAGGTGTTCCTCCAGCCGGGCCACCAGCTCGGTGGTGGTCAGCTCGGCCTCCTCCGCGGGATCGGGCCCGCCCGCCGCAGCGGCGGTCACGGCCAGCGGCCGCGCCCCGAGCACCGCGGCGAAGCGCTCGGCGAACGCGAACACCTCGCCCTCGTCCTCGGTGTCGAGGTACACCACCTGCGGGCTGGAGCACGCCTGCTGCTCGTGCAGGCACACGTCGTCCGCGAGGGCGCCGAGCGTCCCGGCGTCCGACCAGGCGTCGGCCGTCAGGTACGCGAAGGAGATCCGGTGCCCCCACTCCACCAGCCGGCAGCCGGCCGGCACATGGGCCGCCACCCCTTCGACGGCGCCCTCCCCGCCCCACACGGCGACGGCGTCCGCGGGCGCGCACATCAGGCGCAGCCACTCCTGCCGGGAGGACGGGAAGCGCAGTACGGCGATCCGCGCGGCCAGCGCGCCGCTGGGGTCCAGGGCCGCCAGCTCGGCCATCAGGTGCTGGGTGAGCAGGGTGTCGGCGCTGCTGGTCTTGAGGACGTTGACGTTGCCGGCGAGCAGGCCCTCGACGATGCTCAGCGGCGCGACCGTCGAGGCGTTGCCCGGTGCGATGTGGGCGACCAGGCCGACGGGCGCCCACGCCTCGTAGACCGTCTCGCGCGGATCGGCCCGGTTCAGCCGGCCCGGAGCCGCGCTGCCGAGCTCCCGGCGCAGCTTGCGGGTCAGCTCCCGCCGGCCGAGGAGGACACCGAGCTCGGCCAGCACGGCCGGGTCCTCGCCTTCGGGCAGGTGCGGGGCGAGCCGGGCGTGCACGGGGTGGGCCGGGTCGCACAGCGCGGTGGAGAGGGCGTCGCAGGCGGCCAGGACGGTCTCGGTCTCCAGTTCCGTCGCCAGCGCGGCCTCGACGGCGGCCGGCAGCTCGGCGAGGCGGCGCCCCGCCTCCTCGTCGCCGACGAAGGAGCCCTGCCAGTAGTGGTGGTGCACGCTCATGGTCACGCCATTCCCTTCATCAGTTCCGCCGCGGCCACGGCGCAGCTCCGGTTGCGGCTCACCCCGGCACGGCCGTGCACGGTGAACCAGGGGGTCTCCAGCTCGCACCCGCAGGCGTCGCCCGGCTGCAGGGAGGCGAGATCGCCCATGAGCACGCTCTGAGCCGGCACCGAGGTGATGTACGGCGACACGAGGTGCAGGTAGCCCGGCTCCCCGTACGGCAGCGGTTCGAGCGTGCGCGTGGAGCGGATCGTCACCCGGGACCACACGGGGGCGTGCAGCCGGTGGTGGTCGCACTCGATGTACGGGATGCAGTGCTCCACCGACCCGAAGGTGTCCCGGATCCGCTCGCCCGGGATGCCGAGCTGCTCGGTGACGCGCGCGTACAGCTCCTCCTTCTCGATCCGCCGGTCGGCGTGGCCCTTCCAGCCGCCGCCGAGGACGACGAGGGAGCCCTCGGGCAGGCGCAGCGGAGGCAGGCCCATGGCCCGCATGCGCTCCAGGGTGAAGAAGAGGAACGCCGGGAAGCCGAGGATGCGGACCGGGGCGTCCTCGCGCTCGAAGCGGCGCAGCGCGGCGATGCAGCCGAAGGGGTCGAACTCGTGGTCGCCGCCGGTGTTCCGCAGCGCGTACTCGACGCTGCGCGCGGGGGCGAAGTCGCACAGGTAGTTGTCGGTGAAGGCGGTTCCCAGGTTCAGGGACGGGGCCGGCTCGTAGCTGTAGAGGAGGTAGTTGACCTCCTGGTCGGGGGTGATCCAGCCGTTGCGCTCGAAGATCCGGGCGACCATGCGCTGGGCGGAGCGGATGGTCCAGTGGTCGAAGAACATCTGCGACTTCTGGCCGGTGGTGCCGGAGGAGGTCAGGTGCAGCTCCACGTCCTCGCGCGGGATGGAGAGCACCTCGTGGCGCTTGAAGAAGTTCGCGTGGACGAGCGGCGTGCGGTACGGCTCGGCCGGTGCGGTGGCCTCGTACAGGGAGCGGAAGAAGGGGGAGCGCTCGGTGTGCCAGGCGTTGGTCTCCGCCATGGCGGCGGCGAACAGTGCGTCCTCCGCGGGCCCGGAGGCGTACGGATCGGTCAGGTCGCACAGCTGCTGTACGTGCGGCAGGAGGGCCGGATCGGGTACGGAAACCGGCGCGAGATGAGGGTTCACGTGGTGCGTGGTGTTCATGGGATTCATGAGGCGACCTCGGGTGATGTGGGCAGATGGGTCGACGCCCAGGCCGACGTGTAGCAGTCCAGATAGGGCTGGAGGGGCGGTTCGACGGCGACGCCGCGGAAGTCGATCCGCTCGCTGGATCGGGACAGGACGGCGTAGTCGTGGAAGCCGTCGCCGTCGGCGCGCATCGCCGGGTAGAGGGCCCCGGCGACGAACCCCTGGGCGAGGAAGGCCGAAAGGGCCTCCTGGTGTGCGAGCGGCACCAGGGCCTCGACGTAGCCGGCACCCGCGCGGGCCAGGGCCCGGGTGACGGGTTCGAGGTACGCGGCCGCCGCGGCCGGGTCGGGATGGGCGGTCAGCAGGGAGGCGTACCCGCCGGCGCGGTTGAGGTAGGCGTAGACCTCGAACCGGCCGTCCTCCGGGGTGAGGAGCACGTTCGGGGTGTGCAGCGGGTAGAACCAGCCCTCGGCGCGGGGGAAGTGCTCGCGGAAACGCCGGCGTACGAAGGCCGGCGCCTCGATCATCTCCAGCCGTTCGGCGGCCCCTTGAGGCGAGGGCGCCGGGAGCGGGCCGGCAGCGGCGCGGACCCCGGGGTAGCGGATGCCGAGGGCGGCCTCCGCGGTGCGCAGCAACGGCAGCAGAGGGGCGGGAACTTCGGTGACGGGGATCCGGCGGTCGAGCACACCCGCGCAGTGACGCGCGTAGAGTGCGAGGCTTTCGCGGCTGCGGAGATCCACCGCGTTGGGCAGGATGCCCAGCGGGCGGAAACCGTTGCGCGCGACGACGCGCTGCGGTCCGGAACTGACGGTGCGCACGGTCGCGTACACCGAGTCGAGCCGCCCGGTGTCCAGCATTCCGGCGCACAGTGCCTCGGTCAGGGCGGCGGCCAGGCCCCCCGAGCGGTGCCCGGGGTGGACGGCGATGCCCTCCAGACGGCCGATGCGGCTGCCCGGCTCACCGTGGATGGCGGCGGACGCGGTCAGGGCCCCGGTGCCGGCGCAGCGGCCGACGAGCCACAGGGAGTGCGGGTCCTCCATGAGCCGGGCCATCTCGGCCGGGTCGGTGCCGAGGGCCACCGGGTAGTGCGGCCCGTAGACGGCGTAGTAGAGCTGGCGCAGTTCGGCGATGTCCGCCGAGGTTGCCGGGGTGATGACGGGGTTCACGGGGTGCCTCCTACGGGTTCCTGCTCCACCGAGGGCGCGGGCCCGGGCTGAGGCTGGGGCGTACCGGACCCGAGCAGGGCCAGCGCGCAGGCGGCGGGCAGCAGGCCGACACCCTGCACCAGGCACAGCGTCTGCGGGGAGAGCAGGTCGCCCGCGGAGCCGAACACGAGCGACGCGACCGGCAGGGAGGCGCCCAGTACGGCCTGCATCACGGCGAAGAAGCCGGGCTTGTCCGCCGTCGGCACCAGCCGCTGGAAGAGGGCCACGAAGCGGACGCTCACGGCCCCGGCGCACCAGCCGGCCACGGCCAGACAGCCCGCGATGACCAGACGGTGGGCGAACAGGCCGGGCACCGCCAGCGCGAGGGCCATCAGCCCCAGGCACCAGGCGCCGGCGACCGTGGGCCGCCCGGGCACGCGGGTGCCGGTGAAGGCGCCGACGAGGGCGCCCGCGCCCAGCGCGGCCTCCAGCAGGGCGACCGTGCCGCCACCGCCGTGCAGGACCGAACGGGTGTAGAGCGGGATGACGACGAACACGGCGGCGGTGAAGAGGTTCGCCGCGGTGAAGCAGACCAGGATCCGCCGCACGTAGGGCAGTTCGCCGAGGATGCGGCGCAGCGGGCGCTGCGCCGGCGGCGCGTCCGAGCCGGCCGCGGACGACGCCGCGTTGCGGAAGCGGGCGCTCGCGACGAGGAGGGCGGCACCGGCATAGGCGGCCGCGCAGCCCGCGGCGAGTCCCGCCACACCGGCCCGGTCGACGGTCAGGGCGCCGAGCAGCGCCCCGCCGAGGCCCGCGAGGGACTGGGTGGACAGCTCGAAGCCGGTCGCCGTCTCGATGTCGGCGTCGTCGACCAGTTCGGGCACCGAGGTGGTCAGACAGGGGTCGAAGAACGCCTGGCAGGTGGCCAGGGCGAGAGCGGCGGCGTACACCCCGGCGAGCGGCGGTCCGCCGCCCTGCGCCCATACCGCGAGGACGCCCGCGGTGGCCGCGGCCAGGCCGGCGGCGGTCCGCAGCACCGAACGGTGGGCGAACCCGGCCACCGTACGGGCCACCACGGGAGCCAGCACCACGGCGGGCAGCGTGCACAGGGCCATGAACAGCCCGGAGGCCAGGCCGCGGGCGCCCTGCACGGCGTAGGCGACGAGCCACCAGGACACGCCGACCTGGAACATGCGCACGGCGGCCTGGGTGAGGACCTGGCCCAGCCACACGGCGGCGAAGGCCCGGTTGCGCAGGATCAGCGGAGTGCGCCGGCCCGGGGGAGCGGCCGCGGGGGCGCTGGGGGCGGCGGTCATGCCGTCGGCCTCTCGTCGAGGACCCGGACGAGCTTGCCCGAGCGCGGGTTGACGGCGAGGTCGCGGTGACGGGCCCACTCCACCGAGAGCGGGTGCACGAACCCGGCGCGCACGCTCTCCGGATACAGCGGACGTACGGTCTCCAGCTCCGCGACGACGGCCCCGGCCAGCTGCTCCCGGTCGTGGCCGGAGTGGCCGGGGGCCGTCGCCAGCCGCAGGACGAGCCCGTCGCGGCCGTCCCAGCGGCGGACGACGAGCTGCATGCCGACCACCTGCCCTGCGGTGTCCGCCGCGGTCACGGCGTCCTGGGCGTCCTGGGTGTAGAGGGAGACGGGGCCCACCCGTACGCCTTCCTCGGCGCGGCCGAGGATCCGGAAGTGCCCGGGGCCGGTGCCGGTCCACTCGGCCCGGTCACCGGCGGGGTAGCGGATGACCGGCATGAGCCGGCGGAAGAGGCTGGTGACGACGACACGGCCGGGCCGCCCCGGTTCGGTGACGGGCTCGTCGGTGGAGTCGTCGAGGATCTCGACGACCGAGTACGGGGTGAAGGCGCGGTGCACCCGGGCGTCGGGGCCGGGCACGGCGCGGCCGAGGAGGCCGGCGTCGACGCTGGCGTATCCGACGGAACGGGCCTCGGCGCGGGGGAACGCCGTGGCCAGCAGGCGCCGCTGGTCGTCGAAGAGCGCCTCGCCGCCGAAGAGCAGCAGCTCGACGGAGTCGAGCCGGACACCGGCCGAAACGACCTGTTCGGCGAGCCGGCACAGGGTGGTGGGCGTGCCGGCCAGGACCTGGGCGGAGAGATCGCGCAGCGTGGGGATCGTCGTCTCCAGCGGCGCGCCGCCGCCGATCGGCAGGCGGACGTTGTCCACGGGCGCGTGGGCGAGCGAGTCGAGGACGAAGAGGAAGCTGGCGTACAGCTCCCCGGCGTAGAAGAGGTCCGCGACGCGGTGTCCCGGGCGCAGCCCCGTGTCCACGAGGCCCTGGCCGAAGGAGGTGACGAAGGTGCGCCACTCGTCGCGGGTGTAGACGGAGAACTTGGGGGCCCCGGTGGTGCCGCCGGTCTTGTAGACCGTGGCCTCGCTGAGCGGGCCGGTCAGCACGCGGCTGTCGTGCAGGGTGTTGGCCGCCCAGAACTCCTGCTGGTCGACCACCGGCAGGTCGGTGAGGCGGTCGACGTGCGGCGGCAGGGACGCGTAGAGGTCCCGGTAGAAGGGCGAGTTGTGACGGGCGAAACGTATGAGGTCCGAGAGCTGCTGGGCGGACATGGGCCTTTGCCTTGGTGACGGAAACGGGACGGGAGCCCCGGCGGCGCACGGCGAGAGCGAGAACTCGCCTGCGGCTTCGGCCGGTGTGAACGGGGGACCCCCCGGCGCCCCCGCCTCCTCGACGCACGCCAAGAGCTGACGCGCTGTCACAATGATGAAACATCAGTGCGCCTGTCACCAAATTGGCCGAGGATTTCCGGCCAGCGTGGCCGCTTCCGCCAATATCTTCGCCTCCCTGCCCGTCGGGAGACGCCCTGCGGAGGGCCTTCGCGGATCAGGTCAGCAGCGCGGCGGCCTGCCGGCGCGCCTCGGCGAGCCACCCCGCGCGTTGCCCGTCGTCCGAGTCGGTGACGGTACGGAAGACGACCCTGCGTACATCTGCAACTCCCACGTACGGCAGGACACATGCCGACCAGATGCTCTGCAGCGGATCGCCGAACTCGCTCTCCTCGCGATCGGCGGGGGTGTCGGAGGTGTTCAGGACGAGCGCCTTGCCGGCCTTCAGCAGTCCGGCGGGCTCGCCCTCCGCGGTGCCCAGTTTGTAGGCGACGCCGGGCGCGAGTACGCGCTGCACCCAGCCGGCGAGCACGGCGGGTGGCATGCCCCACCAGTTCGGGTGGACGAACACCATGCCGTCGAGCGTCGCCACCTCGGCCCGGTGGAGCTCCACTTGCGCGTCGTGGGCCCGGGACGCCGACCGCACCGTCCCCGTCTCCTCGGCGGAGAGGACCGGCGCGAACCCTTCGGCGCACAGATCGTGCGCCACCACCTGACAGCCCCGCCCTCGCAGCTCCTCCACCACCGCGTCGAACAGCGCGTGATTGAAGCTTCCCGCTCGCGGATGTGCGAGATAAACACCTATGCGCATGGCTCTTCCCCCAGTCGACACGAGCCGCCGTTCCGGCTGCTCGTCATTATCCGTGAGCCGCTGCTCACCGGATCGGGGGCGCCTGAGGGGTCAGTGGCGCAAGGCCGAGTCCAACTGGTGGCGCAGCACGGCCAGTCGGCTGCGACCGGGCTCGCAGGCCGGCATCAGCCGCACCAGCGCGCGTACCTCCGGCGACGCGTGCCCGATCGCCCACCGCAGCTCCTCGTCACCGGCGGCGGCGTCATCGCCCGCCGAGAGCTCGCGGGCGAGCGCGGCGTAAAGGGCCGGCCCGTGAATGTGTTTCGCCTGGTGAGGGGTGGCCAATGAGTGGATGTAGGGAGCCGCTGCCGCATGGCAGGCGGCGCGCGCGGCGGCAGCGGCGGCCGGATCCCCGACCTCGCCCGCAGCCTTGTGACTCGCCCAGGCGACGGAGCGCAATCGCGCCGTCCGCTTCCCCGTGCGCGTGAACGCCCGCAGGACCTCGATCGCCTCGCGCGGGCGTGCGTCATCGGGAGCCCGCGCCTCGAACACCGGCAGCACCCGCTCGGCGCAACCTGCGGCCCAGAGTCCGAGGAGCCGGCGGTCTTCTTCGCTGATGCTCACTTGGTCCACTCGCACATCCTGCCCGGTGCCTGCGGGAAAACAGTAGCCATGTACATAGTAGCCATGTACCGTATTTTGCTGTGAGTTCAACAACTGAGGGCGCCACGGCGGGATTTCTGGTCTGGCGCCTGTCGATGAAGTGGCGGGTGGCCGTCGACCGGGCGGTCGCACCGCTGGGACTGACCCATGCCCAGTACGCGCTGGTGGCGTCGCTGTACGGCATGGGGCGCTCCGGGCTGCGGCCCAGTCAGCGGCAGCTCGCCGACCACACGGGGCTCGAACCGCTGTACGTGTCCAAGCTCGCCCGAGCCCTGGAGGCCGCCGGACTCGTCGCCCGCACCCGGGACCCCGACGACCCGCGCGCCGTGCAGCTGTCGCTCACCGAGCAGGGGAGCGATGTCGCGCGCCGCGCGGTCAAGGTGGTCCAGGGCCTGCTGGACCAGTTGCTGGAGCCGCTCGGGGGACAGGACGGCCCGCGCACGCGGCAGTTCACCCGCGAGCTGGCGACCCTGCTCGACGCACCTCTTGATCCGTACACCGAGAACGACGAGGAGCAACCATGACCACCACCGCACCCACCGCGGTCAACGCCCGTGCCATAGCCCTGGCGCACCACGCCGGGCGGGCCCTCCTGGAGGACGTGCTGGTCCGCCACGGTGCCACGTTCCACCAGAGCGTGACGCTCCGGGCCGTCGTGGCCGCCGGCGGGTCCATCGGCCGCGACGAGCTCGTCGGCGACGTCCGCGGTTCGCTGAAGACCGACGCGTCGGTCGTGCACGGAGCGATCGAGGAGCTGACGGCCGCCGAGCTGCTGGAAGAGGACCCGGCGCAGGCGGCCCGGATGCGGCTCACGGACGCCGGACGGGAGCTGTACGACAGCACCTCCGCGGAGAGCGCCCGGATCGCCGCCCGGCTGTACGCCGGAATCCCCGCCGAGGACCTCGTGACCGCGGGCCGCGTCCTGGCCCTGGTCACGGAGCGCGCGAACGCCGAGCTGGCCGGAGGCTGAGGCGGGAGCCACCGGCGCGATCGGTCGTCGGCCCGCCGTGCCGCTGAAGGGTGCCGGGGAAGGGCCGCCCGGTCGACGTGCGAAGGGCTCCCGGGCGGACCTCCCTCCCCAGGCTGCCCTGTCGTCGGCCGAGGCGCGGTGAACACGGCCGTAGCCTGCGCCGAACGGGACACGTCACCCGGATCAGGTGACACGACTGGTGATCACCACTGATCACGGTTTCAGTGGAGAGCGCGGGCGAGCCACGATCCGCCCCGGCTACCCGCACCCGCAGTCGTTCCGCAGACCACCCGACCCGACCCGGTGACCGCATGGAGAACCCCGCAGGGCCCGATTCACCCGTACGCCCGCCGTATGGGAGCCCGGCGTCGTCCGGTGACCCGATGCTCACGGCGCGGTTCGCCGTTCCGGCCGTGCCGCAGCTCCTCGTGCACCGGCCCGAGCTGCTGGACCGCATGACGGCCGGGGCCCGGGGGCCGCTCACCCTCGTCAACGGTCCGGCCGGTTCGGGCAAGACGGTGCTCGCCGCGCACTGGGCGGCGGGCGGGCTCGCGCCGCGTCCCCCGGTGTGGCTGACCGTCGAGCCGGGCGATGCCCCGGGCGCACTCTGGGCGTACGTCCTGGAGGCGCTCCACCGGGGCGGGGTGGCGCTGCCGGCCGGGGTGGGCAGGCCCACGCGCGCCGAAGGAGTGACCCGGTCGTTCCTGGTACGTCTGGCGGAGGGGCTGGCCGAGTCGGCGCAGCCCGCCGTCCTCGTGCTCGACCAGTTCGACACGGCCCGGCCGCCCGCGGCGGTGGCGGAGGGCCTGGACTTTGTCCTCCGGAACGCGGCCGGGGGCCTGCGCATCGTGCTCACCGGCCGCACGGACTCGGTCCTTCCGCTGCACCGCTACCGGGCGGCCGGCGAGATCACGGAGATCCGCCAGGCGGACCTGCGGTTCACCCACGAGGATGCCGAGGCGCTGCTGGGCGAGCACCGGCTGGCGGTCTCCCAGGAGGGGATCCGGCTGCTGGTGGAGCGGACCGAGGGGTGGGCGGCGGGGGTGCGCCTGTGCGCCCTGGCGATGCAGCACAGCGCCGACCCCGAGAGGTTCCTCCGTCAGTTCGCCGCCGACCGCACGATCATCGCCGACTACCTCCTGAAGGAGGTCCTCGACGCGCAGCCGCCGCTGACGCAGGACCTGCTGCTGCGGGTCTGCGTCACGGACCGCATCCATCCGGAGCTCGCGGACGAGCTGACCGGCCGCAGCGACGCCGCCCGGACGCTCGTCGGGCTGGCCCGGGACAACGCGTTCCTGGAACGGATCGACGCGTCGGCCTGGTACCGGCTGCATCCGCTGTTCGCCGAAGTCCTGCGCGCGCACCTGCGGCAGCGCAGTCCCGGACTCGAACCCCGGCTGCACGGGCGGGCGGCGCGCTGGCTGGCCCGCACCGGCCGGCTCACGGAAGCGGTCGTCCAGGGCGCGGCCGCCGGTGACTGGGAGTTCGCGGCGGCGCACGTGGTCGACAACCTGGCGATCGGCCGGCTCTTCACCGGCCTGGACGCGGATCAGCTGGGCCGGGTGTTCGCCGGAATGCCGGCCGATCGGACGGGTGCGGCTCCCGCACTGGTCGGCGCGGCCTGCCGGCTCGCCGAACAGGACCTCGCGGGGTGCGAGGCCGGGCTGCGGCGGGCGGACGCCCACCCGGGCCCGGACGCCGGCCCTGCGGCGAGGCTGGCCCGCGCCTTCGTCGGCGTACTCGCAGGGCGGCTGGCGGACGACCTGACGGCCACCGAACGGGCGGCGACCGACATCGAGCGCGTGCTCCCTGAACTGCCGCCGCACCTGCTCGCCGAGCGTCCCGAGATCCGCGCCCTGGTGCTGGCGGCCCTCGGCGCGGCCGAGCTCGGCGCCGGACACCCCGACCGCGCGGTGTCGGTCCTCACCTCCGCCGTCGACGTGTGCGGGAAGCCCGGTACGGAGTACCCGCTCTGCGACGCGCTCGGCTCACTCGCCCTGGCCGAGCTGCTGCGCGGCCGGCTGCGGCAGGCGGTCGCGCACGCCCGCGCCTCGCTCGCCGCGGCCGAGCAGTACGCCCTGCCGACCGGACGCCGGACCGGTGCCGGCCACCTCGCCCTCGCGGGCGTGGCCCTCCAGCAGGACGACCTGGCGGCCGCCCGCTCCCACCTCGATCTGGCGGGCTCGGAGGCGGGGCCCCGGCCGGAACCCGTGGCCGCGGTCCTGACCGCCGTGACCGGCGCCGGGATCGCGACGGCCGAAGGCGACGCGGAGGCCGCGCTCGCCGCCCTCCGTCCGCTGCGGACGGCAGGGGCGCCGGTACGGCTGCACTCCTGGGCGGTGGCCGGGCTGGCGGTGGCCGAGTCGGCGGCACACCTGGTACGGGGTGACGCCGTCGCCGCACTCCAGGTCCTGGACGCCGTGGAGGGCGCAGGGGGCGAGGACGGCGACCGGCCGGAGCAGGTGCTGGCCCGGGCCCGCGCCCTGCTGGCCGCCGGCCACGGGGACCGTGCGGCGGAGGTGCTCGCGGGCATGCCGGCGGACGACGGCGTGGCGGCGCCGGTACGGGCACGGGCGCGCCTGCTCCGGGCGGAGATCGCCGCGGCGGACGGCGACCCCGAGGAGGCCCGGCGGCGCCTGGGGGAGGCGCTGGGGCTCGCCCGGCCGGAGGGACTGCGCCGGATGTTCACGGAGAGCGGTCCCTGGGTGCGCCGGATCCTGCGCCGGGAACCGGAGCTGGCCCGGCTGCACGGCTGGCTGCACTCCCGCACCCCGGCACGCGCGCCTGCGTCGATGGCCGGCGGGCAGCAGCCGCCCGTGGTGGAGCCGCTCAGCGGGCGGGAGACCGAGGTGCTGCGCAAGGCCGCCGAGCTGCTGTCCACCGAGGAGATCGCGGCCGAGCTGTACCTGTCGGCGAACACGGTGAAGACCCACCTGAAGAGCATCTACCGCAAGCTCTCCGTCACCCGCCGCAGCGAGGCCGTGCACCGGGCGCAGGACCTCGGGATGCTGTGACGCCGTGACGCCGTGACGCCGTGACGCCGTGACGCCGTGACGCCGTGACGCCGTGAGGTCGGGCTCGGCGGCCGAGGGCGGCACCCGGCCTTCTCGCCCGTACCGGGCGATGCCGAGCCGCCGGGCGAGGACCGACGATGGGAGCGAAGGCCAGGAGCGGGCCGGGCACCGTCCCAGTCCCACCCCCGACGCCTTCGTTCCGAGAGGAGTGAAGTGCTCTCATGCGCTACGAATTCCGCGTCTCGGGCGTCGTGCCGGACACGCTCGCCGCGAACTTCCCCGAGCTCGCCCGGGTCCCCGTCCGGGAGCAGACCCTCCTGCACGGCAGCGTGGCCGACGAGGCCCACCTGTACGGTCTGCTCACGCGCTTCCAGTCCCTGGGCCTGCGGGTCCTCGAAATGCGCCAGCTGCCGGCCTGACGGCGCACGCGCTCCCCGGGGGAGCGAAGACCACCCGCTTCGGGTGATCACAACAACCCGTCCGCCGGACGACACTGCGATGTGGGCGCCGATGCCTGTGACCCGGCACAGCCGGAGCAGGACGGTCCGGCGCCGTACCGCCATCTGTGAGGTGAATTCCATGGGTCAGCCGACACCGACCGGGGGGAACTGGAACACCGGCCCTGCGCCGGGCAACGCGCCGCTGTTCCCCGGCAGCCAACACGATGGTGCGGGGAGCACGGGCACGCTGTTCGCCGCGGTCCTCCTCCTCGTGACCGGTTGCCTTGCGATCTTCCAGGGCATCGCGGCCATCGCCAATGACGACGTCTACGCGCGCATCGGCAGCTACGTCTTCGAATTCGACCTGACGGCATGGGGCTGGATCCATCTCGTCCTCGGCATCATCGTCGTGCTCACCGGAGTGGGCCTGATCGCCGGATCGAACGTGGCCCGGGGCGCGGGCATCGCGCTCGCCAGCCTCAGTGTGCTCTTCAACTTCATGTGGCTGCCGTACCAGCCCTGGTGGTCCATCATCATCATCGCGATCGACGTGTTCATCATCTGGGCGCTGTGCACGAGTTGGACGCACTCGACCGCGCCGGAGTGACACGCCGCAACGCGCCAACACGGCAAACACGGCACCTCAAGGGACGGCCCCGCCGCAGCGGCGGGGCCGTCCCGCGGCGCGCGGCCGGCCGACCGGTCACGGAGACTTCGGGTGGAACGGGAAGTAGTCCGTGTGCCGGCCGGAAGGGATCACCGAATAGCTGGCCTCCGGCAGCTCGTTCCAGACGCCGGGCAGGTCGCCCAGGGGTTCCGAGACCACGATCCGGGTCTCGTCGGAGACCTCGCGGAGGTAGTCCAGTTCCGGATAGAGATGGCGTACGGTGTCGGCCCTGCTGCTGTAGTACAGCGACCGGGACCGGCCCTGGCTGGAATACCTGAACGCCCACACCCGCTCGCCGTCGCTCACCGCGACCGTCATCTGCAGCGGATTCGGCACCCCGTGCTGCCTTCCGAGATCCTCGACCAGGCCCGCCATGCGGGCCACGGCGCCGGGGACGTCCTGGTCGAGGCCGAACGTGACTGCCAGGTAGAACATCACCTCGGAGTCCGTGGAGCCCTCGATGGAGGGGAAGAGCGCCGGGTCGACCGCCATGCAGAGGTCCCGTTGCAGCCGGTGGAAGTCCGTGACCGCGCCGTTGTGCATCCACAGCCAGCGACCGTGCCGGAACGGGTGGCAGTTGGTCTGCTGGATCGCCGAGCCCGTCGAGGCACGGACGTGCGCGAAGAACAGGCTGGAGCGCACGTGGGCGGCCAGCTCCCGCAGGTTGCGGTTGTTCCAGGCGGGGCCGATGTCACGGAAGACCGCAGGCGTGCCGTCGTCGTTCCCGCTGTACCAGCCGATGCCGAAACCGTCGCCGTTGGTCGACTCGACGCCCATCCGCGAGCGGAGGCTCTGGTTGATCAGCGAGTGTTCCGGCCGGTAGAGCACGGCATCGAGGAGCATCGGCGAACCCAGGTACGCGAGCCAGCGACACATGCCACATCTCCTTCTCGGCCTCCTCCGAGCCTAATGCCGCACGTGTCGCGGTTCGCGCCGGCGAACCGCCGACGGGGCGCGACGCGACCCGCACGGGCGCGGACCGGGCAGGAGCGTTCCGCACGCATCCGGCTACGGATGGTGGCGTAAGGGTGATGCCGGAGGGTCGGCGGCGGCGTCGGCATGCGAGCGGCAGCTCCAGTGCCCAGGATGGGTGGGATCCGCCCCCGTGCCCTTAGGAGCCCCTGATGCTGGAGCGCAAGCTGCGCAAGGACCGTACCCAGGTGACCTTCGTCCTCCCCGCGGACAGCCCGGCCGGGACGGTGAGTGTGGTGGGCGACTTCAACGATTGGCAGCCTGGGGTCCACACCCTGCGGCCGCGCAAGGACGGCAAGCGCGCGGTCACCGTCGAACTGCCCAACGAGAGCACGCACTGCTTCCGCTACCTGGCGGCCGGTGACTACTGGTTCAACGACGAGAGCGCGGGAGACCAGGAAGGCTCCAACAGCCGTCTGCACACCTGACCGGATCGGTCAGGAATCGAGAAGCACCGGCGGGGGAGCGGCGCCTAGCGTGACGGGTATGACTTCCCTCGCATCCGTCACCCTCGAGGTGGCCGACCCCACGGCCGCCGACCGCTTCTACACCGCCTTCGGTCTGGGCACGCAGGTGCGCCTGCGTGCCTCGGACGCGCCGACGACCGGCTTCCGCGGGTTCGCGCTCGCGCTCACCGTGGCCCGGCCGGCCGACGTCAACGCCTTCGTCGGCGCCGCCCTCGACGCCGGCGCGACGACGCTCAAGCCCGCCTCGAAGTCGTTCTGGGGCTACAGCGGCGTCGTACGGGCCCCGGACGGGACGATCCTGAAGATCGCGACTTCGGCGAAGAAGGACACCGGCCCGGCCACCCGGGAGATCGAACAGGTCGTCCTCCTGCTCGGAGCCGAGGACGTGGCCGAGAGCAGGAAGTTCTACGTCGGCCGGGGCCTCGTGGTGGCGAAGAGCTACGGCCGCAAGTACGTCGAGTTCGCCGCCGGGCAGGGCCCCGTCAAGCTGGCGCTGTACGGGCGCCGCGCCCTCGCCAAGGACGTCGGCGTCCCCGCCGACGGCACCGGATCGCACCGTCTCGTCCTCGGCGCCGGCGCCGGGGCCTTCACCGACCCGGACGGGTACGCCTGGGAGACCGTCGCCGCCCCGGCGGCCGCCGCCTGACCCGTCACCGACGCGGGTGACGGGTGGGCCCACCGGCCACGGGACCCGTTCCGTGGCCGGGCTCGCGCCACATCGTCCACCAGGGCCGAACCGATACCCGCTCCCCGGAGCGCGGAGGTCCTCCAGCGGTACCGGGCCGCCCCTGCCGGCCGTCGACGGACACGCCGGACGGATCACCCGCCGTCCTGCGGGAATTCGTTGGCCTGCGTACGGCCCGGCTGCTTGGATGCGGGCATGAACAGTGCCCTTCCGCCCGGTTATGAAATCTCCACCGCCCCCGAGCGCCTCGATCGCGCGCTGATACACCGGTGGCTGTCGCAGGACGCGTACTGGGCCCTCGGCCGGCCCCGGGAGAAGCAGGACCTGGCCATCGCCGAGTCCCTGAACTTCGGCCTCTACGACAGTGCGTCCGGTGCGCAGGCCGGCTACGCGCGGGTGGTCACCGACCAGAGCACCTTCGCCTGGCTCTGCGACGTCTACATCGATCCCGCCGTACGCGGCAAGGGCCTGGGCACGGCCCTGGTGAGCGCCGTCAAGGAGCACCTCGCCCCCTGCGGGCTGCGCCGCATCCTCCTGGCCACCGCAGACGCCCACGCGGTCTACGCCGAGGTGGGATTCGAACCGCTGGGAGAGCCGGAGAAGTGGATGGTGCTCGGCGAGCAGTGAGTGCCGGCGCCCCGTCCCACTACTCCTGTTCCCACACTTCGGCGAGGGCCTCCAGGTACCCGTCCTGGCCGTCGGCGATGTGGTTGACCTCCAGGACGAGCAGCATGCCGCCGGAGACGCGCACGCAGATCGTGTCGGAGACGCCCCAGTCGGCGTCCTCCACCAGGGTCCCGTAGTCGGAGGTCCACTCCTCCGCGAGGCAGTCGCCGTGCACGTCGGAATCCGCGTCCTTGAGCAGCAGGATGTCGTCCCCGGCGAGGTCCCCGTTCTCGTGCAGATTGACGTCGAAACCGTCCCCCGCCTTCGCGCTTTTGAAGTCGGAGGCGTCGATGCCGTGTCCGGTGGGCAGTCGGATCTCCGCTTCGTCCGCCATGGACCAGCCGTCGAACGGGTCGGTGGTCTCCGGGGCGGGTTCCTCGGACGTCGCGGCGCCGTTGTCGTCCTGGGACGCGTAGGACGGGTCGTCCGCATCCTTCCCGTGCTGAACCGCCGTGTACGCCAGGGCGCCGATCGCCGCGGCCACCACGACGGCCGCGGCGGCAAGGAAGGGTGCCTTCCGGATCCGCGCGCGGGCCGTGGACCCCGCCCCGGCCGCCCCGGCCGCCTCAGGCGGGGTCGAAGGGTCGGCGAGGGCCGCGGCCGACGGGTCCACCCGCGTGGGCTCGTACCCCGCGGGAGCGGCCGTCAGCGACGGGTCGGAGTCCGCCGCCAGGGCCGAGGAGGCGCGCGAGAGCAGGCTGTGCGCGACGGCGGGCGGCAGCCAGCCGGATCCGACCGGACTGGCTCCGTCCGCCCGGTCCGCCTCAGCCGTCCCGTCCGCCCCGGCCGAGAGCTCTGCGAGCAGGGCCTCCACGGAAGGCCGCTCCGCCGGGTCCTTGGCCAGGCAACGCCGTACGAGGTCCAGCACGACCCCGGACAGAGCCTCCAGCCGCGGCTCGGAATGCACGACCCGGTAGAGCAGCGCCGGAGTGGCGCCGTCCCCGAACGGGCTCTCGCCGCTGAGCGTGAAGGCCAGCACCGCCCCGAACGAGAACACGTCGGAGGCGGTGCCGACGGCAGCCCCGGAGGCCTGCTCCGGTGACATGAAGCCGGGAGACCCGACGGTCATCCCGGTCCGGGTCAGGGCGCTCGCCTCGGTGGCCCGCGAGATGCCGAAGTCGATCACCCGGGGCCCGTCGGGGCCCAGCAGCACGTTGGAGGGCTTTAGGTCACGGTGCACCAGCCCGGCGGCGTGCACGGCCGAGAGCGCCGCCGCCAGTCCGCGGGCCAGGGCGAGGGCCGAGGCCTCGGGGAAGGGACCGTGCTCGGCCACCGCCTCGGCGAGCGACATCCCGGGTACGAACACCGTGCTGAGCCACGGCGTCGGGTCGTCCACTCCGGCGGCGAGGACCTGCGCGGTGAACCTCCCGTCCACCGCCCGCGCGGCGGCGACCTCGCGGGCGAACCGCCGCCTGAACTCCGGATCCCGGGCCAGCTCCGGATGCACCACCTTCACGGCCACGCTCCGCCCGCCGGGCGTCCGCGCCAGGTAGACCCGCCCCATGCCGCCGCTGCCGAGCCGTGCCACGACGTGGTAGGGCCCCACCCGCGCGGGATCACCCGGTACCAATGCGTCCACTCGGCCCCCCGCGTCGCGCCCGAACCCGGCCGGATTCTAGTGGCGCGAACATGGTCATGTACGGCGTTTTCCGGACCTGGGCCGGACGGCCCCGGCCGGATCAGGCCGACGGGGTGAGGACCCACAGGCGGTGGTCCCAGCCGATGTCACGGCAGGCGCGGACCCCGAGGCCGGCGCGCTCCGCCAGGCCGGTCACGTCCGCCGCCGAGCGCAGCCCGGAGCCGAACGCCGCGGTGAGCCGCAGGTGGTGCAGGACCGCGTCGATGTCGTCCGGGTCGGCCGCCTCCACCTGCTCGACCAGCACCAGGGCGCCGTCGGCCGGCAGTGCGGCCGCCGCCTCGGAGAGGGTCAGCACCGCGTCCTCGTCCGGCAGCCACTCCAGCAGCCGGCACAGCAGCAGCGTCCCTGCACCGGAGGGCACCGGATGGGACTGCGCCACGAGTTCCACCCGGGGCAGCACCTCCGGATCGAGGATCTGCCCGCCGAGGACGCCCAGCACCGACGGCAGGGCGGCGAGCCGCACCTGCAGCCCGGGGAACTCCTTGACCAGCGCGTTGACGACGGTGCCGGCGCCGCTGCCCGACGCGCCGAGGACGTCCACCGCCGACCAGTCGAAGGCGGACACCACTCCGGAGGCCACCCACCGGGCCTCGTCCTCGATCGCGGTACGGGCCGAACCGCCCAGCCGCACATCGGTGCGCAGCGCCTCGGCCAAGGTCTCGCCGGACGCCGTCCGGCAGCCGTTCCCGCCCGAACGCAGCCGCTCGGCGAGGCCCGCCAGCGACAGGTCGAAGGCGGCCTGGGCGCCGCGCAGGTCGTACTCCTCCAACGAGTGGTCGTCCTCCACCAGTTCCTCGCCCACCGCGGTGAGCCGGTACCCGTCCTCCGCCACCGCGAACACCTCGATCTCCACGAGGTACTTCAGCAGCGCGCCCAGCGTGCGCGGCTCGGTCCCGCTGCGCCGGGCCAGCTCCGCAGGCTCCCGTACGCCCTGGTAGACGAGGTCGACCAGCCCCAGCGTGACGGCCACGCGGATCGCCAGCCCGGGGGCCAGGTCGGTCAGTTCGTGCAGCCGCCCGTGCGCGTCCTCGCCCTCCAGGACGTCCGGGTCGGCGGGCTCGGCGAGGCCCGGCGCGACCTCCGCACGCCGCCAGTAGCCGGTGATGTGGGTCTGCTCGCGCGGGACACCGCGGTCCACCGTCAGATGACGCCGGATGCCCTTGAGGGTGACGGCCTCCCCGGCCGCCCAGACGAAGACCGTGCCCGGCAGCCACTCCATGTCCCGTACCGCGCGCTCCAGCAGGTCGCTGCGGCCGGCCGGCACACCGTCCCGGACCAGCCAGGTGACCTCGGCGTCGGCCTTCGTCGGCAGCTCCTGGCGGTGGCCGTCCTCGCCGACCTCGACGAACACCCGGGCCCGGGTCCCCGCGGGCATCTCCGCAAGCCACCGGCCGATCGCCGGCAGGGCCGTCTCGTCGCCGAGCACCAACAGCCAGTCCGCGCCCTCGGGGTGACCGTGCGACATCTTCGGACCGGCGATCCAGGTCACCTGGCCCGGAGCCGCCTGCTGCGCCCAGGACGAGGCGATCCCGCCGTCGTGCCGGACGAAGTCGAAGTCGATCTCCCCGGCCACCTGGTCGAACCGCACCGGCGTGTAGTCCTTGGAGATCGGACGGCCGTCCGAGGGCCAGTCCAGGCTGCTCACGTTCTGCCGGGGCAGCACCGGCTCCCGGCCCTCCTCGGCGAAGAAGAACTTCACGTGGTCGTCGAACCCCTCGGTGCGCAGGGGCGGGAGGGACAGACCGGCGTGCTCGAAGGCGTGCAGCTGGGGCCCGCCGAGCGTCACCCGCCGCATCCCGGGCGTGACGTCCGAGACGCGCAACACCGTCAGCTCCCTGAGCACGATGGGGAAGGTGACGACCGAGCGGGGACTGCGGGTGGACATCCGACTGCTCCTTCACATCCGTCCGGTACATCCGGGTTGCGGCCACGCTACGTCGAGCCGTGCGCCCCGCATCCAACCCACGGGCCACGGCACTGGCACCCTGCGCACAACCGGGACGCGGACGGGCCCGCCTCCCGAGGGAGACGGGCCCGTCCGGGACACCGTGTGACGGCGGTCGTCACTGGCCGGCGGCGGCCTTCGCGAGGAGCGGAGTGAGCTGCTCGACCACCCACGGGGCGCTCAGCGGGTCCGGGTAGGCGATGGCCGAGGACAGGGAGTTGTCCGAGGGGATCACCGTGAAGTGCTTGGTCTTCACCGCGTTCAGCGACTGGAACAGCTTGTTGGACTCCAGCTCGGTCGCGCTGATCACGCCCCGGTCGCCGAAGGGGTAGGTGACGAGGAGGACGTCGGCGTCGAGCTGGTCGAGGTTCTCCAGGCTCACGGCGTTCTTGTCCGGCGCGTAGTTCTTCGCCTTGTCGGTCTTGGTGAAGCCGAGCTTCTCGAAGACGCCCGGGTCCTGGGCGGCGTAGGACATGAAGCTGATCTGCTCGGGGTGGACGACCGTGTAGGTGTACGTCTTGCCCTTGAACTCGGGGTGCGCGGCGGCGGCGTCGGCCGTGGCCTTCTCGTTCGCCGCGATCACCTCCTCCGCCTTGGCGCTCAGGCCGAGGGCCTTCGCGGCGGTCTTCAGCCGGTCCTGCCAGGTGAGGGTGTCGGCGTGGGCCTTGTCGGTGAAGGTGACCACCGGTGCGATCGGCTGGAGCTTGGCGTAGTCGGCGTCCATCTCCCAGGTGTTCATGCCGAGGATGACGTCGGGGGCCTCGGCGGCGATGGCCTCGTAGGCGGTTCCGTCGGCGTCGTCGTACGTCTTCAGCTTGCCGGCGCCCAGCTTGTCGATGGCCCGCTGCTTGTACTCGGGGATCTTGGCGCCGTCCTCGACGTCCGGGGTGATCACCGGGACGTTGCCGAGGGCCAGGGCGATGGCGGTGTCACCGTCGGAGACCGTCGCGACCTTCACCGGCTTCTTCTTGACCTGCGTCTTGCCCCACGCGTTGGCGAGCGAGACGGGGAAGCCGGCGGAGGCGTCGGCTTCGGCGGCGGGCTTGTCCTTCGCGGCCGTCGAGTCCTCGCCGCAGGCGGTGAGCAGGCCGAGGCAGGTGACGGCCGCGGCGACGGCGGCGAGGGCACGGGCCGGGCGGCGGCTCGTTCTGTTCAGGACGGACATGGTGTTGGGCTCCTATGCGGGGGTACGACGGCCCAGCGGGAAGATCTGCGGCCGCTGCGATCGGGGATGGGGGACGACGAGGCAGTCGAGGCCGAAGACCTCGGCCACGGTCCGCTCGGTGAGCACCTCTTCGGGGGTGCCCTGGCGCACGATCCGGCCGTCGCGCATGGCGACGATGGTCGAGGCGTACAGGGCTGCCTGGTTGAGGTCGTGGGACACCAGCACGATCGTCTTGCCGGCCTGTTCGTTGAGGTCGGCGAGGAGGTCCATGACCTCGATCTGATGGGCGATGTCCAAGTAGGTGGTCGGCTCGTCCAGGAGCAGCGTCGGGGTGTCCTGGGCGAGCGCGAGGGCGATCCACACGCGCTGGCGCTGGCCGCCGGAGAGCTGGTCGACCGGGCGGTCGATCAGCTCGGCCGTGCCGGTCGCCGTCAGGGCGTCCGCGATGACCTCGTCGTCGGCGGCGGTGCGCCGCTGCCCGAACCGGCGGTGCGGATGACGGCCGCGCCAGACGAGGTCGCCGACGGTGATGGACTCCGGGGCGATCGGCGACTGGGGCAGGATGCCGAGGCGCCGGGCCACTTCGCGGGTGGACAGGGCGTGGATCTCCCGGCCTTCGAGGAGGACCGAGCCGGCCGCGACGGGCAGCAGCCGGGCGACCGACTTGAGCAGGGTCGACTTGCCGCAGGCGTTCGGGCCGACGAGTGCGGTGATCCGGCCGGGCTCGATCCCGAGGGACAGCTCCTCGATGATCGGCTTGCGGTCGTAGCCGGCGCTGATGCCGCGGGCTTCGAGCCGGAAGCCGGCGTCCGGGGCGGCGAGTACGGGTCGTGCGCTCATGCGGTGGCTCCTTGCCTGCGCCGGAGGATCAGCCAGACGAAGTAGGGGGCGCCGAGCAGCGCCGTGAGGACGCCCGTCGGCACCGGGCTGATCAGGGGGGCGTGCTGGGCGAGGACATCGGCGCCGAGCACGATGACCGCGCCGATGGGGACGGCCAGGGCCACGGACCGGTCCGCGCCCACCAGCCGGACCGCGATCGGACCGCTGATCAGGGAGACGAAACCGATCGGGCCCGTCACGCTGGTGGCCAGAGCCGCGGCCCCCGCCCCGAGCAGCAGGGTCGCGGTCCGGGCGGCGGCCACCCGGGTGCCGAGTCCCTGGGCGAGCTGGTCGCCGAGGGCCATGCTCCCGAGGGAGCGGGACAGCAGCGCCGTGCAGATCCCGCACACGGCGAGCGCTCCCGCCAGCGTGGACACCCCTTCCCACGTGACGTCGTTGACGCTGCCGACCAGCCACCGCATCACCTGGGCGATGCCGTGCTGGCCGGCCACCGTGAACAGGTAGTTCACGTAGGCGGTGCACACTGAACCCAGGCCGATGCCCACGAGGACCAGGCGGTACGTGTCCACGCGCCCGCCGCGGCGGCTCAGCGCGAGCACCGTCGTCACGAGGAGGAAGGCCCCGCCGAGGGCGGCCACGGGAACCCCGAAGGGGACCGCCGGGGCGAACAGCAGCATCGTGGTGGCGCCCGCTCCCGCCCCGGCGGAGATCCCGATCATGTCGGGGGTGGCCAGCGGGTTGCGGACCAGCCGCTGGTACAGGGCCCCGGAGAGGCCGAAGAGGGCTCCGGCGAGCAGGGCCGCCAGAGCGCGCGGCATCCGGATGCGGAAGATCACGTAGTCGGCGAGGCCGGTGCGCATGCCGAAGGCCGCGGGCAGGATGTCGGCCGCCGGGATCCGCTTCACGCCCCCGAGCAGCACCGAGGCGACGACCAGGCCGAGCAGGGCCAGGACGAGCACGCAGGCGACGGTGGCGGCACGGCGGCCCTTGGCCCGGTGGGCGCGGCGCAGCCGGAGCACCGTGGCGGCCCTCAGCTCGGCGGCGGTGTCCCCGGAACCGCCCCGGGGCGGAGGGAGGGGCGCGGCGCCGGGAGGCTGCTCGACGCGGCTGCGCTCCTGGTGTGTTCTCGGCATTCCACTCACATCCGGACCAGGTCGCGGCGGCGCGCGAGCCACACGAAGAAGGGGGTGCCGACCAGGGCGGTCATCACCGACACCTGGATCTCGCCGTGGTCGATCACCAGCCGTCCCGCGGTGTCGGCGCCGACGAGCAGGACGGCTCCGCACACCATGGAGAGGGGGAGGGACCAGCGGTGGTCCGCGCCCACGAGCATCCGGGCGCAGTGCGCGGCGACCAGCCCGACGAAGGCCACCGGCCCCACGGCCGCGGTGGCGGCGGCGCACAGCAGGACCGCCACGGCCGCGCTCGCGAGCCGGGCCCGCTCCACCCGGATGCCGAGGCCGCGGGCGGTCTCGTCGCCGAGGCTCAGCAGGTTCAGGGTGCGGCCCAGCGGCAGTGCCAGCAGCAGCCCCACGATCGCGAACGGGGTGATCTGGCCCAGGAACTGGCCCCGGCCGGTGAGCTGGCCCACCGACCAGAAGCGCAGGTGGGCGTAGACGGCCTCGTCGCGCACGACGAGCAGGGTGATGAGCGAGGACATCACCGCGGCGACGGCGACGCCCGCGAGGACGAGACCGATGGTGCTGCTGCCCGCGTTGGTGCGGGTCCCGATCAGGTAGACGAGGACGGCGGTCACCGCCGAACCGGTCAGTGCCATCCAGAAGTAGCCCTGCACACTGGACACTTCGAGGAAGAGGATGCCGAGTACGACGAACATCGCCGCACCCTGCTGCACGCCCAGGATGCCCGGTTCGGACAGCGGGTTCATCGTCAGCGCCTGCATGATGAGCCCGGACGCGCCCAGTGCGGCGCCGACCGCGAGGCCGAGGAAGGTGCGGGGTATCCGCTCCGTCCACAGGACGTCGCTGTTGTAGCCCTCCGCGCCCGGGTGGAGCACGATCCGGACCACTTCGAGCGGTGAGATGTCACGGGCGCCGAGGCCGATGCTCGCGATGGTCACGGCGGCCAGGATCAGGCCGGCGAGCACCACGATCACCGTTGCGCGCGAGGAACGGGGCCTCGGAAGTGGTGGGGCCGGCGGCGGCGCCGGCGAAGCCGATTGCTTCATGGGTGTTGGGGTGCTCCTCACCTGCTCAAGCTCGAAGTTAGGCTAGCCTTACCAAAGCGGGGTCCGGTCCAATGCCGGAGGCGAACCGCTCACAATCAGAGGTCAAGAACACGGCCTCTGCGGTACGGGGAGGATGTTGTGGCCGAGACGGGACTGCGCAGCGTGCGCGAGGAGGAGATCCGGGCGGACTCCGTGCTCGCGACCGACGACGATTTCATCGCCGAGGGCGGACACCCCCTGCACGTACACGAGTTCCACCAGTTCCTGCACGTGCCGGTCGGCCGGATCGTGGTCACCGCCCTCGGCCGGGACTACGAACTCTCCGCCTCGCTGGCCCTGTGGATCCCGGCCGGCATCGCGCACAGCGCACGGTTCGGGGCCGACTCCGTCATCGCCGTCGAGTCCTTCGACGCGGATCTGTTCGAACTGCCGTACCGGGACGTCACGACGATCAACATCACCGGCGCCCAGCGCCGCCTGGTCCTCGGCCGGATGCGCAGCACCGTGGCCGAGGCCGACGACCCCCGGGTCTTCGCCGCGCTGTCCGCCGGGCACCGCAACTGCCTGCCCCTGCCCCAGCCCACCAGCCACACCGCGGGCGCCGTGGCACGGGAGCTGGCCCGGACCCCGAGCGACCCGCGCACGGCCACGGAGTGGGCGGAGAACCTCTACACGAGTTCGACCAGCCTGCGCCGGGCCTTCCGCGCCGAGACGGGCATGGCCTTCTCCGAATGGCGCACCCGGCTCCGGCTCAACCACTCCCTGAGCCTGCTGGAACAGGGCCAGTTGGTCAGCGCGGTCGCCGCCCGGGTGGGGTTCGTCAGCACCAACGGCTACATCCTGGCCTTCCGCCGCCACTTCGGGCAGACGCCGGGCGCGTACGTGAAGAACTCGCTGGACCGCTCCGCCTAGGGCCCTTCGCCGGGATCACCCGGACGGCCGAGGCCGGCCGCGTCCTCGCATGCTTCATGTGGCCGCAGATCTAGATTCAGCCCGAACGCACCGCCGGGTGCCCGTGCCCTCTTGCGTCACACGCGGGCCGGGCCTGGATCACCTCGAAGGACTGAGGGCCATGACACGCCGTCCGAACATCCTGATGATCGTCACCGACGAGGAACGCGCGGTGCTTCCCCGTCCGCAGGGCTTCTCGCTGCCCGCCCGGGAGCGGATCGCCGAGCGGGGCACCACCTTCGAGCGGTACTACACCGCCTCGGCCATGTGCAGCTCCGCCCGGTCCGTCATCTACACCGGCCAGCACCTGCCGCTCACCGAGATCTACGACAACGACAACATGCCGTACATCCGCCCGCTCGACCCGCGACTGGGCACCCTCGGCACGATGCTCCGCGAGGCCGGCTACTACTGCACCTACCAGGGCAAGTGGCACCTCTCCAACGCCTACGTCACCCCCCAGAACCCCGGCCCCACCACGAACGCGCTGGAGCCCTACGGGTTCAGCGAGTTCAACGACTGGGGCGACATCGACGGCGGTGCCTGGGCCGGGCTCAAGCTCGACCCGGTGATCGCCGGCCAGGCCGTGCGCTGGCTGCGCAACCGGGCCCCGGTCGTGGAAGCCGACCAGCCCTGGTTCATGGCGGTCAACTTCGTCAACCCGCACGACATCATGAGCTTCGACTACGGCGGCTCGTCTCAGGTGCAACTCCCGTTCGGCCTCGCCCACGCCGTCGTGGCCAAGGCGGCCGCCAACGTTCCGGTCTACCAGCGCCGGTGGGACCTCGACCTGCCCGCCAGCCTTCACGACGACCTGTCCGGGGCGGCACCGGCCGTGGCCGAGTTCGCACGGATGCTCGACACCATCTTCGGCCCCGTCGCCGACGACCGGCACTGGCACGACGGCCTGAACTTCTACCTCAACGCCGTCCGCGACGTGGACCGCAGCATCGACCTCGTCCTCGACGCCCTGGAGGCCTCCGGGCAGGCCGACCACACCGTCGTGGTCTTCACCTCCGACCACGGGGAGATGGCCGGCTCGCACGGCCTGCGCCAGAAGGGCGCCCTCGTCTACGACGAGAACTTCCACGTCCCGTTCATCCTCAGCCACCCCGACTTCCCCCACGGAGCGCGCATCGAGGCCCTCGCCTCGGCCGTCGACATCGCCCCGACCCTGCTCGAGTTCGCCGGCGTCGGCCCGGCCGAGGCCGCCACCCGCTACCCCGCACTCAAGGGCCGTTCGATGACCCCCGCCCTGAACGGCGGCACCATCCGTGACGGCGTCCTCACCGCCGTCGAGTCGGTCACGGCCCTGGACGCCTCCTTCTGGTTCGAGTTCGCCGACCCCGAAGCACCCGGGCGGATCCAGTCCGGCGACCTCCGCCCGGACTGGAGCAAGCGCGGGTTCCTGCGCGGCTACACCGACAGCCGCTACACCTTCGGCCGCTACTTCTCCCCGCTCAACCCCAATCGGCCCACCGGCCCCGAGGACCTGTACGCCCAGAACGACGTGGTCCTCTACGACCGCTCCGAGGACCCGCACGAGACGCGCAACCTCGCCGCCGACCCGGCCCACCGCGACCTCGTCGCGCGCTACAACACCCTGCTCGAAGACCTCATCAGCGCCGAGATCGGCGCCGACACCCACGCATGGGTCACCGAACGCCCCCGCCTCCTGGGCTGGCCCACCTGGCACGGCGACACCGACCAGCCGGTGGCCGCCGCCGCCCCGTCCGGGCGCTGAGCCGAAGTCCCGTCGTCCGGTGGCTCCGGAAGGGGCGGCCTGGACGGCAGCCGCGGACGGCCGCCGTCCAGGCCGTCCGCGGCTGCAAGAGCGACGCGGCGCCGGTCTCACAGTTGTGCGCACACCCGGTCGGCCGTGGTGACCACGGCGCAGCGGCCGGCGGCCCACTCCAGGGCCATCCGGTGCTCGCGGGCGGAGAAGTCGGCCACGGCGTCCGCGACGACGAAGGCCTGGACGTCCTGCATCCAGGCGTCGCACGCCGTCATCAGCACGCCGATGTGCGCGTACACGCCGGTGATCACGAGCTGGTCCCGGCCCGTCGCGCGCAGCCGCTCGGCGAGGTCGGTCCGTACGAAGGCGCTGTACTTCCACTTGGTGAGCACCGTGTCGCCCGGGCCGGGCGCGACGGCCGCGGGTATCGCGGCCGCCTCCGGGTCGGCGGGCAGGCCGGGTCCCCAGAAGTCCTGCTGGAGGCCGCGCTCGGCCGGGGTCTGGCCGCCGGGCTGCGCGGTGTAGAGGACGGGTACGCCGGCCCGGCCCGCCTCCTTCTTCAGGCGCGCGACCTGCTGGAGCATGCCGGTGACGGGCTGTGCGTCCGTGTCGAAGGCGGACAGGAAGTAGTTCTGCAGATCGTGGACGAGCAGGACCGCGCGGTCCGGGTCCACCGTCCAGTCGACGCGGTTGGCCGGCAGCTCGTCGGCGGTCGGCAGCGGGTAGGGGGCGATGGCGGGCAGGGCCATGGGTTCTTCCGTTCAGTGCTGGTGGGGAGGGGCGGGGACGGCGGCGGGTGCGGCGGGCCGGGGGAGCGGCCCGACGGCCGCCGTGCGCAGGTCCCGTTTCGAGACCTTGCCGACGCCGGTCTTCGGGAAGGCGGAGACGAACTCCACCCGGTCGGGCACCTTGTACGCGGCCAGGCCGCGTTCCCGTACGAACTTCTTCACCTCGGCGGGGCGCGGCGCTTCGGCGCCCTCGCGCAGGATCACGTAGGCACAGGTGCGCTCGCCGAGGTAGGGGTCCGGTTCCCCGACCACGTTGGCGTCGTGGACGGCGGGATGCGCCAGGATGTGGTTCTCCACCTCCTCGGCGGCGATCTTCTCGCCTCCCCGGTTGATCTGGTCCTTGGCGCGTCCCTCGACGACCAGGTGTCCGGTGGGAGTCGTCCGGACGATGTCCCCGGTCCGGTAGAAGCCGTCCGCGGTGAACGACCGGGCGTTGTGCTCGGGTGCGTTCCAGTACCCGCGGATCGTGTACGGGCCGCGGGTGAGCAGATGACCGGGCTCGCCCTCGGGCACCTCACGGTCCTCGTCGTCGACGATCCGGATCTCGTCGTCGGGGGAGATGGGCCGGCCCTGCGTCGTGACGACGGTCTCCTCGGGATCGTCGAGGCGGGTGTAGTTCACCAGCCCCTCCGCCATCCCGAAGACCTGCTGCAGCGTGCAGCCCAGCCGCGGCCGGACCCGCCGGGCGGCCTCCTCGCTGAACTTCGCACCGCCCACCAACAGGACATCCAGGCTGCTCAGGTCCCGGTCGGTGTGCGCGGCGGCGTCGGTCCACAGCAGGGCCAGCGGCGGCACGAGACCGGTGATCGTCACGCCCTCGGACTCGATCAGGGGGAAGGCCACGTCGGGCGCCGGCTGCGGACACAGCACCACCCGGCCTCCCGCGTACAGGGCGCCGAGCGAACCGGGCGAGGACAGCGGGAAGTTGTGGGCGGCGGGCAGGGCCACCAGGTAGACCGAGTCCGCGTCCACGCCGCAGATCTCGTTCGAGCCCCGGAGCGAGTAGATGTAGTCGTCGTGGGTGCGCGGGATCAGTTTGGGCACGCCCGTGCTGCCGCCGGAGAGCTGGAGGAAGGCGAGGTCGTGCGGGGCGGGCCCGTCACCGAGCCCTCCGTCCGGCACGTCGACCGGCACGTCGGCGAGCGCGGTGAACTCGCCCGGATCGCCGTGCGCGACGAACACCTCGCGCAGGCCCGGGACTTCGGCGCGGACTTCTGCGGCGAGTTCGCGGTGGTCGTGGCCGCCGTGCACCGCGGGGATCACGTAGGCGGCCGCCCCGGTGAAGGAGCAGAAGTAGGAGATCTCGGTGCGCCGGTGGGCCGGGAGGGCGAAGACGGGCAGGGCGCCGATCCGGAACAGCGCGAAGACGACCTCGAAGAACTCGGCCGTGTTCGGGAGCTGGACGACCACCCTGTCGCCTGGGCCGATGCCGCGGGCTACGAGGCCGGCGGCCATCCGGTCGGCCCGCGCGTCGAGTTCGGCGTAGGTCCAGGTGCGGCGGCCGCCGTCGGCCCCGCCGGCCGGATCCACGAGGGCGGTCCGGTCGGGATGGGCCGCGGCCCGCTCCCGCAGCACCGAGCCGAAGGTCTCGCCCCTCCACCAGCCGGCCGCCCGGTAGCGCTCGGCGAACTCGGCCGGCCAGGGGTGCCAGGCGGGCGCGGAGCCGGTCACAGCCGGGCTCCGACGGCCTCGAGGAAGGTACGGAACTTCGCGGCGGTCTCGGCGGTTTCGGCGTCGGGCTCGGACGCGGAGACGATCCCCGCCCCGGCGTACAGGCGCAGCCGGTTCTCCTCGGCCTCGGCGCAGCGGATGGTGACGACCCACTCGCCGTCGCCGGTGGCGTCCTCCCAGCCGATCATCCCGGTGAAGAAGCCGCGGTCGAAGGGTTCGGTCTCGCCGATCACCCGGCGGGCCACGTCGGTGGGGCTGCCGCAGACGGCCGGGGTCGGATGCAGGCTGGAGGCGATCTCCAGGGCCGACACGTCGGGCCGTGCGAGCACTCCGGTCACGGTGGTGGACAGGTGCCACATGGTCGCCGTACGGAGCAGGGTGGGCCGCTCCGGGACGTCGAGGGAGACGCAGTACGGGGCCATGGCCTGGTGCACAGCGTCGACGACGACGGCGTGTTCGTGCTGGTCCTTGGCGGACTGGAGCAGGGCGGCGGCCCGGCGGACGTCCTCGGCGAGGTCCGCGCTGCGCGGGGTCGATCCGGCCAGCGGGTTGGACATGAGCCGGTCGCCCCGGCGGGACACCAGCAGCTCGGGGCTGGCGCCGAGCAGGTTGCGGCCGGGCCCGGTGGGGAGCGCGAAGGTGTAGCCGGAGGGGTCCCTGCGGGCGAGCCGCTGGAGCATGGCGGGGATGTCCAGCGGTCTGTCGGAGGAGAGTTCGAGCGTCCGGGCCAGCACGACCTTGCTGAACTCGCCCTTCCACATCCGGTCCACGGCCGAGGCCACGCCCTTGGCGTAGACGTCGGGTTCGGGGACGGAGGCGATGGCCCAGTCGGTAGGCGCGAGCCCGGCCGAGGGCAGGGCGATCAGCGGGTCCGAGGCGAGCGGCGGACCGCTGCGCAGCGATTCGGGGACGACCAGGGCGGCGGGGGCGTCCGGGGCGAAGGGGATCGCGCCGATCACCATCGGCCAGGGGTGCCCGGCCCGCCGGGCCTCGGCCAGGGCCTTGGCGACGCGCTCCGGGAGGGGTTCGGCGGAGTGCGCGACCTCCTGGCGGATGCCCTGGGCCAGCAGCGTCCGGGTGGGGGTCGCGAGGAAGTGCGAGCCCGTCTGGTAGGCGTCGAGCAGGACGGTGGCGGCGCCTACGGAGGGGTGCACCGGATCGGCCGGTGCGGGGGGCGTGGCGACTTGGTGGACCGTCGGCACGGTGACTCCTCTTCAGGGGTGGGGGCAGGGGCGGGCAGGCGGGGGCGGCCGGACGGTGCCCGGCTGCGGGTGGCGCGTGGCGCGCGTACGGAGTGAGGGGAGGGCGGGGGCCGGCGCAGGTCAGCGCAGCGTGGCCCCGCCGTCCACGTAGAGGTCCTGCATGGTGATGTGGCGGGCCTGGTCCGAGGCCAGGAAGACGACGGCGTCCGCGATGTCCCGCGGGTCGGCGATCCTGCCCAGGGGAATCCCGGTCCGGTAGCTTTCGAGGTCCCCGTCCAGCACCCGGCCGGGCGCCTCGGGGCCGTTCCAGAGCCCCCATTGCATGGGGGTGTCCGTGGAGCCCGGTGCCACGATGTTGCAGCGCACGCCGCTGCGGGCGTACTCCAGGCCCAGGCACTTGGTGAACATGACGGCCGCGGCCTTCGAGGCGGCGTACGCGGACATGCCGGTGCGCGGGATGCCGGCGGCGTTCGAGGCGACGGTGACCACGCTGCCGGAGCCGCGGGCCGCCATGCCGGGGACCACGGCGCGGGAGGTGAAGAAGACGCCCTGGACGTTGACGGCGAAGGTGGCCGCCCAGTCCTCGTCGGTGAGCTCGGCGACCGGGCCCGACCGCAGGATCCCGGCCACGTTCACCAGGATGTCGACCGGCCCGAGCTCCCGGCCGATCCGTGCGACGGTCCGGTCGACGGCCGCGGGGTCGGTGACGTCGAGCCCGTAGGCGCGGACGGCGCCCGAGCCCGCGAGGTGTTCGGCGGCCGGCCGCTGTCCGGATCCGGCCGGGTCAAGCTCCGCGGCCAGTGCGGTGACGGCCGGCACCGACACGTCGGTGGCGGCGACGGTGGCGCCGAGGCGGTACAGCGCACGGACCACGGCCTCTCCGATGCCCTGGCCCGCGCCGGTGACCAGCGCGACTCTGCCGGCGAAGCCGGACGCATGGTGGTCGGACACGCTTCCCCCTTTCCCTTAGGTAAGCCTAACCTAATTAAATCCTGAACGGGGTTACCCGGCAGGCACGTTGTCCTCGTCGTCCTCGTCCTGCGGTTCGTGGTGGTCGAGGTTGACGACGCCGCGCTTCCAGAAGCCGTCCACGTCCGTGTAGTCCCGGTTCAGGCGCAGTTCCCGGTGCAGGTAACGGCGGACCGGCTTGAGCTCCCCGGCCTCGCCCGCGACCCACACGAAGGGCAGGCCCGGCAGGAACTCCACGCCCCGGACCGCCTTCTCCAGGAAGTCGCCCTCGCCGTGCGCCAGCCCGCCGCGGTGCAGCCAGACGATCTCGGCGTCCGCCCGGGTCGGGATCTCCTCCTCCTCGCCCGCGTCGTCGACGAGGAGGAAGACCTTCACCGGGACTCCCTCCGGCAGGTCCTCCAGCATCCGCGCGATGGCCGGCAGGGCCGTCTCGTCACCCGCGAACAGGTACCAGTCGAACTCCCACGGCACCACGATCGAACCGCGCGGACCGGCCACCCCCAGCCGCATCCCCGGCTCCGCACGCTCCGCCCAGCGCGCGGCCACGCCGCGGCCGTGCAGCACGAAGTCCAGGTCCAGCTCGCCGGCCACGGGGTCGAAGCGGCGGGTGGTGTAGTCGCGGGAGACCGGGAACGGCGCCCGGGTCGGGAAATCCAGTCCGTCGCCGTCGTCCGCCACCCGCGGCAGTACGGGCAGTTCGGCGCCCGGCTCGGGGAAGAACACCTTGACGTGATCGGCGGGGGAGCGGTCGACGAAGCCTTCGAGCTCCGGCCCGCCGAGGGTGACGCGGACCATCCGCGGCGTCACCCGGCGCACGCGCAGCACCTCCAGGATGCGGACGGTGATGTCGTGGTAGACGACGTCGATGCGGGGCCCGGGGGCGGTGGTCATGATGGCGGTCTCTCTTCCGTGAAGGGGCGGGGTGTGTGGGTGGGGGCGCCGGAGCGCCCCCACCCACCCCCGGGGAGGGGTCGGTCAGGCCCGGGCGGCCGGCGTGGCGGACTGCAGGGCACGGGCCAGCAGCGGGCCGATCTCCGCCATGACGCCGGGGGACATCAGCTCGTCGTGCGAGCAGTCCAGGACGTGCTCCTCGATCCGGCCGTCCAGGTACGCGGGCCAGACCAGCCCCGGTGCCTCGTCCGCCGGCGTGGACCGGGACGCGGTGAAGAACAGCACGTCACCGCGGTAGCGGCGGGTGCGGCTCCGCGACAGCAGCCGGACGCAGTGCACGTTCGTGTCGACGATCGCCCCCAGCAGCGCCTCGTCGAAGCCGGCCAGCAGGCCCTGGCTGTCGCGGATGGCGCCGACCGCCTCCGCCCGGTCCACCGGAGCACCGTCCGCCGGCCCGTTCAGCCCGGCCACCGACAGGAGGAAGCCGCTCTCCTCGCGCTCCAGCCGCTCGCGCCAGTCCGGGGCGTCGATGTACGACCAGTCCTCGATCTCCGGCGGATACGCGTCCAGCAGGCCCAGGAAGGCGACCTCCTCGCCGCGCTCCTGCAGCAGCGCCGCCAGCGTCTGGGCCACGGTCCCGCCGAAGGAGTAGCCGACGAAGTGGTACGGGCCCTGCGGCTGCACCGTACGGATCTCCGCGAGGTAGAGCTCCGCCAGGGCGGCGACGTCGTCCACCTCGGGCTGCGCGCCCGCCAGTCCGGGCGACTGGAGCCCGTACACCGGCCGGTCGGGGCCCAGGTGGCTCAGCAGACCCGTGTACTGCCAGGCGAAGCCCGACGCCGGGTGGAAGCAGAACAGCGGCGCCGCCGTGCCCCGTTCGCGCAGCGGCATCAGCACCCGCAGCGCGTCCCGGCGGGCGTCCGACCCGATCCGGGCGGCGAGGTCGGCCACCGTCGGCGCCGTCATCACCGTCGCGACCTGGAGCGGCGTGCCGAGCTCCTCGCGGATCCGGCCGACCAGCCGCATCGCCAGCAGCGAATGGCCGCCGAGCTCGAAGAAGTTGTCCTCGGCCCCGACCCGCTCCAGCCCCAGCACGTCCGCGAAGATGCCGCACAGCAGCTCCTCGCGGGCGTCCTTCGGGGCCCGGCCGCCGCCCGCGTCCCCGAAGTCGGGCCGGGGCAGCGCGGCACGGTCCACCTTGCCGTTCACCGTCAGCGGCAGCGCCGACAGCTCCACGAACGCCGACGGGACCATGTACTCCGGCAGCGCGGCGGACAACCGGGCCCGCAGGGCGGCCGGTTCGGGCACGTCCGAGGCCGATGCCACCGTGTAGGCCACCAGCCGCTTCACACCGGTCGGCCCGGTGTGGACGACCACGGCCGCCGCCGCGATCCCGGGTTCGGCCGCGACGACCGACTCGATCTCGCCCAGCTCGATGCGGAACCCGCGGATCTTGACCTGGTCGTCCGCACGCCCGAGGTAGTCGATCTGCGCGTCCCCGCGCCAGCGCACCAGGTCGCCCGTCCGGTACATCAGCGTGCCCGGCGCGCCGAACGGGTCCGCGACGAAACGCTCCGCGGTCAGCGCCGGCCGCCCGAAGTAGCCGCGGGCCAGGCCCGCCCCCGCGAGGTACAGCTCGCCGGCCACACCCGCCGGGACCGGCCGCAGCGCGCTGTCGAGCACGTAGGCCCGGGTGTTGAAGATCGGCCGGCCGACGCAGGAGCTGATGCTGTCGTCCACGTCGGCGCCCAGCGCGTTGATCGTGTACTCGGTCGGGCCGTACAGGTTGTAGCCCATCGTGCCCTCGGTCCGCTTCAGCAGCTCCCAGAGGCCGTCCGGCACCGCCTCGCCGCCCAGCAGGAACAGCGCGGGCCGGTGCCGGTCCGCGTCGAGCAGGCCCGCCTCGACCAACTGGAGCCCGTAGGAGGGCGTCACGTTCACGACGTCGATGCCCACGCGGTCGTAGTGCGCGGTCAGGGCCGCCGGATCCAGGCGCAGCCGCTCGCCGATGACGTGCACCTCGTGCCCGTCCACCAGCCAGAAGAACTCCTCCCACGACATGTCGAAGGCGAAGGACACGGTGTGTGCCACCCTCATTCGGCGCCCGCCCGCCAGGGCCACCGCCGGCGCGAAGATCCGCTCCCGGTGGTTGAGGAGCATGTTCGTCAGGCCCGAGTAGGGGACCACCACGCCCTTGGGCCGGCCCGTGGATCCGGACGTGTAGATGATGTACGCCGGGTGCCGGCCGTCCCGTGCACCCGTCAGCTCCGACTCCGCCAGCGGACCGTCGGCCCGCGCGGCCAGTTCGGCCCGGACCGCCGGATCGTCCAGCAGCAGCGCCGGCACCCCCTCCACCACCGGTACCCGGTCCGTCACCGGAGCCGTCGTGACCAGGCACAGCGGACCGGCGTCCGCCACCATCGCGCCGAGCCGGTCCACCGGGTGGTCCAGGTCCAGCGGCAGATAGGCCGCGCCCGTCTTCAGTACGGCGAACAGCGCGACCACGAAGTCCGCCGACCGGGGCAGCCCCAGGGCCACCACGGCCTCCGGCCCCGCGCCCCGCGCCACCAGGGCACGGGCCAGCCGGTTGGCGCGGGCGTCGAGCTCGGCGTAGCTGAGCCGCTGGTCCTCGAAGACCAGCGCGGTCTTCCCGGGCGTCCGGGCGGCCTGCTCGGCGAACAGGTCGATCACCGTGGTGTCCGGGACCGGGTGGCCCATGTCGTCGCCCGTGGCGAGCAGGTGCGCCCGCTCCCCGGCGGCCAGGGTGGCCAGCCGGCCCACCGGGACCGCCCCGCCGTCGGCGAGCTGCTCCACCAGCAGCGCGAGCCGGCCCGCCAGGTTCCGGGCGGTCGCCTCGTCGTAGAGGTCGGGCCGGTAGCCCAGGCTCAGCTCCAGGGCCGGGCCGGGGGTGACGGCGAGGGTCAGCGGGTAGTGGGTGCCGTCGACGCTGTGCGTCCAGCCGATGGCGTGGGCCGCCACCGCCTCCTCGCGGGCGGCGTCGTTCAGGGGCGTGTTGCGGAACACGTACAGCGTGTCGAAGAGCTGCCCGAGGCCGGTCAGCCGCTGGATCGGGCCGAGCCCCACGTAGTGGTGCGGGAGCAGCGCCGCGTGCTCGCCCTGGACCCGCACCATCAGGTCGCGCAACGGCTCGTCGGGGCGCAGGGTGACCCGGAACGGCAGCGTGTTCATGAACATGCCGATCATCTGGTCGACCCCGGCGAGGTCCGCGGGACGGCCGGAGACCGTGGCGCCGAACACCACGTCGTCACGGCCGGTCATCCCGGCCAGCGTCATCGCCCACGCCGTGCTGAGCACGGTGTTGAGGGTGATCCCGCAGCCGCGCGCGAAGGCCCGCAGCCGGTCGCTGGTCTCCTCGCCCAGGGACAGGTCCACGACCTCCGCGGTCACCGGCCGGCAGGCCGGGTCGGCCCGGGCCACGAGGGTGGCCTGGTCCAGCCCCGAGAGGTGGGACCGCCACGCCCGCTCGGCCGCCTCCCGGTCCACGGCGGACAGCCAGCGCAGGTAGTCCCGGTAGGGGGTGACGGGCGGCAGGGTGTCGTCGGCGGCGCCGCCGCGCCCGTACAGGGCGAACAGCTCCTCGAAGAACAGCGACTCCGACCAGCCGTCGGTGAGGATGTGGTGCTGCGTCACGCACAGCATCCAGCGCTCCGCCGAGAAGCGGATCAGGGCGACGCGCAGCAGCGGCGGGGCCGCGAGGTCGAAGCGGGTCGCCGCGTCGGCGAGCGAGAACTCCCGCAGCGCCTCGTCCTGCGCCGCCCGGTCGAGGTGGCTGAGGTCGATCTCCCGCCAGGGCAGCTCCCACGCGCCCGGCACCACCTGCACCGGGCCCGCCAGGCCCTCGTGCCAGAAACCGGACCGCAGGTTCGGGTGGCGGCGCAGCAGGGTGTCGAAGGCCGAGCGCAGGGCGGGCCCGTCGACCGCGTGCAGCAGCTCGACGAAGTTCTGCATCAGGTAGACGTCGAGGGCCCGGTCGTCGTAGACGGCGTGGAAGTACAGGCCCTCCTGCAGCGGTGCGAGCGGCAGCACCTCCTCCCGGTCCGGGAAGACCGCGGCCAGCGCGGACTCCTGGCCGGCGTCGAGGGTGAGGAGCGGTCCGGCCGAGGCCAGGTACCCGCCGTCCTGGTCCACGGCGTTGCCGGCCGCGGCGGCCATCCGCTCCACCGTCCGCTGCTCGAAGACGTCGCGCGGGGTGAGGACGAGGCCCGCCTTGCGCGCCCGGGTCACCAGCTGGATGGAGACGATGCTGTCACCGCCCAGCGCGAAGAAGTCGTCGTCGATCCCGGCCGTGGCGAGCCCCAGCACCTCGGCGAAGACGGCGCACAGCGCCTCCTCGCGGGCGTCGCGCGGCGGCCGTGAGGACGCTGCCGCGCCGAACTCGGGCGCCGGCAGCGCGGCCCGGTCCAGCTTGCCGCTCACGTTCGTCGGCAGCGACTCCAGGACCACCACCGCCGCCGGGACCATGTGGTCGGGCAGGGACGAGGCCAACCGCTCCCGGACCCGCGCCCCGTCGGCGGAGCCGGTGACGTAGGCGATCAGCCGCTTGACCCCGGGGGTGTCCTCGCGGACCACCACGGCGGCGGAACCGACCCCGGGCAGGGCCGCGAGCGCCGACTCCACCTCGCCGAGCTCGATCCGGAAGCCGCGGATCTTGACCTGGTCGTCGGCGCGGCCGAGGAACTCCAGCTGCCCGTCGGCCCGCAGCCGTACGAGGTCGCCCGTACGGTACATCCGCGAGCCCGGCGGACCGTACGGGTCGGCGACGAACCGCTCGGCCGTAAGCGAGAACCGGCCCAGGTACCCGCGGGCCAGGCCGTGGCCGGCCAGGTACAGCTCACCGGTGGTGCCGGCCGGCGCCGGCCGCAGCGCGGAGTCCAGCACCCGGGCGCAGGTGTTGCCGATGGGCCGGCCCACGATCGGGGTGGCCGAGTCGGCGAGATCGGCGCCGAGGGCGTCCACCGTGTACTCGGTGGGCCCGTACAGGTTCACCGACATCACCCCGGGCGCCTCCCGGACCTCGGTCCACAGCGCCTCGGGAACGGCCTCGCCGCCGAGCAGCAGCAGGCCGGGCCGGTGGTGCGAGCGGCTCAGCAGCCCCTGCTCCAGCAGCGCGCCCGCGTAGGTGGGCGTCACGTCCATGGCGTCGATCCGGTGCTCGCGGACGTACCGAGTGGTGAACTCGGCGTCGCGGCGGCCGATTTCGTCCAGGACGTGCAGCTCGTGCCCCGAGACCAGCCAGAACAGCTGCTCCCAGGAGGTGTCGAAGCTGAAGGAGGCGGTGTGCAGGGCGCGCAGCCGCCGCCCGCCGGCGGCCGCGACGGCCGGGGCGAACACGTCCGCGATGTGGTTGGCGTACAGGTTCGACAGGCCGCCGTGGGTCAGTACGACGCCCTTGGGGCGGCCCGTGGAGCCGGAGGTGTAGATCACGTAGGCCGGGTGGCCGGGCTCCGTGGCCGGGGCCCGGAAACCGCCCCCGTGCCCGGCGGGTTCGCAGGTCGTCGCCGGTGCGTCCAGGACGATTCGCGCGGGTCCGCCGGCCGCCTCCGCGGGCAGCAGCGCGAGCGCCGCCTCCGTGGTCAGCACGCACACCGGTCTCGCGTCGTCGAGCATCAGGGCGATCCGGTCGGCCGGGTAGTCCAGGTCCAGGGGCAGGTACGCGGCCCCCGTCCGCAGGGCTGCCAGGATGGCCACGACCGACTCGGCCGAGCGCGGTACGGCCAGCGCCACGACCGACTCGGGACCGGCGCCGCGGGCGGCCAGGAGCCCGGCCAGCCGGTCCGCCCGCTCGTCGAGCTCCGCGAAGGTCAGCCGGTCGGCGCCGCAGACCACGGCGCAGGCGTCCGGGGTCGCCGCGGCCTGCGCGGCGAACCGCTCGGCGACCGTGGCACCGGCCACGTCGCGCACAGCGCCCCGCCCCGCGGTACGCAGCTCCGCGCGCTCGGCGGAGGTCAGCAGCTCCAGCGTCCCCACCGCGGTGCCCGGGTCGCCCGCGACCTGGTCCAGCAGGGCGACGAGCCGCTCCGCGATCCGGGCGACGGTCCGCGCGTCGAAGAGGTCCGGCCGGTACTCCAGGGCCAGTTCGGCCCGCTCGTCCAGGGACACGGACAGGGTGAGCGGATAGTGGGTGCCGTCCCGGGCCTCGACGCCCGTCACCCGGACCCCGTCGGACAGGGCCGGGCGGGCGGACGGGTCCACCGGGTAGTTCTCGATGACGACGAGGGTGTCGAACAGCTCGCCGCCGCCCGCCTGCTTCTGGATCAGGCGCAGGCCCAGGTGGTGGTGGGCCAGCAGGGCGTTCTGCTCGTCCCGGAACCGTCCCAGCAGCTCGGCGACGCTCTCCCATGGCCGCGCGTCGAGGCGGACCGGGACGGTGGTGATGAACAGCCCGACCATCGACTCGACACCGGGTATCTCCTCGGGCCGGCCGGCCACCGTCAGCCCGAAGACCACGTCCCGGCGGCCCGTCAGAGCGCCGAGCAGCAGCCCCCAGGCCGCCTGGACCACGGTGCTGGGCGTGGTGGCCAGCGCCCGCGCGGAGGCCGTCAGGCGGGCGGTGGCCTCCCGCGACAGCTCCACCCGGTGCACGCCCGGCCGCACGGCCGTGCGGGACGGGTCGGCCGGGGCCACCAGCACGGCCTCGTCCAGCCCGGCGAGCGCGGTGCGCCAGGCGCCCTCGGCGGCCGGCACGTCCTGCGCCTTCAGCCACTTGAGGTAGTCGCGGTAGGGGCGTACGGGAGCCTGCGCCGAGGCGTCGCCGTCGCTCTCGTAGAGCGCGAGGAGGTCCCCGACGAGCAGCGGCATCGACCAGCCGTCGACCAGGATGTGGTGCACGGTGACCACCAGCAGGTGGTCGCCGGGACTGCGGCGCACCAGCAGCAGCCGCAGCAGCGGCGGCCGGTGCAGCTCGAACCGGCGGTCCAGCTCGGCCCGTTCCACGCGCCGCACCGCGGCCTCGGACGGGTCGGCGGACACGTCCGCCCGGCCGAGCGCGAAGGTCACCTCGGCCGGTACGAACTGCACCGGCTGCGGCACCCCCTCGTGCCAGAAACCGGCCCGCAGGTTGGGGTGGCGGCGCAGCAGGGCCGCGCCCGCCCGCTCCAGCCGGTCCGCGTCGACGGGCCCGGACAGCGACACGGAGACCTGCACCGTGTACACGTCCGGCGCGCTCGCGTCGTAGACCGAGTGGAACAGCATGCCCTGCTGCAGGGGGGACAGCGGAAGCATGTCCTCGATTCGAGCCTGCGTCACTGCTGGGCCCTCCACATTTCTTCGAGCATGGTGATCTGGTCCTGGTCGAGGTCGACCAGGTCGAGGTCCGAGGGGGTGTGCCCCCCGGACGCGCCGCCGTCGGCCCAGGCGGCGAGGGCGTCCACGGCGGCCGTGAAGCCGTCCGCGAGCTGCCCGACGGTGTCCTGGGAGAGCGCCTCGCCCGCCCAGAGGAAGTGGGCGGTGAGTTCGGGCCCCTCGTCCCCGTCGGTGATTTCCGCGGTGATCTCCAGGGCGTGGGAGAGCGGCATCGCCGGGTCGGGCCGGGCGGACACCGCCCCGGCCTCCGGGGCCGGGCCCCAGTCGGAGTCGGCCCGGCCGGTCTGCCGGCCGAGGTAGTTCCACAGGATCTCGGGGCGCGCTACCGGGTCGAACAGCCGTGCCGTGGCCGCGTTGTTGTACCGCAGCAGGCCCGCGCCGAGCCCGCCGTCGGGCACCGCCCGCAGCAGCTCCTTGACCTCCTTCAGCAGGGCCCCGGCGTCTTCGCGCCCGGCGAGCACCGCCGCCGGGTCGTACGCTCCCGCGGGCAGCCGCAGCGGGTGGATGCTGGTCAGCCAGCCCACCGTGCGGGTCAGGTCGGCGCCCGGCAGCAGCTCCTGCTCCCGGCCGTGACCCTCCAGGTCCACGGTGAACCCGTCCGGCCGGGGCCGCCCCGAGCGGGCCGCCCAGTCGCCGACCGCCAGCACCAGCGCGCTCAGCAGGGTGTCCCCGACCGTGCCGTGGAAGGCGGCCGGGACGGCCTGGAGCAGCGGAGCCGTGCGCGCGGCGGAGAGCCGTACGGACAGCCGGCGCGCGGTCGCCGCCGTGTCGGCAGCCGGATCCAGCGGACGCCCGGCGAGCAGGGATCCGGTGGGGGACGCCGCAAGCCAGCGGTCGAGCTCGGCGGTGCGGCGCGGGCTCTGCGCCTCGGCCAGCAGGTGCGTGGTCCAGGCCCGCAACGAGGTCCCGGCCGGCTCCAGGTCCGGTGTGCGGCCCGCGGCGGCGGCCTCATGGGCCGCCCGCAGGTCGGGAAGCAGGATCTGCCAGGACACCTCGTCCACCGCGAGGTGGTGGACGACGAGCAGCAGCCGGCCCGGCTCGGCCGGGCCCCGGTCGAGGTGCACGGCGCGTACGAGCGCTCCCGACTCGGGATCCAGCAGCCGCCACACCCGCTCCGACTCGGCGGTGACCAGCTCCCGCAGCGCGGTGTCGGACAGCCCCGCCGCGTCGACGCTCTCCAGGACGGCGGCGGCCGCCACCGCGCCGGCCGGGCGGATCTCCGCACTCCACACTCCGGGGCGGGGCACGGTCAGCCGCTGGCGCAGCCCGTCGTGGTGGTCCAGTACGGCCTGCAGTGCGGTGGTCAGGTGGGTGCGCCCGGCCCCGGCGGGCAGCCGGACCAGCCGGGCCTGCGCGAACGAGGCGAAGGGGCCGCCCCGTTCGGCCAGCCAGGAGGCGACCGGGGGCAGCGGCAGCGGGCCGGGACCGGCGTCCGCCGCACGGGCGGCGGGGGCGGGGGAGCCCCCGGGCACGGTGGCGACGGCCGCGAGCGCGGCCGGCGTCGGGTGCTGGAAGACCTGCCGGGCGGAGACGGTCAGTCCGGCCTTGCGGGCCAGTCCCACCAGGCGGATGGAGACGATGCTGTCGCCGCCGAGTTCGAAGAAGTTCGCCTCGGGGGCGACCCCGGCCAGGCCCAGCACCTCGCCCATCAGGGCGCACAGGATCTGCTCGGGGGTGCCGGAGGGCACCCCGGGGGCCGTGCCCGGGCCGGCCGGGGCGGCCGTCACCGGTGCGGGCAGCGCCCGCCGGTCCAGCTTCCCGTTGGCGGACAGCGGCAGCCGCTCCAGGGCCGTGAACACGGCCGGGACCATGTACTCCGGCAGGCGGCCGGCCGCCAGGGCCCGCAGGGCCGTCGGGTCGAGGACCGCGCCGGGCGCGGGGACGGCGTACGCCACCAGGCGGCGCACTCCCGGCTGGTCCTCGCGGACGACCACGGCGGCCCGGGCCACCTCCGGCGCGCCGGCCAGGACGGCCTCGATCTCGCCGAGTTCGATGCGGAACCCGCGCAGCTTGACCTGGTCGTCGGTGCGGCCGAGGTAGTCGAGCCGGCCGTCCGCGAGACGCCGTACGAGGTCGCCCGTACGGTACATCCGGGCGCCGGGGTGGCCGTACGGATCGGCCACGAAACGCTCGGCGCTCAGGCCGGGCCGCCCGACGTAGCCGCGGGCCAGCTGGACGCCGGCCAGGTACAGCTCGCCGGGGACGCCCACGGGTACGGGCCGCAGTCGCGCGTCGAGGACGTACACCCGGGTGTTCCACACCGGCAGGCCGATCGAGGCCGAAGCCCGGGGCTCGGCTGCGGTGACCGCGGTGCAGGAGCCGGAGGTCACGTCGACGGCTGCCTCGGTGGGGCCGTAGAGGTTCTCCAGTGCCACCTGGACCGCGCCGGTGGAGGCGTGGAAGCGGGCGACGAGTTCGGTGGGCAGGGCTTCGCCGCTGCAGACGACCAGGCGAAGGGCGGGGCAGTGAGCGATCTCGGTCTCGCTCAGGAAGGCGGCGAGCATGGAGGGGACGAAGTGGAGGACGGAGACCCGCTGTTCGCGGATCAGTTCGGCGAGGTAGAGGGGGTCCTTGTGGCCGTCGGGGCGGGCGATGACCAGCGGAACGCCCGTGGTGAGCGGCCAGAAGAACTCCCAGACGGAGACGTCGAAGCTCGCCGGGGTCTTCTGGAGCACCCGGTCCCCGGGCGCGAGGGCGTACGCGCCTTGCATCCACTCCAGCCGGTTGACGATCGCCTCGTGCTCGACCAGCACGCCCTTGGGGGTACCGGTGGAGCCGGAGGTGAAGATCACGTAGGCGGGGTGGCGGGGCAGCAGGGGCTCGCGCCGCTCCGCGTCGGCCAGGTCGGATCCGTCCAGCTCCGCCAGCGCAGAGCGGATGGTGAAGGCGTCCAACAGGACCCGCTCCCGGCCGACTTCGGGGGACAGGGAGGTTCCCGACAGGGTGTCGGTAACTATCAGCAGGGGTTCGGCGGCCCGGGTCATGGCCGCCAGCCGTTCGGCCGGCAGGCCGAGGTCCAGCGGGAGGTAGGCGCCGCCCGCGCGGACCACCGCGTGCAGGGCGATCACGAGGTCGAAGGAGCGGGGCAGGGCCACGGCCACCACCGACTCCGGTCCGACGCCCCGGTCGATCAGCAGGCGTGCCAGCCGGTTCACCCGCTCATCGAACTCGGAACGCGACAGCTCGCGCCCCTCGAAGACCAGCGCGGGACCGGCCGGGTCCTTCGCCCCGTCGGAGACCAGCGCGGCCAGGGTGCGCGGACCGCCGAGCGCCCGGGCGGTGTCGTTCCAGCCGTCCAGCGCGAGCTCCCGCTCCGAGGGGTCCAGCACCTCGATCGCGGAGACCGGCCGGTCCGGCTCGGCCACGACCGCGTCCAGCAGCAACAGCAGCCGCCGGGCGATCAGTTCGACGCTCCCACGGTCGAAGAGGTCGGTCGCGAAGCGGATGCCGCCCGCGAGGGCGCCGGGCTCCGGGGAAGCCCCGAAGGCGAACTCCAGGTCGAACTTGGCGCCGCCGGTCTCGACGGTGAACTCCCGGGCGGGCAGCCCGAACAGCTCGGCGGCCGCGCGGTCCGCGGAGTGGTAGGTCACCATCGTCTGGAACAGCGGGTTGCGCGAGCGCGACCGCTCGGGATCCACCGCCTCGACCACCGCCTCCAGCGGGAGGTCGGCGTGGCCGAAGGCGGCCAGACCGGTGTCCCGCACCCGTGACACCAGCTCGGTGAAGGTCGGGTCCCCGGACAGGTCGGCGCGCAGCACCAGCGTGTTCAGGAAGAAGCCGACGAGTCCGTCGAGTTCCTCGCCCTCCCGGGCCGAGACCGGACTGCCCAGCGGGATGTCCTCGCCCGCGCCCAGCCGGTGCAGCAGTGCCGCGACGGCGGCGTGCACCACCATGAACGGCGTCGCACCGCCCTCCCGGGCGATCCGCGCCAGCCCCGCCCCCGTCCGCGCCGGGACGTCGAAGGTCACCACGTCCCCCTCGTACGAGGGGACCGCCGGACGCGGCCGGTCCACGGGCAGCGCCACCTCCGCCGGGGCGCCCGACAGGGCCTGCCGCCAGTACTCCGCCTGGCGGCCCGCCACCGACTCCGGGTCGCCCGCGTCACCGAGCAACTCCCGCTGCCACAGCGCGAAGTCGGCGTACTGCACCGGCAGCGGGGCGAATTCTGGTTCCGCGCCCGCCGACCGGGCGGCGTACGCCCGGTCCAGGTCCGCCAGCAGGGGGCCGGCCGAACCCTCGTCCGTGGCGATGTGGTGCACCAGCACCACCAGGACGTGGTCGTCCGGTGCGGCCCGCAACAGCGTGACCCGCACCTGCGGTTCGGCCGCCAGGTCGAAGACGTGCCCGCCGGCGCGGACCGCCTCGGCCTCCAGCCGGTCCGCGGCCACCTCGCGCACGGCCAGGGGGACGAAGGCCCGCTCGGGCGGGAGGACCACCTGGTAGGGCTCGCCGTCGTGCTCGCGGAAGACGGTGCGCAGGCTCTCGTGCCGGCGGACCAGGTCCTGGACCGCGGCCTCCAGCGCCACGGCGTCCACCGGGCCGTCCAGCCGCACCGCCGTCGGCACGTTGTACGTGGTGGCGGGAGCGCGGACGCTGTGCAGCAGCCACAGCCGGCGCTGTGCGAAGGACAGCGGCAGCCGGTCCGGCCGCGGACCGGCCTTCGTGAGGCGCGGACGGCCGGCGCGGGTGCGCTCCGCGAGGCGTGCGGCGAGCGCCGCCACCGTCCGCGTCTCGAAGAGGTCGCGGATCGCGCAGTCCACGTCCAGGGCCGCCCGGAAGCGGCCCACCGCGCGTGCGGCGAGCAGCGAGTGGCCGCCGAGAGCGAAGAAGTCGTCCTCCACGCCGACCGAGTCCAGGCCCAGTACGTCGGCCAGGATCCCCGCGAGGATCTCCTCGCGGGCGTCGCGCGGGGCCCGCGAGGAGCCGGAGGCGGGAGCGGCGGGCGCCGGCAGGGCCCGCCGGTCGAGCTTGCCGTTGGCCGTGGTCGGCAGCGAGGCCAGCGGCACCACCACGGCCGGGACCATGTACTCGGGCAGGCGGGCGGCGGCCAGGGTGCGCAGGGCCGCCGGGTCGAGGACCGCGCCGGGCGCGGGGACGGCGTAGGCGACGAGGAGCTGCACGCCGGGCTGGTCCTCGCGGACGACCACGGCGGCCTGGGCCACCTCCGGCGCGCCGGCCAGGACGGCCTGGATCTCGCCGGGTTCGATGCGGAAGCCGCGCAGCTTGACCTGGTCGTCGGTGCGGCCCAAATAGTCCAGGCAGCCGTCCCGGGTCCACCGCACCAGGTCACCGGTCCGGTACATCCGGGCACCGGGGGCCCCGTGGGGGTCGGCCACGAACCGCTCGCCGGTCAGGCCCGGGCGGCCGAGGTAGCCGCGGGCCAGCTGGACGCCGGCCAGGTACAGCTCGCCCGGCACTCCGACGGGCACTGGCCGCAGTCGCGCGTCGAGGACGTACACCCGGGTGTTCCACACCGGTCCGCCGATGGAGGCGGAGGCGGTGCCGGCCGCCGCAGCCGGAGGACAGTTCGCCGCGGTGACGTCGACGGCCGCCTCGGTGGGGCCGTACAGGTTGACGAGGCGGGTCGCACGGCCGGAAGCGGAGGAGTGGAAGCGGGCGACGAGTTCGGTGGGCAGGGCTTCGCCGCTGCAGACGACCAGGCGGAGGGTGGGGCAGTCGGTGATCTCGGTCTCGCTCAGGAAGGCGGCGAGCATGGAGGGGACGAAGTGGAGGACGGAGAGCCGCTGTTCGCGGATCAGTTCGGCGAGGTAGAGGGGGTCCTTGTGGCCGTCGGGGCGGGCGATGACCAGGGGGACGCCTTCGGCGAGCGGCCAGAAGAACTCCCAGACGGAGACGTCGAAGCTCGCCGGGGTCTTCTGGAGCACCCGGTCGGCGGTGTCGAGCCCGTACGCGTCCTGCATCCAGCGCAGCCGGTTGACGATCGCCCCGTGCTCGACGAGCACGCCCTTGGGGGTACCGGTGGAGCCGGAGGTGAAGATCACGTAGGCGGGGTGGCGGGGCAGCAGCGGCGCCCTTCGCTCCGCGTCCGCGACCGGACCGCCCGGCAGCGCGGCGAGCTCGGCGGCGCACTCCGGGGCGTCCAGGACGATGATCTCGGTGTCGGCCGGGTCCGGGATCTCGGTGTCGGCCGGGTCCGGCAGCTCCCCCAGCGAGGGCAGGTCCGTCACCAGGCAGACCGGCGCCGCCGTCCCCGCCATGTACGCCAGCCGTTCGGCCGGCAGGCCGAGGTCCAGCGGGAGGTAGGCGCCGCCCGCGCGGACCACCGCGTGCAGGGCGATCACGAGGTCGAAGGAGCGGGGCAGGGCCACGGCCACCACCGACTCCGGTCCGACGCCGCGGCCGATCAGCAGGCGTGCCAGCCGGTTCACCCGCTCATCGAACGCGGAACGCGACAGCTCGCGCCCCTCGAAGACCAGGGCCGGCGCCAGCGGATCGCGCCGGGACCCGGCCGCCACCAGGGAGTCCAGGGTCTGCGGCGCCACCGGCCGGGCCGTCTCGTTCCACCCCTCCAGGACCTGCGCCCGTTCGGCCGGGTCCAGCAGGTCCAGTTCGGCCAGCGCGACGTCGGGGGCCGCCACGGCCGCGGCCAGCAGGCGCAGCAGCCGGGCCTGCAGGGACCGTACGGTCTCCCCGTCGAACAGGTCGGTCGCGTACCGCACTCCGCACGTCATCGTGGCGGGCGCGCCGCTGCTGCCCGGGACGCGGCGGAAGAGGATCTCCAGGTCGAACTTGGCGGCTCCCGCCGCGACCGGGAACTCCTCGGCGCTCAGGCCGCCCAGGGCGTGGACCGGCTCGGCGCCGCCGTCCTCGTAGGCCACCATCGTCTGGAACAGGGGGTGCCGCGACAGCGAGCGCTCCGGGTTGACGGCCTCGACGACCGCGTCGAACGGCAGGTCCGCGTGGGCCAGGGCCTCCGCCCCGAAGGCGGCCGTACGGCGCAGCAGTTCGCCGAACGACGGGCCGCCCGCCAGGTCGGCCCGGATGACCAGCGTGTTCACGAAGAAGCCGACCAGGTCGTCGAGGGCCTCCTCGCCGCGCCCGGCCACCGGGCTCCCGAGCGGGATGTCCTCGCCCGCGCCGAGCCGGTGCAGCAGCGCCGCCACGGCCGCCGTGACCACCGTGTACACCGTGGTGCCGCGGTCCGTGGCCAGCCGCTCCAGAGCGCCGGCCAGCGCGTCCGGCAGCGCCGCGGTCACGGTGCGGCCCTCGTGCGACGGCAGCGCCGGACGGGGCCGGTCCACCGGCAGGGCGAGCTCCTGCGGCAGCCCCGCGAGGGCCTCCCGCCAGAACTGCGCCTGCGCGTGCGCCACGGACCCGGGGACGGCGCGGTCGCCCAGCAACTCCCGCTGCCACAGCGCGTAGTCGGCGTACTGGACCGGCAGCGGCGCGGTCTCCAGGACCCCGCCCGCGGACCGGGCCTCATAGGCGGCGGCCAGATCGGCGAGCAGCGGACCGACCGACCACTCGTCACCGGCGATGTGGTGCAGCAGCAGGAGCAGCACCTGGTCGTCGGCGGCGGTGCGCAGCACGGTCACCCGCAGCGGCGTCTCCGTCTCCAGGTCGAAGGCGTGGCCGGCCGCCGCGTCGATGCTCCGCCCCAGCTCGGCCGGCTCGATGTCGGTCACCGCGAGGCTCACGGCCGCGTCCGACGGCTCCAGCACCCGCTGGCAGGGCCCCTGCGCATCCTCGGAGAACACCGTACGCAGTGCCTCGTGGCGGGCGGTCACCTCGTGAACGGCCGCCTCCAGCGCGGCCGTGTCCAGCTGCCCGCGCAGCCGCAGCGCGACGGGGATGTTGTAGGTGGAGTTCGCGCCCTCCATCCGGTGCAGGAACCACAGCCGCGCCTGGGCGTACGACAGCGGCAGCCGCTCCGGACGTGGACCCGCCACCAGCGCCGGCCGGACCGCCGTCCGACGGCCGGCCAGCCGGCCCGCGAGCGCCGCGACCGTGCGCAGCTCGAACACGTCCCGTACCGAGCACTCGGTGCCGAGCGCGGCACGGATCCGGGCCACCACGCGGGTGGCCAGCAGGGAGTGCCCGCCCAGCCGGAAGAAGTCCTCGTCGGCCCCGATCGAGGCGATGCCCAGGACCTGGGTGAAGGCCTCGGCGATCCGCTCCTCGGCCGCCCCGCGCGGGGCCCGCCCGCCGTCCCCGGCCGCCGCGACCGGAACCGGCAGCGCCGCCCTGTCCAGCTTGCCGTTCACGTTCGTCGGCAGCACCGGCAGCACCATCACGGCGGCCGGTACCAGGTGTTCGGGCAGCCGGCCGGCCAGCTCGGCCCGCAGCCGGGCCGCATCGACGGTGCCCGTGACGTAGCCGACGAGCCGCGGCAGGCCCGGCTCGTCCTCGCGGACCACCACGGCGGCCGAGGTCACCCCGTCGAGGGCGGCGAGTTCGGCCTCCACCTCGGCGGGCTCCACCCGGAAGCCGCGGATCTTGACCTGGTCGTCGGCCCGGCCCAGGAACTCCAGCAGCCCGTCGGCGCGCCACCGTACGAGGTCGCCCGTACGGTACATCCGGGTGCCCGGGGCTCCGAACGGATCTGCGACGAAACGTTCCGCCGTCAGCGCGGGCCGGCCGAGGTAGCCACGGGCGTTCTGCTCTCCCGCCAGGTACAGCTCACCCGGCACACCCACCGGCACCGGCCGCAGCCGCCCGTCGAGGACGTGCGCCCGGCTGTTGTCCAGCGGGCGGCCCACCACCGGCGAGGCGCAGTCGGCCACGCGCGCCACCAGGGCGTCCACCGTGAACTCCGTGGGGCCGTAGTAGTTGACGACCTCCACCCCCGGCACGGCGCGCAGCTCCGCCCACAGCGCGGGCGGCACCGCCTCCCCGCCGAGCAGGAACAGCGGCGGCCGCCGGTCACCGGTCAGCAGGCCGGCGTCGACCAGCTGCCGGCCGTACGAGGGGGTGACGTCGAGCGTGTCGATCCGCTCCGCCCGCACGTACGCCACGACCGCTTCGGCGTCCCGGCGGCCGTACTCGTCCAGGACGTGCAGCTCGTGCCCGGCCACCAGCCACAGCAGCTGCTCCCAGGACGAGTCGAAGGAGAACGAGGCGGTGTGCAGGGCCTTCACCCGCCGCCCGAGGCGCGCGGCGACGGGCAGGTACAGCTCGCGCTCGTGGTCGCGGAACAGCCGGGTCAGACCGGCGTGCCGGAGCACGACCCCCTTGGGCCGGCCGGTGGAACCGGAGGTGTAGATGACGTACGCGGCGTGCTCGGGGTCCACGGGCACGGCGGCCATCGGCGCGGCGGCCGCGAGCCGCTCCTCCGTCGCGGGATCGTCCAGCACCAGCAGGTCCGCGCCGGGCAGCAGGTCCACGCCGGGCAGCCGGTCCGCGACCGCCCGGGTGGCCACCACGCACACGGGTGCGGCGTCCTCCAGCATGAAGGCGATCCGCTCGGCGGGGTGGTCCAGGTCCAGCGGCAGGTAGGCGCCGCCGGCCTTCAGGACGGCGAGCGTGGCGACCACGGTGTCGGCCGAGCGCGGGACGGCCAGCGCGACCACCGCTTCCGGGCCGACGCCGCGCCCGGCCAGCAGGGCGGCCAGCCGGCCCGCGCGGTCGTCGAGTTCGGCGAAGGCCAGCCGCTCGGGTCCGGCGACCACGGCCACCGCTTCGGGGTCGCAGGCCGCCCGGGCCTCGAACACCTCGATCACCGTGCCCGGCTCCACCGGCCGGTCCGTGTCGTTCCAGCGGGCCTGCCGGGCCCGCTCGGGCGCGTCCCGCAGCTCCCACCAGGACACCGGGTCCGCCGGAGCCGCGACCGCCGCCGCGAGCGCGCGCAACAGCCGCTCCGTGAACGTCTCCACCGTCGCCCGGTCGAAGAGGCCGGTCGCGTAGAAGACCTCCAGGTCCAGGTCGTCGCCGTGCGCCGTGTCCGAGAAGGTGATGTCGAGGTCGAACTTGGTGACACCGGGATCCACCCGGTCCACCCGGGCCGGATGCCCGAACAGGTTCGCCACGTCCTGGGTCACCGTGCTGTGCGAGACCATCGTCTGGAACAGCGGATGCCGGGCGAGCGAGCGCTGCGGGTTGACCTCCTCGACGACACGGTCGAAGGGCAGGTCCGCGTGGTCCAGCGCGGCCAGGTCGGCCGTGCGGACCCGCTCCAGCAGCTCGCGGAAGGACGGGTCGCCGGACAGATCGGTGCGCAGCACCACCGTGTTGACGAAGAAGCCGACGAGGTCGTCGAGCGCGCTGTCGCCGCGGCCGGCCACGGGGCTGCCCAGCACGATGTCCTCGCCCGCGCCGAGCCGGTGCAGCACCGCCGCCACCGCCGCGTGCACCACCATGAAGACACTGGTGCCGCTCTCCCGGGCCAGCGACCGTATCCCCGCCGCCAGTTCGCTCGGCACCGCCTTGAAGACCATGGCACCGGCCGGGTCGGCCACCGCCGGGCGCGGGCGGTCGGCCGGCAGCCCGGCCTCCGGCGGCAGCTCCGCCAGCACCTCGCGCCAGTACGACGCCTGGCGGGCGGCGAGTGATCCGGGCGTGCGCGCTTCGCCCAGCAGCTCCCGCTGCCACAGCGCGAAGTCGGCGTACTGCACGGCCGGGACGCCGAGTTCCGGGTCCCCGCCCGCGCACCGGGCCGCGTACGCCCGCTCCAGGTCGCGCAGGAACGGCCCCATCGACCACTCGTCGCTCGCGATGTGGTGCAGCAGGACCACCAGGGCGTGCTGCCCGCGGGCCGCGTCGCGCACCAGTGTCACCCGCAGCGGAGCCTGCGCCGACAGGTCGAAGAGGTGCCCCAGGGCCTCGCGGACCGCGGTCTCGAACCCGGCCTCCACCACGTCGCGCACGTCCAGCCGGACCCCGGCCCCGTCCACGTCCAGCACCCGCTGGTACGGCTCCCCGCCCCGCTCGCCGAAGACGGTGCGCAGGGTCTCGTGCCGGCCCGCCACGTCCCGCAGCGCCGCGTCCAGGGCGTCCGCGTCGAGGGCCGTGTCGAACCGCACCACGAACGGGATGTTGTAGGTGGCGCTCGCGCCCTCCATCTGGTGCACGAACCACAGCCGCTGCTGCGCGTACGAGAGCGGCAGCGGATCGGGACGCGGACCGGCGACCGGCGCCGGGCGGGCGGCGGCCGTGCGCCCGGCGAGGCGCCCGGCGAGGGCGGCGACGGTGCGCGCCTCGAACACGTCCCGGATCCCGCACTCGGTGCCCAAGGCCGTACGCACCCGGGCGATCACCCGCGCGGCCAGCAGCGAATGGCCGCCCAGAGTGAAGAAGTCGTCATCCGGGCCCACGCACGCGAGGCCGAGCACGTCGGCGAAGACCCCGCAGAGGATCTCCTCGCGGGCGCCGCGCGGGGCGCGGGCCCCGGTGGTCGCCAGCGCGGCCAGGTCGGGGGCGGGCAGGGAACGGCGGTCGATCTTCCCGTTGGCGGTCAGCGGGAAGGCGTCGAGGACGACCACGGCGGACGGCACCATGTACTCGGGCAGCCGGCCGGCGAGGGCCCGGCGCAGCGCCGCCGCGTCGGGGGCGGGCCCGCCGGCCGCGGGCGTGACGTAGCCGACGAGGTGCGGGAAACCGGGGAGGTCCTCACGGACCAGGACCACGGCGCGGTCCACGCCCTCACCGGCGGTCAGCGCGCTCTCGATCTCGCCGAGTTCGATGCGGAAGCCGCGCAGCTTGACCTGGTCGTCGGCGCGCCCGAGGAAGACGATCCGGCCGTCCGCCCGACGGCGTACGAGGTCGCCGGTGCGGTACATGCGGCTGCCGGCGGGACCGTACGGATCGGCGGTGAAACGCTCCGAGGTCAGGGCCGGCCGGCCGAGGTAGCCGCGGGCGAGCTGGTCCCCGGCGAGGTACAGCTCGCCGGGGCGGTCCGCCCCGACCGGGCGCAGGGCGCCGTCCAGTACGTAGGCGCGGGTGTTCCAGAACGGCGTGCCGATGTCGGGGACGCCGGTGTGGCCGGGGTCGAGGCGGCTGGAGGTCGCCCAGACGGTGACCTCGGTCGGGCCGTACACGTTGGTGACCGACCGCGCCGTGCGCGCGAGGCGTTCGGCGAGCGCCGCGGGCAGGGCCTCCCCGCCGACGAGCACGCGGGTGCCGCCGAGCGAGGCCGGGCGGCCGTCCTCCAGCAGGGCGTGCCACAGCGAGGGGGTGGCCTGCATGACGGAGGGGCGGTGGGCGTCGACGAGGGTGGCGAGCGAGGCCGGGTCCCGTACGGTGTCGCGGTCGGCGAGCACCACCGTCGCGCCGCAGAGCAGCGGGGTGTGGATCTCCAGGGCGGCGATGTCGAAGGAGATGGTGGTGACGGCGACGAGCCGCTCGGCGGGGGCCAGTTCGAGCTCGTCGGCCTGCATGCGCAGGAAATTGGCCAGGGCCGCGTGCGGGACGACGACTCCCTTGGGCCGGCCCGTCGAGCCGGAGGTGTAGATCACGTACGCGGGGTGGGCGCCGGTCAGCGGCGCGGCGCGGTCGGCGTCCGTGGGGGCGTCGGCGGCGGTGTCGGCGAGCTCGGCGAGGGTGTCGGGGGCGTCGAGGACGACGGTCTCCACCCCGGCGACGACGGGGGCGGCCGCCGCGCAGTCCAGGGTGGTGAGCACGCACAGCGGGCGGGCGTCCTCGACCATGTACTCCAGCCGGTCGGCGGGGTAGTCGAGGTCGAGTGGGAGGTAGGCGGCCCCCGCCTTCAGGACGGCGAGCAGGGCCACCACGAGGTCGGCGGTGCGGGGCAGCGCGAGGCCGACGACGGTCTCGGGACCGGCGCCGCGCCCGATGAGCAGGCGGGCGAGCCGGTTGGCGCGCTCCTCCAGCCCGGCGTAGTCCAGGGTTTCGGCGCCCGCGATCACCGCCGGCAGTCCGGGGTGCAGTGCGGCGGCGTGCTCGAAGGCGTCGACGACGGTGCCGGCGGGTACCGGGTGCGCGGTGCCGTTCCAGTCGAGGAGCACGGAGTCACGGGCCGTCGGCGACAGCAGGTCCGGGCGCCCGACGGGCGCCTGGGGGCCGGCCGCGGCGGCCTCGCGCAGGAAGTGCGCGAACTCGGCGCGCCGTGCGGCCAGCGAACAGGCGTCGTACGCCTGCGGGTTGGCGTCGAGCTCGAAGCGGATGCGGCCCTCGGCGGCGTCGTGGTAGACGCCGAGGGTGAGGTCGTCCACGGGGCCGGCGGCGACGTTGTGCACGGAGCCGGCCGCTCCGGCGAAGTCGAGGGAGTTGTCGAAGGCCTTGATGTTGACCATGGGCCCGAGCAGCCCCTGCTCGCGGCCGGACAGTCCGAGGTCGCGGCGGATGTCCTCGGCGCGGTAGCGCTGGTGGCGGCGCAGGTCGCGGATGTCGGACGCGACGGTGGCGACCAGCTCGGCCAGCGGGGTCTGCGGGCGCACGGTGACGCGCAGCGGGAGCACGTTGACGACCATGGCGGGCACCTTGAGCGCCGCCGAGCCGAGCCGAGCCATGGCGGGCAGGGACAGCAGCACGTCCCGGCTCCCGGTGGCCCGGTGCAGGAAGGCGGCAAACGCGGCGGTCACCACGTCGGCCCAACTGGCCCGGGCCGCACGGGCGATGGCGAGCAGGCCGGCCGTCTCTTCGGCGGTCAGGGTGGCGCCGTCGCGCAGGAACGCGTGGGCCGCGGGGAGGCGGGCACCGCTCAGCGGCTCCGGCTCCGGGTGGTCCGCGAGCCGCTCCAGCCAGTAGGCGCGGTCCTCGGCGAACGCGGGCGAGGCGCGGTAGGCCGCCTCCTCGGCGAGTACGACCTCCAGGCCCCCGAACGGGCCCGGCGCCGGCTCCTCGCCCCGGGCGAGGGCGGTGTAGACCTCCGCCGTACGCCGGGAGACCAGGGAGAACCCGAAGGCGTCCAGGACGATGTGATGGGCCCGCTGGTACCAGAGGGTGCGGTGCGGGCCGACCTTGTGCAGCGTGAACACGTAGAGGGAGTCGCGGACCGGGTCCACGGGGCGCGCCATGTCGGCGCGCATGAGGGAGAGCGCGGTGCCGTACGGGTCGTCCTGCTCGGTGTGGTCGAGCACTGCGACCAGCGGTCCGGCGGCGGGGCCGCTCCAGGTGAGCTGGTACGGATCGCCGTCCGGGTCCTCCGCGAAGCGCGCCGTGAGCGCCTCGCTCTCGGCGACCGTCCGCCGCAGCGCGGCCACGAACAGGCCGGCGTCCAGGGGCCCGTCGATCTCGACGTACTGGCCGACGTTGTAGACCGGGGAGTCGGGGTCGAGGCGCTGGCCGTACCAGACACCGGTCTGGGCCCCGGTGAGGGGAAGGCGCTGGGAGGGACGCTCGGTCATGGACATCGTGCTCCAGGTTCGCTGCGGGCCCCGGCGGGTGGCGGGGGACCGGCCAGAGGGCGACAGGGTGAAGGGCCTGCGGGCAGGCCGGGGTACGGGTGCGCCGGGGCGGACGGGACTCGGGCGCCGCGCTTCGCGTCGGGCGGCGGTACGTCGATCAGGCGGCGGGGGCCGAGGGCGCCAGGCCGGCGGAATCCGGGCCGGCGCTGTCCGGGCCGGGCCCGTCCTCTTCTTCCCCGTCCCAGCGGGGGAGGGTGGCCTTGCGCAGGCCCGGTACGGCGACCGCGACGGTGACGGCGGCCAGGGCGCAGATCGCGCCGTTCACCACGGCCGCGCCACCGGGACTGAACCAGCGGGCGAAAGCGGCGACTTCGACGTCTCCGACGACTCCTCCGGTGGTGCCCTGCGTGGTGATGACGCTGACGATCCGCCCGCGCAACCGGTCCGGGGTGCTGTGCTGGACGAGGGCGTACTCGAGGATCTCGTACACCGTTCCGGCGGCTCCGCACACGGCGAGCAGGGCGAAGGCGACCCAGACGTGGCCGCTGAGCCCGAAGCCCACGGTGGCCAGACCGCCGGTGAAGCCCGCGCCGAGCAGCAGCAGCCCGGGCCGGGCGGCCCGGGTCAGCCAGCCGCTGGTGGCCGACATGGCGACCGCGCCGACCGCGGGGGCGGTGTAGAGGAGGCCGAGCATGACCTCGCTGCCGTGGAACTGCTTGTCGACCATCTCGGGGAACAGCACGACGGGGACGTTGAACAGGGCCATGACTCCGCCGAGCAGGACCAGGCCGCCCACGACGCGGTTGCGCAGGGCGTACCGGAAGGCGACGAGCAGCGAACCGCTGTCGGCGCCGTACGCCTCCTCGTCCTCGTCGTCCCTGACCGGGGGCAGCGGCCGGATCCGGGAGATCAGGAGGGTGGTGACGGCCGTGGTCACGGCGGTGAAGGCGAAGACCGGGCCGGGCCCCCACAAGGCGAGGAGGACGCCGCCGAGGAACGGCGCGCTGATGGAGCCGATTTCACCGGTCAGCGAGATGAGGGCGCCCGCGGCGGGGAGCTGGTCGGGACGTACGAGGGTCGGGGCGACGGCCATCAGGGCCGTCACGCTGACGCCGGTGGCCAGGCCGTCCCAGGCGACGCAGAGGTAGATGCCCCACAGGGTGGGTTCCGGCAGCATCGCGTTCACGGCGAGGCCGGCGAAGGCGAGCGCGGCGGCGCCGCGGGCCCACACGATCAGGCGCTTGCGGTCGGTCCGGTCGGCCATCACCCCGCCCCAGAGGGAGCCGAGCAGCACGGTGATGCTCATGATCATGCTGGCGACGGCGACGTCGAAGGTCGAGCGGGTCAGTCCGTACACCTGGGCGGAGAGGGCCACCGTCGCCATGCCGAGGCCGAACAGGGACACCACGCGGGCGATGAAGATCGCGCGGAAGTCGCGGCTGGAGCGCAGGGGTTCGATGTCTATGACGAAGTCACGCAGTGGCACGGCAGGCTCCGGGGCGGGCAGGTGCGGGGGAGGAGGGGGTCAGGGCGCGGTGGCGAGCAGGTCGGCCCACTGGCGGAGGGTCGGCCGCTCGGCGAGGTCCACGAAGGTGATCCGGGCGCCGTCGGCCCGCCATTTCTCGACGAGCGACATCAGCCGGATCGAGTCGAGGCCCTGGTCCAGGAGGCTCTCCTCCAGGGAGACGTCGGCGGGCTCGGTGTAGAGCACGTCGGCGACGTCGCGGACCAGGCGGTCGAGCGTGAACGACGGGGATGCGGGCATGGAACGGCTCTCTCCTGGGGCTCGACACCTCTATGAAAAGTAAGGCAAGGCTTACCTAACTAGGCATGAGCGTGCACGTCAAGCGGGGTGTGGTGAACATTCGGGTGGGGTGTCGGTCAACCGGCTTCGCCGTGCGCCCTGTTGGGCGGCGGGTCTGATTGCGGGTCAACTTAGGGAAGGCTAACCTAATTTTGTGATTACTGCCGCCATCCCCCGTCCGCCGGTACACGGTGCGGACGATCTCCCGCTGCTGGTCCGCAGGGCTCGCCTGCAGGACGCCCGCGCCCTCCACTCGCTCTCACTGGCCTTCATTCGCTCCGGAGCCCTACGGGCCCGCAGCATCGACCACTACCTGGCGCACGCCGGGGAGTTCATCCTCGTGACCGGCCGCGGCCGCACCCCCGTCCGGGGCTGCGTCGCCCTGAGCGACGAGGGGGACGGGGCCGCCGTGCTCTACAACTTCTGTGTCGCCCGGGGAAGCCAGGGGCGCGGACTGGGCGCCGCGCTGCTGCGGGCCGCCTTCGCCGAGGCGAGGGGCCGCTCGATGCGGGAGGTCTTCACGGCGACCACCAGCGGCGCGGACCTGTTCCGGCGGTACGGCTTCGAGCCGGCCGGCCCGGGACGCGCTCCCGCCGCCTGGGCGGGGGCGCTGGACCCCGCGCGGGGGTCCGAGGTGCTCGCCCGGCGCCTCTGAACCGTACGCTGCGCACACGACAGGGCCGGGCCGGAGCGGGTGCTCCGGCCCGGCCCCGCGCGGAGGGCCGGACCGCCCGGGAATCAGCTCCTGGCGGCGAGGCCGGCGGGCCGCATGTCGGTCCAGTGGGCGTCCGTGTAGGCGGCGCAACCCTGCCGGCTGTCCTCGCCGTGCACGACGGACCAGCCCGCGGGAACCGCCGCGAAGGCGGGCCAGAGCGAGTGCTGGTTCTCGGCGTTCACGAGGACGAAGTAGCGGGCGTCGTCGTCCTCGAAGGGGTTGGTGGTGGCCATGGCGTCTCTCCTCGGGTGATGACCGGACCGGTCGGTGCGGGGGTGGGGATCAGTGGTGTGCGGCGACGGCCGCCGGCCGGGCCGCCGCGGTGGCCTGCACGTCGGCCTCGGCCGCGCGCAGGAGCAGGGAGTCGCGGATCTCGCCGGAACGCACGGCGAGCGTGGAGAGCAGGGAGGCGGTGATGCCGTGGGTGTGCTCGGCGGCGGCGCCCTGGACGTAGATGCCGGCCCGGACGCGGCCGGTGGTCTCCACCCGGTGGTCGCGGCCGACGCGCAGCCGCCCCTGTCCGTCGGTGAGGCACTCCCCGGCCAGGTCGCCGAGCAGCTCCGCGGGCTCGGTGGGCCGGTAGCCGGTGGCCAGCACCACCGCGTCGCAGTCGAGGGCGAACGTCTCTCCCGTGGTGAGGGAGCGGACCACGGCCCTGGCCCCGTCCGGGAGTTCCTCCACGGCGGTGAGGGCGGTGGTGTTCAGGATGCGCAGCCGTTCGGTTCCCGCGACCTTCTCCTGGTACACGGTCCGGTACAGGTGCTCGATCAGCTCGCCGTCCACCACCGCGTAGTTGGTGTTGGAGTGGTAGTCGATCAGCCGCTGCTTGACCTCCTCCGGGGCCTGGAAGAACTCGTCCACGGCGCTCGGGTCGAAGATCCGGTTGGCGAAGGGGCTGTCGTCGGCGGGGCTGTACCCGTACCGGGTGAACACGGCGCAGACCTCGGCGTCCGGGAACGTGCGGTGCAGGTGGTCGGCGGTCTCGGCGGCGGACTGTCCGGCGCCGACGACGACGAAGCGCCCGTGCGGACGGACCGTCAGTTCCGGTGCGCGGTGCAGCAGGTCGCGGTTGTGCCAGACGTGCGGGCCGGTGCCGATCCCGTCCGGCACGTGGGGGCGCAGTCCGGTCCCGAGGACGAGGTTGCGGGTACGGGTGGCATGCAGCGGTCCGGTCCCGGACGTGGGCCGGGTGATGACGTCCAGGTGGTCCACGGCGCCCGCGGGCCCTGCCGGGCGCACCTCGACGGCCTCGGTGGCGTAGTCGACCTCCCCGGTGAAGGAGGCCGCGCACCAGCGGAAGTAGTCGTGGAATTCGAGGCGCGTGGGGAAGAACGTCTTCTGGTTGATGAAGTCCGCCAGCCTGTCCCGGTCCTGGAGGTAGTGCAGGAAGCTGAAGGGGCTCCCGGGATTGCGCATCGTCACCAGGTCCTTGAGGAAGGACACCTGCATGGTGGCCCCTTCGAGGAGCATGCCCTGGTGCCAGCCGAAGTCGTCCTGGCGCTCGACGAAGGAGGCCCGGATCGCCTCGCCTGAGGCCCGCCGGCCGTTGTGCTCCCGGATCGCTATCGCCAGGGCCAGGTTGGCCGGCCCGAAGCCGATGCCCACCAGGTCCCTGATGTCCGGGAGAGCGTCCCCGGGTGTGGAGCGCGCGTGCGGTACGGACATGCCCATCCTTCCTCGGTCCTACCTCAATTGCTTAGGTAAGGCTGGCCTAACATCGCCGAAGCCTCGGGGGCTGTCAAGTTGAGCCCTGATTGACCTTCAGATCCGACAACTCATCGGGCCTCTAGGGGAGTTGGGCATGCGGAAGGCCCGGAGCGGCATCCGCTCCGGGCGCGGGTGGGGGAGGGCCGTACAGGGTCGGCCCTCCCGTTGTTCAGCGGGGGAGGCGTTCCTCCCGCGGCGGGTCGTCGGGCACCACCGTGGTGCCGGCGCGCTCGTCCGCGAAGGTCTCCCGTACCAGGACGTGCGGCACCCGGCCGTCCAGTACGTGCGCCATCCGGACCCCGGAGCGTACCGCCCGCAGGCAGCCCTCCATCTTCGGCAGCATGCCGCCGGCCATCGAGGGCAGCAGTTTCTCCAACTCGCCCGCGGTGAGCCGGTCGATGATCCGGGTGCTGTGCGGCCAGTCCGCGTAGAGTCCCGCGACGTCGGTGAGCATCACCAGCTTCTCCGCGTCCAGTGCCTGGGCGAGGGCGGCGGCCGCGAGGTCCGCGTTGATGTTGTAGACGTTTCCGTCGTCAGCTCCCCGGGCGATGGGGGAGAGCACCGGGATGCGCCCCCGCTCGAGCAGGCCCCGTACCGTGTCGGGGTCGACGTGCACGATGTCGCCGACCAGCCCGATGTCCACCTCCGTGCCGTCCACCAGGGCCGGCCGCCGGACGGCGGACAGCGTGCGCGCGTCCTCGCCGGTCATGCCGACGGCGAGGGCTCCGTGATGGTTGATGAGGCCGACGATGTCCCGTTGGACCTGGCCGGCCAGCACCATCCGGACGACGTCCATCACCTCGGGGGTCGTCACCCGCAGTCCGGCGGCGAACCGGACCTCCAGGGCGAGCCGTTCGAGCATCGCGCTGATCTGGGGGCCGCCGCCGTGCACGACGACCGGCCGGAGCCCCGCGTCGCGCAGGGCGACCACGTCCTGGGCGAAGGACGCCTTGAGTTCTTCGCTCACCATGGCGTTGCCGCCGAACTTCACCACGACCGTGTGGCCTCGGTATCGCTCCAGCCGGGGCATCGCCTCGGTGGGTGTGGGCGCCTGTGGCGCCGCGGGCCCGCTCACCGGGCCGGGGGTGGTGTCGTCATCAGGCTTCCAGTTCGTCGATGAGGGTCGCGGTGGTCCGTACGACGGCGCCTCGGGCGGCCGTCCAGCGAAGGGCGAGCGCGTGCTCCTCCGCCGAGGTGTCCGCCACCGCGTCGGCGACGACGAACGGCTGGATGTCGTTCATGAAGGCGTCCGCCGCGGTGAGCAGGACGCCGGAGTGGGCGAACACGCCGCACAGGATCAGCTGGTCGCGGCCCGTGGTGCGCAGGAGGCGCTCCAAGTGACTGCGCAGGAAGGCGTTGTGCCGGGCGTTGGTGATCACGTGCTCGCCCCGGTGCGGGGTCAGTTCCTCGGTGATCGACACGTCGCGGTCCGGTGCGGTCGGTTCTGTCTCCATCTCGGCCACGAGGCCGCGCTGTTCGGGGCGTAGGGCCGGGGGTTCCGCGCTGAAGACGACGGGCAGCCCGAGCTTGCGTGCGGACCGGCGCAGAGCGGCGATGTTGCCGATCAGGTCGACGAGGGGCGAGTGGTTCCGGGGAAACGGGTGGAGCAGGTGGTTCTGCATGTTGTGGATGAGCAGGGCTGCCCGGTCGGGGTCGATGGACCACGGTGCCGCGGAGTGGGGCACGACGTCCCGAGTGGGCATGGGATAGGGGGCGATGGTCGCAGGGCCCACGGCTGGATCTCCTCGTTACCGACGCTTCGCGGGGCGCCGGTGGTGAACGGCGCGCGGAGCTCGGCGAGGGCCGGAGGATGCCCCGACCCTCATCCATTACTTAACTTAGCCTAACCTAACTAGATCGTTCGAGGGGGGCGTGGAGCGCCGCCCGTCCGGTCGGCGCGCGCTCGCGCACTCAGTCCCGGCGCGTGATGCGCCCGCTCAATCCGCCTGTCAGGCCGCCCGGTTGGCTTTCTGGAGAAAGGAGGGGGTCGTCGAGCTGGACGATCCGGTACCCGGTGCGGCGGCCAGCGCCCTTGGGGGGCCTGCGCCGCTGGCCCGCGCCCGCTTTCGCCGACCGGGCCCGCTGGGCCGCCGCGATCAGGGCCCCCACGGGCGGAGCCTCGGCGCGCAGGCGGTTGAACCCGCGGACGGAGATCCCGACGAGGGTCGCCGCGGCCGGCCAGGCCGCACCCTTGCGGATCGCGTTCAACATCAGCTGGAGCGCGGCGGGCGTGGGCGCCGCCCCCGGTCTCAGCCCGTGCGCCTCGGCCAGCGCGTGCGCGGCGCGGAGCGCCTCGGCGAAGCTGGCGTCGATGTCCAGCCACTCGCGCAAGGTGCGCTCGGGAAGGCCGGCAGCGGCGGCGCAGCCGGGGATGGTCAGTCCCTGGGCGGCCCCGCGGAGGGCGTCGGCCATCCGGGCGATCGTTTCCTCGCGCTGGCTGGGCGTGCGACGCAATGCGTCGCGCAGCGCCCGGTCCATCTCCTCCTGGGAACTCATCCAGGCCAGTACCTCGTCGGCCCACTCGTCCTGCTGCGCTTGGTCTCGCGCCTTGTCCTGCATCCCCACACCCCCAATTTAGGTAAGCCTAACCTAAGAATGTGTGAGGAGGGAGACATGTGACGACAATCGGGCCATTCCCCGGCCCCCGGGGAACGACCGCAAGCCGGCCCGGCAGGAGGGCAGTTGCAGCCCCCCCGCGAGCTCCGGGCCCGTCTACCCCGCGGCCCGCAGCCGGGCCACGGAAGTGGGCCGGCGCACCGAGGGCGAGCAGACGGAACAGTCCCGCGGCCGCCCGGTGGCCGAGGCTGATGCGCTCCATCACCCGGTGGTCGCGGACCCACTCCCAGCCGGGCGCCACGGCGGCGAGCCCCCGCCCGCCCCGGGCGCCGGAACGGAACTGTGCCCCCGTCGCCTTGACGATGGGGTGCCGACCGCTGAGCGCGACCTTCGGATGGAAGAAGTCCGCCACCAGTTCGGCTGCCGGGAAGGCGGAGCGGCAGGACGTGAGGAAGGCCCGCAGTCCGGCCGGATCCAGGTACATCAGCACGCCCTCGGCCAGGACGAGTACGGTGCGGCGCTCCCCGGCCAGGGGTAGCAGCCGCTCCGCCCAGTCGGGCTCGGTGATCGAGGCGGGGAACACCCGGGCGCGGTCCCGCGGCAGCAGCGCGGCCCGCAGTTCCACGACGTCGGGCATGTCGACGCCGAGCCAGGTGACGGAAGGGGGCAGCGCCCCCGCGAGCCGCTCGGCCCGCGTGTCGAGGCCGATGCCCACCGAGACGACCGCCGCGTCGGGGTGCGTCCGGCAGAAGGCGGCGGTCAACTCGTCGAAGACGATGGCCCGGTGGACCGAACCGAGCGCGTTGCTCCGGTCGGTCAGCACCTCGGGCGCGCGATATCCCGTCGAGGCCAGCACGGAGGCTGCCGCCGGATCGCGGAACGCGGTTCCCGGGAGGAGCTCGGCGGCGTGGGCGCGGCCGTAGAGGGGGGTCAGCAGGGTCATGGCCACCCCGCTCAGGCCGTGGGCGCTGCCGTCGCCCCCGGAAGGTGTCGGTGTCGACATGTGCGCGGACTCCTCGGTTCGATCGTCCTTCGGGAGAACGGGGCGTGGCGCAGGGGCCCGGAGTGGCGGGCGCCCGCAGGGGACGCCCGGCCGGCGGACGCCCCCGTACGCCCTCAGCTGCTGCGGTGGAACACGACCTCCGGGTCGGCCGCCGTCGGACCGTCCAGGCGCGGCGCCGGCTTCCCGCGCAGGTGCAGGTCGAAGAAGTCGCCGACGTACGACCGTGTGATCTGCTGGGACCGGGTGCCCGAGAGCGGTGTCTCCGGGTGCGGGTACCCCGCCCCGTCGCCGAGGACCGGCCAGTCGGTGAAGGCCGGATGTCCGGCTCCCGTGACCGTCAGCCAGCGCTTCCAGCCGTCCAGTCGGGGCCAGTTGTCCGCCCAGGAGGTGTCGGGGAAGTCCGGCGGCAGCAGGGCCGGATCGCCGGCGAGCATCAGGAAGGGGCGTGCCCCGAGGCCGCCCTGTGGCAGGGGGGTGAAGAAGGTGCCGTCCATGTTGACCCCGGCGTCCACGCGGGGATCCGCGGCCATCGTGGCCGAGGCCGCCGCTCCGCCGATGGAGTGGCCGGCCATGCCGATGTGCCGGGAGTCGATCAGCCAGGAGTACCGCCACGCGGAGCGCGGGCCCGTGAGCCGGTCCAGGACGAAGGAGACGTCGCGGGCGCGGCCGTCGGAGACCCGGTGCAGCGACCCGTCGGGGAACACCTGCTCGCACGCCGTGCAGGAGAGGACCCGCCCGCCCGGGAAGACGGTGCCGTCCGACTCGTACGCGTGGTCCACCGCGGCCACGACGTAACCCCGGCTGGCGAGTTCCTCGGCCAGGGTGCTCAGTGAGGCGCGCGGCATGGTGAAGCCGGGGGAGAGCACGATCAGCGGGTAGCGGTGCACCGAGGGGCGGGGCAGGGCGTCCGACCGCGCATGGGTGCGGGTTCCCGCGACCTGCTCGGGCGTGACGTACTCGCCCAGTCGCCCCCGGTCCGTCAGCAGTGCCTTGGCCTCGGGAACGGCCATGTAGGGAGCGGGAGTTCCGGTGCGGGCGAGCGCCGGGTAGTACAGCGACAGCAGTAACTCCCGGTCGGCCGTGGGCACCCAGGGGTCCTTGCGCTCCCGGTCCACCAGGTGGAGGGTGTCGCGCCCCACGCCGAAGGAGCCGGTGGGACGCGGGAGTTCGAGCCGGGAGGCACTCGCCGGAACGGTCGAGGCGACTGCGGGAGTCGCGAGCGTGCCGGGTGCGGCGAGGGCCAGACCGGCCGCCACCGCCGTCAGCACACGGATGATCTTTTTCATGCCCGCATCCTAAGGCATTTTAGGCAAGGCTTACCTAACTTCGCAGGGGTGTCGTGGAGTTCGGCCGTTCACCGCAGCGGCTCCGGGCACTTCCCGGAGCCGCTGCGTCGGGTATCAGCCGTCCAGCGAGCCGAAGAAGGTGCGGACGTCGAGGACGAACGCCTCCGGCTGCTCCAGCGAGAGGAAGTTGCCGCCCCGCTCCAACTCGGTCCAGTGGGTGACGTGGTGATCGCGCTCGGCGAAGCGGCGGATGGCGATGTCGGTGTGCAGGGCGACGGCCACACCGGTCGGGACGGTGCCGCGCGGCTTCGGGGCCCAGGCGCTCGGGTCGTGGCCCGACTCGTAGTACAGGTTCGCCGAGGAGCCCGCCGTGCCGCTGAACCAGTAGACGCTGACATTGGCCAGAAGGCGGTCCCGCCCGACGGCGTCCTCGGGGAGCTCGGCGGCCGGGTCGGTCCACTCCTTGAACTTCTCGGCGATCCAGGCGAGTTGACCGACCGGCGAGTCGTGCAGCCCGTAGGCGAGGGTCTGCGGGCGGGTGGACTGGATGGCGTTGAAGCCCATCTTGTCCTGCTGGAAGTTCTCCAGCCGGGCCAGCCGCTCCTGCTCGGAGGCGGTCAGCCCGTCGAATTCGGCCGGATCGCCGGAGGGGAAGGTGATCAAGCCGTTGACGTGCACGCCGACGACCCGGTCGGGCGCCTGCCGGCCCATCTCGGCGGCGATCCAGGCGCCGCCGCCGGTCCCCTGGACTCCGTACGAGTCGTACCCGAGCCGACCCATCAGCTCGACGAACGCGCCCGCGATGCGGCCCGTGTTCCAGCCCGCCTCGCCGAGCGGACCGGAGAAGCCGGTGCCGGGGGTCGAGGTCACGATGACGTGGAAGTCCTCCGCCAGCGGCCGGATGACATCGGCGAACTGCACGAAAGAACAGGGCCAGTCGTGCAGCAGAAGCAGCGGAACGGCGTCCGGGCGCTGCGAACGGACGTGCAGGAAGTGGATGTTCTGGCCGTCGATCTCGGTGGTGAACTGGGGGAACTCGTTGAGCTCCGCCTCCGCCTTGCGCCAGTCGAAACCGTCGGCCCAGTACGCGGCCAGGGCCTTGAGGTAGTCGGTGGGCACGCCCCGGCTCCAGCCGGCGCCGGGGATCTCGCTGCCCCAGCGGGTACGTGCCAGCCGGTCGCGCAGGTCGTCGAGCTCGACCTGCGGGACCTCGATGCGGAAGGGGTGGATCCGGGCGTCGGTGTTGCTGCTGTTCTCCATGGGTAAGACACTATTCTCGATATAGGCACGATACCTTCCTAATGACGCAACAGGCTGGTCCTCATGCTCGATACCTCCGCACGTCTGCTGCGTCTGCTCTCCCTGCTGCAGACCCCGAGGGCCTGGCCGGGATCCGAACTCGCCGAGCGCCTCGGGGTGAGCGGCCGTACCGTCCGCAACGACATCGAACGGCTGCGCGAGCTCGGCTACCCCGTGGACGCCACGCGCGGAACCACCGGCGGATACCGGCTCGGTGCCGGCGCCGCCATGCCCCCGCTGCTCCTCGACGACGAGGAGGCCGTCGCCGTGACGATCGCGCTGCGCACCGCCACGCAGGGAGCCGTCCCCGGAACGGAGGAGACCTCGCTGCGGGCGCTGACCAAGCTGGAGCAGGTACTGCCCTCCCGGCTGCGCCGCCGGGTACGGGCCCTCATGGCGTACACCGTGGCCGTGCCGGCGGACCGTCCGGTCCCGGCCGTGTCCGCGGACGTACTGACCACCCTCGTGTCCGCCTGCCGTGACCGGGAACGACTCCGCTTCGACTACCTGGACCACGCGGGCTCGCCCACCCGCCGCATCGTGGAGCCCTACCGGGCGGTGAACTGGGGGCGGCGCTGGTACCTGGTGGCGTGGGACGTCGAGCGCGAGGACTGGCGGACCTTTCGGATCGACCGGATCCGGCCCCGCACCCCGACCGGACCGCGCTTCCCCCCGCGCGAACCGCCCGGCGGCGACGTGGCCGCGTACGTCGCGCTACGGGTGTCGGGCGCGGCCTGGCGCCACCACGCGCGCGTGACCGTGCACGCCCCGGCCGCAGCCGTGGCCGAGCGGATCAACCCCGCGGTGGGCACGGTCGAGGCGCTGGACGCCGATACCTGCGTACTGGTCACCGGCGCCGACACGGTACAGACGCTCGCCGTCTACCTGGGCATGCTCGACTTCGACTTCGACGTCACCGAACCCCCGGAACTGGTCACCCACCTCCGCGGCCTCGCGGACCGCTACGCGCGCTCGACGGGAGAGCGGCCGCTCCGCTGACGGTGGCGATGAGGGTGAGGGTGAGGGTGAGAGTCGGGTCGGGCGGGGCCCGGTCGGCGGTCGATGTGACAAATGTAATGGGTTGTCAAGGTGCCTCTCCTTCTGGAGGTTGATGCCTTGTTCGTCCTGGTGGAGGAGGCCGTACTGCGGGTATGGGGCCAAGAATCGAGGTGTCCCAGATCGCCGGGCCCCACCGGGCCACCGACGAGGAGCCGCCGTGCCCCACACCGCTTCTGCCGACCGTCCCTTACCGCGCCTGCGCCGCGTTGCCTCCGTCACCGCCGTCGCCGTGGCTCTGCTCGCGGGCCTCGCTCCGGCGGCCACCGCCGCCGGCGAGGAATCGCCGGCCGCACGTGCCGCGGCGGCGGGCCGGCACCCCGACCGTGCTCAGCTGCAGGCGAGGCTGAACGCCATCCAGGAGGCGGGCGTGTACGGCGTCTACTCCGCCGTACGCGACGGCCGCGCCCGCTTCGACGGAGCCGCCGGCCTCGCCGACGTTTCCGCCGGCATACCGACCCGCCCCGACCTCCGGCACCGCGTCGGCAGCGTCACCAAGACCTTCACCGCCGTCGCCGTGCTCCAGCAGTCCGCGAAGGGCCGGGTGGGCCTGGACCGACCGGTCGCAGACTACGTGCCCGAACTCCTGCCCGGCGAGCGCGGCCGCAAGGTGACCGTCCGCATGCTCCTCAACCACACCAGCGGTATCGACGACTACATAGTGGACGCCTTCCCCTCCCTCAAGAAGGGCACCACGGAGAGCCTGGACGACCACCGGTTCCGCACGGTACGACCCGCCGAGCTGATCGGGTACGGGGTGGCCCGGCCCCAGCTGTTCGAACCCGGCACCGACTGGGCCTACTCCAACACCAACTACCTGCTGCTGGGCGAGGTGCTCCGCAAGGTGACCGGCCAGGACCCGGAGCGGCTGATCACCCAGGACGTGATCCGGCGGGCCGGCTTGCGGGACACCTACTTCCCCGGCACCGACCCGCACATCCGCGGCGCCCATGCGCGCATGTACGAGAGCTTCTTCGGGCTCATCGACCCGCCGCGCGACTACAGCGTCTACAACATGACCTGGGCCGGCACGGCGGGCGCCCTCGTCTCCACCCCGCAGGACCTCAACACCTTCTACCGCACCCTGCTGACCGGCAAGCTGCTGCCGCGCACCCAGCTGGACGAGATGCGCACCGCTGTCGACGTCAAGGACAAGCAGGGCGCCGTGATCATGCGATACGGCCTCGGCATCTACACCATGGACACGCCCTGCGGCCCGGCCTGGGGGCACGACGGGGGAGTCTGGGGCGCCGGTACGTGGGCACTCTCCAGCCCGGACGGCACGCGGCAGTTCGCCATCGGCTACAACCTGATGAAGTACCAGCGCCCCAACGCGGACGGCACCGCCTTCGACCCGCACCCGGCCGACGCCGCCCTGGTGGATTACCGGGACCGGTCCCTCTGCGGTGCCACCGCGCCGAGCGCATCGGACCCGGCCGCGAAGAACCGTCCCGCCGAGGTCCCGCCGACGGGCATCCCGGCAGCCGACGGCCCGGCTCCCGCCCTCCGCACACTGCCCTTGTCCGCCGCGACGCTCCCCGGACTGCCGGCAGGCCCCGTTCGCTGAGCCGACATGGCCTCCCGCGGCCGGAGCGCGTTCCCTATTGCTGCGCGACGCAGTGATCCCGTATAGTTCTCTGCGTGACGCATCATCTGCGTCACGCAGAGAGCTGCTAAGGGGGAACCATGCTCAACGTGCAGGCCGACCGGCCACTCGCTCTCATGCCTCCATGGGGCTGCGACGGTCGACGCGTCCGGACTCCAGCAGTCGCCGGACTCGGGAGCCGTAGCAGCACAGCGGGGCCGAGCCCTGCAGGTGCGGGTGACGTGCGACGGGCAGCGGGCGAGGAGGGCAGCCGGCGGTCAGCGTTCGGCGAGTTCCGAGGGGGCTTCCTGGATCACCCAGCTGTTCCCGTCGGGGTCGTTGAAGGTGACGAAGGAGTTCCAGGTCCCGCCCTTGCCGTTCTCCCAGCCGGTCGCGCCGACGTGCCGGACCGGGGAAACCTCGACTCCTCGGTCCGTCAGGTCCTTGTGGGCTGCTTCGATGTCGACGACGCACAGTTGAAGGCCGTGGAGCGTGCCGGGTGCCATGACCTCGGTGCCGGGAGCCGCCGGCATGCCCTGGAGCATGGCGATGGAGCAGCGCGAGCCGGGCGGAGTCATCTGGATGATGCGCACCCCCGGGGCGACCTCGTCGTCCAGGTCGATCTTGAAGCCGATCTTCTCGGCGTAGAAGGCCTTCGAGCGGTCCATGTCGGTGACGGGGACGGGGACGACTTCGAGTGTCCAGTTCATGGGGGCGCCTCCTGGGGTGTCCGGTCGTGAGTTCCGAGCTGGGTCCACGGTCGCCCACGCGGGCGTGATCGGCCACCTGCCAAATGGGGCGAGCGCTACCTCCACCGACTGGCCAACTGACCGTGCGGCTCGTCGCCGCCCGGGCGGCCTGCCGCTTCGGCGCGCGTGTGAATGCGGAGCGTGTCGGCCGCAGGCCCTCTTCACCCCGGTCTACCGTGGACCCGAGGTCCAGAGCCGCACCACCCCGGAGAGCGAGGGCCCCACGCGCGGTCGTCGGGGCAGCCGCCCCGTACGCCTTCACCTGCGAGGAGCGGACATGAAGCCGACATCCAGGGCGACCGGCACGTGCGCAACGCCCGACGACGCCGTACGACCTCGACGGCACATGCGATCCGACCTGCCGCCGAGCCCGGGAAGTAGTCGGTCGTGACCGCACAGAACCCGTCCGACACGGACCGAATGAGCGCGCAGGAGCCGGGGCCGAGATCCGCCGTCCACACCGAGAGCCGCTGGCCGATGGCCGCAGCGGTCATCGCTTCCGCGGTCCTCACCCTGCTTCTGCCCGACGACCTGCGCCTCGGACCCCGATGGGCGCTTCCCCTCGCCGAAGCCCTCCTGCTGGTGGCGCTGATCTCGGGAGACCCCGGCCGGATCAGCCGCCGCTCCACCGTCCTGCGCTCAGTGGCGATCGCCCTGGTCGTCGTGCTCGCGGGCAGCGCCATCTGGTCGACCGTCCAGCTGATCGACGACCTCATCCACGGCGGACACGAGACCAGCTCCGCCAATGCCCTCCTGCTGGCCGGCGGAAGCGTCTGGTCCTCCACCGTTCTCGCCTTCTCCCTCCTGTACTTCGAACTCGACAGCGGCGGGCCGGCCGCCCGCGCCCACCACATGCCCCCCACTCCGGCGCTCGCCTTTCCCCAACAGCTCAGCCCCGAACTGAACGCCCCGCACTGGCGCCCCCACTACATCGACTACCTCTACCTCGGGTTCACCAACTCCACCGCGCTGAGCCCCACCGACGTCATGCCGCTCGCCCCCTGGGCCAAGAGCGTCATGACCGTCCAGTCCGTCCTTTCCCTCATGATCCTGGGACTCGTCGTCGCCAGGGCCGTGAACGTCCTGGCCTGAGACGGCCCGGCGGCGCACGCGGAGCCAGCGGAGCCCCTTCACGACGTAGACGGCGGTCATGAGCGCGAAGCCAGTGGCAGCGAGCCAGAACCAGGATTGCGCCACCGTCAGACTCAGCAGCAGGCCGCCGATGAGCAGCAGGGCGGCGACGGTGTCCAACAGCTCGAGACGTGCCGTGGAGCGCACCACGGGGTCGGGACCGCGCAACCGGCGGACGATGGGAACGAGACCAAGGGCTTGCAAGACGGCCAGACCGAGAGCGATCCAGACGTACCAGTCGGGTATGTCCACGGCGCGCACTGTATCTCCTGCCCGGGACGCGCGACGAAGATCAGAAAGGAGCACCCCAGACGCCCCTGTGGTCACGGCCAGGGGGACCGGCGGGCGGTGTTCACCGTCCGTCCGGGCCGCCGAGCGGCGCGGTGAACCGCGGCCGCCAGCCTTCCTCCGTCAGCACCACCAGCTGGACCGCAGCCGCACGGGTGCGCAGAGGCAGCAGGCTGCCGACCGCAGTGCGGACCCGGGCGGCGGTTGCCGGGTCGTCCGCACCCATGGCGACCGTGACATGGGCGGCGGGCCGCGCGCCGAAACGGCCCCCGTACGGGCGCAACCCGGGCCACCGGCCGCGGAACGCATCAACCATCGGTTGGAGTTCCGCAACGGTGACGCCGACGAAGCCGGACGCCGTCACGAGCTCCTCCAAGACCAGATCAGCTGCCGGAAAACTCGCGGCCAGGGAACGCACGCCCTTCTCGTCCTGACCTGTCAGCGCCGATTCCGGCACGAACGGGTAGAGGAGCGAGACGTGCGCCGGCACCCCAAGACGCACCAGAGCCGGGTCGACACGCCACGCCGCATCGAGGAGCGGGGCAGCATCGGGCAAGACAATGACGACAGCAGTGGTCCCTGGCTCTGGCATTCCCTCATCATCGCAGGCCAGGCACTCGGCCCGAGAAGGTCGTACGGGGCGTGCGGGGTGGTTGAGCCTCTGTTCCGAGCGGCATGACGTGGTGTCACGCCATGCGGCCTGTCGGAGGCATGGGGCAGCGGACGCGGCGGGCCGGGGACCTCAGTACAGCGGGCCGGAGGGGAACCCGTGATCCGGCGGGAACGGATCGGGCAGGACGGGATCCGGCTGAGCGGCGGCTCCCTGCGCGCGGGCGACGGCCAGGCGCGCGGGCCACTCCGCCGCCCACATGATCGCGGCGGCCCCCGCCAGCGGCCAGAAGCCGTCGGCGTGAAGAGAGGGGTCCACGAAGGCGAACGCCGCGCAGATCAGCCACAACACCAGGCAGTGGTAGGCGACGAGGACGATCGAGGCGATTCCCGGTACGGGCAGCGACAGCGTGATGCGCGGCAGCATGAAGAGGGACGCCACGGCACACAGGGCGAGGGCCTGCCGCCACCCCGGCGCAGAGTCGAGCCGGACCCCGTCCAGCACGAGCGAGGCGAGGGCGAGTCCGGCGGCATTGAGCAGTACGGCGGCCAGCGAGCGCGCGGCCGCGCGGCTGGCGCGGTGGCGGAACAGGGCGAAGAAGCTCCCGACCGTCATGGCAACGGCCGCCACCAGCAGCCCCGAGACGAAGACCGGCCACAGGCCGGCCAGGCGCGCCGACAGACCCGCGGCGCCGCAGATCCGTACGCCGGCCCAGAGGGCGAGCGGATACACGGTGAGCAGGACCAGCAGATTGACCAGGGTCTGCACCACCCCGAGGAGCATCAGACGGCGCATCGGGGCGAAGAACTCCCGGTCCGAGCCCCAGAGGTCGGGCTCCTCCGCGAGGAGCCCCCGGACCCGTCGCAGGGACGGCCGCATCAGGAGAGCCGTCACGCTCGACGCCGCCCATACGCCTGCGCTCACGAAGGCGGCCAGCAGCGCCACCACGAGTACCTGCCGCCCTGCCGGCCCGGTCAGCCGGAAGTCGACGACCAGGAGCGCGGCCACCGCCACGCCGGCAGCCACCGAAGCCAGCCGCAGCACGACACCGGCGGCCCTTCCCGTACGTCCATTCCCGCGCCCGGTGTTGACCGTCATCAGCCCGCCCCTCGTGAGTCGCGACTCCGATAGAAGGCATGCCCTCCTTGAACCCCCACCAGCCGTGTGGGCCCACGCCGGTTCGGCGAAGCCGAAGGGAACGGGGATGTCGGACCGGGAGTACCTGCCGCCCGGCCACAGCCACCCGCGTCCGTGCCCCGGCGGGTGATTGCGGGGGCCATCACGACGCGGCCCCGGTCGACGCCCAGTTCGGGGCGGGCGTGGCTACCGGTGTCGGTGGCGGCCGTTAGGATTCGCTGTTTGTTCGATCAAGGCAAGCTGTGGGGGATCGGGATGAGTGCGCAACTGAGAGAGACCGCATCGGAGTTGGCGGGCCTCCTCTGGCGGGAACACACCGTCTACCGGGAGCGCGCGGGTGGTGTCGTGATACGCGGGGAGCATGTCCAGCGCTGGATCAGCCTGTCCCCTGCCGGCGGGCGGGACGAGGTGCTCGTGCGGGCCGGGCGGATCCTCGACGGCGGTACGACGGCCCCCGCACGCTCGGAGGCGGTGGCGCGCCTGTCGGCCGGGAGCGGCGAGCTGGCCGCGGTCTGCCGCCGCCTGCTGTCCGAGACCGCCGTCACCCCGACGGCTGTGCCGCGGGGGCGCAGGGGCGGACAGCGGAAGCCGCGCGGGCGGGCTGCCACGCGGGGCAGGCACACCAGCCTGGCGTCCTGGGGGGTTGTCGCCGCTGTGGTCGCGGTCATCGGCCTCTATGTTGCGAGCGCGACCGGGAGGATCTGAATCCGGCCGGCGGCCGCCGCACCCTGGGCGGCGTACGGCCCCGATGGCCCGGTCCGGCCCTCCAGCGCAGGAGCCGGTCCGGCTGGTGGTCCGGATGGCCCGGACGCACGCCAACGGGGTGCCGGGCGCGGATGGGCCGGTGGGTTGGGGCGGGGTGGGGAGTCGGCGCCAGTTCAGGCGGACAGAACGAAAGGGGGTGATCAGTAGACCATCGGCCCGGCGACTTCCGCACCTTCGTAGGTGATCGTGCACGTGACCGTCGTGCCGGGCTTGGAGTCCATGCCCTTCGGGCACTCACCGGTCACCGTGCCAGGGGCGTTGGCCATGGTGAGGGTCTGCTGCAACTCATGGACCACGTTCTCGGCGAAGGTGGCCTCGGCCGCCGGCGACGCCGTCGGCTCCAGGCTGCCGATGATCGGCTTGGTCAGCTTTTGCGGCAGCAGCGGACCGACCGGATCCGGCTTCGTATCGGCGCCGCTTCCGCACTCCGTGGCCAACAGGCACACCGCACCGAATGCCGTGATGATCTTCATGCGCATGATCGCCACCCTATCGACCGGTGGGCGCGGTTTTCGGCCGTCCGCCCCGCTTTGCACGTGCATGGAACGGCCTGCCGGGGACACGTACATGCGAGAAGGGGCCGCCCTGCGGAGCGGCGCCGACCCGCGGCGCACGGTACGCCCGCAGACTGCGATCCGCTGGTGCCGAGGACCCGTTCAAGCGGCTTGAGTTACGGGCAGGCGGCGCCACGGAAGCCCCCTTTTCGTCCCCTTGACGATATGGATCCCCCTCGTTATCGTCGTACTGACGAAATCAAGGAGGTTCGCCATGGCCGACATCACCCGGCGCTTCGGCTGGCGTCATCTGCGCTCCGCGCCCACCGCCCACATCCGCCACCACAAGCGCGGCCGGCTCGTCCACGACGGGCGGGGGCTCAGCTTCTGGTACCGGTCACTGTCGGCGGCGCTTTCGGAAGTGCCGGTCGACGACCGGGAGCTGGCCATGGCGTTCCACGCCCGTACGTCCGACTTCCAGGACGTCGCCGTGCAGGCCACCGTCACGTACCGGATCAGCGACCCGGCCGAAGCCGCGGACCGACTCGACTTCTCCGTCGACCCGGACACCGGGAGCTGGCGCGGCGCCCCCTTGGAGCAGATCGCCACCCTCCTCACCGAGACCGCGCAGCAGCACACGCTGGACGTACTGGCCCGGACTCCGCTGGCCGTCGCCCTGGTCGACGGCGTCGCCTCCGTGCGGGGGAGCGTCGCCGCCGGTCTGGCCGCCGAGCCCAGGCTCCCGGCCACCGGCATCGACGTGGTGGCCGTGCGGGTCGTGGCGATCCGCCCCGAGGCCGAGGTGGAGCGCGCCCTGCGCACCCCGGCCCGCGAGCAGATCCAGCAGGAGGCGGACCGGGCCACCTACGAGCGGCGGGCCGTCGCCGTCGAGCGTGAGCGTGCCATCGCCGAGAACGAACTGGCCAGTCAGATCGAACTGGCCAGGCGCGAGGAGCAACTGATCGACCAGCGCGGCACGAACGCCCGCCGCGAGGCCGAGGAGAAGGCGGCCGCGGACGGCATCCGCACCGAGACGGAGGCGGCCCGCAAGGTCCGCCTGGCCCACGCGGACGCCGAGGCCGCGCGTGAAACGGGCGCGGCGCAGGCCGAGGTTCAGGCAGCCTGGCTGCGCGTGCACGACGAAGCCGGCCCGGGGACGCTGCACGCCCTCGCGGTGACCCGGCTGGCGGAGAACCTGCCGCGGATCGAGAGCATCACGCTCTCTCCCGACGTCCTCACCGGGCTCCTCACCAGGCTCGGACGCCCGGAAGGCGGCACGGGCGCGTGAGCCTGGCCCCGCGGGCGGTGATCGTGCACCGCAGGACCGAGTACGAGGAACTGCTCGCCCGCCACGGGACGCACGGGCAGGCCGCGTTCTTCCTCTCCAGCCGGGGCCGGTCGATCGACGAGGTGGTCCGCCGCCACGAGCGCACCCGGCAGGCGCTGCGGGAGGTGGCGGCGGCGGTGCCGCTCACCTGGCGCAGCTCCCGGGTGGAGCGGGCGGACCTGGACCGTTTCCTGTTCGCCCCGGAGGACGTGGTGGTCGTGGTCGGCCAGGACGGTCTGGTCGCCAACACCGCCAAGTACCTGCGCGGACAGCCGGTGGTGGGCATCGACACCGACCCGGGACGCAACCCCGGGGTCCTGGTCCGGCACCGCTGCGCCGACACGGCCGCCCTGCTGCGTGCGGCGACCGCCACCGGCAGCCGGGCAGAGGAGCTGACCATGGTCGAGGCCGTCGCCGACGACACCCAGCGCCTTCTCGCACTGAACGAGATCTACCTGGGCTCGCCCGGCCACCAGACGGCCCGCTACCGCCTGGGCTCCGACGGCGAGAAGGGCCCGGGCGAGGCCCAGGCATCCTCCGGGGTACTGGTGGGCACCGGCACGGGCGCCACCGGCTGGCTGCGTTCCCTCTGGCTGGAGCGCGGCAGCCCCGTGGGGCTGCCCGCCCCCTGCGACCGGCGGCTCCTGTGGTTCGTGCGCGAGGCCTGGCCCTCACCCACGACCGGAACGACGAAGGTCGCCGGTGAACTCGGGCGGGGGCAGGAGCTGCAGCTGACCGTGGAGTCGGACCGGATCGTGGTCTTCGGCGACGGAATGGAGAGCGACGCCCTGGAGCTGACCTGGGGCCAGAGCGTACGGCTGGGCATCGCGGGAACCTCGCTGCACCTGGTGACGTGAGCGCCCTGCCCGGACCGGCTCACCCACTACGTACGGCTGGCTGGAAGCAGTGGCGACCGGCGAGACGGCCGGTCGAGCCGACGACATAGGACGCGGCCCCTACCCTCGGGGTCATGACGATTCAGCGCATGGACAACGTCGGCATCGTCGTCGACGACCTCGATGCCGCCGTCGCCTTCTTCACCGAGCTCGGCATGGAGCTGGAAGGCAGGATGCCGATCGAAGGAAGCTGGGCGGGGAAAGTCGTCGGGCTCGACTCCATGCGAAGCGAGATCGCGATTATGCGGATCCCGGACGCCCCGGGCCGGCTCGAACTGGCGAAATACCACACCCCGAAGGCGATCACCCCCAAGCCGGAGGTCACCCCGCCGAACACGCTGGGCCTGCACCGCGTCATGTTCGCCGTCGACGACCTCGAGGACACCCTCGCCCGCCTCCGGCCGCACGGCGCCGAACTCGTCGGCGAAGTGACGCGCTACGAGGACAGCCACCTGCTCTGCTATCTCCGCGGGCCGAGCGGAATCATCCTCGCGCTGGCCGAGCAGCTGAGCTGAGAAAAGGAACTCAGCGAGCTGCTCGCCTGGCCACCGGTCGCGGCGGTCAGCAGGTAGGTGGTGGTGACGTTGCCGGTCGACGGCACAGCTCAAGGTTGGGCCTTCAGCGGGCTCAGCTTGGGTATCAGCGTCCGGAGGAGCTGGGTCATTGCGGCGAAGGAGCCGTCGATCTCGGTGTCGGTCAGCGGCGCGGCCGGCTCGGCCTCGACCTCGACCTCGCACCCGAGATTGCGGTCGCGCACCTTCATCCCGAAGGTCGGACTCTTCGGGGCGCGGTACCGGAAAGCCTGGTCCCCCAGCCCGGTGACCGTCTCCGGGGGCCCGTAGAGGGCCGCCACGCCCCCGAACCCCTCGATGGCCTTGTCCACGTCCCTCCAGGCACTGCAGTTAACGGTGACCTTCACCGGATCCGTGCCCCCGCGAGCCATCGACTGCTTGCACGTGGAGCCGGAGACCACCTCCGGTTCGAGGCCCGTGTTGTATCCGTCGTGTGCACCTTGGAGCTGGAACACGTCCGCGAACTCCTTGAAGTCGAGGTGCTCGCAGATGTACCTGGGCGGGTGGTAGTCACCCGGCTTGACCACCATCGCACCGTCGCCGGCCGGCGACGGGCTCGCGGTCGGCATGGTCGATGAGCGGGAGCCCTCGAAGGCTATCGCCAACCTGATCAGCAGGCCGACGGCGACGAGCGAAGCCCCGACCACGGCCCAGACCCTGCTACGGCTCGTACCCGACATGGCACCCCTTCCCCCGGTGTCTCAGGACACCCCCAGGCTACCGAGAAGCACTGACAGAGCATCAGCGGTCGGTGCGTGGCCCGGAGGGCATGCCGCACACTGAGCCAGCGAGGGGCCTGCCGATGAGCTCGCCTCAGCCGCTCATGCCGCCCCCGGTCAGCTGATGAAGGACTCGGGGCCGAAGCGGCCCCATGCCACGAAACCGGCCAGGACGACATAGGCCAGGTCCACCACCATGAGTGCGGTCTCGTGACGCCGGAAGCGGGTGATCGCCGCACCCGTCATGAGCAGTACCAGACCGAGGGCGGCCAGCGGCACCAGAACCGGCGCGATGTCGAGTACGGCGGGTAGGACCAAGCCGGCCGCGGCCAGGACCTCAAGGGCTCCGATGGCCTTTACGCCGCCGTTGCCGAAGTCTTCGACCCATCCGGCGCTGGACCCACTGGCCGCTATCTTTTCCTTCGGTGTGATCACCTTGAAGGCGCCGCCGAGCAGGTAGGCAGCGGCGAGCAGTCCGGTAACGATCCACAGGGCGAGGTTCATTGGGCTTGTCCTTGCGGGGTTGGGGGGCTCCGGTCATGCGGCCGGGTGGCGTTCGGGCGGTTGTCAGTGCTGACCGGGCTCGTAGCCGCCGGCGGGCTGCTGGACCATGACGTTTCCGCGGTTGAAGGCGTTGATGAGGGCGATCTGGGTCACCAAGGCGGCGAGCTGGTCCTCGTCGTAGTGCCTGGCGGCATTCGCCCAGACCTCGTCGCTGACGCCACCGGCCGCATCCGCGATGCGAGTGGCCTCTTCGGCCAGCTCCAAGGCGGCGCGTTCGGCATCGGTGAACACCGTGGCCTCACGCCACGCCACGACCAGGTGGAGGCGCACGGCGCTCTCACCGGCAGCGGCGGCGTCCTTGGTGTGCATGTCGATGCATCCGGCGCAGCCGTTGATCTGGCTGGCGCGGAGCATCACCAGCTCGCGCGTCGCGGCCGGCAGTGTCGATTCCCCGAGCGACTTGCTCGCCGCGATGATGTGCTTCCACGCCTTGGCCGCGACCGGGCTGGCGAAGACGTCCAAACGAGCGTTCATTGTGGATTCCTTTGTCGTTGTTCGCTGTTGCCCCTCTAAGACAGGGCACCCCGGCGAGCTGTGACAGGAGTCGAATGTGACCCGCGTCTCCCTCTCCTTGGCTGATCCACAGGCCGAGGGCCTCGGATACCCTGCGCGGTATGCGAGTTCGGGGGAGAGGTTCCTTGCCGGGATCAACGGATGAGCCGGACGCGGCGGGCTACCGGCCGCTGCTGTTCTCCATCGCCTATGGCATGACCGGATCCGTGAGCGATGCCGAGGACATTGTCCAGGACGCGTTCCTCGGCCTGACCCGGGCCCACCAGGCCGGGACGGAGATCGCCGCCCCGAAGGCGTATCTGACCACATCGGTGACGCGGCTGGGAATCAACCACCTGAATTCGGCGCGAGTGCGACGCGAGACGTACGTGGGGGAGTGGCTGCCCGAGCCCGTCGTCGTATCCACCGACCGGCCGGGACCGGCCGAACACGCCGAGCTGGCCGACTCCCTGTCGATGGCGTTCCTCGTCCTCCTGGAGGCCCTGTCCCCGGTAGAGCGGGCGGTGTTCATGCTGCGCGAGGTGTTCGGGTACGACTACCCGGAGGTCGCGCGGAGCACCGGCAAGTCCGAGGCGAACTGCCGGCAGATCTTCGCCCGCGCCAGGAAGCGCATCGCCGCCGGAAGGCAGGCGGCCGACAGCACGCCGCCCCGGGCCCGGCGGGCGGAGGGCGAGGAGCTCGCCCGTACGTTCTTCGAGGCCGCCGGGGGTGGCGAGATCCACGCGCTGCTCGCCATGCTCGCGCCCGACGTGGTGTTCCACGGGGACGGCGGCGGCAAGGCGCGGGCGATCGCGAAGTCGGTGACCGAGCCGCTGCGCGTCGCACAACTGCTTGTCGGCGGGCTGCGCCGCCTCCGCTCGCTCGGCGCGGCACTCCGGCCGGTCTGGATCAACGGCCGGCCGGGCGCCCTGGTCGTCGACGCCGAAGGGCGCGTGGCCAGTGTGGTCGAGCTCGACCTCGTCGACGGCGTGGTCCGGGCGATCCACTCCGTGTCCAACCCCGACAAGCTCGGCCACATCGGGCCGGTGTCCGATATCGCGCGACTGCCGGAGCGATGAGCCGTCCTCACCTGCCGGCGGTTGACTTCGAGATGCGTCAGAACGAGCAGGGCGCGCAGGAGGCGGGGGCTCGGGCGGGGTCGGTGCGGCCTTCTACGCCCAGTTCGCCGAGGAGGGCCTGTCCCCGCCGGAGCGGCGGATCAGATCGCCGCTCTCCCGCCGTGCCCGGAGTGGAAGACGGAGCGGATCTGGCCCCGGACGCGGACTCCGCTGCCGCGCCGCACGTGGCCCCGTACGAGAAGGCCGGCGTCACTATCGGCGGCCGCCGCCTGCACTGCCGAGACCTGGACACCCACGCGCCACCCTCGCCTACGAGTACGCCGGCCGGGTCGCGGAGGACGACTTCAGCGACACCGAGAGCACGCCACGGGCCTGGACGACCTCACCGGCGACCTCGATACGGCCCGGCCGTGAGCGGCTGCCAGCGTCTTCGTACTTCAGCAGTCCCTGCCTCATTGGGGCGGACCGCGTAGGTCAACGATGACGAGGATCTCGGAAGACGGCTGGTCAGGGGTGCGCGGCGTGGTCGGGTCTCGCCCTCGTTCACAAGGACTTGCATCGTCTCGACCAAGCCCACCAGGTGACCAGGCGGCGGCCCGGCCGACGGCAGCTTCTAGGATCAGCGGCATGGCAACGCGACTTGTACAGATCAACATGAAGGCCCAGGACGACTCCGTGCTCGGCCGGTTCTGGGCGGAGGCACTCGGTTGGGGTGTCGACAGCGAGGGACCCGGGGTGACCAACCTCGAACCCGTGGGCTTCGCCTACCCCGACCCCGTGGCCGTCTGTATCGACATCATCGCCCGCCCGGAACCCAAAACGGTGAAGAACCGGGTGCACCTTGATCTGGCCACCACCTCGACCGCCCATCAGGCGGAGTTGGTCGCACGGCTGAAGGATCTGGGTGCGACGCTCGCCGACGTGGGTCAGGGCGACGTCCCCTGGACGGTCATGGCCGATCCGGAGGGCAACGAGTTCTGCGTCCTGGAGCCCCGCCCGATCTACCGGGACACCGGGCCGATCGCCGCGGTGGTGGTCGACTGCGCCGACCCGCGGGGGATGGCCCGGTTCTGGGATGAGGCGATGGACTGGACGCTGCACGAGGTCGCCGACGACCACGCGTCCATGCGTTCCGCCCAAGGCGTCGGCCCCTACTTGGAATTCGTCCGCACCCCCGACATCAAGACCGTGTGGAACCGCGTCCACCTCGACATCTGCCCCTACCCCGGTGACGACCTGGCAGCAGAGGAAGCCCGCCTGCGCGCCCTGGGCGCCACCGACCCCGGTATCGACCAGTCCGCCATCTCCTGGACGGTTCTGGCCGACCCGGAAGGCAATGAGTTCTGCCTCCTGACCCCTCGCTGACCTCGAGCAGTGGCTCCGGCCGAGCGCTGCGAGGGCGACTTGGAGGCGCCCCTGTGAAGCGTCAGCGTCCGAGTGGGGTCACGAGCGTTCGTACGCCGTGAAGGGGGGTGGCAGTGGCACGTAGTCGCTCAGGCTGGCGCCGATGAGCAGGCCCTTGTACTCGAAGATCTTGTACGGGGCGACGCTGTCGTGGAAGCTGCGGACGTCGCGCTGCTTGCCGGTGGCGGCGTCGAGGACGTACAGGTCCTCGTTGGCGACCGCCGATGTCGCGCTGGTCCTGACGATCACCGTGACCTTGCCGTCCTGGAGGTTCAGGCCGACACCCGGGGAGTCGTCGAGGCCCGTCTTCCAGACCTGCTGGCCGGTGGCCAGGTCGAAGGCGACCGCGCGGTGGCGGGTGCCGCCCTTCTTGTAGTAGCCGGCCAGGGCGTAGAGCCGGGTGCCGTCCGTCGTCGACCCGAGGGGTCTTTTGGCGTCGAGCGTGCCGTACGCGCCGTTGAAGTCGATGGGCGGATGGGGGCGGCCGTCCTTGTCGAAGGAGTGGAAGGCCCCGTGCTCGGAACCCGAAGAGGTCGAGGCGGACACGACCAGCGGGTCGGCCGACAGGATGGATGTGCCCACGCTGTGGCTGACCGGCTCACGATCGCCGAACGGGGTGGACCACAGCAGCGCACCGGTCGCCGGGTCGAAGGCGGCCGCGTGCAGTTCGGCGCCTACGGGGGTGTTGTCTCTCCACGGTTTGTCGGGGTCGCCGCAGGCGAGGAGGGCGGCGACGTGCCGTTTGGCCGGCGCGGCTTTGCCCGGGACGCAGTTCTCGGGAACGGCCGCCGTCCAGCGGGCCTCGCCGGTGCGTACGTCGACGGCGCGTAGCCCCTGGTCGGCGAGGACGGCGAGACCGCCGCCCGCGGCCACCGGGTTGGGCCCGAATCGGGTCGCCTTGTCGTCGTCGGCGGGGATCGGGGCGTGCCACATCTCGCGGCCGTTCTTCAGGTCGATGGCGGCGACGGTGGTGCAGAGCTCCCGCTTGGACGAGGCGGGGCGGGTGTCGTCGTCGCGTGTGACGAGCAGGACGGAGCTGTCGACGTCGGCCTCGGCGCCACAGATCTCGGAGCGGCCGGGCGGCCGGTACTCCCAGGCCCGCTTGCCGCTACCGGCGTCGTAGCCGGTCACCGCGTCGGAGCGGCTCCGTACCAGGGTGTCGCCGGCCAGCCAGGCCCCGTTGCCCTGCTTGGAGGCATTGCCGTCCGCCGGGGTCTTCCAGGCGATGTCCATGGAGTCCCCCGGGAAGCGGCCCGTGACGGCCAGGCATCCAGCGGCGACGGAGCCGATCAGGGCCACGGCGACGCCGCCCGCGATCAGCATGCGGCCGATCCGTCCTCTGCGGTCGGATACGTCGTCGTCCGTACGCGTGGCCATGTTCACTACCCCCTGGTGCGACGCCCGCCGGCTGGCAGATAGGGCGTCGCGCGTCTCCCCGGCGGTGATGATCATAGGTATTCGGCCGTCCGGGCGGGAGGGATGTCCGGCTCTCGGTACGGGCGCTGAAGCGGACGCCAGGACCTGATCAGCGCCGCCGATACCGAACACAGTGCGGTCCGTACCGAATCGAGAAGTTGATGGCACAGGGGCACCCAGTGCCTGTGGACGTCTCGGGTGAGGAGGGCGCCCACGCGATGAGCAGCATCGCCCAGGAGGGTGACATCCTTCAGGTGCACAACCCCTGGGGCCCGACCACCCGGGGCAGCGAGGACGACTTCAACAACGGCTACACGGGCAAGGGTTACAACAGTGATATCCCCAACGCGTACAGAGTTTGTCTTCCGCGGTAGCAGGGGCGGTGCGGCGATCGCGGCGGCCGCGCTCCTCGCTCTCGCCACAGCCTGCGGCTCCGGATCCGGCACCGACGCAGCGGCCGGCGCCTCCACGAGCCGCCCGGTGAACGACACCAGCATCACTGCCGAGCCGGGCGAGCGCTTCACGCTCACCGTCCCGCAGAACGCCTCCACCCGCGAGTACTGGTACCTGGTCGACCCCGCCCCCGACGGCTCCGTGTTGGTCAGCCGCGGCCAGGTCTACGCGTCGGACTCCGGCGACGAAGCGGTGGCCGGTGCCGGCGGTCGGCTCACCTTCACCTTCGAGGCCAAGGGCAAGGGGACCACTCGGTTCACGCTGCTGCACTGCACTTTCACCACCTGCCAGGGCAACACCTCCACCCTGCCACCCGAGACGACCGCGCCCTCCGCCACCCCGACCACGGGGGCGACCACCCCCTCCCAGTCGCCCGAGCGCATCACCTACACCGTCACCGTCAACTGAGCCGCAGCGGACAAGTCCCGGCCTACGACGGCCGATCCGCTGGCCGCGCTCCTGGCCGCGCGCCTGGCCGGGATGGCCGACGGGGTACGCGTCATCACCCTCATTGACTGCTGCGGATCTCGTCGATGCGCTTCGCCAGAGCCGTCGTCTCCGCGATCAGCCGGGCATGCGCCTTCTTCTGCTCCTGGTCACCCCGGGCCCTGAACGCCGCGCTGAAGTGGGGCTGGAGCTGGGTCCACCAGCCGTAGTCCAGCATGGCCCACGCCTGTGGGCAGAGCGGGGCGCGGGTCTTCGGGAGATAGCCGCTGTCGACCAGGGACTGCTGGTACTTCTTCGGGTCGCTGCCCTCCAGGTAGCACAGGAAGTTGAAGGCCCGTTGCTGGGTGACGGGGTGGTCGCTCGACATGCCCTCCAGGGTTGGCACGCCTTCCTTTCGGGCGATCTCGTCGAAGAGGATCGCGGCGGCGAGCGACGGGCCCGGCCCGACCTCGTTGACGGTGTAGAAGGACGCGAAGCCGTCAGCCGCGTCCTCTTCGAGGCCGAGGTTGGCCAGGAGGAGCTGGCGTTGCAGGGCGTGGCCCATCTCGTGGCCGAAGATGAACTCGGTCGACAGCACGGTCAGGTCGTCGGTGTTGTACTCGGACGCGGGGAACGGAGCGGGCCGTTCGACGGTCTTCACGACGTCGGCGAGGGCCTTCTCCACCTCCGTCAGGAACGACGGCGGAATGAAGATCGTCCTGCCGTCGGGCTGGGTGACGGCGTCGGTGACGCCGGGCGGTACGTCGGCGGTGACCTTCACGACCAGGTCGTGCGGGAGGGTCAGTGCTCTGTTCACCCAGTCGGCCGACCGCTCCAGCACACGGGACTTCCGGATCAGTGCCACGGCCTCCCGGTCCTCCGGCTTGACCGTTTGGGTCTCGTAGACGACGGTGACCCTGCCGGAGCGCGCCGCCTGGGGGCGAGGCCCTGCTCCAGGCCCCTGCCCGGCGTCGCGGGCCTCGCCGCTGCACCCGGTCACGACGACCCCGGCGAGGACCAGCACGCCTGACAGGACGATGCGCGCCCGCTTCGGGCAACCGGCTGTGTTCGGCATCCTTGATCGGCTCCCGTCGCGTGTTCCCGTACTGATCCTCCGGCCGTCCGGAGGCGGGCGCCCGTCAAGCCGCCCGTACGGGGGACCGTTCGCCATGCCGCTGACGAAGGCGAGGATCCGAACATGCAGGCCGGCCGCCCGGCGACGGCTTCCAGACGGTCGGCCGTCAGGGCGGTGGATTGCTGTCGGAACGCTGACGACCAGACCCCCAGCCTCCGCGCCGTCGAACCTGGCATGCGCACCAGCTCCCGCCCAGCGACAGCAGGCCGCACCCGGCAAGGGGCAGGGGCGGCGATGATGCCAGGCAGGCAGTGCCGCGTCGGTGGCAGCGTGCCGGCACGGACGGTGCCGGCGCGTACGGTGCCGGCCGCGGCCCCGGGGTGCGACCAGCCGCCCCGAGGTCGTCGACCCGCGGTCCCCACCCATCTCTCCCACCTCTTTCTCTTGTACCCCGGCCGTCTCGCCCTGCTCGTGGTGGCTCCGGTCCCGGTCGGCGGGGACGTAGAGGCCTCTTGCTGCCGCCCGGCGCGGCCACCGCCCGCAGCCGGTACCCGCAGGCCGAGGAGCGGGTGGACACGGTCGCGTCTGACCGTCCCGACCGGGCCCTCGCCCGGATCCAGACCCGTAAGGAGGCGTAGCCCAAGGGGGTGGGCACGGGCCCGTGCTGCTCGCTGCGGGCGGACTACCTCGGGGTGCGCGCCCTCACACGCGCCCCGGCCGGGGTCAGGCCGCGGAGCGGTGCCTGCCCGGCGTGTGGCCGAAGACGTTGCGGAACGCGTCGATGAACGCCCCGGTCGTGGACCAGCCGCACCTATGGGCCACGGCCGTCACCGTCTGCCCCTCCGCCAGCAGGATCAGGGCCTGGTGCAGGCGCAGTTGGGTGCGCCACTGCGAGAAGGGCATGCCCATGTCGGAGGCGAACAGGCGGGTCAGCGTACGCGCGCTCGCCCCCACCTCCCGCCCCAGCGCGTCCAGGGTGCGGGAATCGGCGGGGTCGGCGGTCAGGATCTCGCAGAGCCGGCGCAGCCGCGGCTCGGTCGGCGAGGGCAGGTGCAGGGGTTGCTGCGGTGAGAGGACCAGCCGGTCGAGGAGGACGTCGAGCAGGCGCCGGCGCTCGGGTCCCCGTGATTCCGGTTCCCGCGTGTAGGCCAGGATCAACTCCCGTAGCAGCCCGTCCACGTTGAGGACCGCGGGCCGGTCCGATGCCAGTACGCTGCGCGAGGCCGGGAGGCCGATCAGGTGCAGGTCGATCGCGCCGTGCGCGCGGTGCGCGTGGACCGTGCCGGCCGGCACCCAGATGGCCCGGTTGGCAGGAGCCACCCACGTGCCGAGTCCGGTGGTCACGGTGAGGACGCCCCGGGCCGCGTAGACGATCTGGTGGTCGTCGTGCCGGTGCGGGTCGATGTCCGCTCCGGAGGCCATCCACTGGACCCGGGTCGGGGCGATCGGCTCATGGCGGATTTCACGCATTGATTGGCAGTTTATCGGAAGTGCGACACGAGGTGGGGTTGTGACGATGGCACGGTGCCCACGAATACCTCCCAGAACCTCCGCACCTCCACCCGCCCGCCCCGCAACCGCGCCATCACCCTCCTCGCCGTCGGACACGCCTGCGTCGACGTCTACCAGGGCGCCGTCGCAGCCCTCGTCCCCTTCTTCGTCGCCGAACGGGCCTACACCTACGCCGCCGCCTCCGGCATCGTGCTCGCCGCCTCCCTGCTCTCCTCCGTCGCCCAACCCCTCTTCGGCGCCCTCACCGACCGCAAGCCCCTGCCCTGGCTGCTGCCCGCCAGCACGCTCGTCGGCGGCCTCGGCATCGCGCTCAGCGGCCTCGGCGACTCCTACGCCCTGACCCTGCTCTTCGTGGCGGTCTCGGGCATCGGCGTCGCCGCCTACCACCCCGAATCCGCCCGCATCGCACGCGTGGCTTCCCGGGGCGGCCACACTGCCATGAGCTGGTTCTCCCTCGGCGGCAACCTCGGCTTCGCGTTCTCACCCGCGCTGGTCGCCCTCGTCGTCGGCTTCGGCGGCCTGACCATGTCCCCGCTGCTCCTGCTGCCCGCGCTCGCCGGCAGCGTGCTGTGCCTGCCCGCCCTGCGGATCGTCCAACGCGGACAGGACGCCACCTCCGGCGCCGGCGCCGCGCACCGCACCCAGGCGGCCCTCACCCCCGCCGCCGACCGCCGGTCCTTCCTCCGCCTCACCCTCGGCGTGATCTGCCGCTCCGTGGTCTTCATAGGACTGAGCACCTTCATCTCCTTCCACATGGCCCAGAGCACCGGGTGGGGGCCGACCGCCGGCACCGCGGCCCTCGTGGTCCTCTACCTCGGCGGCGCCGTCGGCACCGTCCTGGGCGGCCGGCTCGCCGAACGATGGGACCGGGTCACGGTCGTCCGCCGCTCCTACCTCCTGACCGTCCTCGCCGTCGCGGGCGTCGTCCTGGTCCCCGGCCCGCTCGGTTACCTCTTCGTCGCCCTCGCTTCCGCCGGCCTGTACGTGCCCTTCTCGCTCCAGGTCACCCTCGCCCAGGACTACCTGCCCCACCGCGTCGGAACGGCCGGCGGCATCACCCTCGGCCTCACCGTCAGCGTCGGCGGCATCGCCGCACCGGCCATCGGACTCCTCGCCGACGCCACCAGCCTGCGTACCGCCCTCATCCCCCTCATAGCGATGCCCGCCCTGAGCTGGCTCGCCTTCCGCGGCCTGCCCGAACCGGCCGCCGCCATCGGCCCGGCCCGCCGCACCATCCCCGTCGCCCCTCCCTCGGAGAAAGCGGAGTCACCATGACCGCGCCCCTGTTGCACCTGAGGGCACCACCACCCGCCCGCAACACCTCACACCCCGCTGGACGGTGATGTCCACCCACCGGGTCGCGGAACGGGCGGTCGACCGGCCGGGCGGGCGAGGCGCCGGCCGGAGCCTCGCCCGCCCATGGGCAGCAGCCTGTGCCCGGCAAGGGGGCGGGACGCGGGAGGTGACGCGGCGTCGGGGCGGGGGAGGACAGCCAGAGGAGCTGTCGGAGTTCGAGCGGATCGTAGCCGTTGGGGGCGGCCGGGCGGCCGGACCGGAAGCGCCCGTCGGCGGCCGCCGCCAAAAGGCCCGACCGCAGGGGCCACTACAGGCCCGACCGCGGGGGCCACTACCTTGCCGGGGCGTTGTCGTTGTCCCCGTGAGGGGCGCGGCCGGCCGGCCGCGGCATTGCTGTCGGGCTGGGAAGGGCGTGGGGGCTTTGGTGATGCCGTCGGGCGGGCGGAGCGTGCTGGTGACGGGGGCGACGGGAGGCTTCGGCCGGGTGATCGTGTTCCGTCTCGCGGGCGCGGGCTGGGACGTGATCGCCGGAGCACGCGACCGGGACAAGGCGCGGGACCTCGTGGCAGATGCCGCCGAGCGGGGCCTGGCGCTGCGCACCGTTCGGTTGGACGTCGCGTGCGAGGCATCCTGCCGCCAGGCGCTGCAGGAGTGCGCCGAGATGGCCGGAGGCGGCGGCCCGTGGGCCCTGGTCAACAACGCCGGCATCCCGCAGGCGGGCGCGGTCGCCGACGTCGACGACGAACAGGCCCGTCGTCTGCTGGAGGTGAATCTGCTGGGTCCGGCACGGCTGTGCCGACTCGTCCTGCCGGCGATGGCCGGCCGCGGCGGCGGCCGGATCGTCAACATCTCCTCCGGCCTGGGCCGGGTCCCCTGGCCGATGGGCGCCTGGTACAGCGCCGGCAAGCACGCCCTCTCGGCCCTCACCCACTGCCTGCGCGTAGAAGCCGCCCACCTGGGCGTCCGCGTCAGCCTGATCGAACCCGGCGCCTTCTCCACCCCCATGCTCGGCCGCGCCCTGAGCGACCTCGACACCCTCCGCGACCCCGCGAACCCCGGCTACGCCACCACCACACGCCTGTTCACCGCCGTGGACCGCCGGGTACCCGGCCCCGAACCGGTGGCTCGCACCGTCGAGACGTGCCTGACGGCCCGCCGGCCACGTCCCCGCTACGTCGTCGGCCGGGAAGCCCGTTTCCTCGTCCCCCTCCACACGATGCTGCCGCTGAGCCTCACCGACCGCATCAAGCACACGGTCACCGGCCTGCCCCGCACCCCCGCGGCGGCAGCCCGGCCACCAGGCCGGCGACCCGGCGAAAGGTCCGGGCCCGTGAAGGAGACGGCGTGAGCACCCACAGCCGCATCGCCCACACCGCAGTCCATCTGCCCACCCGACGCCAGCACGTCACCGAGATCGAACAACGCCTGCACCGCCACAGCCCCGCCCTCAAACTCCCCGCCGGCCTCCTGCAGCGCACCTTTGGCCTGCACCAGCGCACCGTCGCCGATCCCGGCGATCTGCCTTCGGACCTCGCCGCCCGCGCCGCCGCCCGCCTTTTACACACCGCCCGCCTCTCACCGGGCGACATCGACCTGCTGCTGTTCGCCGCGGTCAGCGCCGACGTCCGCGAACCCGCCAACGCCCACATCGTCGCGGCGAAGACGGGCCTGTCCTGCCCGGCTTTCGACATCGGCAATGCCTGCAACGGAGTCATCAATGCCCTCCAGGTCGCCGACGCCCTCATCCGAACCGGTCAGCACCGCCGCGTCCTGATCACCTGCGGGGAAACCCTCACCCGCCTCTCCCGCTGGGAGCTGACCCGAGACCAGCTGCGCACCGGACTCACCTCGCTGACCGGCGCCGACCTGGGGGCGGCCCTGCTGGTGGAGGCCTCGCCCGGCCCGGGCATCACCGGATCGGTGTTCCTGGCCAACTCCGCAGGATGGCCCGCCGCCACCCTGTACGACCCCCACCACGCCCCCGACCACCCCCAGGGCCTCCACATCGACTCCGAGGCCCTGCTGGGCTCCTTCATCGACCTCGACGCCCAGGTGGCCCAGTGGCTCAAGGAACAGCGCGTCGACGTCCGCGAGCTCGACCTCGTCTGCGTCCACCAGCCGTCCGTGCCCTTCGTGGACGCCTTCCGCACCCGCATGGACATCGAACCCGCGCAGATCATCCCCACCTTCCCCCACACCGGCAACGCCGCCGCCGCGACCCTGCCCCTCCAACTCGCCCAGGCAGTGCGCCACCGCCGTCTGACACCGGGCGACACGGTCGCCCTCTTCGGCCTCGCCAGCGGAGCCAGCGCCGCAGTGATGCTCCTGCGCTGGTGACAAGGGGCTCTTGCCTGCGGGCGCGCCTGTCCGGCGCCCAACCGGCGTGACGCGGGGGCCGTTGCGGTTTGCGGTCCGTCCGTCCTCGGGCTCCGGCACAACCCCAGTGGACCTGGCGGCGATGCGGCAGGCCCTGCGCTGTGAACCAAGTCCAGGTCGGCTGCGGTGCCGACGGGATTCGAACCCGCGGACAGATGGGAGCAGGTCCGCCCCGTCTCCGTCAGTCGCCGTGGGAGGAACCTCGCCCACGGCGATCGCAATGGGCCACTCTGCCACGGCACCGCAACCTGCGGGAATGCGCGCTTCCCGCTGCGACCAAGGGTAGAGACACCGTTCTCTGAGGACGAATCCTTATCCGGGAAGCCGGAGGCATCCGGCCGGCCTGTCGGTGGGGATGTGGGGGAGGGCGGTGTGCTGGTGGAGTGGGGCTGGTGGACGATGGAGTTCGGGGATGCGCACGCGAGCGCGCCGACGCGCTCCAGGCAGTGTGTGCGTGCGGATGGCGCGGCCCGGCTCAGTACCCCTGGACTGGGACACGATCGGCGACCAGCCCCTGTACGAAGCGGACGTCGACCTCACCGCAGCGCGCTGCGCGCCGCCGGTGTGCTGGAGCGGATCGCCGCCCGCGTCGGGCGGGAGGCGCCCGGCGCGCTGTGCGACGGCGGCGGGTCCGCCGAGACGGTCGCCACCGGGCTCGGGACCACCCGCTCCAGGGCCCTGGTCCCTCTCCTGGCCGCTGGACGGGTAACAGCACCCGGGCCGACATCGGCTGCTCCGGGCATCGGCGGACAGGGCGTACCGCCCTCGATACGGAATGCCTGGAACCGGCTGACAGAGCCCTCGTCGATCGCCAGAGTATTCGGATGATCGCAACCGTCGTAGCCGTCGTAGGAGCCGTCGTCACCATCGGGTCTCTCGTCATCAGTTACCTGGCTCACCGGCACCAGGTCCAACGTGCTGCAGTCCTCGACCAGCGCGAAGCCCGATTACAGGCCCAGGAAGAACGCCTTGAGGCTCGGGCCCGGGTCGCCGACCGCAGGAACGACCTGACCCAAGCGTCGATGATCGAAACAAACATCACGGTCGTGCCTTCCGGTATTCACGAAGGGTCGGCAACCCCACACCTGAAGATCACAAATCCCAGCAACCAGGCCATCCTCGACCTACGCATCACCTACGCCGGACATCACATCACCGATGCGCCAAAGGGACTCGGCCCTGGTGACCGGCGCTCCGTTCCCCTCCCCGTCACCACGACACCCAGCGACGACCCCACCAGCTTCCTGCTGCAGCTCGTCATCGACTTCACCGACGCATCGGGAAACAGATGGCGAAAGGAAGGGGGCGTCGGCCTTCAGCAGGGCGCATACGGCCGCAACGGCGAGCAACTCTGGCTTCCCCGTGAACCACCCATAGTCGGCCTCATCACCAGTCCGCCCAGCTACGCAGCGCCGCCCGCCCCTGCCCCCGCGCCCGCGCCTGCCGGGCCCCGTCGACGCAGCAAGGCCCCCCTCCTGGCCGCCGTCGTTCTCCTGCTGGCCGTACTCGCAATCACCGTTTGGTGGCTTGCCTGACCATCGCAAGGCTCCGAACCCGTCCTAGGTCTGACTGTGATCCCTTTGGGGACGGGGACGGGGACGGGGACGGGCCACCCGTAAGGTGAAGCTGAGCCTTTCTGGGCAACTCAGGACGGTCTCACGAGCATGCGCAGGAGTCCCGGTTCGCCGTCCAGGGACGACAACGCTTTCCCGAGAACCGCGCCGACCGCACGCCCGTGGTCCGACACACGCATGGCGCAGCCCTGAGTGGATGACGTGGTGAGTAGATCACCAGGGGAGATCGCCCCGTACTGGGGGTCGGCCTTGACGTAGACCGTCCCTGCCAGCGCCAGCGTCACGTGATGTTCGGAGTCGGTCTTGCCGTCCATGACGACTCCGGGGGTGAGGCCGCCGGCGCCCGACACCCCTTTACTGCGAGCCCCCAACTCGTATCAAAGGCACGGCTATTGACAGCAAATGGAATCTTCTGGAATGTCTCCGGCGTATCCCGGTCGTCGGGCCGGGCCGGTGGTCGCGTGCGGTGGTGGAGGCCGCCGACCCGGAGGCGGTGCGTGCCGCGCTGCCGGGCCCGGTGGGCGCGGACCGGCTGACGGAGGCGCTCGGCGTGCCGCTGCCGCGGTGCCGGTTGCGGGTGACGGCGGCTGCGGTCGGTCATTGGGTGCTGCTCAGGAGCCGCTTCGCGCCATCCGGCGTCCGCTGCCGCCGCCCACTGCGCTCGTTGAACGGCGGATCATCCAGTGATGCCCACCTCTCGGCCTCCTCTGCAACAGCCCCGAGAATCCGGTGGACCGTGAAGGAGATCCCTCACGCCAGGGTTGATCGTGCGGTCGCGTGGAACTGCACGTACTCGATCGTCGCGCCGCCAGGGTGTCGCACGGTCAGGTTGCTGCCGGTCGGGACCTCGTTGGGGCCGTCGAGGATCTCCCCGCCATGTTGCTCGGTGATGCGCAGGACCTGGTCGATGGACTCCACGATCGTGGTGGCGTGGGTGCCGCGGTACGGAGCGAGAGCTTCCTCCGAACCTGCCAGAAGCAGATAGCCGCCGACGCTCGCAAGCTCCAGGTCCCGATAGGTGAACCGCAGTCGCGGCCGCTCTCCGGCAAGTTCGACGAAGGTCGGCAGGGCTACGTCCAAGTCGTCGACGTAGACGCGGGCAAGGGTGGCGAGAACTGGCACGGCCATCTCCTAGATCATTTCAACTTTCCCGAAACATCGAAGTGATCTGCATACTACGCATGTCACGCGGGCGAAGACGAGGAGGATCAGTGGGAGGACAGCTCGGCGTTGAGGAGTTGGACCTGGCTGTTGTGCTGCATGCCTTGGGCGATCCGGTGCGGTTGTCACTGGTCCGCCGGATGGCCGACGGCGGCGAGAGCGCGTGCAGCCCCGACGGCGTCGACGTGCCCCGATCGACGCTGTCCAATCATTGGCGGATCCTGCGCGAAGCCGGAATCACCCAGACCCGCAGGGCGGGAAAGGCTCGTCTGATGACCCTGCGTCGCGCCGAGCTCGACGCCCGCTTCCCGGGACTCCTCGCCGCGGTGCTGGCCGAAGACAACCAATGAACCTGCTGCGCCGGAATCTCGGCGCCTTCATGCCCGGCTGACTCCGGTCTGGCGGTTGCCCACCTCGGCAGTGCTGCGGGCCTCGGGGCGCCTCGACGGGGCAGCGGGACGGGTCGCACACGGTCCGCCGGGCTCAGGAGACGAGGCCGTGCTCCCAGGCCCAAGCCGCGATCTCCACACGGTTGCGGGCCGGGAGCCTCTCCTGGATCCGGCTCAGGTGACTCTTGATCGTACTGACCGCCAGGGTCAGTTCGGTGGCGATCTCGTTGTTGGTGCGCCCGCGTGCGACCAGGGTGGCGACCTTCAGCTCCTGCGGTGTGAGGCGCTGGAGCTGCTCCGTGTTCCGCTGAGCCGGGAGCCTGTTGAGGTGCTTCAGCAGCCGCACCGTGGTGGACGGTGAGATGAGCGACTCTCCCTGGGCCGCCGCGTGTACCGCTTCCAGGAGCAGCCGCGAGCCCGAGTTCTTGACGATGAAGCCGTTGGCCCCGGCACGCAGCGCCTGGTAGGCGTATTCGTCCAGGTCGAACGTCGTGACGATGACGATCTTCGTGCCGGACGCCGCGGCATGAGGGCCGGTCCGCAGCAGTCTCGTCGCCTCGAGGCCGTCGAGACCCGGCATCCGGATGTCCATGAGGCATACATCGGGGGTAAGCCGCCGCACGGCCTCGACGGCTTCGACACCGTTGGACGCCTCGCCGACCACGGATATGCCTTCGTGGCTTTCCAGGATCAGCCGGAATCCGGTCCGTACCATCTCCTGGTCGTCGGCGATCACGACGGTGACAGTCACGCGCGGGTGCTCCTCGAAGTCGAAGTCGGGTCGGTCGGGGTCGGGGTCTGGGTCGGGGTTGGGTCCCGGCGACGCCTCGCTGCCGGGCTCAAGGTTGGCACAGCTGTGTGCGGCGGGTGACGGCGACCGCCGGCGGCTATTTCAGGGGTATCGCGGCGGCCAGCTCCCAGCCGCCCTCGGGCATGGGGCCGCAGTTGAGCTCGCCACCCAGTTCGGTGAGCCGTTCGGTCAGCCCGATCAGGCCGAAGCCACTGGGGCGGAACCGGGGGCGTGCGCGTTGGCCGCCGCTCGCGTTGTCCCGTACCCGTATGACGACGCGATCCCCTTCGCTCTCCAGCAGGACGTGCACGGAGGTGGCGCCACGGGCGTGCTTGCGGACATTGGTCAGCCCTTCCTGCACCAGTCTCTCGACCGACTTGGCCAGTTGCGGAGACCAGGCGGTGCTGTCGACCTCCTCGGAGACGGTCAGCCAGGTGTGCTGTTGCGGTGTGTCGGCACGGCGTACCAGATCGCCGACCCTGGTCAGGGCCGGAGTGGTCGGGGCGGCCTGCTCGCGGGCGTCGGGGTCGCGCAGCAGCCGCACCATACGGCTCATGGCCACGAGCCCGTCCTGACCGGCCCGCTCGATGTCGGAGAACAGCCGCCGGGCGGTGGCGGCATCACGCTCCGCGATGTGTTCGCCCGCCTGGGCCTGCACGATGATGGCCGTGACGTGATGGGCGACATGGTCGTGCAGGTCGCGCGCCAGCTCCAGTCGTTCGGCCTGCCGCACCTGCTCGGCTGTCGAGCGCCGGCGACGGTCCTCGGCGCGCAGATAAACGCCCAGCACGGCGAAGGCTGCCGGCAGCAAGGTGAAGAACCCGTCCAGTGGGCTGAGCAGCGGCACGTCCGAGAGCCCGGGTGCCCGCTGGCCGAGCCGCGCCGTCGCGGCGAACAGTGCGGCCCCGGAAAGCACCAGCGGCAGTCCACGGGAGTAGCGGCAGGTCACGCACACCAGAAGCAGCAGTCCCGCCAGCTCGGCCCAGCCAGGGGTCCGCTGCAGTACGGACTCCTGCACCATCGAGGTCACCAGCAGTGAGAGGACGGACGCGCCTGCAGCCAGGACGCAGGCCGTCCAGTGTCGGCCGGTACGAAGGGCACGCGACGTGGCGACCACCGTGCAGCATACGAGTGCCTCACAGGCCAGGACGGCGAGTCCGAGCCTGGTCCTGCTGACCACACCTGCGTCGACCACCGTGAGCAGGGCGGCGAGGAGGCCGGCGGCGAGCTTGGGAGAAGTGAGGGCGGTCGGGAGCGGGGGCGGCATGGCGAAGAGGATAGACGCCGCTGGTCAGAGGGACGAAGGCGGGAAGAGGAGTGCGTACTTTCGGTGGAGGCCCCCGGTCCGAATGCCTTCTTTTGACCGTTGGGAGGGCCAGCCCCGACCGCTCAGAATGGTCGGCGCAAGCGCACACAGAACGTCTGGAGCCCCCGTGAATTCCGCTGTTTCCCGTTTCCCCCTCCTGCACCGCGTGGCCCGTCCCGCGCTGCTGGCGACCGGCGCGACGCTGCTCGCCGCCACGACGCTCACCGGTTGCGGCCTGTTCGGCGAGAACTGGGACGTGAAGTTCGAGGTGACGGGGACGGGGCAGGCCGAAATCGGCTACAGCTTCTCCGGGGGGAACGACCAGACGAAGGCCACGAGGGAGTCGTTGCCGTGGACGGTCTCGCAGAACGTCGGCTTCGGCTTCAACAACGTCACCGTCCTCCACGCGCCGCCCGGCACCGCCTGCCGCGTCTACGTCGACGGCGCGCTCCGGGAGAGCCAGGACGCTTCGGACTCCGAGGGCACCGTTTCCTGCTTCGTCAACCTGCAGGAGAAGTGACCCGTGGCGGCGACGGCGGCAAGGGCCATGAACTCGGGACCGGGCCTTCAGCCGAGCAGCAGAGGATCACGCAAGCCCGACGTCACGCCAGAGACCACGAACAGCTCGTCCAGCACGGCGAAGCCCTGAACACCTGGGCTGCCATCACCCTGATGACCCGCCGGTCTCCCGGACGAGGCGCACAACACCTCGTGCCCGGCACGACGTCCTCACTCCAAGCCACCCGCACAAGACGCCACCGGCCAGAGGAAACAGGGGGAGGACGACAGCCAGGGTGGCAGTCGTGAAATCGGGGTCCAAAGGGACATACGAGCCCCACGGCGTCCGAGCCACGGCGAGCGTCTCTCCGGGCTTGTGATCAGTCACCACGGACACTACGACAACACCCCCGGTGCGCTCACTCGCCAGGCGCCCTGCACACTCGACATGGCCCCCCGCGCCCGCCGCCACCCGGGTTGACCATGCTCGAGCTGCCTCAGCCACGGGTCGTCACAATCCTGTGCCCGCGGCACAAGCACGTCAACGAGCATCCAAGCCAAGCGATCTCGTCCACCTATCTGCCATGGACGGCTCGGACGCAGGCACTTACCCTGCCGTTAGACCTCGACCTCGACTTCGACGCGAGATGAGTCGGACGAGTGTCTCTGTGGGCCAGCAGAGCCAAGCGAGAAGTGGGCTCACCACGACGAACCAGTGGACACTGATTCGGTCCTGCTCCTTGTCCAGAATCAGCGGGGCCTCATCCCGGTAGGTGTAGCGGAGGTATCGGCGGCGGACCGGCGCTCCGGCTATCAACAGCACGGGCGAGATGACGAGGATGACCACCGGGACCAGGGCTCTCACGGCGGCGAGCTTCGCCTTCTCCTCGTATCGCATGTCCTCAGTGTGCTGATCCCCGATACCGCTTGTCAGCCTGCTCTGCGAGGTACGGTGCCGACGCTGTGGTGTGCGGGTCGGGCGTATGCCGTGCCGGCGGCGAGGACTCGTCTACGTGTGGAACAAGCGGTGCTCAGCGAGGACACACGCCCGTCCGCTGACTACGGGGACCTGGCCAAGGCTCGGCAATGGCTGGAGACCTGGACACACCTGCGGGTTGAATTCACCAGGACGCAGGTCTGCCCGAGGGACCGTCAGGCGATGTCCGCGCCTCGTGGTAGACAAAGACCTCCAGCCAGCAATGTCACGGGGGAAAGCTGATGTCCGAGGAGCTCGTGTTCGATCACGAACAGGTACGCACACACGGATTCGACCTGTACGAGGGGACCGCCCTCGACGTGCGTGCGGTGGTCGCGGGAATGCCGCAGGACGTCAAGGACGGATTCCGTGTCCACGAAGTACCCTTCAGCCGCTTCAGACACGCCCACGGCGGCCCGGGTGACGACGTGCCCGAACTGCTGACCCGGCTGCGTTCCGCAGACGCCGACGTGTCCGGACCGGCACTGGAGCAGCTCTGGGACAGCCTGGTCCACCAGGGCACGGTCGGCTCCGTTGCCCCGCTGACCGTACCGTTCCTCCTACGCGTCGCCGCCGATCCGGCGGCGCACCACCGGGCGAGCACGATCCGGCTCGCCAACGTGGTGGCAAGGCAGCAGCACTGGGGATTCGGCACTCGCGACACCTTCCTCCAAGTGGTCACGCAAGGCTGGTCGTGCGACTGCAGCGGCTACGCCATGAACTGGTCCATCGAGGCGTCACGTAACGCCATCACAGCCGACGTCGACCTGCTCCTTCCACACCTCCACAACCCGGACCCCGACGTCCGCACCTCCGCCTGCTACGCCCTGGCCACCACCTCGGGCAGAGCCACCTGCGTCACCGAAGCCCTCCGCACCCGGCTGGCCACCGAGCAGGATCCCACGGTGCGCGCCAGCCTCCTCCTGGCCGTAGCCGAACTCACCGTCGAGAACGCCGACCTCCACGTCGCCACATGGGCTCGTGCCCTCTGGAGCGAACCCGCACAACCCGTAGAAGTCCGCATGTCCGCCGCGCTCGCCTGGCTCTGCCTCGTGGACGATCCTGTCCCGGACGAGCTGCGCACGATGGTCGACGCCCTCCTCACTGATGACCTGGTCGACTTTTTCGACAGGGTGCCTTGGATCGCGCACGTCGACGAGAAGGGCCTCGTCCGCACTCTCGACCAGATGCTCAACAATGCGAAACCGGGCGTCATCGATCCCTGGGACGAGGAACCCTGGCCTGACGCCTGATGCAGTCAGTGACCTTCAGCGCACAAAGAATCCTGGTCAAGGGCATGTCGACGCGGCACCGCGCCGGGTACAGAGCGTGCACCAAGATCAGAAGACCGGACACCGCCGAAGCGGTCATCGACGCCGTCACCGGCACCCTGACCCGAGCTTCCCGTCATCGGCGGCCGCGACCAGGACGCCCCGCTACGCGGTAAGCAAGGCTGCAGAGGACTCGAACGCGCTGCAGCCCAGGCCGGTCACCTGGCCGAGGCCGCAGCGCGTCCGCCGCGAGGTGCGCTCGACCCACATCGAACGGCCACCTCCGAAGGTGCTACTGCGCCCAGTCGATTCCGAGTTGGGTGAGTACGGCGAGCTGCGCCTGGTCGAGCCGGTCGCGGCGCTGGCGTGCGCTTGCGAGCCACAGCCCCCGACGCGCTGGATGTCCCCGCCGGGCATCTCCTGCACATCCGCCCGCCCAGGCAGGGTGCCCTCCCGCACGATGTACTGCGCGAGGGCCTCCAACCCCTTCCGGAACGCCTCTCTGCCCGCGCGCGGCAGGCGCCGCGGCCGTCTTCGCCACCGTCTTGCGGGCCCGTAGTGCCTTCCTCACACCGAGTTCGCCGAGCCGGGCCCACTGTTCCTCGTTCAGCTGCTCCCAAGTGCGTCGTTGGGTGGCGACCCACCGCCCGACGTCCTCGCCGTGCCGGGCCACGCCCGCGACGATCGCGGTCAGACGGGCCCCCCTCGGCCAGGAGCCGGGCGAGGTAGGCGTGGTGGCACTGCCAGCCGCCGGTCCACCCCAGCGTCCGCGGGTTCCAGCCAGGATCGATCACGGCCAGGACGGCGGCCCGCCGCTGCGCCCGGTCAGAGTCTTTGCCGACCTGCCTACCCGCCGGGCCGGCCCACGTTCGTCACCCACTGCCCCACCGCCAGGTCCAGCGTGGTGACATGCCGCGAGGCGGCCAGCGTTGTTGGCGTCGCGTCCGCGACGGCCGGCCCGCCTGTCGCCCTGACACCCACCTTTTTGTGGGTACTTGGCAGCTGAAGCTGTTCGCGCGAGGGTAGGGGAGTCGGGCGGGCCGCCTGTCAGGGAAGGAGAGAACGGCAGCTCAGGACACGGCCCGGGACTGCGAGCGGGCCAGCCGGTCCAGTCGGCCGTGACCCCATTGCGAGACGGGGCCGAGCGCTTCAGACAGCTCACGTCCGTACGCGGTCAGCGAGTACTCGGTCTTCGGCGGCCGGACCTCGTACACCTCCCGGTGCACGAGCTCGTCCTCCTCCATCTCCCGCAGCGCCTGCGTCAGCACCTTCTCGCTCAGCCCCGGCAGCCGACGACGCAGCTCGCCCGGGCGCAGCGGACCGGACTCAAGCAGCCACAGCAGGGCCGTCTTCCACTTGCCGTCGATCACGGCGATCGCGGCGGTCACCCCGCACACGTTCGGGTCCTGTGCCCGGCCACGCGTCATCCCCCGACCTCTCTCTTCCGTCGTATACGCCTACTTCCAAGGAGCACCGTCATGCCTGCACAACATTCCCCGTCCTGCGACGTGACCGTAATCGGCCTGGGACCGATGGGGCGGGCGCTGGCCGGCGCCCTTCTCTCCGCAGGCTTGCGGACCACGGTATGGAACCGGACCCACGGCCGGGACCGGGAACTCGTCGAACGCGGAGCGACCGGGGCACGAACCCCCGAGGAAGCCGTGGCCGCAAGCCCCGTGACCGTCGTCTGCGTCGTGAACTACGACGCGGCCGACTCCGTCCTGCGACAGGCGGCCGTCACCGACGCCCTCAAGAACCGTGCCGTCGTCAACCTCACCGCCGACACCCCGGCCCGCGCCCGGGACACCGCCGACTGGGCCGCCCGCAACGGCATCCGCTACGTCGACGGGGCGATCATGACCCCGACCGCCACGATCGGCGGCCCCGACGCCGTCTTCCTGCACAGCGGGCCGGCGGACCTGCACCGCGAGCTCCGCCCGGTCCTCGACGCCCTCGGCGGCACCCACCACCACCTCGGCGAGGATATCGGCCGGGCCGCCGCCTACGACATCGCCCTGCTGGACGTGTTCTGGACCGCCATGTCGGGGTACGCGCACGCCCTCGCGGTGGCCCGCGCCGAGGGCATCAGCGCCCGGGAGCTCGCCCCGTTCGCCCAGGGCATCGGCGCGATCCTGCCCGGGATCTTCGCGGAAACCGCCGAGGACGTGGACAGCGGCGGCTACTCGGGCGAGGGCAACCCCATCACCTCGGCCGTCTCCTCCATGGCACACATCGTGGCGGCTTCGGAGGCGCACGGGATCGATGCCTCCGTCCTTCGCGCGGCAGAAGGACAGGCCCGCCGCGCCATCGGCCTCGGCCACGGCACGGACGGCTTCATCCGCGTCACCGAACTCCTCGGCCGTACCTCCGAAGCGCGTTGACGCGCCGCCGCGCGGAGGGTTGTGTCGAAGCGGACTGCTGGTCGAGCCGGCGATGCGGTGGCAGATGGCAGATGCCGCGTTCGCGGAGCCATCGGCGCAGGTGGACGTGGTCGTAGCCCTGGGCCGGCGTGCCGCGCCGTTTTGCAGGCCGTCGCCGACATGGCACACGACGGGAACGGATCGGTGGGATCCCGCGCACGAGCGGCTCCAGGCCGAGGCTGTCATGCATGGCGGCGGCCGAGAAACCCAGCGAAAGGGACAGTCCGTTCCGGTCGGTCGGATTCGGTCTGGTCAGTAGCCCCCCTGTGCCGCCCGCAGGCTCACCGAGTTGATCGCACACCGCACCAATCCAGCTCTCCGCAGGCGTCCAGTTCGTCGAGAATCACGCGGTGGAGCTTGGCCCAAACACGGGCATCGGTTCCGTGGGTGAATCGGCGTTGGGCGGCCTGCCAGGACGCTCCGAGCCACGACAACGAGGACTACCGGCCCGACCTGGTCCAGAACTGACGCGGCGCGAAGCCCTCGCGCCGCAACCAGTGCTCGGTATAGACGATCCGCTCGGCCTCGACCACGACGAGAGGCCCGGACGGAGGTTCGTCGAGAGAACGCGACCGCTCGACATGGTCGGACTGCCAGCGGAAAGCCGGCCAGTAGTGCTCGAAATCGGGATTGTCCTCCGACAGCACGCGAGCCCGACCGAAGATCTGAGCCCCTCGGCTGCTGGCCTGCCCGACCAGCGGAGCGAAGATGCCCACCGACACCCGGGGGTCGGCAGCGAGGTTCCTCATCTTCGGTGATGCCGGAGCCGTACTGAACATCACCGCGAAGTCGAGGTGAAAGTACCGCACCGGCGTTGCGAGCGGCCCCTCCGGCCCAGCCGTCGCGATCACGCACATGTTCTGCGACGAGAGCAGGTTGAGTATTCGTTCTTCCAGACGCTCCCGATCGAGGCGCTTTTTGGGGGACGGGCCAGCCAGCCACGGGTTGGTCACAGACATGATCGATTGTCCCACGCCTCACAGCCCATGGATCTCCGGAGCCGGAGCCGGAGCAGCCAGGCCGTCGGCGGTGCCGTCAAAACTCTGTTCTGGCACAGATCTTGGGGAGTCGTCGCGGAGCGTTACCTCGTTGTTCGGTTGCGAGGAGTCGGGTTCGCGTGCGACCGCGTACGCCTTGTACTCCGACGATGAGGGATGATGCTCCATCAGGTGTCTGCCTGCTGCTGCTGCTGCTGCGGTCGGTTGTGGACGGTGATGGTGCTGGTCATGCTGACCGATGCACCGTTCTGGGACTCGCTGGTGTTCGAGGGGATCGGCGAAGTGGATGTCGAGGCGGTTATGGCCGCGTTCGGCACGGTCGAGGTGGCGGCGAGAGGCCGCGCGACCGGGGCTGCATGTCCGGACTGCGGCCGCTTCTCGGACCGAATCCACGATCGATACCAGCGCAGGCTGAAGGACCTGCCGCTCGCCCAACAGGGCTTTGTGATTCGGCTGACGGCCCGGCGCTTCATCTGTGGAGCGGCGGACTGCCTGCGCCGGACGTTTGCCGAGCCGTTCTCCCGGCTGGCCGCCCCGCACGCACGGTTCACCACTCGGCTCAACCACGCCCTGGAGCGAGTAGGGCTCGCGCTGGCCGGGCGGGCCGGCGTTTGGCTGGCTGCCCAGCTGGGCTTCGGCGCGGGACAGGTGACCTTGTTGCGCAGGGTCATGGCGCTGCCCGATCCGCGGGTCAGCACGCCGCGGGTGCTGGGCGTGGACGACTTCGCGATCCGTCGCGGCCAGACCTACTCCACCGTCCTGACCAGCGTCGAAGACAATCGCGTGGTCGACGTGCTCCCGACATGTGAAGCCGGGCCGCTGGCCGCCTGGCTGACCCACCACCCCGGCGTGGAGATCATCTGCCGGGAACCGGCCGGTGCCTACGCCGAGGGCGCACGGCGCGGTGCCCCCGACGCTCGGCAGATCGCTGACCGGTTCCATCTGTGGCAGGGCCTCGGCCGGGCCGTGGAGATCTGCGTTGCCGCCCACCGCGACTGCCTGCGCAATCCTTCGCCCAGCGGCATGCTGCCGGAGACCACCCGACCAGCTTCCGGCCGGCCGCAGGACGACCAGGTGCCCGTCGGCCGGCGGGCCGAGCGCAAGAAGGCCGCGCACGCTCTGGTCCACGAGCTCCTTGCCCAAGGTCCCTCAGCCGGGCGATCGCCCGGCACCTGAGCTGGGGCCTCAACACCGTGCTCCGATACGCGAACGCCGCACGCTGGCAGGACACCATTCGTGAGAACCGGGCCCGGCCCAGCAGACTGGACCCCTACAAGCCCTACCTGGAGCGGCGATTCGCCGAGGGATGCACCAGCGTCACCCACCTCCACAGCGATCTCGTTGCCAACAACGCGCCCGTTACTTACCAGATGGTCCGTAGCCACCTCGCCACCCTCCGCGGGGCTCCGGCCGACGCACCGTCCCGGCCTCCGACCGTGCGGCAGGTGACCGGCTGGCTCACCCGGCACCCCGCGACCCTGGCCGACGAAGACCGGGCTGGCCTGAAGGAGGTCCTGGCCCGCTGCCCCGAACTGGACACTGCCGCCGGACACGTTCGCGACTTCGACGAGATACTCACCGATCGCCTCGGCTCCACCCTCCCCGCCTGGATCGACGCAGTCGACGCCAGCCAGCTACCCGGCCTCAGCGGCTTCGCACTCCACCTGCTCCGAGACCTCGACGCCGTGACAGCCGGGCTCACTCTCGACTGGAGCTCCGGCAGCATCGAGGACGCCGTCAACCGCATCAAGAAGATCAAGAGACAGCTCTACGGTCGAGCCGGATTCGAACTACTCCGTAAGATGATCCTGCTCCAGTGACACCCCGCAACGACTCCCTAAGATCTGTGCCAGAACCAAGAACTGGCAACGGTCCCGGGGTGCTGACCGCTCCTGAACCCGCCCGCTCTGAAGCCATGATCCACCCCGCTATGACCGACCTGATGGCCCGCCGCCTCACCGGCGAAGCCACCATCTCGTGGTGCGACGCGGTATAGCCGGATGAAACGCAAACTACGGGATGAAACATCGGGAGGAAGCGACCTCTGAGAGTGCTTGCCCCTGCCATTGCTCAAATGAAGTCGGAGGCGTGACCGTGCGCCCAGTGGCGGAAGGTGCGAGCTGGAGTTCCCGTTATCTGGTCGAGTGTGAGGTAGGCATCGTCCTCCGGGGCCCTCGTGTTATCGGGTTCATCTGTGATGCCTTCGATGCCGTCGTAGCTTTCGAACCCGAACAGGAAGTCTGCGTTCGCGGCCGCGAAGCCCCCTTGGGCTCGGTAGAAGTCGCGGGCTTGTTCGGCGGAGACCTCATCGAGCGTGATCTGTTCTCCGATCGCTTCTGCGATCACTGCAACCTGTTCGCGTTTGGTGAGACTTTCCGGTCCAATGATCGTGTCGATCCGTCCGAGGCGGTGTGGGTCGAGCAGGTTGGCCAGGACGACGTCGGCAACGTCGGCCTCATGGACGGGATGCACGATCTGATCAGGAAAGGGCTCCACAGCTCGGCGACTTGCCTTGATCGCTGGTCCCCATATGAGGAGTGAGTTCGTCGCGAACTCACCGGGACGCACGATGCTCCAATCCAGTCCTGAGTCCATGACGGCCTGCTCGACGACGGCGTTGTACGTCGTGTCGTAGCCGGCCGTTACGGCGGCGGAGGAGACCACAACCACGTGCTCGACGCCCGCCTGTTTTGCGCGAGAGACGACCGCCTCAACGGTCTCAGGGACCGCGATCAGGACGAGTTGCGCGGCACCGTCGAATGCGTGCCTCAGTGTGGACGGGTCGTCCAGGTCGCCGAAGACCACGTCCGCACCATCCGGGAGTGAGGCACGTTGCGGGTGTCGCGAGATTCCGCGCACCGTGTGACCGGCATCAAGCAGCCCTGCGACGACCGGTTGGCCGATCGTCCCAGTGGCCCCGGTGACAACAATGGAAGGGGGCTTCATTAAGTGAGACATAGTTTCTCACTATAAGACGTCGACGCATCATGATGCATCCGAGAAGCGGCCGCAGTCCGGACATCCAGAGCCGGTCGCGCGGCCTCTCGCCGCCACCGTCTTCAGCGTCGTTCAACACCAAGTGCCATCGACGGCCCACATGCGAAGCCGGTTGTAGACGCTGCGCCAGTTGCCCGTACTTCTCGGGCAGGTGAATTTACTGCGATCCGGTCTGGAACTTCCAGGCGATCGCGTCGATCACCTCGCGGTGGTCCCGCCACCGGCCCCCCGCTTTGGCGGCCGGTCTGGGAGGAATGGCTCAATCCGCGCCCACTGCACGTCAGTCAACGGCACCACCAGACCAACGATCAGATGGTCTGAAGGAAGCGGGCCTACTATCCTCGCCATGGGCACCGTGATCACGACTGTCAGTCTGGCCTTCGTCGGATACCTGGCGACGTACTTCAATGGGCTGCGACTCGCGCAGCGGCAGGCCCGGCTCGCCCGAGTGAGCCAGCAGTTGAGCGACTTCTACGGCCCGCTCTTCGCGCTCATGGAGGCCAACAGTCGTGCCTATGAGGCGTTTTGCGAGCGGTATGCCCGCCCTGATGGGGTCCACCCCTTCGACCACGACGTTCCCCCCACCGAGGAGGAGCTCGCCGAGTGGCGCATCTGGGCCACGACCGTCTTCCTGCCCAACATCCAGAAGATGCGCGATGTGGTCGTCACGAAGGCCGACCTCCTCATCGAGGAGGAGGTGCCGCCTGTCCTGCTCGTACTGTGCGCCCATGTCGCTGGCTACGAGATCACCGCGGCGCGCTGGGCATCTGGTGAGTTCGGCGAATACAAGTCCGTGATCCAGTTCCCGGGGCCCGAGCTGAAGGAGTACGCCACCACTCGCTTCGCGCGACTCAAGAAGCAGCAGGCTGCCCTTCTTGGTCGGCGGCAGTGAAGCCCGGGGTGGAGCGGGCGCTACATCCCAGAGCAGCGATCCGGTGATCTGAAAGAAACGGCCCAGCCCACTGGTGATGACGAAGAGGCTGGCGCCCGCCACTGCCGAGGTGCCCATCGCGAACTCACACAACTCCCCGACCGCGGAACGCAGACCCTCCTGGATGTTCTGCACTGCGACCGGACCCATCTCCAGGTCTGCGTTGCCACCACTCGTGATCCCTACCCCCAAGGCTCCCAGAGGCGCTACACCAGAAGACTGACAACTCCGGTGACGAGCGTCGACGTTGGGCCAGGTCGGCGGACCGCTGCGGCATCTCCCGGCCAGTGCCTGCAGGCCCCACCGGGCACCTCACCGGAGCCGGGCGGTGGCTCGCTTGGACCGGCGTTAAGTTCTCCTCAGCGTGTTCGAAGCCCGCTGGGGCCTGCCGCTCGACCGCACCGCGCGCCGTAAGCCGGTCACCGGGGACGCGCGCCGCTCGCGCGTCGTCAGGGTCGAGCCCGCACTCATCCAGCTCACCAAACCGACCGCGAACGAGCCGCACAGCCTGGACCGCGCGATCGTCGCCACCAGCGTCAACCCGGAACTCGGCACCGAGGTCCCAGGCACCCTGACGCGCGACTACGGGGACGAGATCGACGGGGTCCGGGTGATCTACTACGTGACCGCGGTGCGGACCATCACGATCGTGGCCTACGTCGAAGCCTGAACACCGAACAGTAGCGCCCCGGACTGCTCGTGTCCGGGGCGCTGCTGACAGCCGGTGCCGGTCTTCTGGACGAACCTCGATGGCCTCGGCCACATCGTCAACCGCTGAACGGCGCGCTGAACGACCGGACGTGCGCCTTGGCCCTTCCCCACCCGCCTGGGCTGCTGCTGAAAGAGGCTCAGCGCACTGCCTTACCCCTCTGCATCGCCCTTTGCATCGCCCTTGTGCGTGCGAGCGTGAGCGCGTCTACGCCTTGGGGCCGCGTTCGCAGGGTTGCCGGATGCATAGAACTGCGACGTTCGCACCGCGGCAGCCGGGGTGCGGAATTGGTGGTGTGCCCGGTCGTTGAAGGGCTGGGTGCATGCCGTCCCGGGCACGCCCTGCCGTTCTCCTCGGCCTGCCCGGGGCGGGCCCAGGGGCCTGACATCTGCGTCCGGCCGCCTTGGGGTCCGACCACTGCCGGGCTGGTGGGAGTGGTGGTGAGGCCAGGTCCGGGCTCCGGCTTCTGGCTCCACCGGCCTGGTCCGTCGGGTCAGGAAGGCCTGCGGATTGGGTTGCCGGGTGATGTGCGGGCGAGCCAGGTCTGTGTCTCGTCTGCGGTCAGGACGCGAGTCAGCTCGGCTGTGCCCGGTAGGTGTGGGAAGAACCGGTCGGCGTTCCAGCTGCGCTGGTAGGCCGGCTCGTCGAGCACGAGCAGGCGGTGTCCCTCCACCACGGGGATGTCGTCGGGCAGCCCCTCGTTCCAGATCCGCTCGCCGTCCGGAGCGAGCAGTTCGAAGGCCCCGGTCGCGATGGCCTGGGTACGTCCCTGGGCCGGCTCGGGGTCCGTGGCCAGGTGGACGCTCTCTGCTGAAGGCCTCGTGCCGGGGACGTAGCCGCCGCCGACGAGGACGTGGGCGAGGAGTGTGTGCAGCTGGAAGTTGTCCCCGATGCCGCCGATGCGTATCTCGAACCCGGTCCCGGTGGGCCTGTGCAGCACGACGAGGGGTTCGTCGTCCAGAACCGCCAGCGCGTAGGCCAGACATTTGAGGTCGTGCCGTTCCAGGGCCGCCAGGTCGCGGCAGGTGGGAAGGACCGCGGATGCGTGCCGACGGCGCACCTCGGCGCTGCGGCACAGCACGGCCAGCGCGGGCGGCTGCCACTCTTCGACCGCGCACCAGGCCAGCGCCAGCCGCGTAGCCTCGTGCACGTCGCCGCCCAGGCGGGCCAGCAGACCGTCGTCAATGATCTTCTCGTCCGGCTCCGGCAGTTCGTCCTTGGCTGCGCCGGTGGCGGTCCAGCGGCGGGCGAACTCGAGGGCGTCGAGCAGGTCCCGGTGGACGCTGTCGAGGATCGGTTCGGCACAGGCCACGGGATCGGCCCCACGCTCGACGCAGAAGCCGGCCGCCATCGCGAGCATCGGTCGCGGACCGGTGGGCGGGAAGGCGGGGAGCAGGGCCGCCAGCTGGGGCCCTGCCAGGACACGTTCAGGGTCCGACGCCGACTGCACACCGTTCATCATGGCGGTGAAGGCACGCTCGGTGCGCTCGCCGTCGCGAGCAGCGACCGCCTCTTGCAGTTCGGACACAGTGGCGGTCAGGCTCGAGGCCTTCCGCTTCCTCTTGAAGATCACCGGCACACCCTAGGCCTGAGGTCTGTCCGGCGTCATCAAGCCAGGACCCTTCAAATCTCTCGGACTGTCATCTGCAGGTGAATCTGGTTCTTATCGGGAGCGATCTTCAGCTCGTGGTAGTCGTGCTTGATCCGTCACTGGCCTCCTGACTCCCTGCTTCGGATTCCCGGCCGCTGTCTTTGCCACCGCTCCCGATGGCGTCGGCGGCCGCTGGCGCCCCTACTCCTTCACCGACGGCGAGAAGGGCGGAGTCGCGGGAACCTGCCCGGGCTGGCCGAAGGCGAGGAACCGAAGTGGCACACGCGGGCGAGGACGGCGGCAAGGACGACAACGGGTCGTTCAACAGGCCTGGGCGCGGCGGGGTCGGAGGCGGAGAACTCCCCGTCAACTGGACGGCCGGAACCGGCGGCAAACCCGGATACCGGGGCATCCCCAGTGAGACCGGCACCGACGGCAAGGCCGTCATCAGCCTGCTCACCGAATCGATCCAGCACCTTTCCCCGTGGGTGCAGGCCTGTTGGTCGGCTCCCGCCTGTTGCCGCTGCCGGTCGGCCCGTGTGCAGCGGTGGTGCACAGCCGGGGCCTGCCGGAACCCGCTCTCGTGGACAAAGACAAGGATGTTCCGTGGACCGCCCTCAACCCGTCTTGTTCCCGGGGCGGAGATCGATGAGATAGGGCCTGTCACTGCCAGAACCCGTCGCCGCTCTGAGGACCATTCCGTACCGGGCTCGGAGGTCCGCGACGGCCGGTGGCGGGGCCGGGTCGGTGGCGCAGCGGGAGTACGGGATGAAGTCGGCTCGGCATGAGGGATTCTCCGCGATCTGGCCCGACCGCGGCGGGTGGTCGGGCAGAGGCGGAAGGTTCCGGCCGACGGACAGGTCCCCGCTCTCGGATGCCAGGTTCGGAGTCGGCATCAGGAGCCCGCCCGACTCCTGGGGGTACACACCTTTCTGCTGCTGGTACATCAGCGCGTAGTCCAGGATCCGCTCGAGGCGCTGCCGGGGGCGTTGACGTTCGCCGTCCAGGTGGTGATGCCCGAGGCTCCGATGCGGCGCAGGACCTCGGTGATGTCGCCCTCGACCCCGTACGCGGCCTCGGCGCTCATCGAACAGGACATCAGGTGGACGGTGGCCTCCTTCTTGAAGCCCCCGTCACTCGGCCCGGTGCACACGTCCGAGACCGCCGTGAAGCCCGGGTGCAGCCCTCGATCCCGTCGAAGCGGCGCAGCAGCGCGCGGAGCCTCATCTCTTCGGCATCCCGCTTCTGCTGCGCGTCGGCGGTAGTGGCCATGGCGCGCAGCTCCGCGTTGTCGGGCAGCGCGGAGCAGCCGCTCGTCAGAGCCGCCGCACTGAGTGCTGCCACGATGCCCCCCCATGCGCCTGCCGGGTCCCCTCGCCCGTCCCATCCCCGCCTCCGTCTCATCGGCTCCGAGGCCTACCCTCGTTCGCTGCCGGGCATGGGCGCACGAGTACGCGTACGCATGCGCTGCGACCGCAAGCACTTCCACCGGGTCTGGATACGGGCATGCGGCCCGTATCCAGCAGCTCCGCCAAGTCGGAGGTCCCGATGTCCTCGCTGCCCATCTGGCCCGCCTCGGCACAGCCCCCCCCTGGAAGGAGGGTTCGCTTCCACGCTGGCGGGCCGCCTCGTGGACGCGATCCTTCACTCCCCAGCGACGCCGCTGTACGCGCCGCCCGCGCCTGCGTCCCGGCTTTGGGTCTCCCCGGCGGCGGCCTGCTTCCGCTCCACGCCCCCGCGGCCGTGGCCCCCGGGCAGCCGGCCCCGGCGGAAGCCGCGGTCCCCGCCCACCGGCAGCAGACGCCGCCCCAAGACCGCGGGGCGCGCACGATGACGGCGCGAACCCCCGCGCACGGCGGCCGTGGCTGGGGCAGAGAGTGGGCAGGCAGTGCGAGGTCGCTGGCTGCGGCCGGGACGACGCTTCGGTAGGGACCCCGCCTCAGGTGCCTGTGTTCCCGCGGTTCCCGGGCGGGCGCCATCCGTTTGGGCGCGGGCAGATGCTGCGGGACTCGGTCCCGCCCGAGGCTCCGCTCATGTCCGCCGAGCTGGTCGTCCACCTGCTGGACGCGAAGGGCTGGCGCCGGGTGCGGTACCACCGCGTCGCCATGGGATTCGCCCATCGTTTCGCCGACATTCGAGTCTTCCTCGCTGCGGGCGGGCCGGGAGGACGCGGAGGATGTCGAGATCACCGACCGGCGGCTTCGTGGAGTGGAGCGGCGGCGGATCCGAGGAGTGGGAGCCGACTCCGCCCTGGGCACCCTCGGACAGGGGAGGTGGCCTTCTGCGCGTGGTGCGCCAATCCTTCCGGGGTGTGGATGTGGCGACGCCCCTGCCGCCGGGAGGCGGCAGGGGTCAGGGGTCAGGGGTCAGGGCTAGGTATCGCGTGTTCAGGAAGGGGAGGTTAGGGGTTGTAGACCCAGGTGGAGCAGCCCGAGTGATCCTCGCAGACGCGGAACTGCGTGATGCGGGTGCCGGGGAAGTCGGTCCACGGCCCCCAGTTGCCGTTGCTGCCGTTGCCGTCCCAGACGTAGGTGTGCCCGCCGGCCGCCGTGTACACCTCGGCATACACGCCGTTGCCGTCGCGCTCCCCGTCGTACGCGCGTGCCCCTCCCGACCAGGCCTCGGCCCTGTTGGCTCCGCGGCCGACGGTCGCCGCTGACGCGGACGTTACGGTGGCCACTCCGATCAACGTCGCAACACCCAACACGGTCGCGGACCTGATGAGCCCTCGGATTTGCACAGGTGTCCCCTTTCACTACGAACGTGATGTCATGGGCACAACGAGGATGTCAGTCCCGTTTCACCCCGTCAGGGCTCCCCAGAGGAATGGCCGATACCTCCCCACCTATGGCTGCCGCATCTCGTCGAGTGCAGTGGGAGCCGACGGAGATCTTCAAACACCTGAGCGGTGCCGCGGGGAGTGTCCGCGACCGCGTAGCCGCCGACCAGAGGGACGCCGTTCTGCGTCCTGTTGCGCTGCGTGTCCGTTGGTCAGGCTTCGGCGGCCGGGTCCGCGTAGCTTCCGGTGGGGTGTGCGGCCGCGGCAGTCTGTGGGGTGGGCGGTGGCGGTGACGTGTTCGGCCCGCCGGGCATGTCCGTGCCGCTTGCGCGTTCGCGGCGGCGGGTGACCCACAGCACGGCCGTCGCGTACAGGAGCACCATGGGGACGTCGATGGCCACGGCGGCCCAGTCCATGTCGGCGGCGGTGTCGTCCGAGGCGAAGGCGCCGGCGAACCCGGCTGCGATGCTCATGCTCACCAGGTTGTTGAGGACGTGCAGGGCGATGGCGGCTTCCAGCCCGCCGGTACGGATGGTCAGCCAGCCGGTCACCACGCCGAAGACGACGAGGTCGGTGAAGCCCCACATGGTGCCCCAGCCGTGGGCCGCGGCGAAGAGCAGCGCCTGGGGTGCGATCGCCACCCACGGCGAGCGGCACCAGGCGCCGACCGCCTGCAGCAGCCAGCCGCGGAACGCATACTCCTCGGCCGCGGCCTGGAACGGCACCAGGAGCCACACGGTCGCAAGGCCCGTGAGGAACGCCGGTGCGCCCGCCCAGGCGAGGTCCCCGCTCTCGCCCGCCGGGGCCGGCATCAGCGCTTGAACCGCGACCATGAGCAGAACCAAGGGCAAGGCCAACGCGAGGCATATGGCCAGCCAGCGGCAGCGGAGCCGGCTCTCGACCGATGTAACGGTCCCCATCGGGCGGTGTTGCACACTGTGGGCGGCGAGAAGCACTGCGGGGATCGCGAAGGCTACGGACAGCAGTCCCAGTGCGGTATCCCCGATGTCGCCCCAGGTTGCCGTGCCTTCGGAGTCGAGGGGGCGGTTCGCGAGCTCTCCCGCGATCTCGGCGCCAGCGGCCAACATAACCATCATCACGGCGGTGCCCATGAGCACCACGGCCGTCCCGGCCAGCGGTCGCCACCAGCCGTGCTGCCCGGTGGACAGCGCCATCCGGTGAAAGGCCAGGGGGCCGGCCTGCACGGGGGATGCCGGTGCTGAGCCGGGAGGCGTTGTGTCGTTCGTCATGGCATCAGGATTCGTCATGGCGCCAGGAGTTCCGCAGCCCATCAGCTGATTGTCGCCACTGACCACGACGGTGCTCAGCTGGGGGTACGCGGCGCAGGCAGACGGGAGTGCCGAAGTGAGACGCGGATAGCCGTAAACGGAGTCGATCCTTCGAAGAGCCGAGCGACGAGGCGGCACGCCGGAGGCCGCGCCCAGCAGGCGCAATCACCCAACTGGGCTGCGTTCCTGAATCCGCACAAGGGGGGCGAAGCCAGGCGCGGTTGCGGGCCGAAAGTGTCCAAGCCGCCGACCCGGCAACCAGATACCTGGACTCCACCCCCTGTGCCCTGGCGTTCGGACTCAGGGGCGGCGTCGCGCACACCACCCCTGCTCCGGCGGCCACGGCCACCGCGCCGGAGGTGCAGGAGCAGCAGGTCCGGGATATCGCGCGGGCACTGCTGAACACGCCGATCGAGCTCAATGCGGCCGAGCGCACCGAGCTCCAGGCCGTCGCGAACGGTGAGGCTGCCACCGCCAGCAGGTGGGACGTGATCAAGAAGAGTGCCCAGAAGATCCCCGGCTTGGCCAAAGCCGCGCGCGGTAGCTACGACGACTTCCTGAAGTGGTATGAGGCACTCGACTGGAAGTGGAAGGCCCCGCTGCAGGCCGCGGGCCTCGGCATGGACATCTGCACCCTCAGGGAGCTGTTCCACTGAGCAGTTGAGAAATGACTGAAGGCGCGCCGCACCCCATTGGCGCGCCGCACCCCATTGGCGCGCCGCACTCCACCGGTGCAGCGCGCCCTCCGCCATCCCCGCCAGTCCCCAGCACGAGAGGTAGTCAGCCGTGAACAACCCGCTCGCCGCCGAGCACTCCGACGACACACGGGAGACGCCGGCCTGGTCCCTGATGGTGGTGCTCACCGGCGCAGCGTGCGCCGTACTCCGCTTCGGCGGCGTCTGGTCCTGGTGGACTCTGCTCTGGGCCCCGCTGATCGCCGCCACCGTCGGATTCATGATCCACCAGTGGCGGGTGCTGGCACGCAATCACTGGCGTATGGGAATCCTCGAATGGCTCATGCTCACCGTCGCCCACCTCGGCTGCCTGGCCGCGATGGGGCTGATCCTCGGACTGTAGCGTCCCAAACCAGGCTGACGCTGCCACCAACGGGATCGCGGGCCGGCGCCCGGCACCGTGCTGGCACATCAGATAGCAGATCGCTTGCGAGGAGTAGCAGCGTTGCCGTGCTCTGATCCGCTGTGCGGCCCGCTGGGGCGCACGCGGGACGGGTGAGTGACAGTCCTGGCGCTGCACGGGGGCCTTGACGGTCTGCGGGGGAGTGTCATCCGGACATGGTCATCCAAGTGTCAGTGGCGCAGCTCGGCGACCTGGTGATCGCCACTGACAGTGACTGGCTCACGGCAAGGTCGCCGTACCCGCGGAGGCACCGTCCGCCGCCCTGGCCGTCGCCGGAGCAGGCGGCGGTACACGCCGGTTCCGGCTGGAGGACCCGCGCCTGCTCCTCGCCGACGACGCCGACGACGAAGACCGCCTGTCCGGCTGGGTTACGACGAAGACGCCGACACTCTTGCCGCCCTGTCCGCGTGCAGGTCTGGACTGACCGTCAAGCACTTGGCCGCGCCAGGACGCCGCCCCTGGCCCTCCTCGGCCCGGCACGCGTGATCGATCGGTTCCGATCGGGATCGGGAGGCCTGCGCCTCATGCGGGCAGGTGGCACCCTCGTGGAGAGACGCAGGCCTTGGGACTCGACCCAGGCCAGCGGCCGTTCAGCGAGCGCCCCCGCTCACCCGGACCTGCTCCGGCAGGGCCACGGGCCACACCGACGTCAGCGCGCTGCCCGCCCCGGCACCTGCGCGGGACGCGCTGTCGGACGGGCGATCTAGCATGAGCCACTCCTGATCATCCCGGGCCGCGCAGCCGGTGACGTTGCCTCGGCCCCCGCGCGAGGAGCCGCACCATGCCGTCCAGCACCACCGCCCGGCCGCCCTACGTCGTCCCCTGCGCGGGGCCGGCCGGCTCCGGGGCGCGGTACGCCCTCGTCGGCGCCGACGGGCGGCTGGTGCGGGCGCCGGAGCTGAGCGCGGTCGGGGTGTTCCACCCGGACGGCCGGGGCGAGTTCGTCGCCCCCGCCGCCGACCAGGAGGGCCGGTGCGGCTACCTCGACCACCGCGGTGCGTGGCTGGCCGAACCGTCGCTGCCCTACACCGAGGCGTTCGAGGACAACGGGCTCTCCCGGTTCCAGGCGGAGGACGGCCGCTGGGGATATGCCGGGACGGGCGGCACACCCGTCATACCGGCGACCCTGACGGAGGCCCATGTATTCCGCCACGGCCTGGCCGCCGCCCGCACCGAGGACGGGATGGGCTACATCGACGCCACGGGCCGCTTCGTGATACGCCCGCAGTACGCCGCGGCGGGGTGGTTCGCGCCGAACGGGCTCGCCGCCGTGAGGGTGGCCGACAGCGGGCGCTGTGGCTACATCGATCGCGCGGACCGTACGGTCATCGAGCCGCGGTTCGACGGGGCGAGGCCCTTCGGCCCCGACGGCGCGGCGCCCGTCCGGGTGGGCGACCTGTGGGGCCTGATCGACGAGACGGGGGAGTGGGTCGTCGAGCCGTCCTTCCCGATGCTCAACTCCTTCGACGCGAACGGCCTCGCGTACGTCCTCGGCGGCACCGTCGGCGACCACTTCCGGGGCTTCCTCAACGCCCGTGGCGAGGTGGTCATCAAGGCGAGGAACCGGCTGTCCGAGGACTTCCGGTGCGGGCTGGTCCGCTTCGACAACGGCTACGCGCACGGCAACCTCGACGCCACAGGGGAGGAGGTGATCGAGCAGGAGTACGAGTGGGCGGAGGACTTCGACGACGCCGGGGCCGCGGTGGCCCACTACCTCGAACCCCTGGACGAGGACGACCCCGAGGAGGCCCGTGCCGCCGCTGCCGACCGCCCCTCCGGGCGGGCGTGGGGCGTCCTGCGCTCCGACGGCCGGTTCATCCCCGTCCACCACCTGGAACCGCTCACCAACGACGGGGGCTGGGTCCTCGGGTTCGGCTTCGGGACCGGACTCGCCGCGTTCGTCACCCGCGACGGCGGTGTGGCCCACGTGGACCGTGACGGCCTGGACGTCTGCCGGGTCGAGGCAACCGCGGACGGTGCCGCCCTGCGCCTCGTGGACCGGGCCGGGACGATCCTGTGGGAGACCACCGCGACCGAGGGCGCGTTCGCGCGCGTCGAGCCCGAACACTGCCGGGAGGCGCACTCCTACCTGGTCTACGCCGGAGCCCCGGAGCGGGACGTCGCCGACCTTGCGGGCGAGCTTCTCGCCGCCGAGCCCCGCCCCTTCGAGCCCTGCTCGCTGATCTTCGACGACAGGGAGGACCCATACGAGCCCGCCGAACCCGAGCCCGAGGACGACCCGGACGCGGACGGCACCTCGTTCGGCGCCATGAGCGTGGTCGCGCAGACCTTCCTCTACGCCGAGCACCAGCACGACTTCTCCTTCCTCCAGGATTGGACGAACGACCGGTTCGGGGAGATAGAGGCCGACGTGATCGGCCGACTCACCGCCCGTTTCGGCGACCCGCTCCCGGGAGCCGAGCTGTGCCTGCGCTCCGGCGACGGCGAGTCGTCCACGGTGTGGCAGGTCGGCGCGCGGCAGCTCGTTCTGCAGTCCTACCTCCTGGTCGGCGACGGGGACATGGAGATCCAGCTCTGGCTCGCCGCCGTCGCGCCGTCCGACGAGGACGCGCAGCCGTAGCCCACCGGCCGTACCGGCGCGGTGTGCGGCGTACTCCGCCTTGGAGATGTCCTCCTGGTGGACTCGCTGGTATGTGGGAATCCGCGCATGATTCCTGCTCACCGGCAGCATGCGGCGGGGCCCGCTCCGGAAGCACTCCACCCCCAAGCGGCAGCTTCCGGTTTCTGCGCAGAGCCTGCCTGGAGGACGTGGAGCTGTCCGAGGACGGGCCGATCCGGTGGGAGGGGGGCGGGCCCGAGGTGCGGACCAGCGGCATCTGACGCCACCGTGCCCAGGCAGCAGGCGCTACCGGAGCGCTCGAGTGCCGACGGGAGCTCGCCAGGCCGACGCCCTCTTGGTCCTCACGAAGCCGCGGTGAGTACCTACCTGGATCTACCGGATCTACGGGTGACCTGGGGGAGTCAGGCGGTGTTCCGGATTGGGGTGAGGCATTCGGCCGCTTGGGCTGGTCCGTAGACATCGATGATGCGGGCGACGGGGCTGATGGGCGTAGGTGGCGATCCGCTGGGTGTCGTCGAGGTGGTGCGGGGGTCGCTTCCGGTGTCGGCGAGGGCCAAAACCGTGTCCGCTACGGGTCCGTGCATGGCGACGTGCTGGAGCCAGGCCCGTCCGGCGGGCCCGAGGACGGCGTCGTGGAGCAGCCGGCGGAGTTGCTGGCGCGTGTAGGCCGCGGTGGTCGGGCGGACGGCGCTGTCGACCATGAAGGAGGCGAGGGAGGAGGCGTCGTGGGTGAGGCGGTCCGGCACCAGGTCCAGGGTGGCCATCTCACCGGCGATCTGCTGTGTACGGATCATGCCGGTACAGCGACGCAGCTCTGCTTCTGGTCTGGTGCTGATCACGTTGCGGGTGGTGGACGGCAGGGGCGTGGCCGTGTGTGCTGGCGGCGGTGCGGTGCGGGCGGGGTGCCAACCCGTTGGGGACAGTACCGCCGGGCAGACCCACCCGCATCGACGGCGGAGTCCGTCAGTGGCACGGCGTGCTGGCAGCGGGTCCCCGCCTCGCCGCTGGCCGCCCGGCGAAGCGGATGCGGTGAAGTGTACTGCCGTTCCCACACCGTCCGCGCTGGTCGTGAGAGCGGACAGGGGAAGGATCAGCATCCGACGTCGCCGTAACCGCTCAGGCTGCAGCCGCAATTCGGGGGCGCCCCGGGCGGGCGGGGTGCGAGCATGCCCCATGAGCAGCTTCCTTCCCACCCTCACCGAGCGCCGGTCGCCCTGGGTCACCTTCACCTCCTCCGCCGACCCCTGGGTGGCCGCGGCCGAGGCCGAGCTGCGGGCCCAGGGCGGGATCGTTCTGCGCCTGGACGGCGAGGAGCTGCACGAGAAGGGCTGTCTGTACCGGGCGTTCGCCCGTGAACTGGGGTTTCCCGGCTACTTCGGGCACAACTGGGACGCCATGGTGGACTGCCTCGGCGACTGGCACGGGCCCGGGCACGGCAAGCAGGACGTCGCGGTGCTGATCGACGGCGCGGACCCGCTGCTGGACGCGGAAGTCCTCGGTGATCTCGTCTGGACCCTGTGCGCGGGCGCCTGGCGGGCCAACTTCATGGTCGACGCCGACGGTGAGCCCCACTCCTACGGCTCACCCTTCGCCCTCCACTTCGTCTTCCTGCTCGACCGCGTCGCACCCGCTGATTTCGCCGAGGCCGCCGTCGACGACGAGGACGTGGCCGCAGCCGTGGTGGACGGGCGGCTGGTCCTCACCCTGACCGCTGAGGACACGTGGGGTGGTGACCCAGTCTGGCCGCCGGCCGGACACGGCTCTCGGACGGCCTGAGCGGATGCGGTGAAGTGCCCGTGTGGCGGGCCTGCTCGTCGGGTCCGGCGGTTGCCCAGCGCGGCCCGGCCGGAGCGGGACGGGCATGTACGCGCGACTACCGCAGGACCGGGCAGTTGGCGGCCTCGTACTCATCCGCGACGGTGAAGACGCTGGCGCATCTCGGACACTCTGCCTTGCCGAAAAGGTGGGAGATTCCCTCGGCGAGTCCGGCTTCCCCATCCCGGACGGCCACCTCGTGCATCCACCGGCCGACACCCGAAAGCTCCTCGTCGGGCGCCGGCCGGAGGTCGCGTCGGTCCACGTCGCCCAGGTTCCAGTCGCGGATCGCTGAGTAGCGCCCGTAGTCGCCGATGGCAATCGTCACCTGCGTCGCGCAGTGTGGGCACGGCAGGTCGTAGAAGTCGTCCGTGAAGTCCCCCAGGACGTTGGCCCAGTGGTATTGCTCCTGGACCGCGAGCAGGGCGCGGAAAGTCACCAAGTAGTCGGCCGGCCGGGACTGCAGGTGCCGGTCCAGGAGGATGCCGAACTCGGCGATCGCATCGATGCTGTCAGCCAGGAGATCGTCACCGCCGTGGTGTCCTGCCGCGCGCTCCATGATTTCTCCGGCCAGGTGCCGTGCCTTCGTGCTCCCCACCGCCAGACGCACCAGACGGGGCAGGGCGGCGATGCCGGCGGGTGACACAAGGTCGCGCTCCAGGATCAACCGGTGTCCCAGCTCCGTCCATGCCTCATCTTCGTCCTCGTCCCCGTACTCCAAACGATCCAGAAGCTCGGGGACTCGGTCCACGTCGGAATGCCAGTCGTACATCTGTGCCCAGTTCACCACCCAGGCATTGAACCGTCCTACGAGCTCCGAGTCGAACCTGCTCGGCAAGTCCCCATTGGGAGGCCTCGTCAGCTTGATGCCTGACTTCGTGAGGTGTCTTCGGCGAACTTGTGCCCCGGCAGGGTGAGATGCCCTTCGACGAGGCCGTGCCGGTGGTGGTGGGCCCGGCATCACCGGTCCATGACCACGACTCGCGGGGTGCCGGTAGGAGCTCGGTCGCGAAATGGCCGGAGCCCGATCCGCCGCAGCGGTGCCGTGGGTGACATGAGCCGGCTGTTCACTCCGCCTGGCATCGCAGTGTGTTGGTGCATCAGTTCGACGAAGAGGGCAGAGTGGGCGCTGGTGTGAAAGATCGTCAACGAACCCAGGCAGGCGATAAATAGTGCGATTACGGGCATGGATCGGCGCCGCAGCCCTGACGATTCCGCTGTACATGGCACTCGGAGCGGAGGGCGTACAGGCCGCTCCGCCTACGGATGTGCCATCGCCGCTTCAAAGCGGTGCTGACCAGTCGGTTCGACCTGGCGAGCAGGTCAGCGTCTCAGTGGGCCTGCAGGACGCCGTCGGCAATGGTGACAGGGTCTTCTCCGAAGCGTTCACTGCCGATGGCCGGATGAGGATGAACGATCCGCACGTCACCGCGGTCATGACGATCTCATGCACCGCTGCACCTGGTTCCTACGAGGTGCGCATCGGATCAGGTGGGGACCGCAACCCCTCCGAGGTCACGCGCCTCTGGGGGAGCGTCCGGGTGGCTCCGGCTGAGGGGACGGAGCGTGCGGCGTGCGCGAGGCGGGTCTCCGGGCTGCCGCCTGAGCCCCAGGAGGAGCGATGGCCTGCGGATGTGGAGTGGCCCGCGAGTCCATGGGACGTGCGGTCGGTGCGGGCCGGCGGGGAGATGGCGGCCACCGATGGCCTGGGGATGGGCAGCGACGGAGGCGTCACGCTGACCTCGTCGGTGTTCACGCGACCAGTGGTCATGTACGGAGCGAAGAGGGTCTCCACGGTGGTCCGTATCAGGTGCGACGCGAAGCCGGGTCTCTACACCGTGGTCTGGCGAGAGAAGGGGATGCCGTCAAAGGTCTGGGCCCGACTGCGGGTGGAACCCGCAGCCCCTGACTGCCACGACCCTGCCCCGACGCCGGCCGACATGGTCAGGCGCACGGCCTCCTGGCTGGCTGCTGGCATCTGTGCTGCCGCGCTTGCAGTAGGGGTACACGCCCTGAAGGGCAGGCGGCGTGCCCGCCCTCCCCTGACGTTGTGATGTGCAGCGCCGCGGCGGACCAGATCGTGGCCACAGTGCAGAACGGCACCGGTACCGCCGACGTTGCCCCCGACAGCACCACGGGCACGGTCATGGCGACGGACCGCGGGCTCGTCACCGTGACCACCCCGGCCAGCGCTGAAGGGCGGCCGCGGTCGTCGGGGGCTGAACCCTCGCAGGGTTCGCCAGGGGCGCGGTCGCGACCGATCAGGGCGTCAAAATCAAGGTCAACCCCGGGCCGGCATCCTTTCGCCGGCGGCAGCTCTGGCCGGAAGCGGCTGCTACAAGGGCAGTGCCGCGACGGATACTGCAGGTAAACAGACCAGCAGCCAAGTGTTCCCGAACAGGGAGCACGGCTGACCCTGGTGGCCGAAGAGACGCATCTCGGCTTCCGAATTCTGAAAGGTTGCGGAATGAATAGTCTAACCGTTCTGGCGTCGGCCGCTTTCGGCTCCACCGCATATCTCACGACTCATTCGACGGTGAAATGGCTGAACCAGTTAGCCCCGCGCGCTAAGGTCACGGGCATGGTTGTGACCGGCTTGGTTCTGTGCGCAGTCATCGGGTCTATCGCGTTCGCGAGCCAGAGCGTCGTGCTCGGATTCCTCGTAGGCAGCGGCCTGACACCGCCCGTACATCGGTGGATCCTGCAACGACGCAGGCACGTCGCCGGTTCTTGACCTTCGACGAAGTCGAAGCCCGGGAAACCCACTTTGACGACAGACCCTAGTCCCGCAGGACCTTCACGGCCCGGTCGAAGGCCGAGTCCTTGTTCTGGTCGAACTCCTCCGTGGTGAAGACCGGTTCGGTGAGGTGCGGCGGGATGCCCGTGCCGTCGAAGGTCCTGCCCGACCGGGTCAGCAGCTCCTCGTTCGGCAGCCAGACCGACATGCCGTTGGGGAGCTTGCGCACCATGAAGTCCGAGAAGACGCCCTGCGTGGGCTGCCCGATCCGCACGGTCCGGCCGGGCCGGTCCATGAGGGCCTGGGTGAAGGTCTCTCCCGCGCTGACGGTCGAGCCGCCGGTCAGCACCGCGACCGGCCCGGTGTAACGGGGGCCCTGGCCGGGCGTGACGTACAGGGGCTGGGGGCGCGTGTGCCGGGTGGGGTCCGCGGGATCGTTGCGGGCCCGCTTGGAGTAGGCGAGGTAGGGGGTGTCGGTCAGCCGCCCGGCGATGTGGAGCCCCAAGGCGTCGGAGCCGCCGCCGTTGACCCGCAGATCGATGACCAGGCCCTTCAGATGCCGGGTGCGCTCCTGGCCGAGGACCGTGTCCAGCGCCTTGTCGAGCTCGGCCAGGTCGGCGGCGTAGGAGGCCTTGCCGCCCACATAGCCGCCGAAGCCGGAGATCCGCAGGTAGCCCTGCCCGCCGGGGAGGTCGGCGTAGGTGATCCGCCCGGCGGCGAAGTCCTGGAGGTTCCGCGCGTCCTTGAGGTCGCGCTCCACGACGAACTTCTTGACCTTGGCGTCGAGCATCCCGTCGGGTTGGACGGTGCCGGGGCGGACCTGCGCGAAGATCCGGTCGGGGATGCCGTCGCCGTCGCCGTCGACGTCCAAGACGGCGACGTGGGCGTCGTGGAGCGGCTCCACCATCTTGCCGAAGACGGCGAAGAGTTCGTCCGGGGTCGTCCCTTCGTGGACCGTGGGCCGGTACCGGTCGCGTACGGCATGCCAGTCGATGCCCTTGGCGGCGAAGAAGGGGTAGTTCTCCTCGAAGGACTGCCAGAAGACGTCGAAGGAGGCGAGCGGACCCCCGGGGGCGGAACGCGTGCAGGCGCCGGGCAGTTCCGTCATCCGGCGCAGGTTCCGTTCGCCGACGTCGCCGTCCAGGCGTACGGAAGCCCGGTCGCGGTCCCCGCGGGTGCGCACGGTGAGGACGGTGCCTCCGGGCGTGGTGTAGGAGCCGGGGCCGGTCCGCTGCGCGGTGTCGCCCGCGATGCAGCTGACGGCGGTGGTCTGGTACTCCTGGAGGGTTCCGTTCCGGATGGACAGCACGGTGCCGTAGCCGTCGGTGCGCCAGATTCCGTCGGTGGCCGGCTGGTGGGCGGTGGCGGCCGGCGCGGCTGCGCCGACGAGGGCCAGGGCGACGGCGGTGGCCGTGACGATGCGCACGATCTTGCCTTCTCTGTAGGCGACTTGCTGGGTACCGCCCCACCGTCGCCGACACCGGATCCACCGGGCCATCCGGCTGCCCGGCCGATCGGGGGTGGGGCCAGCCCCCGCTACCCGCGGTACCCGGGACGACACGACCCAGAGGCCAGGCCGATCCAGGGCAGCGCCAAGCCGCGCAGCTCCAGCGCCCGGCTGCTCTCCGGCCGCCGGGTCGGGGCGAGAGCCCGGCCTCCGTTCCACGGGCACCGAGCAGATCCCGGACAGCAGTACTGCGTCCGCGGCCTGATCCCCGATCATCGCCTTGCGGGGGCTCGGACCCTTTACCCAATACGCCCCGCACGTCCCTCGTACTCGCCTGCCGTGCCCGCGGTCGGCGAGGTGCGGTGGAATCACCTGTGCGACCACGGGAGGACCGGCTGAGCACGGGAAAGCCGCCGATCAAGTGCAGTTGGGTTGACGCGATCCCGAGCGAGCGGTCAAGCCGCACCGTCGGGTTCGCCCGCTGCACAGGCCCTGCCGTGAGCCGCAAGGCGAAGAGGCCGCAGCCACCTCAGGTACTCACACTTGGCGAGGTCAGCGACAGGACCCGGCCGTTGTCGTCGCGCTCGAACGGCGGTGTTCAAGTCAGGTGGGCGGTGATGAGTTCTTCCCAGGAACGGATGAAGGACGGGTACTCGGCGGCGAACTCGTCGAGAGCCTTGGCCGCAGCCGGGGTGAGGGGCGTCATGTCGTAGGTGACCGTCACCTCGCTGCCGAGCTCGGTCGCCGTCAGGGTGACGGTGACCGTCCCGGCCCGGACGCCCGGGGTGATCCGGGCGTAGGAGACGGACCGCGGGAAGTCGCGGGAGGCGACCAGCCATGTCGTCTCCTCTTCGTGGGACGTCGTGAGCCAGACGGTTCCCGGCGCGGTGTCGTCCGGCGTCTCGACCGGGAAGACGGGTTCCCAGCCCGGCACCCAGTCGCGCTCACCCCGGGCGGTGAAGAGCCGGAAGGCTGCGTCGGGTGGAAGCGGGACGTTCAGCGTGGCGCTCAAGATACGACGGTTCATTGAGTCTCCAGTGCGTGAGTGTCGGCGGCGGCCGCGCATGCCCTGCCGGCCTCCACGTGCAACTCTGCCAGCGCGGTCGCGCCGTCGCCGGGTAGGACCATGAGCTCGGCGGCCTCAGCCACCGCGCGGGCCTGACGGGCGGGCGCCGGACCGCAACACCAGTCCGGCCCCCGCACCAGATCAGAGCCGAGCGCACTACCGCCGCCGGTACAGCTCCACCCGCTCCGCCGCGTACGTGCCGTCCGGCAGCAGCGCCTCGGTCAGTTCGAACCGTTCCGCATTGGTGCCGGCCCCGTTGCGCCAGGCCACGACCGTTCCGGCGGGCTGGCTGGTGGGCAGGTGGACGGGCTGGCCGTCGGCGGCCCGGGCGCCGAGGAGGGTGTACGTACGGACCGTCCGGCCGGCAGCAGGGGCGGCGTCGTCCGGCCGGGCCGACCGCCGTCGGCGCAGCCAGCCCCACACGGCGATCACGGTCAGCACGGTCAGGCCGCCCAGGGCGTCCGCGGTCCAGCCGGTGAGCACGTCGGTGAGCATGTCGGTGTCCTTCTTCTACGTCATGATGAGAGGCGGAGCATGTAAGGACGTCAGGGCTTGCATCGCGTCCTGGGCGGCACAGTGCGGGCTCGGGGGGTTAGCCCCGCAACCCTGGCGGGTCCGGTCGCCCTTGCGCCCTCCGGGACTTGCAGTGCGCGCACTCGTGGGCGCGCTTCCTTCGGCAGGTCCGTGACGGGCAGCGCGGGACAGGTCCGCCGCCGGGCGCACCCACCAGAGACATCGGTTGTCTCCTCTGTAGCGGTGGATGTACTCGGGTGCGAGCGGCCGTTCCACAAGTGTGGCCCCATTCCACGGCAGGGCCTCCAGGCACCTGCTGGCTCTTGATAAGTTGCCTTATCAAGAGTCAGAACGCAGACGCCGGCTGACGGGAAGACAGGCATGGGACACGCGGTCGAGAAGCACGACGCAACCTCCGCCACCACCGCTCTCCGATCCGCCGCGCCACCCGGAGCCGAGGCCGCCTTCCCGGTCGCCGGGCAGCAGCTGTCCGAAGCCGCGCTCACCGCCATGGCCAAGGGCGTGCCGGCCGCCACCGCCCGCGGCTACCTCGGCGACTGGGAGATGTTCGAAGGATGGGCCCTGACCGCGGGCCTCCGCCCACTGCCCGCGACCGTCGAGACGCTGACCGAGTACGTCACCTGGTGCACCCTCACTCCGCGGCCGCGCACAGGCCGCCCGTACAAGCCCGCCTCCATCGACCGCGCCATGGCCTCCATCGCCGTCGCCCATCAGGCCGCCGGCCTCCCACAGCCGTCCCAGACCGGCGCCCGCCTCGTCCTGCGCGGCTACGCCGCCGAACTGAAGACGGCCAAGGACCCCCGCGGCAAGACGCGCAAGGCCACCGCCGTCACCCCGCGCGTGCTCCGGCAGATGATCGCCGCCACCGACACCACGACCCTCATCGGCGCCCGCGACGCCGCCGCCCTCACCACCGGCTTCGCGCTCGCTGCTCGCTCCAGCGAAGCCGCCCTGCTCGACTGGGAAGACGTCACCGAGGCCGACGACAACCAGGGCCTGCTCTACAACCTCTACCGGCCCAAAGTCACCACCGACCAGCCCCTCGGCGTCCCCTACGGCAGCTACGCCTCCACCTGCCCCGTCCGCACCCTGGCCGCCTACCGCCGCGCCCTGCTCGACCACGGCCACACCCCCACCGGACCGATGTTCGTCCGGATCGACCGCCACGGCCGGATCAACACCCCGATGTACCGCCACGGCGAACGCATCGGCGACCCCACCGGCCGGATGACCGCCGAAGGCATCGCCGACATCGTCACCCGCGCCGCCCACCGCGCCGAGCTCACTGCCCGCCCCGGCCACGTACTTCCCGACGGCAGCCCGCGCTGGACCGGCCACTCCCTGCGCCGCGGCTACGCCGAGGCCACCCGCCACGCCAAGAAGGACCCCCTCGAGGCCGCCCGGCACGGCGGCTGGGCCGACGGATCCCGCGCCTTCGCCGGCTACCACGACCGCGCGGCCGCATTCGACGAGGAGCTGAACCCGCTGTACGGCATCGGCCTGTAGACGAGACGGGCTCAGCGTGCTGTGGAGCGCTTGTGGTACGCACGTGCCGCCCGCTGAAGGACTGCTGGGCGTCGACTGGGTGCGAGAGCCGGGCCGGGCGACCAGGATTAATAAGGTTCCCTTTCATCCTTCTATCCGGCGCCGCATGGGTCGAGACCTATTTCCCAATACGCGGAGATGGGGAGGAATATGGGCGCGCGAGAAAGAGTGCCGCCGGCCCCCTCAATCTCGGGTCGGGCGCTGTCGCTGGACCATCGAACGCACCACGGCCTAGCTCGCTGGCCGCCGCCTCCACCGCCGCTACGAGCGCAAAGCCGAGCATTTCCTCGCCTTCACCAGCATCGCCTGCACCCTCATCTGCTACCCGCAGACTCGCCAAATGAGATGACCCCTTGACAGGCCATTGCGCCTAATGCTCCAGCCGTAAATCGTGATCTTCACGTTCGAGCGGCTTGCCGCCGGTAGTGGCTGGTCTGGGATCGGGCCTGGTGGCGGCGTCGCCAGTCGGACCAGCCGAGCCGGTGGACCGGGTCAAAGGCGGGCCGGATGACGAGCGTGGTGAACAGCTGTTGGATCTCGTTGCAGGTGAGCGGTATGAGGGCGTCTGGTGCGGGATCGCGGTCGTGTTCGTTCGCGCGGACGACGGGGAGGAAGGGGTGCGCGAGCATGGCCAGGGTGACCCAGCGGGACCAGGACGGGTAGCGGCGGACCTGGTGCTCGTCCAAGGCCGCCAGGCCCTTGCCGGACTGGAAAAACTCCTCGACCCGCCACCTTGGTCCAGCGACGCGCACCAGGGTGGTTAGCGGCACTGCGGCGGCCGGCGAGTAGCAGCGGTAGTACGCGAGTTCGCCGGTGCTGCGGTTGCGGCGGATCAGCAACTGCCGGCTCCCGGGCCGGGGGTCGGTGAGGTCGATGACGGCCCAGTCGTAGAAGCGGTGGCCCTTGGCTCCGCTTCCTGCGGACAGCTTCTGCCAGGCCCTCTTGGGCACTTTCCTGGCCAGCGTGTCCGCGCGGAACTTCCCGGCGCCTGTGCTGACTTCGTACGAGCAGGCCACCGCGAGGACGTAGCCGGTGCCGCGTTCTTCCAGCACGGCGCGTAGCGTCGGGTTGCCGCCGTAGACCTCGTCTCCCGCGAGCCAGGCGGCCCAGTGGCCGGCGTCCAGGAATCGGGTGACCATGCAGGCGGCAAGCTGCGGTTTGGTCGCGAATTCGGTCGTGTCACCGAGTCCGGCGGCCCGGCAGCGGTCGTGGTCCGAGGTCCAGGAACGCGGAACGTACAGTTCCCGGTCTACCGCGGCGTGTCCGCGGCGGCCGGCGTAGACGAGATAGACGGCGACCTGCGCGTTCTCGATCCTGCCCGCGGTGCCGGTGTACTGGCGCTGGACACCGACGGTGTCGGTGCCCTTCTTTCACGTCGCCGGGCTCGTCGACCACCAGAACCGCCCGGTCGTCCCGCAGATGCTCCACCACGTAGGCCCGCACGTCGTCGCGGACCTGGTCGGCGTCCCACTTGGCCCGCCCGAGCAGGTGCTGCATGCCGTCCGGGGTGCTCTCTCCGGCCCACTCTGCGATGGTCCAGCAGTTTTTGCGTGGCAGGTCCGACAGCAGCCCGAGTACCAACCGCTCGACCCGACGTCGGGGTTCGACCCGTGCGAACCGGCCAGCGATCCGGGCCATCAGGCTCTCGAACGCCTCCTGCCAGCGGGCAGGGTCTACGCTGTGACCTGTGGCCACCGCATGATCTTCAGTCTTCACACACCGATGATCAACGGTGGCCGCACCCGTCTCCACAGCGCGTCAGGGTCGCGCAGCGTCTGCCTGCCGTCATGTGTCTGGAGGACTTGTGCAACGTGGCGAAGTCTGGTGGGTCCAGTTCGACGAGCGGAGGTTGGTCGTACTGCTGTCGGGAGACGACACGTCCGGGATCCGGGTGATGCAGGTCGTCGCTCCGGCGGGCGTCGACATCAGCGGTCTGGGCATCGAAGTGACGGTCGGCGCCGGTGAAGGACTGCCGTTCGAAGGCGTGCTGCGGCTCGCGTTCCCGCGTCCAGGCTTCACCCCGTGCACGTGGCTGACCACTGTGTCCCGGGACGACCTGATAGAGCGGGCGGCCGTCCTGTCCTCCGTGAAGCTCAGCGAGATTGACGACGCCCTCCGACTCGCTGAACAAGCGCAGGAGCGGACCCTGGCCACGACCGCGAAGCTCAGCGAGATAAGGGATGGCCCTCCGTCGCGGTGAACTCGGGTAGAGGGAGAAGGAGCCGACGCCCGCGACGGCGTGGGCGATCTCGGGCAAGATGATCGACGCCGGCCACCTGCCGCCTCGGCACCCCTCACCACCGAGATCAGGATCTACGGCTGGAGTACTAGTCTGACGGTGGCCGGTACAACCACATCTGTTGCATGCCGTTCTTTGTGCGGACGTTGACTTCGTAGAAGTCTTTCGCAGGGACGCCGTCGTGATTCTGGCGCACGGTCCCCCAGTACACGGACCCCGATACGGACAGCGCGTAGTCGTCGTTTCGTTCACGCAGAGCCGGCCGCAGCACGTCTGCGTCGAGCAGTCGGCAGGCGTCGTTGAGCGCGGCGCCCACCCAGCCCCCATGGTCATCCACGGCCACGCTGCCCGTAGCCAGAACCAGGCGCAGACGGATCCGGGCCGAGTCCGATGCGAGCCGGTTGACCGCATTCAGGTCCGCAGGAACGACTTTGAGCAGGGTGCGCAGGAGGCCGGCCACGGGAACAGCGGCATCGATCAGCTCCATGACGCCGTCACCGCGGTCGGCTTGCTGCCGCGACTCCGGGCCGACTCCGGCAGCCGCTGCGACGCGGTCAAGGACGCCGGACAGCGTTCGGCGCATGTATGCCTGCTCGAGATCGTCCCGGTTGCCGAAGCCGTCAAGGTCGACGAGCAGCAGGCTTCGGTGCATAGGCCTGGACCAGTCAGCTGCGGGAGCATGAGGCAACGTCACGGCCTGCCCAGGCCTCGGCTCATCGCCGGCCTGCGGCGAAGGCTCCGCTTGAGCAGCCTCATCCCAAAGGGTGTGGAGCCGCTTTACCTCAGTTGCCGCATCGGCCCCCGGTGTCCGGTTCGCGAGTTCAACCACCAACACCTGCAGGAGCCCCCACGTCGGCAGTCGGGGCTTTGAGAAGGCGTCGTGGATACGACTTGAGCTGACCACTCCAGTGCCAAGCGCGTGGGCCAGTTCCCGTACCGAGGGCCATCCTGCTCGTCGATGAACCGCGTGGAGTTCATCGCTCAGCCTCTTGCGAGGCCCAGGCGGAAGCGTGGGAGGCGTGAGCTGAGCCATGCGTCATCCCCGCAGAGTGTCCAACTACGTCCGACGGACAACGTACAGCGTCCGAACTCGTAAATCTCCGCCTTGAGTTGTCTGGCGACGTCCGACCACGTCAGCGCCCCTGCGGCCAGGTCGAACCTAGGTGAGACCGATTGGAATCGCACCGGGAGACACCATGATCGATGCAGTGCTGACCCTCGTAGTTCGGGGCCTGCTCACCGAACTCCCCGCCAGCCTGATCACGGCTGCGTGCACGGCGCTCGCCGTCTGGGGAGTCCGCAAATGGGGCGCCCAACGGGACAAGTGAGCGGCCCGTTCGCAGGGCTACCCGCGAGCGGTTCTCCATTGCCCCAGACCGCCGATACCTCTGCCGGCCCGCTGCACACCGCGGGCCGATGGGGGTATCGGCGGCCCATCGCCGTCGTGGTGACCACGGCAAGCCTCCCCACGCCGGGGGCGGCGCCCGCTGGCCTTCGACCGCGGACAGTACGAGGCCCGGCACAAGGGCAAGAAGCGTGGCCGGGCCGGCGTGACTACGGATCGCAGTGCCATCCGAAGCGGACTACCGTCGCGCGGTCGTCTTCGACGGGACGGTCAGAGGTCAGCGGCCGTGTCGACGAACCGGCTGTAGTGGCCCTGGAAGGCGACGGTGATCGTCGCGGTGAGGCCGTTGCTGCCGGGTGGTGCGCCTGAGCCACGAGGACTGAAGGGCAGGAACCGCGAAGGCGACGGTGTGCGCGCGGTCGAAGCCGTAGGCGCCCGAAGGCCTTGATGATCTCGCGTAGCTCGTCCAGCACCCTGGGGGAGTAGCCGCCGCCGGTCTCTGCCTTGAACCAGGCCTCCACCTGCGGAAGGCGTTCCTTGTCGGCGAGCGCACGGCGCGCGACCTCGGCCAGCGCGCGGTCCACCGGCTGACCGCGCTCGGGGCGGCCTCGTTGGAGGTGCTCGGCGAGGTGAAGGTGATCAACCGGTTACGGTCAGGGGTGGGCGTCCTGAAGGTGACCGCGGCTGGTGAACGCCGCGGGGCAGACGCGTGTTGCCGACTGCGGAGGCGTGGGCGGCAGGTCGTGGAGAACGCGCTCCTCGATCTGGGCCTGTGACCCGGTGCCGAGAGGGGAGAAGAGCGCCGGTCTACCGCACGTCGGCCGGGGACCGGCGGGCCAGCGCGGGCCGGTTGCTGGAGGCGTGCGGCTACCGATCCGGTGCCGAAGCCACCCGCGGCGTCCGCTGCTCCACCCGCTGCACCTTTACCCCCACCGCACGCGACTTCCGTACTGTCGACTTCCACCCGGAGCCCGTCCTTGTGTGATCGGACCACTCACTCGGGTGAGGCCCTGAGTACCTACCCGGCGAAGGTCTCGCTGAGGCCGTGGTCTTGGTGGAGGGCACCGGGAGATCGCGTCTATTGGAAGTAGGCGGCTTGCTGACAATCCGGACCAGATTGAGGACAATTGGCCTGCGCTGGCGGAAATGCAACTCATCGGGGGTGGCTCTATGCCCGGTAAGGGTCGACGCAGGACCGGTCAAGGCGCGGGGCGGCGTACGGGGCCCTGGTGGAGGCTCCCAAGGCGAGGCAATCCGCCATCACCAGACCACGGCACCAGGCCCGCAACCGGACAGAACCCAGCGTCGACACCGTCCGGTGGAACCGACGGTGGAGGGAACAACGAAGGCAAGGAGCGCATCGCTCCGCAGAACGACATCTGGCACAGGCCTCCCACGTGGACAAACACCCCACCTCCCAGCAGTGACGCTGGTGCGTCCGGTCCGGACGCCGGCACAGAGCAGAACCAACCTCCTCCACCTCCGGCCTCGCCTCCTCCCCAGGACGCAGGTGCGCCGGACTCGGACGCCGGCGGGGGCCCTGCAGGACACCACGGAGCGCCGTCGGCGCAAGAGCCCGCGGCTGGCTGGGGTGGAAAAGCACTGCACGCGACTGAGGGCAAGGAACAGCCACTTCATTCGGCCGACTGGTCTGACAAAGCGCCGCATGCAGTCCCGGGCAAGGAACTGTTGAACGCACCGCACGCGCACGGAGTACCAGGCTCCGCCGCGGATCCCGCAACCCTTCAAGGAGTGGCGCACCCCGCCCATCCGGCCGGGACCGGATCCACGGGCCATGGTGGGGCTCCACATGGTGGGCTGCACGCCCTGTCGCCGGGTGGCGCCCTGACGGGCGATGGGCATCTTGCCGTGCCCCCCGCTTCCAGCCCTACCCCCGTCCAGGTCTCAGGGGGCTCCGACGAGGGGACAGCCCCCGCGGCTGGGCCGGCCGCTTCGCCCGATGACGCAGGCACCGAGACGACGCCCGTTTCCCCTCCTCCCGACGCCGGCCAGCTTCAAGGCGAGAACTCGGTGAACGGGATCCCCGTCATCGGGCCCGCCACAGGGGCAACCCTGTCGTCGGAATCGCTGCCAGAGACGGTGACGGCCACTCCTCAGACAGAGCAGAGCGACCAGGCCGCTCCCGCGCAGCCGTCCTCCGCCTCCGGGGAATCCGGGCAGGGGAACGGACATCAGCCCTCCGTTTCCAGCGGCGGCGCGCAGCAGGGGCATGACCTTCCGGGCGGGGACTTCGGGTCGATCTCGTTCGACTTCGACGGCGGGCTGCCTGACGGCACGGTGACGGATGGCATCCCAGACGGCACTGCGGACGGTGACCATGGAGCAGGCAGCTTCGAGAGCATTGCCCTACTGGCCCCGCCCGAGGTGATGGGTTAGGCCGCGCGACCGGGCGGGATCACGTCATGATCCCCCGGACATCGCGTCGCTCAGGGAAGATCCGCGATTCGACGTACCGGCCAAGGTCCTTCACCTGCTGCGGGGTTCCGATGCCGTGCAGCTCCACGTAGGCCGTGGAGTAGGCACCCGACTCGTTGTAGCGAAGGCCGAGCGAGGCCGTGTGGGTGAGGTACGTGCCGAAGGTTCGTACGTAGCTCGGTGACTCCACGATCTGGTAGTACCAGACGAACTGGACCTTGCGGCGGATGAAACCGGACTTGATGTCGACACCGTACTCGTAGAAGTCGGCGCCGTTCGTCCGCGGTTTCACCAGCAGAAGAACGAAGGAGGACAGGAAGTAGATCCACGCCACGAGGGCGGGGACCGTGTTGTACACGGCCATACCGAGGCCGACGCCCAGCTCGGTGAGGACGTACCCGGCCAGGGTCAGCGCGACGGCGATCAGGAAGCGCTTCGCGATCGAGGACAGGAGGTGCCGTGCCTTGAGGTTCACCTCGTACTTCGGTGCGCCGCGGTCGGCGACACGGTGGGTGTCGGACTGGGCGCGCAGGGAAGGCGGACCCGGGGTGATGGGCCTGCCGGTGACAGGCAGTCCTGACTGGATCGAGGGGGTGGCAGGGGCTGTGCGGCCGAGAGCGTCCTGGCAGGCCCGGAGCCTGGTTCCGGTGTCGCGGAACTCGGCAACTCCCAGGACCTGCTGGGCAGTTTCGAGGACTTTGGCGTAAGCCTCCGCCGCGCCGTGCAGATCGGTGTCTGCCTGAAGGAGCCGACCGAGGCGGTAGGAGGCCTCGTAGTGCTGCGGATCGTCGTCCAGGAGACGTCGAAACTGCGCTTGTGCTTCGCCATACCTGCCCGTATCGGTCAGGCAAATCCCCAGCGCGTAGCGCGCGGCCATGTGGTCGGGCTCCTGCGTCAGGAGTTCTTGCAGCAAGGGCACGGCAGCCTCGGGCCGCCCCCGCCGGTGCAGAGCACTCGCCTGGTCGTACAACGAACCATCATCTGCCCCCATGCCGACCTCCCGGCTGCCGATCCCCCTGCGTAGCCACACGCTCACGCAACAGCATTGTGCCGCTCTGTGAGGTACGCCATAAGGCCAACCGGGAAAGTGCTGGCTGCCCATCTCCGTGCGCTTTCAGTACAGCCGCAAGTAGGGTCGCCTGGCGATTCGTTGTGGACGTGGTACGGCGTTGGGCTGCGGTTGTGCGGTAGGCCGAATGCTGGCCGCACGCAACCGGGCCCGCGCCCTGCACGGTCCTTGAAGGCCGGACCATCGCAGGGCGCCAAGCAGCCCAAGGTATCCGCGCCCTGCCCTATTGACCGGGCCGCACCCAATGGATCCGGATCCCCGAAAGGCCGAGGCCAGATGGAGGCCCCCCGGAGGGAGACGTGTGATCTTCCCCAAACGTCACTGCGCCGGCCCCGCCCCGCCCGGGCAGGGGCAGGGCTGTGGTGGCGGAGGGCTGGGCTGCCTGGTCAATGGGTTGGGTTCATGTGCCTGCCGGTGAAAGCGGCGGGGTGAAGACGTCGTCGGCTGTGCGCGATCCGGACGGGTGCTTGTCTTTGTCCTTGCCGTCGAGAGAGCGGGGGCAGGTGGTGGCTGTGGATGCCTGATAGGTGTCGTCGCCGGTGAAGGTTGCCGTGTAGCAGGTGTGCTTGGCATGCCTGCCGTGGATCGTGCAGGTTGCTTGGCCCTGGGCGTTGGTGGTTTTGGTGCAGAGCGTCGTGCCGTCGGTGGCGAAGGCGATGGTTTCGCCTTGTAGTGGCTGGCCTTCGGCGGTCAGTCGGGCGGTCAGCGTGAGCGCCTTGCCGCCTTTGGAGCCCTTCTTCTTGGCAGCCTTGAGCTTCAGCTCGGTCGGCACCGGATCGGTCGGTACCGGAATGTTGCCAACGGCCGCGATCGCCAACGCGCGTGGGGTACCGACAGGGAGGGTGGTGGTCACCGTGTTGGTAGCGATGTCGATCACTGACACGATGTCAGTGGCGGAGTGGACGAGGTAGGCGCGGGTTCCGTCCGGCGTTACCGCCACGTCGACGGGAGAGATGCCGGTGGGGATGGTGGTGGTCACCGTGTTGGTGGCGATGTCGATCACCATTACGTTGTTGTCGAAGGAGTTGACTAGGTAGGCGCGGGTGCCGTCCGGCGTCACCGCCACGCCGTTGGGATTCCTGCCGACGGGGATGGTGGCGGTGACCGTGTTGGTGGCGATGTTGATCACCGACACGCTGTCGAGGCCGAGGGCGTCGACATTGGTGACGTAGGCGCGGGTGCCGTCGGGAGTCACCGCCACATCCCAGGGGCCGTCGCCGGTGGGGATGGTGGTGGTGACCGTGTTGGTGGCGATGTCGATCACTGACACGGTGTCGCTGAGTCGGTTGGTGACGTAGGCGCGGGTGCCGTCCGGAGTCACCGCTACCCTGACGGGTTGGGAGCCCACGGGGATGGTGGCGGTCAGCGTGTTGGTGGTGGTGTCGAGCACCGACACGGTCCCGACGACGGAGTTGAGGACGTAGACGCGGGTGCCGTCTGGTGTCACCGCCAGCCCGAAGGGGAAGTCGCCAGCGGGGATGGTGGCGGTCACCGTGTCGGTGGCGGTGTCGATCACTGACACGTCCTCGCTGATGCTGTTGAGGATGTAGACGCGCGTACCGTTTGGCCCCACCGTCACCCCCTGCGGGCCATTGCCGACGGGGATGGTGGTCGTCACCGTGTTGGTGGCGGTGTCGATCACCGAGACAGTGTTGGTGTTGTAGTTCGTGATGTAGGCGTAGGTCCCCGGTGGTACCGCCGCTGCCTGGCCGGCTGGGAGGGCGACTACAGCCGATGCCGCCACCGCTGCGGACAACAGCAGCCTCAGCACGTACCGGCAAAACCGCCTACCCGACAGTCCCCCCTCAAGGCGGCCACTGACTGCCACACTTACCTCTGGCTCACCCTCCCGCGCCCGACCCTGTCCTCGGCCCATATCGAATCCCTTTCCTCGACCACGCTGACGACCCTCTCGCCTCGCGACGCTGGCGAACGCGCGCTGGGCAGACGGGCGCCGCCAGACGATCACCCCTCCACATGCCGCCGCACCCGACCCGCCCCAGACCCCTGCCTCCCCCACCCGACCGGACGCACCCCACCCGACCGCCCTCCACGGGACCGGGCGCCGGCCACCGTTGTACGGGAGGGCCGGCGCCCCAGGCCGAAGTAGAGCTGCAGCGTGCAGCCGGCCCAGCGGCAACTGGACACCGGCCCCGCCATGCCGGACCCGAAGCGGGCGTTGAGCAGGTCGTTGGTCCTCTCGCGCGTACTCGGCATGGCCCGGATCGAAGGAGTGGCTGCGTAGGTCAGAAGTGGGAACGGTTGTCGGGGCTGATGCCCTCGTCTCGCGGTCTCGGTGCCGGACGCCCGGACCATCGGGTTCGTCCGTGAGGGATGATCCCCTGATGGAGAGGGTTATTGATCTTGATGAGGTGGCTGGGGTTCTGGCCGGCCAGACGGTGGGCTGGAGGACGGCCGGCCTCGAAGTGGGCCAGGTGACCTGGAGGGATGCCGAGGCGTCGTGGCCTCAGTCTCTGGAGACCCACAGGGCTCGGGTCCATGACCCCGACTCGATTGGCGTGGTCATCTCGGGTCTGGGAGAGGCCGAGCTGTCGGTTGTGCTGTTCCGGGGTGGCTGGGCCGACGTGGACTTCATCGCCAGCCTCGACGACGCGGGTTCCCTACCGGCCTCGGGCATCACCTCAGCGTCGGACTTCGAGGCCCGAACGGATCAGTGGGTCACTCGCGTCTTCGGGGTCTGAGGCGCTGCTCAGTGAGTGAGTGCTGGTCCGTCTCATCAGCTGGCAGGCTGGTGTTCGGCCCAGGGCCTGCGCCAGCAGCGTCGCCCAACTGCTCACGGCGCAGCGCGACGCCGCGGACCGGGGCCCGCTGGAATCGCACCGCCCGGCGGCCGACGACCATTCCTGTTTCACGGTGACGGTCAAGGGCAGCGGCTTCGTACCCGGGGAGGCGACCCGCCTGGATGCAGGCACGGATCAAGGCGGGGCCGGTGCCGGCCGCTCGTGGCTGGTGAGCCACCTGTCCGGGCACGAGACCATCGGCCTTGTTCCTGAGCCTGCTGGCCGGGACGGTGGTGCTGGCCGGCGCGTGGCGTTCGGGCGCCCTGCACCTCCCGCGCCCCCGCTTCGCCGGCCGCCGGACACCGCGCGGCGGCCGGGGCGCACGGCGCGCCAGGACGTGGACCGGGAGGGGTCGCTGCTCCTGCTGGGACGAAGCCGGCGATGGGAACGCCATGGCGGGGGAGTGGTCGGAGTTCGAGCTGATCGTCTTCCACGGCGTTGCCCGACTCCCGGACGTACCCGGCGCCGGGCCACGGCTACCGACACGAAGGCGAGAGATCTCGGGACCGGTGCAGGCCGCGACCGGTTGAAGGGCCGATCGTGCCACCGACAGCGACGACAGCGACGACAGCGACGACAGCGACGACAGCGACGAGAGCGCGCAGCACGTAGCAGCGGCGAGGGGCGCGGCACCGCGGGAGGTGTGGGCTCACCTGCATCATGTCGTACAGATGGACTGGTTCGGGCGCAGCCAGGACTGGCCGGGCTACCGCGAAATCCTGTGCCGGATCACCGCCGCCGACGGACTGCACGCCCCGTAGCCGACTGATCCGACCGATCCGGACGATGCGCTACGCGAGATGGTACGTCCGCCGAAACACCAGGGGGCGAGCTTGTGTCGAGCGGGCAACGCCGTTTCCTTCGGATCACCCAGCAGCGGGATTGTCGGAGCCGTCTGGCAGGCTGCGTCTGTGGAAGAGCTCATAGGAACCCAGAAGCCGGTACGCAGGATCCTCGACCCGGACGAGGCGATCGCCGCACTGGAACGCACCGTCCCCGGGCTGGTGGCACTGCGCCGACAGACGCAGGCCGTTTTCGACTGGCAGGAGGTCGAGGAAGGAGCCGGCAGGGCTCTGCCGTCCGATTTCAAGTCGCTCGCCGAGTGGTATCCGGCCTTCGGCCTGGACGACTTCCTGCACATCATGCTCCCCTGGCCCGGGGAGGAAATCGGCCAGGCCAAGGCGGAGGGCACGGAATCGAAGCGATGGGACTCCGACTACCCCGCCGAACTGCGCCCCTTGGAGCTCGTCTCGACGCGCCTGATGCCCTGGGGCGACTCGGCGGAGGGCGACCAGTTCTTCTGGAGTGTGCTCGGGGATGATCCGGAGCACTGGCCGGTCACCATCTGCTCCCGCAACGGCCCCTGGTGGCACTACGAAGGCGGAATGGTCCAGTTCCTGGCGGAGCTCTGCGACGGAGCCCTGGACCCGTGGGCGCTCCCTCCGGTCAAGCCCGAGATCACAGGCTGGGCCGTGGAGGGCGGCGGCTGGCGGCAGACGGCCTGAGCCGACTCGTCTGACCGTTCCGGGCGGCGCCGGTCAGACAAGATCCGAAAGAGACGGCCTACGCGCCGCGCGTGGAGAGGGGCGGTAGGGGTTCGCCGGGGTTGGCCGGGCGGCCTTCGGACAGCCAGAAGAGGTAGTGGCGGAGGTCCTGCGCAAGGCCTCCGTCGATGTACGCGACGTACTCCCGGCTCCCGCCGGCCGCCTCGCGTTCCGCGGCCCGGTCCGAGACGGACCACGTACGGTCCAGGGCCGCGGCCCACTCCCGCACCCGGCCCCGCTCCCTCCACCAGTCGCGGACGAGCTCCGGAGTCCAATGGTCGTCACCGTCGCAGGCGTACCCGACCATCGGGTCCTGCGCGACCGCGCCCAGCAGCGCCAGCGCCTGTGCCGTGTCACGGGGCTGCCGGTAGACGAACTCGGCGCCCCACTCGTCGTCGTAGAGCACGTGCGCGGGGGCGATCAGCCGGCCCATCCAGCACGTGTCGGTCCCGGCCCCGTAGAACGGCCCCGGCACGTTGCGCCAGTCGCGTTCTGCCCAGCGTTCGGGGCGGGGGTTCCACCAGCGGCCGCGGAATTCCGCGGAGGGCAGCCACGTGCCGCCGTCCGGCGCGGGCAGCGGACCGGTCTCCGCGGCCCGGACGGCCGGCAGTGGATCCCAGTAGCTCATGGTCCGCATCCTGTCAGACGGCGGGGGTGGGAAGGGATGGTGCCCTGGTCGATACCGGGCAGCGGGCGCAGCGCGTTGGCGGTGTGACCCACGTGCCGTACTCGGCCGGATCGCCCCTGCCCACGTCCCCGATGGCATGGTCCGGGCCGTCGAGGGGCTCCTGGTTGTGGAGGCGGGGGAGTTGTCGTGTTCGGTCTCGTCTCTTTCCCTCCCAGTTTTTCACTCTTTGGTGGTGTTTCGCCTGTGCGGGGTGGGGGAGTAACGGGTTGCTGCCGGCCGCGGTGTTCGCGGGCTGGGGCAGATCGGGAAGGCGTGTCATGGCTCAGGGGACTGTGAAGTGGTTCAACGCGGAGAAGGGGTTCGGATTCATTGCGCCGGATGACGGTACTCCGGACGTATTCGTGCATTTCTCCGAGATCGATGCGTCCGGGTTCCGGTCGCTCGAGGAGAACCAGCGGGTGGAGTTCACCACTGGCCAGGGCCCCAAGGGTCCCCAGGCGCAGCAGGTCCGCCCCATCTGATTCTTTCTCGCCTGACCGCTGCTGCCGCGGAACCCGACCCTTGCCCGCACATGTCCAAGAGGTTCCGATTCCGCAGGGCGGCGTCGCGGGTCGCGGGTCGCGACTGGAGGGGTTGCGGGGCTGACCTTGAGCAGCCCCTTCCAGCCGACCTACGAGGCCGTCCCCCGCACCGGGGCCCTCAGGGCCGGCGTCCGGCCCAGGCCACCAGCCGGTCGATGGCCGGGGCCTCGGGGTCCAAGGCCACCACTTCTCCGAAGGGGATCCGCCCACCGCGGGTTTCGGCCGGCAGCGCGCGACGTACGACGCCGATCACACGTTCGATGAGAGCCGGGTCCCAGTCCGGATCCTGTCCGGTCGCCCTGGCCAGGTCCCAGGTGTGCACCGTGAGTTCGTGGGTGTAGACGGCCGCGGCGGCCGCGCCCGGCAGGACGCCCATCGGCAGGCGCAGCTGCCGGCCGAGGATGCCCGGATCCGCCCACACCTCCGCGACCTCGCGGGCGCCCGGCACCCAGGCCTCCGCCCATGCGCCGTCGGCGATCTCGTCGGCGAAGGACGGGACGCTGAACGGGTCCTCGCCGCGCCCGATCACCGAGATCCGGCGGACGACGGCGACGAGGTGGCTCGACAGTCGTCGTACGTCGAACTCCTCGCAGGGGGTCGGGGCGTCGTACTGCTCGGGCCGGACGGCGGCCAGCGTACGGCCCGCCAGCTCGACGGCCGCGGCGAGGTCGGTCCGCGGATCGAAGGAGGAGGGGGAGGAGGGGGAGGAGGGGGCGGCGACGGTACCGGTGGAGTCGGACGGGGTCTCGATGAGCTGCTCGGTCTTGTTCATGGGTTCATCCTGTAAGTAAAAGTGGCCACCTTCTGGCCAGTTTTCCGAAGAGAATGAAAGGCGATGACGCAGCACCCACGAAGGAGGAAAAGGGCACATGAGAGCCGACCGGCTGGTGGCGACCCTGCTCTTCCTCCAAGAACGCGGTCGTGTCACCGTCCCCGAAGTGGCCGCCGAGCTGGAGGTGTCCGAGCGCACCGCGCGCCGAGATCTGGAGGCCCTGGCCGCGGCCGGCATCCCCGTCTACTCGCAGCGCGGCCGCGGCGGCGGCTGGTCCCTCGTCGGCGGGGCCCGTACCGACCTCACCGGCCTGACCGCCGACGAGACCCGGGCGCTCTTCCTCGTCACGGGCCCCCTGTCGGCCACCCCCGAACTGCGCACCACGCTGCGCAAGCTGGTCCGGGCCCTCCCGCCGACCATGCGGGCGCAGGCCCATGCCGCGACCCGCGCGGGGGTCGTCGACGCCACGGACTGGTCCCGCAACGCCGTCACCGCCGATGCCGCCCACCGCTCCGCGCTCCAGGGCGCCGTCGTGGACGGGATCCGCGTCCGCCTCGGGTACGCGGGCGTCGGCAAACCCGTCGGCGAACGCACCGTCGACCCCCTCGGGCTCGTGGCCAAGGCCGGGGTGGACTACCTGGTCGCCGGTACGGGCAAGGGCCTGCGCACCTTCCGGCTCAGCCGGGTCACTTCCGTCGAGCCGACCGGCGAACCGGTGGTCCGGCCGCCCGACTTCGACCTCGCCACGGCTTGGCGGACGCTGTCCGGAGCCTTCCAGGACGGCATGCACGCGGTGACCGCCCGGGCCCGCGTCCACCCCGACACGCTGGCCCTGCTGCAACGGTTCCTCGGCGGCCGCGTGCGCGTCGGCGGTCCGCTGCCCGACGGCTGGACCGAGGTGTGGGTCGACGGCCCGGCCGCCAAGGCCCTGGCCGGGCACCTGGCCGGGCTGGGGGCGGGGGTCGAGGTACTGGAGCCGCCGGAGGTACGACAGTGGCTGGCCCGGATCGCCGCCGAACTCACGGGGATGTACGCGGGGGAGGAACCACACGCACCCCACGGCCAGTAGGCGATGGCGAACCGCTTTCGGGGTGTGCGTTCTTGTCCTGCCCGGGCAACAGGCGCCGGCCGTGCCCGGCGTGTCCAGTGTGTCCGGTCGGCGGGTCACGGAGCCCGGCCCCAGGGCCTGGCCGGTGGGATTTCGGCGGGAGGCCCTGGTCCTGCTGCTGACCGCACAGGTCAGGTAACAACGGCAGGCACGACAACGTCCGCCCGTTGGCTTTCCGGTTGCGTACGTTGCGCGTTCGGGGCCGGGCCTCCGCGCTCAGACAGGAATGCGTCGTGCGCGGACTGCGCGTGTGACGGTTGCCGTGCCGGCTGCCAGGGTTGCGGCGGCGAGGACGGCGAGGGCGGGGTTCACGTAGGCGGGGACCAGGTCGTCGTCGGCGTTGCAGGTATTCGACAGGGGGAGCAGCGTCTCGACGTGTTCGTCGGGGTCGAAGCGGGTGTGAAGGGTGAGTTCGCACATCTCGCGGATGTCCAGGACCAGGAGGTGGGTCAGGCCCACCAGGTAGTGCACGCCGGTCAGGACGGCCAGCAGCAGGGTCCACAGTGCCCACCGGTCGCCACGGGCCGCGCGCCTGACGGCCGTAACGAAGCACCAGAGGACGGCGACGAAAGCGCCCACCTGCAAGAAATCACTCAGCATGACGTCACGATATGCGGATGGTCCGACGAGCTGCGCCCGGACCGAGCCGACCCCGCGTCCGCGGGCATGGTCCGGAGTCGGCCAGGGTGGGCGTCTGCAGGTGGGCGTTGAAACGCCCGCGGCCGCCGAGTTGATCGGGCTTACAGGACTGCCGGCATGATCCTCCGGTGACAGGTGACTCCAAGGTTTGCCGCGTGGCGTTGCGGACGTGGCCGATGGAGACGTTTGCGCAGGTGGCTGCCGGGAGCGATCCCCAGAAGTTCCTCGCCCTGCTGCACGAGCTGGAGGACGGGGACGCGCGCTCGGGGGTCTACGGGGCGTTCGAGGGGGCGGCGGAGCTGCTGGAGGCGCTGCCGACCGGCGGATGGGTGGCTGGTGACGTCCAACTACGCACACCGGGTGCTCGGTCGCTTCGCCCGGACCGGGCTGCCGGTCCCGGAGATCATCGTCAATGCCGCCTCCGAGGCCGAGGGCAGCCCTCACCCGTCCCGTATCGGCCGGCCGCTCGGCAGTTGAGTGCCTCGTCGCACGACGGTGTGGGCAACGCTCCCGCCGCGGTGGCCGGCGTGCGCCGGCGCTTCGCGAGTCTGGGCGAAGCCGCCGCCGACATCCTCATGCCGCACCGGAATGACCCTCGACCTGGGTCCCCGTCGGGCGTGCCTCGACACGGTTGACCGCTCTGCCCTCGCCGCGCCCACCGAACAGGAGGTCGTCCTGGTCGTTGGCCCCGGCCCCGGCCCCGGCGTCGGGCTCGACGCCGCGGCCTGCCGCTCGGCCCATGTGATCGGCGTCGGACCGTCCGGGGTCATGCTCGCCATGGTCTGCCGCCGCTGCGCGCCCGCAATCGCCCGGGGCCGGCTCCGCCTCAGCACCGGCGAGCTGGACGACTCCGTCGACCTCTTGCTCTCTGGCAACAACCTCCCACTCTGGCCCGACGTACCCGCCGGCCTCACCGAACTCCACCGCATCCTGCGCCCCGGCGGCCGCATGTTCCTCGCCGCCCATGAGAAGTGGCTCCCCACCGCGCTCTCGGCCCTCGCGCACATGGTCCTGGCGGCCGGCTTCACCTCCGTACGCACCTGGACCTGGCAACCCCCGACCCGCATGGCGGCCATGCTCGCCCTGTTGAGCGCGGCCCGTACTCACGATCCGGCTGGCGGTCGGCCCATCGATGAGCCCCCAACGCGCCCAGTGCTGCAGCTTGACCCTCACGTGGCGTCAGGCTGCATAGTCGGTGCGTGGAAGATCACTGGACTGTGGGACGCGTCGCAGAGCTGGCCGGCGTGAGCGTCCGCACGCTGCATCACTATGACGAGATAGGGCTCGTCCGGCCGTCGGCGCGGACCGAGGCCGGGTACCGGGCCTATTCGGCCGGCGACGTGGAGCGGCTGCGAGAGGTGCTGGCCTATCGGCGGTTGGGCTTCGGGCTCCGGGAGGTTGCGGAACTCGTCGGCGACCCGTCGACCGATGCGGTCGCGCACCTGCGTCGACTACGCGGCCTGCTGCTGGAGCGGCGTGAGCGCGCCGACGCCATGGTGACGGCCATTGACAGGGAACTCGAGGCACGGGCGAAGGGACTGAAGGTGACACCGGAAGAGCAACTGGAGGTACTCGGTGCACGGCTGTACGACGCGATCGGCGGCGCCTACACCGCGACACGGCGTACCGAGCCGCGGATCGCCGCGCAGATCTGGGACGCGCTCGGAGACGCGGAGACGGTGCTGAACGTCGGGGCCGGCACCGGCTCCTACGAACCTGCTGACCGCGAGGTGACCGCGGTGGAGCCATCGGCGGTCATGCGGGGGCAGCGGCCTCCCGGCTCGGCGCCGTGCGTAGCCGCGGGCGCGGAGAGGCTGCCGTTCGAGGACCACTCCTTCGACGTCGCGATGGCCGTCTCCACCGTTCACCACTGGGGCGACCCCATAGCCGGGCTGCGCGAGATGCGGCGCGTGGCCCGCCGCGTGGTGGTGCTGACGTTCGACACCGACGAGCCCGGATGGCAGGACCGGTTCTGGCTGACCCGCGACTACCTGCCGGAGTTCGCCGACGTCCTCGCAGGATTTCCCTCGCTCGCCGGGATGGCCGATGCGATCGGAGCACGCGCCGAGCCGGTGCCCGTCCCGTGGGACTGTGCCGACGGCCTGTTCGAGGCGTACTGGCGCCGACCGGGGGCGTACTTGGAGGAGCACGTGCGCCGTGCGACATCGGTGTGGACGAGGGTCGGGCCGGAGGCCGAGCAGCGGGCGGTACGAAGCCTCGCCGACGACCTCGAGTCCGGCCGCTGGGCCGACCGCAACAGCGACCTCGCCGCCCTCGACGCGGCAGACCTCGGCCTCCGCCTGCTCGTAGCCTGACGGTCTGGCAGCACCGCCCGCTGTCCGGCGGGCACAACGCCACCAGCGTGCCGAGCAGACGCGGATCGCCTCCCTCCTCTCGGCCGGTGACGGTTCACCCGATGCGAACGTAGAAGAGGAGGAAGACCAGCGGCACCGCGATGGCCACCGCACCGAGCAACACCCCGACGCGAGCCCGGACCGGACACGGCACCCCTCCCCGCCGCGAACGCCACACGTCGGGAAGGCCCCAGACGATCGCGCAGATCCCAAGAGGGAGCATGAGGTAGAGGGGGAAGAAGCGGATCAAGGGCGGGAGGGCCTCCGGGAGGAGGGGACAGCCGATCGTCGCGACCCCGGCGATGCCCAGGAGCAGCGATCCCGTGCCGGTGGACTGCGGTTCTGCCTGGTCTACCTGGTCTACCTGGTCTGCCGGTTCGGCGGCCTGCTGCGTGGAACTCATGGGAAGCAGGCTAGGCGGAGAGCGGCCGGCACCGCCTGGGGGCGGCTACTCAGGCTGCCGTGAGTAGCCGGGCCCGGGCATCAGAGCCATGAGAATGACGGCATGAGGACCGAAGAGGACACCCCACTCGCTGACCGCGTTCTGCTCATCGAAAGCCGTGCCGACGCGTCCGCACTCGCCGCCATCGGGCAAGGGCTTCCCCTGCTCTCCGCGAACGAGGTGGCCCTCTTCCTCTCCTACAACTACGCCGACGTGCCGGTGGGCAGAAGCTTCGACTGCTGCTTCCGGGCCTCCGACGCGAGCGTTGTCGTTTCGGTGACCGCGACCGTCGTCGCCGTCACCCAGCAGTTCGGATTCGGGTGGGACCTGATTCCGCACGGCTGGAAGACGCTGGCCGTGTTGAGGTTCGAGCCCGAGACGCCCGCATTGATCAGGGACCTTCCGGAAGCCGCTGGATGGTTCGACCGGCCGGTCTCCGTCCACGTCTCGGACCGGGACACCTGGGAAGCACGAGCCGTGACCGGGCCGGGGCATGTGAGCTGACGGAGGCGTGACCTACGCGGCAGGGGTCTCGCCTCCGGCGAGACGGTCACAGCCGGCGCCGCTCGACGCGGTGGATGAGTGTGGCGATGTGTGCGGCGAGCTCGGGCCAAAGGTGCTCCGGAAGGCTGTGGCCCATGCCCTCCACGATCACCAGTTCGGCACCCGGGACGGCGGCAGCCGTGGCCCGGGCGCCACTGACGTCGCACACGATGTCGGAGTCGCCGTGCAGCACCAGAGTGGGTACCCGTAGCGCCCGCAGCCGCTCGGTGCGGTCGCCCGTTGCGACGACCGCGAGGCCCTGGCGCTGCATGCCCAGGGCGTCGTACCCGCGGTCGAAGACGCGTCCGGCCCGCTCGGCCGCAGCGGCCGCATCGAACGCGAACCCCGGTGACGCGGCGAGGCGCAGGGCGCGCACCTGCCAGTCGACGAAGGCCTCCCGGTCCGCGGGCGGCCCTCCCAGCTCGGCGAAGAGCGAGAAATCGGCCTCGCCCACACCGGGTTCACCCGTCGTGGACATCATCGACGTCAGCGAGCGCACCCGCTCCGGATGCTCGATCGCGGCCATCTGGGCGATCATCGCGCCCATCGAGGAGCCGACGAGGTGCGCGTCGGCGAGGCTGAGCGCGTCGAGCAGGCCGACGGTGTCGGACGCCATGTCGGAGAGCGTGTAGGACGCCGTGGACAGGTCACCGGCCAGGGCCGCCGCGAAATCCGGCACGGGGGCGTCAGGGAAGTGCGTCGACCGCCCGGTGTCGCGCGTGTCGAACCGGATCACCTGCAGGCCGCGGTCCACCAGGGCCTGGCAGAACCCCTCCGGCCAACTGATCATCTGCGCGCCGGCTCCCATGATCAGCAGGGCCGGTGGTGCACCGGGCGCACCGAAGCGTTCGTAGGCGATCTCGATTCCGGACGGGCCGACATTCCGCGCTTTCCGTTCTGGCACGGCCCACACGCTAGTCGCCGCAGGGGCTCTGAAGTACGCGCGCCGCCAGTGGCTCGAAGACCTGGCGGGATCCGCTGGGTGACAGTTGCGGGCAGGGCGGCCTCGGCCACGCCGTGGCGAGCACCCCCGTGGTTCGCCACGGCGTGTGCGAGGCCGCCCTGAGCGGGGTCAGCCGGTGAGGGGCGGAGAGTCGGGCCGGGGGGAGCCGGGCCGGGGAGTGCCGGTGGGGTGGAAGCGGGCGATGCGCTGTGGGGGGACGATGGTGGGGAGGAGGAAGTTCCAGAGGTCGGTGACCCGCGCCGGCAGGTCTTCGCGGCGGGTGCGGACGTGCGAGGTGACCTGGATGCCGGTGAAGGCTGCGACGAGCAGGGCGGCGAGGGCCTGGATGTCGACCGTGGCGTGTATGTCGCCGACTTCCTGAGCTGGTGTCAGGCAGCTGCGACAGGTGGCGATCCAGGTGTCGTACGGGGTGGGGTCGGGGTGGGTGAAGGAGCCGAACTCGACGACCAGGCGGATGGCGGCGCGGATGCGGACGTCGGTGCGCAGCCCGTGCGCCATCTGGTGGGTGAGGTCGATGACGGTCTGCAGGCCCGGGTTCTCGATGGTGGGGAGGTGCTCGGCGACCTGGAACTGCTCGTCCATCAGGGTGCGGGCGAGGGCTTCCTTGGACGGGAAGTGGAAGTACAGGGCGCCTTTGGTGACTCCGGCGTGCTTGACGACGTCACTGAGGCTGGTGCCTTCGAATCCGCTGCGGTCGAACGCCGCGGCCGCGCCGTCGAGAATGGCCTGGCGGGTGATCTCGGCCCGTTCCTGTCTGGCCCTCGCCACGTGCTTGTCCCCCAGGTCGCTGTTTTTGAACGGTTTTCGTTGCGGTGTGTCGTCAATGTAATCGGGCCACCCGAAAGAAAACCAGTCGACAGGTACTTGTTTCGCGAGGTGGGGGAGTGGTTCGGGGAGTTGTGAGGTATTTGCGTTGTTGCTTCCTGGTGGACGGGCAGGGGTACGGGCGGGGTTCGGGTGCAACGGCCTTCCGTTGTCGCTGTGTTGACTCCGTACGCAGCGCCGTCCGTCACCGCCCGCACCCCCCCCCGGAAGCCCGGCTGTCTAGCATGCGGACCATGAGTGATCTTGGTGAAGGGCTGCGCGGGTTCCGGCTCGAAGTGGGGCAGGGGGAGCTGGACGACCTCCGCGAGCGGTTGGGGCGGGTGCGATGGCCGGACGAGCTGCCCGGGGCGGGGTCGGCGTACGGAATTCCGCTCGAGCGGGTGCGCGAGCTCGTCGCGTACTGGCGTGACGGGTACGACTGGCGGGCAGCGGAGGCGCGGCTGAACGAGTGGCCGCAGTGCACCACGCTCATCGACGGGGCGCGGGTGCATTTCGCACACCTCCGCTCGCCCGAGCCGGACGCGACGCCGTTGCTGATGACCCACGGCTGGCCGGGGTCGTTCGTCGAATTCCAGCGGGTGGCGGGTCCGTTGACCGATCCGCGGGCGCACGGCGGGGATCCGGCCGACGCCTTCCACCTGGTGCTGCCGAGCATCCCCGGGTTCGGGCTCTCGGGGCCCACGACCGAGACGGGCTGGGAGTTCAAGCGGGTGGCGCGGGCCTTCGGCGTGCTGATGGAGCGGCTGGGGTACGGGGCCTACGGGGTGCAGGGTGGCGACTGGGGGGCCGCGATCTCGCGGGAGCTCGGGCGGATCCATCCCGGCCGTGTGATCGGGGTGCACCTGAACCTGCTGCCCGGGGGCGGCGCCACCTCCGAGCCCCGGCCCGAGGAGCTGGCCGCGCTTCCCGCCGCCGAGCGGGAGCGGACCCAGGCTTCCTGGGAGCGGTACCGGACCTGGACGCGTGAGCGGCAGGGGTACGCCGACATCCAGGCGACCCGGCCGCAGACCCTCGCGTACGCGCTGAACGACTCACCGGTCGGGCTGCTCGCCTGGATCGCCGAGAAGTTCGACGAGTGGAGCGATCCCAGGGTCCCGGTCGACCGGGACCAGCTGCTCACCAACGTGATGCTGTACTGGCTGACCGGTACGGCCGGCAGCGCTGCCCGGATCTACTACGAGCGGGCCCACGCCGACTACGCCGGGCAGCCGCCCGAGGTGTCGCACACCCCGACCGCACTCGCCGACTTCCCCCGGGACAACTTCATCCCGCTGCGGCACGTCGCCGCGCGCACCGACACCATCGTGCGCTGGACCTCGTACGACCGGGGCGGCCACTTCCCCGCGATGGAGGTACCCGAGCTGCTGGTGGGAGACGTACGGGCCTTCTTCCGGCAATTGCGGCAACTCCAGCAACCCCGGCAACCCCGGCAGGACGGCTGACCGGAGAGCGGACGGAGTTCCGCCGCTACGGCCGGCCTGCCGCGTCCGGTCGGCTAGGGCCGGGCGGTGGTGATGCGGTCCACCGCATCCAGAGCGGCCGGCCAGGGGAAGTGGAGCGGGGCGTCGGGGCCGGCCGGACCGGGGGTGAAGCCGTTCTCCCCGTAGAGGAGTTCGACACCGGCGCTGCGCAGCGTGGCCAGGGAGGTGTCGAACTGGGGGTGGGCGGCGAGTGCGGTGTTGGTGCAGGGCATGGCGACCGTCGGTGTGTTCTTGCCCAGGGCTTCCGCGGCGACGCCGACGACGAAGCGGTCGGTGAGGCCGAGGGCCCAGGCGTTGACGGTGTTGAAGGTGGCCGGGGCGAAGAGGAGGGCGTCGGCGGAGGGCCATACGTCGGCCTCGCCCGGGAATTTGTACTGCCAGCGCACCGGGTGGCCGGTGAGCGCGGCGAGTCCGTCCAGGCTTTCCGAGACCCAGTGCGCGGCAGTGGGGGTCAGTCCCAGGCATACGTCCCAGCCGCGGGTCTGGGCGTCTTCGATGACGTGGGCGACGTCGAAGACGGGCGGGGCGGCTGAGCAGAGCAGGTAGAGGGTCTTCGTGGTCATGGGGCATTATGATCATATCGCTTGACCTCAAGTATGGTTGAGGCGACATGTTGGGGCCCATGAACATAGAACAAGCGGCCAGGGCCGCTTCCATCAAGGCGATCGAAGAGGTCGTCGCCACGGTCGAGCGCACACAGCGGGCCAAGGACGCCGAGGGCTTCCTCGCGCTGTTCCATCCGGATGCGCTGTGGACGACGGCGCACGGGAAGGTCCTCATCGGGTTCGAGGAGATCGCCGCGTTCACGCGGGCCGTGCTGCCGGCGGCCCGCTGGGACGGGGAGGTCACCTACGAGGTGGTCCACATCAGGTTCCTGCGGCCGGACGTCGCGGCGGTCAAGGTCCGCCAGGTCTACAGCGGGGCCGGCGAGGCCAGCGAGGGCGCGCCGCTGTACGTGATGACCCGGGAGGCGGAGGGGGAACCCTGGCTGCTGACCGCCTGCCAGAACACCCAGGTGGTGGTGGACCCCGCCTGATCCGTCCCGGCGGGCGCGCGGGTCCTTGGCGACGTGGGCCGGTCGGGTCGGATCCCCGGCCGGGAGTTCCCAGCTGGTCGGGTGGTCGGGTGCTCGGATGGTTCAGGATCTCGCCGATCGCGTTCACCTGCACGGTCGGGCCCACCCGACGCCGGACACCGGACACCGCGCGCTGGTGGCAGACTCATCGGGTGTTTCCCTTGAGCCCGTTTGTCCTGACCGGCCCGCGTGTCCGTCTGGAACCGCTGTCCCCCGAGCACGCCGAGGGGTTGTGGTCCGCAGGCGACGACGAGGTCTTCGCCAAGCTGCCGTACGACCGTCCGCCGACGGTGGACGCGATGCGGGAGTGGATCCGGGCCGCACTGAGCCGTGAGGCGCTGCGCCTGCCGTTCGCGGTGCTGGTCGGCCGGCAGGTGGCAGGGACCACGTCGTACTGGTACCCGGATCCGGTGCGTCGGCAGGTGGAGATCGGTTCCACGTGGCTGGGGCGGGCCTGGTGGGGTTCCGGTATCAACCGGGAGGTGAAGCGTCTCCTGCTGGAGCATGCCTTCTCGGGGATGGGCTGCGACAAGGTGATGTTCCGTACGGACCCTGAGAACATGCGGTCGCAGCGGGCACTGGCACGTCTGGGAGCGGTGCGCGACGGGGTGGTTCGTCGTGACTGGCCACGCCCGGACGGGACGTGGCGCGACAGCGTCTACTACTCGGTCTTGCGTGACGAGTGGGATCCGGCCTGAGGCTCGCGGCTACGGGCCCGTGGCGGGTCAGGGTGTGGGGGTGGGGGTGGGCCAGGGGATGTCGGTGGCCACCGCCGCGGTGTAGTCGACGCCCGGCACGGAGAAGCCGTACAGGCGTTGGACTTCGGCGTGGAACCAGTCGAGGTCGGCGAGGCCGGCGATGGTGTCGGTCGCGGCGGCCTCCCAACGTTCGGCGACGGCCGCCTGGACGTCTTCGGTGAGTTCCCAGGTGTCCAGGCGGATCCGGCCTTCGTCGTCCAGGGCGAGCGGCGCGGCACCGGTGAGCTGGTCCCACAGGGCGGCGAGCTGATGCACCGGCGGGACCAGGTCCTCTCCGAGGACGCCGCGCAGCAGGCCGGTGTACAGGGCGATGCCGGGGATGGCGGTGGAGGACTGGGTGACGGCGGCGCCGTTGACGGAGGTCACGGCGCGCCCGCCCACCGTTGTGCCGAGCCGCTCGTTCAGGGCGCGGGCCGTGGCCTCCAGGTGGGCCTTGGCCTCGCCGATGGTGCCCTGCCGGTAGATCGCCGCTGTCAGCGCCGAGCCGATGTACGACAGCGCGGCGGTGGCGAAGCCCTCGGCGAGCGATCCCCGGCCGGCCAGGTGGTCGATCCAGCGTTCCCAGTCCGCACCGCCCATCACGGCCACGGTCTGCTCGACGTCATCGCCCTCGGCCGGCCCGGTCTCGACCTCGCGTACCTCGGGAACGCCCTGGTCGTCGAAGACAAGGGTCTTGGTGCGGTTCGCCCGGCCGATCGGCCTGAGGACGGAGGCGTACGTGGTGCCGGTGTCCGGGTCGGTGCGCCGGGGGGCGGCCACCGAATAGATCAGGTAGTCCAGCCGGCCGCCGAAGCGCTGCTCGATGAGGTCGGCGACCTGCTCTTTCATCGTGTCGGAGAACGCGTCGCCGTTGAGGAAGACCAGATCCTGCCCGGCGGTACGGGCGATGTCGGCGGTTGCGGCGGTGCGGTACCAGCCGGCCGTGGCGGTGCGCCGTGCGGTGGGGGCCTTCTCGAAGGAGACCATGATGCCGCGGATGCCGGCGCGCTTGAGTCCGGCGACCGTGGCCGCCAGGCCGTATCCGGCCGAGGAACCGATGATCAGTGCCACCGGCCCGGCACCCTCCCGCACGTCGGCGGGATCGGGATCGGGGCATGCCTGCCACATCTCGGCCACCAGCCGCTCGCAGCCCGCCGGGTGGGAGTCGAGGAAGAGGAAGCCCCGGTTGCGGGGGATGAGAACGCGCTCGCTCACGATGTGCAGTCCTTGGGTCGACCGGGCCGAAGACGCGGCGGCCCGCCGGGCCACCACGTCCTGAAAGTCTGCGACAGGCCGGACACGGAGAGTGGCCCCACCCCGGACAAGGATCACGAGTCGGTCTTGGAGTGTTCCACCACTTCCGGCAGGGCAGGGCAGGGCAGGGCAGGGCAGGGCAGGGCAGGGCGGCACGGGCGGGCAGGCCCGACGGGGAAATCCGTCGCCCGTTCGCCTGCGGTCCGGGCAGGATGTCTTCCTGTGAACCCTGCACTGTGCGGCCTCGCCGTCAACGAGGCCCTGCCCTTCGAGCTGGTCGGGCGACTGATCACGATCGCGGACGCGGACATCGCCGCCGGCCTCGCCGGCCGCGCGGACCTCAGCCGCGAGCAGGCGGTCGACCTGGCCTCGCGGGTCGAGGAGAGCGCTGTGCGACTCGTCCACGAGGGCCGGTTGACCGCTGCCGACATCAACCCCCTCACGCAGCCGCAGGCCGCCCTCGCCCTGCTCGAACAGCGTGCCGGCGACCCGGAGTGGGCGCGGCTCCTCGCCCGGGACCCCGACGCCGATCGCCGGGCGAAGCTGGCCGCATGTCCCGGACTTCCGGCCGATGTGAGGGAGACGCTCGCCGCCGACCCGGACGTACAGGTGGTCGCGGAACTCGCGCTGTGCACCACGCCGGACCTGGCGGCCCGGCTGGCGCGCCACCCGCATGCCGAGGTCCGCACCGCGGTTGCGGGCAACGAGGCGACACCGCCGCAGGTCCTGGCCATGCTGATCACCGGCGAGGGGCTGCCTCCGGCAGAGCGGTGCTTGGTCTGCGACCGCGAGGAGACGCCCTTCACACACGATCCGCACTGTCCGCGACTCGACTGCGACCTGCGGTCGGGCGCTTCGTGCGCCGGCTCGCACGAGTCCACCCTCCACGAGATGGCGGAGCAGGCACTGTGGAACCCCGCCACACCGGTCGGGCCTCTCCTCCGGTTCGCCGACCACCCTTCCTCGCTGCTGCGCGCCCGACTCGCCGCCCGCCCCGACCTGCCGCCGCAGTCGGCGGCGCGCCTCGCCGGTGACCCTGTGCCCGGCGTCCGAGGCGAACTCGCGCAGAACCCGGCGATCGACGAGGCCCTGATCCGTGTGCTGGCCGCCGACCGTGGCCACGACGTGCAGCGCAGACTGGCGCACAACCCCCGCGTACCGCTCGACGTCCTTTCCGAGCTGGCCACTGCCACCAAGATCGGCCCGTCCCTGCTGCCGCGGATCGCCGCCGCATCTCCCTCCGAGATCGAGGACCTTTCCAGGTCGTCGAATCCGGTGGTGCGCATGCTCCTGGCCGAACGGCGCGATCTGCCGGCCGGGATCCGCGACGCGCTGGCCGACGACCCCGACGCGAAGGTGGTCAAGTCCATCGCCCGCCACCCCGGCCTCTCGGAAGCTCAGCTGCGCTCCATGGTCGAACGCCACGGATCCCGGGTCGTCGCCAAGGTGGCGGCCAACCCGGAGACCCCGCCCGCCCTGTTGGAGGAGCTGACCAGACACACACCGCTTGTTCAGAAGGGACTGCGCGAGGTCGCCCGGCACCCCGGCGCGACCGGCCCGGCGCTGCTCGCCTGTCTGGCGGACAGTCAGACACGTCGGCTGGCTGCCGGGCACCCGGCCCTGCCGCCGGAGGCCATCGTCGAACTGCTCGCCGACCCCGACGGACTCGTGGTGGAAGCCGCTGCCGCCAACCCGTCCCTGCCGCCGGCCGTCATGGCGCAGCTGATACCTGACCCCGGTGGGGCATAGGTCCGGCGCGGAGCCACTGCCGAACCCGCCGCCGGCGACATTCAGAGCATGATGAGAAGGCGCGTCTTCGGCTTGAGCTTTCGGTTCACCGAACGACTCTGCACATACACCTCCAACTTGGGATTGTGCCCCGCCTTCACGGAGACGGTGCCCTGAACACCCGTGCCGAACAGAAGGCTGCGGGCCGCATTCCCCGTATATGCGCGGTCGGTGTCCTTCTCGACCACGATCACTTCCTTGTCGGGCTGAACCTGAACCCGGGTGCCCAGCTGGTAGTAGCACGCCCCGCGTTCGTACGTCACGCCGGGATGTGAATCGACAAAGGCCCGAATTTCGACCTCCGTATCGACCTTCAGGAGCCGGTACTTGTCGGCCGGGACCGGTTCGAGATTCGCCCGCACGTCGTCGACCGATATGTCCTGGCCGACAGCGAAAAGGTTCTTCGTACCGCGCACACCCTTCTCACGGCCACGGAGGAAGCTGGTGGCGGCGGCGCGCACGGTGCCTATCGCCTCCTCGACACCCTCCTGCGAGTCCGCATCCCAGATGGCGATGTTTCCGGCCGGGAAGCCGTAGTTCTGGGCGGTCCGCTTGGCCAGGGAGTTCGGAACGAGGATCGCGGACGTCCAGTGGCCCGGAAGCGCACCCATCTTCGCCGCGATCCTGTCGAGCCAGGGGCCGAGGATGGTCATGTCCCCGTCGTGCCGCCGGTCCCCGCCGGAGGCGTTCTCCTCGCCGTCCGTCACCACGATCTGGAGGAAGCTGTGCTCCCCGTATTCCTCCCAGATGTGGCCCAGGTCGTCCAGGGACTTCAGCGAGGCCTCGATGAGGGCCGTGGCGCCGTTGTTCACCTTGTACAGACCCCGCATGGACGGCAGATGCTTCACGTCCATGTCCCAGACCAGGTTCTCCACCTTGTGGTCGAAGGAATAGAGGCTGATCCGGGTTTCGTGACCGAGACTGTCCGACTCGGCCTTCAATCCCGCCACGAACTCGTCCACGACACGAATGAGTTGACTCTGGTGCTGATACATGGAACCTGAAGAGTCCACTACCAGCGCGACGTGATTCACCTTGTGCTGGATCCTATTGGCAGACATGCTTCCGCTCCCCCTCCGAGGTCCCCGAGTGATGTCTCCACACTATGGGGAGGCACTGACAATGCAGCGTGACGGACAATCACCCGCCTCGCCCCCCGTGACAGGCCTCGGGCCGACAAGGACTTAGAGCTCGTAACAGGATCTTGGTGAGATGCCCTGGTCGGGCGTAACCGGTGTGATGATTCGGCCGTTCGTGAGTGTGTGAGTACTCGGCCGTGGAT